>JAZRYG010000001.1:0-26410 GCA_045600605.1 Bacteroidales bacterium
TGTTTTTCCCGATTGTGAGGGCTGGTGGACTTCCATTGCGAACGGCATCAAGTGCCTATGACGACCTTAGTCTCACACGTTTGACCCTCCCAAACGGTATTTTTTATCTTTTTTTTTTCGCGCTGCAAAGATAGGATGACGCGCGGTTTTTTAATGTCAAACGAATATGCGAAGTGGAAAGATGAATCACAAACCGGTTAATGTGGCCGACAACGTGAGATATATTCGCAAGACACCGTGTGATGATTTTCTGCCACTCATCATTTCCGACATCATCTTGGCCTCCCTCTGTCATGTCATTGACGATGTTTTCGTCAAACCAGATGTCGAAAACACCCTCGAAAGCATATTGAAAGATTTGGAATCTTAAACCATTACGCTGATTTAAAAACCTGAAAATTAAAAAACAAAATTGTAATAAAAATTATTCTGCCAATCGCTAATATTTTACTATCTTTGCGCCATTATGGGAGAGAAAAACTTATATATCATAAGCGGACCCAATTGTTACGCAAAAATATTAGGTTATGTCAACAGAAGAACATAATGAAATGATAAAAAAGATTGTAAATGGCCTTAAAATCGCCGAGCGGGAGATGCTCGAAGAGAAAGCCAAAAACGATGAAGATATTGTTGTCTGCGGAAAGGACAATGTTATTCGTCATGTCCCGGCTAAAAATTATCTATGAATCATAAATCTTGAATCAAACTAAATAATAATATCATGAAAAGAAACAAAATTGTCGCAGGTAACTGGAAAATGAACCTCGATTTCGACGAAGCACAGATGCTTATCGAAGACCTTGAAAACCTTTTGGATGAAAAACAACCCTCGTGCGAGGTGATAATTTGCCCGCCGTTCCCATACCTCGAACTTGCCACCGACGAAGCCACAGAACACGAACTCTTTGAAGTCGGCGCACAGAACCTCTCTGCTTTCGATTCAGGCGCTTACACAGGCGAAGTCTCCGCCAACATGCTCGACTCCATCGGAGTCAGCTGCTGCATCATCGGCCACAGCGAACGCCGCAAATACTTCTGCGAAGACAACGCGACACTCGCGCAGAAAGTCAATCAGGCACTGAAATATGAGATCGTGCCGATATTCTGCGTCGGCGAAGTCCTCGAAGAAAGAGAGAAAGGCATCCATTTCGATGTCATCCGCAAACAGGTCGAGGAAGGCCTCTTCCATCTCGACGCCGCCGATTTTGAAAACGTCGTCATCGCCTACGAACCGGTGTGGGCCATCGGGACGGGCAAGACCGCTACACCGGCGCAGGCACAGGAAGTGCACGCTTTCATCCGCGGACTGGTGAAAGAGAAATACGGCGAAGACCTCGCTAACCAATTACATATCCTCTACGGCGGCAGCTGCAACGCAAAGAACGCCTCCGAACTCTTCGCACAGCCTGACGTTGACGGCGGACTCATCGGCGGCGCATCACTCAAAGCCGAAGACTTCGTGAGTATCTGCGAACAGGCCTCAAAATAATCTGATAATGAATTATTTAGCCTATACGTTCTCGAACCCAAGCAACGAGAATATCAAGGATATGTTCGTCGAACTGCTCGGAGAAATCGGCTTCGACAGCTTCATGGACAACGATGACGGCTTCACCGCCTACTGCTCGGAAACGGCGTTCGACAAGGAAGGTCTTGACGAACTGCTTCAGATGGAACAACTCGCTGACGTTCAGGTTATTAACAAAGAACTCATTCCCGACCAGGACTGGAACGCCACATGGGAAGCATCGTACGAACCGGCGGTCATCGACAAGACATGCCGCATCCGCGCACCGTTCCACGAGCCGGACAACAGCTACAAATACGACCTGTGCATCGAGCCGAAAATGTCGTTCGGAACAGCTCATCACGAGACGACATCGCAGATTATCAAACTCATGCTCACTGAAGACTTCAAAGGGAAAGATGTCCTCGACATGGGCTCAGGCACCGGCGTGCTCGCCATACTCGCAAAGAAACTCGGCTCCGCAACGACAGTCGCCATCGACAACGACGAATGGGCTTACCGCAACGCTCTCGATAACATCAAGATGAACGACGAAAACGATATTATAGTCGAACTCGGTGATGCCAACACATTGAACAACAGACAATTTGATATAATAATCGCAAATATCAACCGCAACATTCTACTTCGCGACATGAAAGAATACGTGAAATGCCTGAGGAAAAACGGAAAGATTTTCTTCAGTGGTTTCTACGAGGCCGACCTCGTCTTGATCAGGAAAGAAGCCGAACGCCTCGGACTATCGTATTCCAACCACGTGAAGAAAAACGAATGGACAGCCGCTGTTTTTGTTAATAAGTAATTGAAAATTAAAATAATATTTGTGAATATGTTTGGCGATTTGAATCAATCAGAAAAAATGTCAGGATGGCTGAAAATTTTATTCATGTCGGTCTTGTTTTCCTTTTCTAATTGCATGCTCTCTCAGGAAAATATTAAGTTTTCAAGGGAGCCGGAAGTTTATCTGACACAAGTTGAAGAAATTTTACATAATTCACCAAACATTAGTGTCAGGAAGAATTCGGTGACAGTAATGCCTCAGTTCGTTGAAGCATGGAATTCGGGACTGTTCGCCGGTAATGAGATTGATGCCATTATAGAAATCTCTCAAATCATGGCTGACAAGCGGTTTGATAAAGATGCGATATTCTTTTTGTTTATTAAAGACATAAATCATATTGCTCACTCTGATATTGGTCACGAAAGTATATATAACTATTTGATTTATACAAAAAAAGTTCTTTCGTTGAAAGATAAAAACGCCGTTAAGGGATGTTTCTCATACGCTGATGATTTTTTTGAAAAACATATTCTCAACACAATGGGTGGCATAAAATGGTATTTGTTTGATGCAAAAATCAGTTTCCCGCGAAGTGATGAATTTGTTGTTTCCGTTGAGGAAGGAACGCTTGTATGTGCTTCAGAGAAAGATAGCTTGGCAATCAGAAAAACAAATGGTGTGTTTTCGAAAGATGATAAGTCGTGGGTTGGTAAAGGTGGAAGCACATCGTGGGAAAGCCTTAATATCAGCGGAAAGAAACCTTACGCCGAGTTGTCAGATTATTCAATAAATATGGCGACCAATGGCTATGTTGCTGATTCTGTGATGTTTTATAATTTGTTGTCATCTGATACTGCGGTGTTGGGTCAGCTGCAGGATAAGGCTTTCGCCGTCAAACAGGACAAAAAGTCAAAATATCCTGTGTTCAGGTCGTATAAAAAAGACGTATTCGCGGATGTTTTCAACAATATCAGTCTGACAGGATGCGCTGGCGTTCAAAATCATCAATTCTATATGTTTCCCGACAGCTCTAATCAGACGATGATGACGGTGAGCCGCGGCGATACGATCCTTGCCAAATTTATTGCTGAGACGTTTGAAATTGGTAATGATAAACTGAAAGCTGATGACGTATCTGTAACTGTCTATTTGGACGGTGACTCCATAGTCCACAATCGACAGAGTTTGATGTATGACAATGCGGCTCGGGAGATTATTCTATATAATCCAAACAAGTCGATGGGCAACGGACCGTACAGTGATACATACCATAAAGTTTTCATATTCTGTGATGCGATGCTGTGGAAGATCGACGAAAGCGAAATCAGATCCCATAAGCTGGTCGCTCAATATCAAGATAGTAGAGCGTATTTTAAATCAATGAATTTTTACGATGAGATGGATTGGGACAGATTGCAAGGCATGGACGTGCGCAATCCATTGGCACTTGTAAATGATTATTTGAATGGGTATGACACTGATGTTGTTGATGTGCAGCTGTTTGCAATGTTTCTCAAAAGAAATGTCGAACAGGTCGTTTCAATAGTGATGCATCTTGCCGAACAAGGGTATTTGATATACGATGCTCAGAATAAGGTCGCATATCCGACAAGAACCTTCTATAGGGTGATTGGCGCGAGAAATGGTGATAGTGACTATGATGTTATAAAGATTGATTCACATACGACAGGTGGTATGCCGAATATGGTGCTTGACTTGTTGAATAAAGGTTTGACAATCAATGGAATACGTAATGTAGTAATCAGTAATGCTAAGAATGTAGCCATTGTCCCATACGACAACACCATTGTAGTGAAAAAGAACCTCGACTTTGAGTTTTCAGGGAAGATGATGGCAGGCTTGTTTGAGTTTCACACACATTCAAGCCATTTCAATTATTCCGATTTCGTCATTGAACTTCCCACAGTCGATTCGCTCGTGTTTTTTGTGAGGAACAGAGATAATGCTCTTGATAATCGGAGAATTAAAAATGTATTAACTAACGTGTCAGGAAAAGTCTACATTGATGAAAGTACAAACAGGTCGGGCGTGGTTGATAATTCCGATTACCCAATCTTTGACTGTGACAAAGACTCGCAGGTCGATTTCGAGCAGGTGTCGTTCATCCTTCCTCCTTTCACTTTTGACAGCCTCTTCACTTTCAGCGCGTCAGATTTCAGTTTGAAAGGAACTGTTAGAACTGGAATCTTCAAGGATTTTGAGGATGAATTGATAATCAAAGATGATTATACTCTCGGATTCTCACACAATACCGAAAAAAATGGAATGGAGATTGTCGGCAGTGAGGCGAAGTTCAACAATGAGGTCAAACTTTCGAACGAAAAACTCTATGGCGTTGGCACTCTGAACTTTATGACAGCTTCTGCGGAGTCCGACCATGTTACTTTCGATGATACGATGGCTTATATGCACGGAAAATTTGAGATGTTGGCCGTGGATGACCTGATCTCCATACCTCATGCTGCCGCCGATTCTGTTGAAATTAAGATGCATACAAAAGATAACACAATGGTTGTCTATACATTGACTGATGCAATTGAGTTGTCTAATGGCTGTACTTTCAGAGGTGAAATGTGTCTGAAACAAAATGGTCTTTATGGAAAAGGTCTGCTGAATATGAATGGTGCGACTGTCGAATCGAACAGTTTTGTGTTTAAGAATAATTTTTTCACCGCCGAGTCAGCCAATATGGTCATTGTTGATGACAGTGGCAGCGACAATCTTATAGTGTCAAATTATTCGTTGTCAATTGATTTTGACGATACAATCGTATCGTTCAAAAATGTGGGCAACAACGGTAATATCATTTTTGCAAAGAATAATGTCATGTTCGGGGCTGACAGTGCTGAATGGCGATTTGATGACGGAACTGCTTCGCTGTCAAGTGAATACGCCAAACCGATTGTGCCAGCCGACTCGGATGCCGTAATACCTGCAATTGAAGTGAGAAAGATGGATTATAACTTTGCCGATAATACGATATTGGTCCACGATGTCGATTCCTTGCCGATTGCGGATGTCGTGGTCTTGCCGTCTGATGGTGACTTGCAAATAAAGGAAAATGCAGTCATTCAGGCTGCCGGCACCGCGACAATTCACAGCCCGTCAATCACCATACATGACGCACTGATCGATTCCATTGGCAAGAATCATTATTTTGCCAAAGGATATATGGATTATGTTGACCCTGATGATCATGTTACTCCATTGTATTTCAATGAGATATATCCTGACCAAAATGGCATGACCGTCGGCTTTGGAAAAATCGAAGAGACAGATAACTTCTTGATAAACAGCGATTGTCTCTTCAAAGGTGACATATCATTCAAATCGGGAACAGAACCTATCAATTTCGATGGATGTTTTAAGATGATACATCCGTGCCTTGCTGATTATAAGTGGTTTAAGGCAACGAATATAAATGGTTCAAAAGATATTTCCCTGCTTTTGGATAATGATACTCTGCCGTCTAAATGCGGATTGTATTTCGATGATGACAACAAAGAATTTTTTGTGGAGTTCTTTACGGAGAATCTAATTTATAAACCTGATAAAACTGTGCTGTCATTCAATGATGAATTGTATTTTGATTCTGAATACCAACGTCTTATAAGTTCGGGTGTGATTTTGCAAAAGGATAGTTGCTTCGTACTCGGAAAGGGAGAAATGAATCTTGGTATCAACACGAAACACATGAATTTCCTGACCGATGGCATGTTTGCTTACGACATTCAAAATGACGAGATCAGCCTGAGCGTTCAGGCGATGTTAGATTTTACATTTGATGACAAACTCGTTGATTATTTGGCATTCATGCTGTTCGGATCGGAAGAAAAAGACTTTCCGGGTATTAGAAGCAGGAATGAAATGATAGTGATGATGAATGACTTGAGGATGAAATGGGTCAGCAGTCTTCATTGTTTCGTGAGTGAACCTGAAATACACATCAATAATTTCAACAGTCATGCAGCCAAAGGTTATTATGATGCGGTTGTTTTAATTGATTATCAAGATATTCCGACGCTTATGTTCCATCTGAAAAACGAAGACGGGCAATGGATGTTTCTGAAGTATTGCGGTGGAAAGATGGAAGTCCTCACATCTGACGCAGACTTCAACGATCGTCTTGAAAAAATGGATGAGAAGAAAAGAAGTTTTGTCGAAAAGGATACGCAGGAAACGTATGAGTACGGTGTCGGGCGGAATGCCGATGTCGATAATTTGCTGTTAAGATTGCAGTATTTGCAGGGGAAATAAGGGATGAAAAAAATATTAATTTTTTTTGCTTCAAATTAGATTAAAAGTTGTAATTTAGCACCTCAAAAAAATTGGAATTATGAAGTTTATATTATCGAGTTTAAAACTCTTGAAAGCCATTCAGTCACTCAGCGGAGTCATCAATTCAAGCAACACATTACCAATCCTCGACGATTTTCTTTTTGACATTTCGGATGGCAGATTGTGCGTGACGGCGTCAGACCTTGAGACGACAATGACCGTTACAATCCAGCCCGACATGGTGGAAGGTGCAGGCCGTGTGACGATTCCGGCACGTATCCTCATCGACGTGATGAAGAATTTCCCTGACATTCCGGTGTCGTTTAACATCGATGAGGCCACGATGGCAATCGAGTTGACGACAGGGGAGGGGCGTTATAAGATGGTCGGTCACAAGAGCGACGAGTTCCCGCAGGTTCCGGTCTTGGCCGAACCGATGGTATGGGAAGTCCCGGCAGATGTCATCGCCTGCGGATTTGAAAAGACAATATTCGCCACAGGAAACGACGAGATCCGTCCAATCATGACAGGCGTCTTGATGTCGATGAACGACACCTGCCTCACTTTCGTGGCTACCGACGCTCACAAACTCGTCCGCTACAGAAGGATGGATGTCAAGTCGGATGTGGTGGCGTCATTTATCATGCCGAAGAAACCTATAAATCAGTTGAAGAACATACTCGCAGCGAGAGCCGATGAGCCTGTACGCATCGAATTCAACAGCACTAACGCTTCGTTCACATTCGGAGAGTACAACCTCGTGTGCCGTCTGATAGAAGGCCGTTATCCGAATTACGAAGCCGTCATTCCGGCAACGAACCCCAACAAACTCATCGTTGACAGACAACTGATGAACTCGGCAATCAAGCGCGTGGCAATCTTCTCGAGCAAGGCGACGCATCAGGTACGTTTCAAAATAAGCGGACAGGAACTGACACTCACGGCTGAAGACCTCGACTACTCTAACGAAGCAAAGGAACGCCTCACATGCAACTACACAGGCGAAGACATGGAAATCGGATTCAGCTCCAAGTTCTTCCAGGAAATGCTTGCCAATGTCAGCCAGAATGAAATTCAACTCGAAATGTCGGCGCCGAACCGCGCAGGTATCATCACCCCTGTCGATAACCAGAACGCCGCCGAGGACATCCTGATGCTTCTCATGCCGGTCATGCTGAACTAAAATTATTTGTAAATATAACCGCTTGCAATGAAAAAGGACACCGCAAGGTGTCCTTTTCTTTTAACTTTCATCTTTCATCTTTTAACCTAATCTCGGTCCGGCTTTCACCAAAGCCTTGCCTGCTTCGTTGGTGGTGAACTTGCCGAAGTTCTTGATGAACCTTCCGGCGAGGTCTTCGGCTTTCCTGTTCCAGTCTTCGACATTTGCGTATGTGTCGCGCGGGTCGAGGATCTTCGGGTCAACGCCCGGCAACGCGGTAGGGACTTCGAAATCAAAGTATGGAATCTTCTTGGTCGGGGCCTTCTCAATTGAGCCGTCCAAGATGGCGTCGATGATGCCGCGTGTGTCGCGGATTGAGATGCGTTTGCCTGTTCCGTTCCAGCCTGTGTTCACGAGATAAGCCTTGGCGTCGCTCTTCTCCATGCGTTTCACGAGTTCCTCTGCATATTTCGTCGGATGCAGCTCGAGGAACGCCTGTCCGAAACATGCGCTGAATGTCGGCGTAGGCTCGGTGATGCCGCGTTCGGTGCCTGCCAATTTCGCGGTGAAACCGCTCAGGAAGTAGTATTTGCACTGTTCCGGTGTCAGTATCGAGACGGGAGGAAGCACGCCGAATGCATCTGCCGAAAGGAAGATGACGTTCTTCGCTGTCGGGCCGGCTGAGACGGGACGCACGTTCTTCACGATTTTCTCGATGTGTTCGATGGGGTAGGAGACGCGGGTGTTCTCCGTCACGCTCTTGTCTTTGAAGTCGATCTTGCCGTCATTGTCAACGGTGACGTTCTCAAGCAGCGCGTCGCGTCTGATGGCGTTGTAGATGTCAGGCTCGCTTTCTTTGTCGAGGTTGATGACTTTTGCGTAGCAGCCGCCTTCGAAGTTGAACACGCCTTCGTCGTCCCAGCCGTGTTCGTCATCGCCGATGAGGAGACGTTTCGGGTCGGTGGAGAGTGTCGTCTTGCCGGTGCCCGACAGTCCGAAGAAGATGGCGGTGTTCTCGCCGTTCATGTCGGTGTTCGCCGAGCAGTGCATCGAGGCGATGCCTTTCAGAGGAAGGTAGTAGTTCATCATCGAGAACATGCCTTTCTTCATCTCGCCGCCGTACCATGTGTTCAGGATGACCTGCTCACGCGATGTCACGTTGAACGCCACGCAGGTGTCGCTGTTAAGTCCTAACTCCTTGTAATTCTCGACTTTGGCTTTCGATGCTGTATAGACGGTGAAGTTCGGCTTGAAGTTCTTCAGCTCATCTTCGGTGGGTTTGATGAACATGTTGAGCACGAAATGAGCCTGCCATGCCACCTCCATGATGAAACGCACGGCCATGCGTGTGTCTTTGTTCGCGCCGCAGAAGGCGTCAACGACGTAAAGTTTCTTGCCCGAGAGCTGTTTCTTCGCGAGGTCTCTCACCGCTTCCCACACCTTGCCGCTCATCTCGTGGTTGTCGTTCGGATAGACCGGAGTGTTCCACCAGACGGTGTCCTTCGAGTTCTCGTCCATCACAATGTATTTGTCCTTGGGCGAACGGCCTGTGTAAATGCCTGTCATCACGTTGACGGCGCCGAGTTCGGTCATCACGCCTTTCTCGTAACCTTCCAAGGCTGGGTTCATCTCGTCCTTGAACAGCTCGTCGTATGACGGGTTGTAGATGATTTCTTTCACGTCTCTGATTCCGTAGGAGGCGAGGGCCTCTCTGATTTCATTGATGTCTTTTGCCATATCTGGAATTTTAAATTTTTTGCAAAATTATATAATTTATCCAATCAAAACATTAATATTAATTTTTTTAAGATGAAAATGTTCATGTTCCATAAAAAAATGTACTTTTGCGGCTTTAAAATCAGTCAAAATATGACGTATGTTTTGTTTTATTTGGTTCTGTATCCGTTGTCAATACTGCCGTTGGTGTTGCTTTATGTGATATGTTTCCCGTTTTATCTGTTGATGGCTTTCGTTATCCGTTATCGTAAGAAAGTGATTGATAAGAATTTACGTGATTCATTTCCTGAATGGGACGAGAAGAAGACACGAAAGGTGAGGAATAGGTTCTACTGGCATTTCACGCAGATAGCGGCGGAGATGCTCAAGATGCTGACGATGAGCCGTCGCAACGTGATGCGTCGTTACCGTTGCTCGAATCCGGAAGTTGTCAATAAGTTTTATGAAGAAGGCCGCAGCGTGGTGCTGATGTCGAGCCATTACAACAACTGGGAATGGATGGTTTTGAGCGTAGATATGCAGTTCAAACATCACGGAATAGGAGTGGGGGCTCACAATACGAATCAGGTTTTTGAGAAGCTAATCAACAGAGCGAGAACGCGTTACGGCGACCATGTGGTGTTTCACGACAATGTGCGCGAGGTGATGGCGTACCACGAAAACAACCACATCCCTGCGGCATACATGATTTTGTCGGACCAGAACCCGGGCAATCCGCAGCGTTGTTATGTTACTGATTTCTTAAACCATAGGACGGGTTTCATCCGCGGGGCGGAGGGCTTTGCGAGGAAATATGACTTGCCGGTACTTTATTATGAAGTCGTAAAGGAAAGGGTAGGGAAGTACCGCGTTGACGTGAAGATCATCACTGAACATCCGAACGAGCTGCCCGAAGGAGCCGTGATGCAGAAATACGTTGAATTATTAGAACAAACGATAAAGAACCACCCATACTACTGGTTGTGGAGTCACAGAAGATGGAAGCATAAGTTTGATTAGCACCTCACATCGTCATTTCGACCGCAGCGAAGCGGAGTGGAGAAATCTCATCCTTCCACCATAACTCTTTTAGTTATTATTCCTTTTGAGGTCTCAATCCTGACAAGATATACTCCGGATTCATAATTGCTGAAATCATATTCAAATACGTCGCCATTTACTGGTGCATTATACAGTTGTTCCCCTAACATGTTGTAAATGCAGAAATTTTTTATGTTTTCAGCTTCGATTTTTACAATTCCTGATGTAGGATTTGGATAAATTGATGCTATATTTGACTCTAATTCTGCAGCATCACTGCAATCATCAATTATTGTTGTGAAATGTTGATGCCAATTAGAGTATTCATATGCTTGAACGCATCCGCAAGGAACTATCAAAGTCGTACAATTGAAATTGTAAAACACACCACCTTCATGATAAGGTGGTGATGATGCCAAAATTTCAACTTTTGTAACATTTGAAAAATCTCCAAAAGCACCGTAACCAATATACTCAACAGAATTACCAATTGTTAATGTTATATTGGAACCAGAACAATTCGCAAATGCATATTCCCCTATAGTCGTAACGGAATTTGGAATAGTAATGTTAGATAATTCAGAGTTTCCCATATAAGCTTGATATCCAATTGAGGTTACAGTATTAGGTATTATTGTATTTTTACATCCCGACCTCAGCTCATTATCAGCTGTTTTAATAATAGCATTGCAATTATCTCTTGAATCATATACTGGATTTTCACTATCTACAGAGATTAGTGCTAATCCCGAACAATATGCAAAAGGATTCCCACTAATATTTGTAACTGATGCAGGAATTGTTATGTCTGTTAATCCAGAACATCCATAAAAAGCAAGATAAACAATTGAAGTTACAGTATTTGGTATAAATGAGTTCATACATCCAGCAATTAATTCATTGTTGGATGTTCGTATGATAGCGTTACAATTATCTCTCGAATCATACACTGGGTTTTCACTGTTTACAGAGATTTCTGTTAAGCCGGAACAGCCCGCAAAAACACCATCACCGATGGTTGTAACTGAATTTGGAATTGTTATGTTAGTTAGTCCTGTACAATCTTCGAAAGCGCCATCATATATGGTGGTTACTGAATTTGGTATTATAATGCTTGTTAGACCTGTGCATCCTTGAAAACTCAAGCTTCCTATAAATGTTACTGAATTCGGAATTGTTATATTAGTTAAGCTAATGCATATTTCAAATGCATCATCTCCAATTGATGTTACAGTGTTAGGTATTATTGTATTCTTGAAACCTGCTATAAGTTCGTTGTTTGCTGTTTTTATAATTGCATTACAATTATCCCTAGAGTCATACACTGGATTCCCGTTATTAACTGATATTGCTGTGAATCCGTCACAGCCAGCAAAAGCAGCATGGCCGATATTTATAACTGATATAGGAATAGTTAATGAACCTGTCAAGCCATTGCATCCATAAAAAGCAAATTGGCCAATTGCAGTTACAGCCAGACTCATTCCTTCATAAGTTACAGATTCTGGTATTATCAACTCACCTGTGGCATTTTGTCCATCAACATGTCCCCATAAAGTTACACTGTCATCATGAATTGAATACATCAAATTATCAACTGCGAATGTCTGGGCATTTAAATTTGCAACACCTGTTATTGCCATCAACAAAGCGAGAAATATAAAATTTAGTAAAGCTTTTGTTTTCATATTATGTAAATATCGTTAATAATGATTTTCTTATGATTCAGATAATAAAAAAACGTGAAACTTTTTGTTTATCGTTGAGGTTCTGGACTACCTATTACTACAAACAAGAAAGCTCACGGTAACTGCGAGCTTTTCCTTTCCTTTGTAGTAATGTTGAAATTGTCCAGATTTCGACTTCACAAGAAAAGCGAAAACGTCTTTTTAATATGTCTTTATACTTTATTTAACTGTCTGTTTCTTAATCTATTTGTTTAATTTGACACTGCAAAATATTAGATTTAAACCCATTGTTTCCAATTGGTTTCTTCCAAATACTTTTCAACTTGTTTCCTCAACTCTGGAATATTATTTACAGTTGTTTCATACAAAGTAGAAGCATTAACACTGGCATATCCATGAACCAGAATATGTCGCATACCTTGAATAATTTCCCAAGGTGTCTCTGAATGGGCTTCTTTAAACTCTTTTGTAAGCATATATGCCGCTTCGCCAACGATTTCGACGGTTTTCATAACGGCATAATACGATTTGACATCTTTTACGAAGTCATCGTATGACATTCCTTTTACGATGCTTTCCGCTATTTCGGAATAATGCCTAATGTCCTCAAGCCTTCCTTTATCTCTAATTCGCTCTCTCATAAATCAGTTTTTTGTCCTGTTCTGCACTTGCGCTGGCGTATGGGCGCAACGAGCCTTCCTCCACCAAATCAACTTCCTTGTCAAGCATTCTCTTCAAATCCTGATACATCTTCGCCATTGTAAACAACGTGAACGGCTTGCCGGAACGGTCAGGCACAAAAAGCAAATCAACATCGCTGTCAGATGTCTCTTCACCTCGAGCATACGAGCCAAATAACCATGCTTTCAAAACAGGTTGCGTTTTGAAATAATCGGCTATCAGATCTATCATGTTTTGAGTACTCATGACATATAATATATTAATACAGCGCAAAAATACAACTATTTTCTGAAAAAGTCAAGAGTATTGTGAAAAAATAAGATTTCTCCACTCCGCTTCGCTCCGGTCGAAATGACGGGGAAGGGTAATAAAAACACGTAGAGACGTCACATCGTGGCGTCTCTACTGTTTTAATGGCCAATAGCCAACGGCTAATAGCTAATGGCTATTTTCTGTCAGCCTTAATTGCAGCCTGTGCCGCTGCAAGTCTTGCAACCGGCACGCGGAATGGTGAGCATGAAACGTAGTTCAAACCGCAGCTGTAGAAGAACTCCACTGACGCCGGGTCGCCGCCGTGTTCACCGCAGACACCGCACTTCAGGTTGTTTCTCGTCGAACGTCCGCGCTCGACACCGAGTCTGACCAACTGCCCGACGCCTTCCTGATCCAAGGTGTTGAACGGGTCGGCGGGGATGATCTTGTTGTCGATGTAGCTGTGGACGATGGCGTTCACGTCGTCGCGTGAGAAGCCGAATGTCATCTGCGTGAGGTCGTTGGTCCCGAATGAGAAGAACTGTGCCACTTCCGCGATTTTGTCGGCGACCAACGTTGCGCGTGGGATCTCAATCATCGTGCCATAGAGGTAGCTGATTGTGACGTTGTACTGTTTTTCGACTTCTGCCTTGACGCGTTCGGCGATGGCTTTCTGGTGCTCGAGCTCCTTGACGTTGATTGTGAGCGGGACCATGACTTCGAGGTGCGGATCGTTGCCTTCCTTCATCAGCTGTGCTGTCGCCTCGAACAGGGCGCGGAACTGTGTCTCTGAAATCTCAGGATATACGATGCCGAGACGTACGCCGCGGAGACCCATCATCGGGTTGACTTCGTGCAATGCGTCGATGCGTTTCTGAAGTTCCGCAAGTTCCATGCCACGCTCGTTGGCGAGCTCGACCTGTTTCTCAAGTACGTGAGGCACGAACTCGTGGAGCGGCGGATCCATAAGACGGAACGTGACAGGTTTGCCGTCGAGGACTTTCAACGTAGCTTTCGCTGACTCGCGGATGTAAGGCTCGAGTTCCGCCAAGGCTGCGATACGTTCCTCTGTGCTGTTCGCAAGGATCATGTTGCGAAGTTTCGCGAGAGGTTTCTCGCTGTTCTTGCCGTAGAACATGTGTTCGATACGGAAGAGGCCGATGCCTTCTGCGCCGAAGCTGACGGCTTTCTGTGCGTCGTCAGGGTTGTCGGCGTTGGTGCGGACACCCATCTTGCGGTATTTGTCAACGAGTTTCATGAACTCCTGGAAACGCTGGTTCTCTGTGGCGTCGATGGTTTTCACCGAGCCGTCATACACATAACCCTTCGTTCCGTTGAGGCTGATGATGTCGCCTTCCTTATATGTCTTGTCGCCGATTCTCACGATGCCTTCCGCTTCGTTGATATGGACTGCCTCGCAGCCGACGATGCAGCACTTGCCCCAGCCGCGTGCGACCAAAGCTGCGTGTGATGTCATGCCGCCACGTTGTGTGAGGATGCCGTCAGCGGCACGCATGCCTTCGACGTCTTCCGGGTTCGTCTCTTCGCGGACGAGGATGTTGGCCTGTTTCGCTGCGCGGAACTCCTTGGCTTTCTCGCTGCTGAGCGCGATGCGGCCGACCGCGCCGCCAGGACCTGCCGGCAGACCGTGGGCGAGGATGCTCTTGTTCTTCTCGTCTTTAGCGTCGAGGATAGGGTGGAGGAGCTCGTCAATCTGGTTCACGCCGAGTCTCATGACCGCCGTGGCCTCGTCGATCCTGCCTTCATGAAGCATGTCGAGAGCCATGTTGACGGCGGCGACGCCGGTGCGTTTGCCGACGCGGCACTGCAACATGTAAAGTTTGCCGTCCTGGATGGTGAACTCGATGTCGAGCATGTCTTTGTAGAAGTCTTCCAATGTGGCGCGCACGTCGCAGAGTTCCTTGTAGGTCTCCGGCATGAGTTCCTGCATTGAAGGCATGGCTTTGTTCTTCTCGTTCTTGGTGTCGTTGTTCAACGGGTTAGGTGTCCTGATGCCGGCGACGACGTCTTCGCCCTGTGCGTTGATGAGCCATTCGCCGTAGAACTTGTTGTCGCCCGTGGCGGGGTCGCGTGTGAAAGCGACGCCTGTGGCTGAGTTCTCACCCATGTTGCCGAACACCATTGTCTGGACGTTCACCGCTGTGCCCCAGTCTTCCGGGATGCCTTCGATTCTTCTGTAAGAGACGGCCTTCTTGCCGTTCCAGCTCTTGAACACGGCCTTGATGCCGCCTTCGAGCTGAAGCTCCGCGTCGTCTGGGAACTCTGTTCCGAGCACTCTCTTGATGGTGGCCTTGAAGTCTTCGGCAAGCTGCTGAAGCTCTTCGGCTTTTATCTCTGTGTCTGACTTGTAGCCTTTCTTTTCCTTGAACTCATCGAGCATGTCATCCAAAATCTTGCGGATGCCTTTGCCTTCGGCCGGTTCTTTGTCTTCGGCCTTCTCCATGACGACGTCGGCGTACATCATGATGAGGCGGCGGTATGAGTCATAGACGAAACGTGGGTTGTTGGTTTTCTTGATCAATCCTGGGATGGTCTTTGAGCAGAGGCCGATATTCAGGACGGTGTCCATCATGCCCGGCATCGACTGGCGCGCACCTGAACGGCACGACACGAGAAGCGGGTTCTCAGCGTCGCCGTATTTCATTCCCATGATATTCTCCATGTTCTTAATGCCTGCGTGGACTTCATCCATCAAGCCGGCTGGCAATTGGCAGTTGTTTGTGTAATATGCTGTGCAGCATTCAGTTGTGATTGTGAGACCTGCCGGCACAGGCAGACCTAACAGACACATTTCCGCGAGGTTGGCGCCTTTGCCGCCCAACAAGTTCTTCATCTTTGAGTTACCTTCGGCCGTACGGTTCCCGAACAGGTAAACATACTTGGTTCTTTCCATTTTATTGTAAATTATTAAGACTTAATTGATTTTCAATTATTTAGAGCGAAAATTCGCCTAATTTTTCAAGTTGCAAAGATAGAAAAAAAACATTTTGTTTCAGTAAAAAACTTTCATTTTTATGAAAAAAAATGACGCGCCGAAGCGCGTCAATATTTAGAAGTCTGAGCAACTCTCCACTCTTAACACTCAACTCTAATCTTTCCTCTTCAACGCGACGTATCCCGCGCCGAGGGCCGTGAGGATGAGCAGACCTGTGCCGAGCGGCGTACTTTGGTTGCCGGTAGAACCATGTTCGCTCGGGAGCGCCGGCAGATCCGGACCACTGCTCCCTCTGTTGTCAGAATTATTCCAGTCGCTGAAGAAAGCGTCGGTCTGTGCCATCGCACCCATCGTGAGCCCTAATGTAATAACTATCGTGAATATTATCTTTTTCATTTTTAATAATTTTTTGGGGGTTAAACTATTTGACTATAATTTTCTGTGTCTTTACTTCATTTCCTGTCATCCTCACGATGTACGCGCCGGTGGTGAGGCCGCCGATGTTGACTCGCTGTCCGTGGACTTCTTCGCTGATGACCACTCTTCCGAGGACGTCGAACATCTGAAGCATGCCTTCGCCGTTGATGATGAGCTCATTGCCGTATTGATATACGAACTGCTCGTCATCGTCGTTGCCGTTGCTGATGCCGAGTTTCACTGTGAAGCGGTTCTCGTAGTCGGCGGGTGAGCCGATGAACGAATAACTATCTTCAAGCAGCATGTTGGTCTCTTCGCCTGTCATGTTGTCGATGAGAATCAGATAGTTGACATTGTCGGTAGGCTTGAGGCTGATGTTGTATCTGCCTGTCGTCATGGCCTTGAAGTTGAGCGGGAACACTCTTGTTTCCTCGTTCATGAACGCGATGGCGAAGTCCTCGCCGTCCTGCGGGATGTAGAGCATCGGGGCTTCGGCGTTGCGGTGGTTGACCTTGTTGAGGCCGTTGCCTTCGCCGAGCATCGCGAAAGCGTTGTCGCTGTAGCTGCTGTTCGACACGATGGCTTCGATGTTGGTGACCTGTTCATTTGAATGCTCGCCTTTGCTTCCCGAACTCGGCTTGCCGATGGTGACACCGCCGGCCATGGTCGCTTGCACGAGGAAACCCTGGAGTGGTTTGATTTCGCCGTCTGTGAGTCTTGCTCCCCATGTGTTCTGGTTGGAAAGAACATAGAAACCGTCGGCAAAGTCAGCACTTCCTTTTTCTACATCTGTCAACTTGATGTCCTGTGTGAACGGGTTGCCAATGAGGTTGTAGCCGTGCGCCGCACCGATTGTGAGGTTGCATTCAACGTCTTCAGCATTGATTTCGCCATTGAATTCAAGTGTCGTGTCGTTTCCTTTATGGTATATGTAACCGATGCCCTTGTCGATTGTGGTGAATTCAGGGTTCGCGATGACGTTTGAATTGTCATAGACTCTCGAGTTCACCCACAATCCGTTTTTCTCATCGAGGCGGTAGAGGTCGTAGTCGGTCGCCGTGACTGTTGTCGGGATGAGGCCTTTGACATCTGCGAGCGCGGTGTTGGCCGTGAGCGGCGAGCTTATCGTAAACCAGTTCACGTCGCTTGTCCTGCTTGTGTTGCTGCCGGTGATTTCTTTCTTCACCGTGGCGTTGACGGTGCCGCTGTTGAAAGCGAGCTGTCCGCCGTCTTCGATGACGAGGTCTTGCGCGTCGTCGTTGCTCATTGTTCCCGAAACGGTGAGTTTGCCGCCGTTCTGGATGAGTATCGGGTGACTTACCGTGAGGTTGTTTTCGTTCACTTCACTACTGATGACAGAACTGAACAGAACGGTGTACGTGTTGCTTCCTGTGAGGGTGTATGGCTGTCCTTGTTGTGTATCTCCCAACTTGAACGTGATGGTGTTGTCGTTGCCCAACACTACATTTGGGTTGCTGGTGATTTGGTAGTAGTTTTGGTCACCGTCACTCGGTCTTGTTACGACGGCGTTGATTTCCTGTGCGTTAGCTGTTATGCAGCAGAAGGCTGCGATGGCTATTGCGATTGCTTTTTTCATTTTATTTGATATGACTTTTTATTTTCTTTTTTCGGGCTGCAAAGATACGATTTTTTTTTCAATGCTGAGCTCTATTTCAACTTTTTTTTTTAATTATCGTTCCTGTTTCCCGAACTCCACTTTCTCGGGGTTGACGAGTTTGAGGGCCTTTTCGCCCTTCGTCACCTTTACGGCGGAAAAATAATCGTTTCAATTATATTATATCATCATTTCCCATTAAAAAATCGTAAACGCTGATTATCTGTACGCCATCCTCATTCATCCATGGTAAGCACTGTTCTCCAACGATAATCACCTTTTTGAAATTATCATTCACATTGATCAAAGGTCGTTGCTCTTGTGCTGTTTTGGCACGGGAAGACAGCTCTAACGCAGATTGAATATATATTTTTTGAGGCATCTTATTCACTACAAAATCTATTTCCATTTGCTTGCGGACAGTCAGCCCTTGACTATCTTTTTCCCACATCTCCACCATCCCGACATCTACAGTGGCGCCACGTCGTCGCAATTCATTATAGATGGCATTCTCCATAAGGTGGCTTTTCTCGTCTTCTTGCCTATAGTTAAGCAACATGTTTCGTATGCCAAGGTCTTCAAAATAGTATTTTGTTTCAGTGCCAATGTATTTGCGCCCTTTTACATCATAGCGCAAAGCTTCATTGACGATGAAAGCATCTTGTAAGTGATTGATATAAGCATTGATTGTTTCCGATTTAATATCCATCTGCGCCACGGACTTGAATGTTTTGGAAATACGAGACGGATTGGTACTCGCTCCAATAGCAGATGCCAATATCCGAATCAACTCCTTCATGCCATCCGAGTTACGCAGGTGATTCCGTTCGATTACATCGCGTAAATAAGTTGTTTCAAATATACTCTGCAAGAAATTCTTTTTGCTTTCAATATCTTCAATCAATGCCACTTGAGGCAGACCTCCGTATCGTAAATAAGTGAGATAAGCGTTGGAAATGTCTCCGCCCAATGCCTCATAGTATTCCGCAAAACTGAGTGGATGAATACGAATCTCCCAACCGCGTCCACGGAATTCGGTGACAACATCGCTGCTAAGGAACCTGCTGTTACTACCAGACACATACGCTTCTACATTCGGCATGTGCGTAAGACTTAAAAGTACATCTACAAAATTCTTGACAAACTGCACCTCATCGATGATAACAAAAGTCTTAATGCCGTCGTTGATGATATGTGTGTCCAAATACTCTAACAGACGCTTTGGGTTTCGTAATTCTTCGTTACGCATATCATCCATACTCAAACATACGATATGCTGTTCATCAATACCATGTTGGATAAGGTATTGGCGAAATATATTAAAAAGAAGAAACGATTTTCCGCAACGGCGAATGCCCGTAACGATTTTAATCATTCCATTCCCTTGGGCTTTGATTAATTTTTGCAAATAAGATGTACGTTCAAATATCATATCTCTAACAAAATTGTTCTACGTTTTACACAAATTTTTCCGCAAAAGTACAACTTTTTTGAATTATGCAAACGTTTAGCGGAAATTTTTGTGGTTTTACACAGATTTTTCCAATAGAAGCATTCTTTTTTGAATCATGAGGTATTTTTAGCGGAAATTTTTGTGGTTTTACACGGATTTTTCTTGCTTATTCCTGTTTCCCGAACTCCACTTTCTCGGGATTGACGAGTTTCGATGTCTTGTCACCCTTGGTTGATAAATCGCAAACTTCGGGCGGCAGAGATACGTTTTTTTGGGGGGATTTAAAAATTCAAAAATTCAAAGATTCCGCGGGTCGCCGGTGATTTCGGCAGCTTGCGGAACCTTGACGTTTTTACTGGGCTGTCACCGCTGTTTTACTCTTTCTTGAACTCCACCTTCTCAGGGTTATAAAGTTTGACGGTCTTGTCGCCTTTGGTCACTTCGATAGACGGGCAGTCCTCGCAAGGTTCGGCCATCTCGCCGAGGAACTCCTTGACAGGATCTGTGTATGTGCAGCTGAAATAACCGCCATGCCAAGGGGTGGTACTGTTTACTGGCTTGTCGTTTGCCAACCAAGCGGAAGGAATTTTAAGTGCAACAGGAGATTCGGCAGTACCAATAGAGTTAAACGAGCCTTCATAAAGTACCACATACCCCAAGAATGTTATGTCTGTCACATTGGTACAACCATTGAATGCATTATCTCCAATATTCGTTACCGTGCCTGGAATGGTTAACTTTTCTATTCCCACGCAACTGCTGAACGCCCCTTCTCCAATACTTGTCACGCCTTCTTGCAAAACGAGGGTGCTGAGGTTCGTGCAATTTTGGAATGCTTTTGCTCCAATACTCGTCACCCCCTCTTGCAAATCAATGATGCTGAGGTTCGCGCAATTTTCGAATGTGCTCTCTCCAATGCTTCCTGCTTTTACGGTCAGTTTGTTTAAGGCTGTCCATCCGTAGAATGCGACCCCTTCAATACTCGTCACCGTGCTCGGAATGGTTAGCTCTGCCATGCCGGCGCAACCATAGAATGCACTTCCTCCAATACTCGTCACGCCTTCTTGCAAATCGATGGTGCTGAGGTTCGTGCAGCTATTGAATGCATAAGCTCCAATACTTCCTGCTTTTACAGTTAGATTGGTCAGGGCTGTCCAGCCGTTGAATGCATAGTCTCCGATAACGCTTACCGTGCTTGGAATGGCTAACTCTGACATACCGGCACAACCGTTGAATGCGGATCCTCTAATACTTGTTACTCCCTCTTGCAAATCAATGGAACTTAGGTTCGTGCAACGATTGAATGCATATGCTCCAATACTCGTCACGGTGCTTGGCCAAACGATAGCCGTCAGGGTCGTACAATTTGAAAATGCCCAATTACCAATGGCCGTTACATCTCCGCTGAAAGTGATAGTACCCAAATCGGCTTCGGCATCGTATGAATTATCCGTGACGGTAACGCCAAAATAAGATGCATTATTAAGCGTTACTATCTGATGGTCAGACGACCGATACACGATTTGGTTGCTTGCCGGTGTTGGCAAGGTGTTGGGTTCCGGGTTTTCCTGTGCTTGTGCCAGTCCTGCGAATAATGTCAGGAGGGCGAATAAAATAGTTAGTTTGCGCATGATTTATTTGATTTTTAAATTCAAATGGTTTTGGAGAGTTGTTTCTTCTCCATTTAAAGTTTCTCATAGGATTGAGCACGAACTCCGAGTTCCTCTAACAAATAGTCAAAAAGATAACCGGAACTTTGATAATATAAGCCGGTTTGAGGACGATTGAGTGCGGCATAAGTCTTAGATTGATACACTGCATCAACTGCCGATTTCATATCGTAGTCCTTACGTTCTATCAACAAACGGATTAAGTCTGCTGTCGCACCCTCAACCATATATTTGAAATCTTGTTCGCTTATATTCATATCTTATGCAATTTAGCAATGGCTTTCTCTGTACAAAAAGCATATTGAAAAGTTTCGCCTCGTGTATATTGGATGCCTTTCAAAAAATCTTCCAATGTAAGATGTCTTCTTCGAAACTCTCGCATTTGAAGTCCAATTGTATCATTAGCAATTGGACCGTAAACAATATCATATTCGTGTTGGTAATTCTGGTTCTCGTCACGGTTGTTCCAAACAAACTCCGCCCATTCTAAACAATAATGGTCAAAAATCTTCACTCTAAATGAACCATCCCGCAACAAGCACTCATCAAACTCATAGGTCTGTACAATCGGCGTCCCGCCTAAAAAATCGGCTTTATTGGCAGCCATTTCTTTAGCTTGATTCTCTTCCGCAGATAAATAGAATGCGCGATTAAAATCCTTGAAATGTTTGGATTTTGTCAAATCAATCTTGTCGAAAGCGATATTGGAGCCATGATATAGTATCACAGATACCCTCCTTGTCTGCGGCAATATGTCGCCAAATTATACACATTATCAGCAAACGACAATGTGTGCATTATGTCATAGTGCTTTTCACATAACTCAAGTGCGTGATAGCGGCTTAAATATTGAGCCGATTCCTTGTCAGAAATGCCAAAATATTTGGCAAATTCAGCTATTAGTGCTACTACGTATTCAACTCTGTCTTTTAACATGCTTCATGAGATTTTGCAGTTTGCGAGTGCAAAAGTACAACATTTTCATATATATGTAAGAAAAATCAGCAAGATATTTCCGTTAGTCTTAACTCTTAACACTTCACTCTTCACTCTTTACTCTTCACTCCTTCTTAAACTCCACTTTCTCCGGGTTGTAAAGTTTGATGGTCTTGTCGCCTTTGGTGACTTCGACGGCTGGGCAGTCGGTGCATTCAGTGCCCATCTCGCCGAGAGCTTCGGCCCTGCCTTCCTCGATACCTTCGGCTCTGCCGGTTTGGACGAGACCAATAATGGTACTAATTTGGGAATGGAGTGCTGTTATCTGATCCGTTGTAGTAGCGTTGCTGATACCATTCACCGCATCATTAATCATGCTGTTGATTTCAGCATTCTGTATGCCCTGACGAGCGATAAGAATATGATAAAGGGCTGTCAGTTTGGCTATGGCAAAGGTCTTGATAGCATCAATTTCCGCTAAAGTTGTGGCATCGGTGATGGCATCTTTTGCGGCAGCTGCAACAGCAAGGATATTTTCGTCTGTAACACCCTCGATAGTTAGATCAATCTCTTCGATAGCGTCCGTCTTATAGGGAGCCAGATCTAAATCAATGGTTGCATAGCGTTTGCCTGCCAAGAGGCTTGCAAGGTCAGTACCGTCATTAGCAATTACGGTTGCAGGAGGATTTTTACCTTCCGCTTTTACTACCAGCGAAGTGGCCACAAAGATATTGGAGCCGGAACTTTGACCACCTCCGCCGATACCGGTGGCAAAATCTCCGCCACTTGCCGTAACCTTACCGCCGTTGATGGTGATATTAGTGCCGGGAGCCTCAAATCCTCCACCAATACCGGCACCATTAGTACCGCCGCCTGCATCCACTGTACCTCCATTAATAGTGATGTCAGAGCCGGAAGTATGCCATGAACCACCGATACCGGCAGCATTTGTTCCGCCTCTTGCCAGCACATTACAACCATTGATGGTAATGTGAGAGCCGGAACTATAAAATCCGCCTCCGATTCCTGCACCCATATTCCCACCGTATGCTTCGAGTTTACCTGTTTGGTCAGCTTGCCCATAAACAGTGAAGGAGTTGCCCTCACCCGATACGGAGATGGCTGCATAATATTCATATCCCGAAGCCGCCAGTACAGCCTCATCGGCAATGATAAGGCGAACGTCACCAACGCAGATTGCACCTAATGAGAGGATGACATCAACATCTTTGACAACAAACCATGTGGTTTTACCGGTTTCACCCCAAGTAATTCGAGCGACAGCAGGATGGACAGGGATAGCGTTAATCTCGAGTGATTCTCCATTTTCGTCAATGTATTTGGTAGAAATAGGAGCCGCATACGTTTCTACCGTTGCATATTGTTTGACTGCCAAACTGCTTGCGAGATCAGCACCGGTGTTTTCAATTACATCCACCGGATTTGCGCTTGAACCTGCCCTTACAACACATTTGGTAGCCACGAAGATATTAATATTAGAAGAGCCGTACAAGAATCCTCCACCGATAGCCCCTGCACCGGAACCGCCATTTGCGACAACCGTACCGCCATTGATGGTGATGTCAGAGCCGGAGGCACCTGCTCCGCCACCGATACCGGCAGCCAGTTCATCTCCGGTTGCAGTAACCGTACCTCCGCTGATGGTGATATTAGAGCCGATAAATCCTTGCCCGCCACCGATACCGGCACTATGATAACCTCCTTTTGCAATGAGTTGGCCTATTTGGTTGGCTTGCCCAAAGATAGTGAGGGCGTTGCCCTCGCCCGACACTTCGATACCGGCTTGGCAATAATCTCCATTTGCAATGAGCTTGGCGTCATCAGCAAGGATAAGACGAACATCGCCATTGCAGACGGCACCGTTGGAAAGGGTGACTTCACCGGTAACCACATACCAACCAGCATTCCAAGAAACTTGGGAAGTGGCGTTCTCGACTTTAGTCACATTGTTGGCGGTTTGTTCCACACCATTGGCATCAAGGTAATGTACATTGTCAACTGTCTGTTGTGCCCATGCGCTGATGCCGAGCGTCAGGGCGATGATTGATAAAAAGAGTTTGCGCATATTTGTTTGATTTTATTTGATTTTTTTATTTTGAAATATCAGAAAACTTTGACTTGTAGTTAATTAATCCGCAGAAAGGCAGAAGCAGTTGTTCCTGTCCTGCATAGACGACTTGCGAAGATGTCAGGTCGCCTCCCAACAGGGATTGCAGATATTTGAGAGCCTTGTTGAAATCCGGATGGAAACGCTCCGCGGATTTGATTTCATAAGCCCGTACTCCCTGTGCGTCTTCTTGAATAAGATCGACCTCCTGACTCTTATCCCGATAAAAAAACAAGTTGTTTTTACGTGCGTGGTTGTAACAGTCCTTGAGAAACTCACAAACCACCATATTCTCAAATATGGCGCCCCGCAACGGATGATGGGCTAATTGCTTGGCATTCTCTATCCCGAGCAAATAGCACACAAGGCCCACATCGTAAAAATACACCTTAGGCGTTTTAGTGAGTCGTTTCCCGATGTTGCGGTAGAATGGCTGAAGGGTAAAGGCCGTATAAGAGGTCTCCAATATACTCATCCATGACTGGATAGTCTTGTAGCCCACACCTAATTCCGCCCCAAGAGACGATGCCGAAAACACATTCCCCACGCGGGAGGCTGTGATAGTTAAAAAACGCTGAAACAGACTAATGTCTTTTATATTCAAGATCTGGCGCACATCACGCTGGATATAAGTGGCCACATAGCTGTCATAAACCATGTTGGGTGTCTTTTTGTCTCCCCATACGGCAGGGTAGAATCCGCGCCACATCAGTTCATCAGTAGGGATGTCTGCATCCTTGCCCAACTCTCCGATACTGAGAGGCAACAACCTTAATACGGCGACACGCCCTGCCAAGGATTGAGAAATGCTTTGCATCAAAAGGAAATCGCTGCTTCCGCTTAGGACATAACGGTAGTCCTTGTGTTCATCCACAACAACCTGCAATACGGAAAACAGCTCCGGCAAGTTTTGTGCCTCGTCAATGATCAGTCCATCAGGGTTGTTCAACAAATAGCCCTCTATGTCTTGACGGATCAACTCCCTTGTTGTAGCTCTTTCCAAATTCACATATTCGTAATCCGGGAAGGCCATCTTACATAAAGTTGTTTTGCCCGACTGACGCGGTCCGGTGACGGATATCACGCTCCATTGCGCACTCAGTTCCACTAATTGTTGTTGTAATATTCGCTGATACATATCTTACGTGTTTTTTATGGACAAATTAGGAGTGGTATTCCTATTTTGGCTGCAAAATTACTACATTTTTTCGTAAACACATAAAAACTATCGAAATATTTCCTTTTCCCCTAATCACCTAACCACCTTCACTCCTTCCTGAACTCCACCTTCTCCGGATTATAGAGTTTTACTGTCTTGTCGCCTTTGGTCACTTCGACGGACGGACAGTCGGTGTAAGGTTCGGCCATATCTCGCCGAGGAACTCCTTGACAGGATCTGTGTATGTGCAGCTGAAATATCCGCCGTGCCAAGGGGTCGTGCTGTTGACCGGCTTGTCGTTTGCCAACCAGGTGAAAGGTATTTTAAGGTTGGCGGGAGATTTGGCAGTGCCAACCCCGTCGAATACATTGTTGAATACCACAACCCCTGAGAATGCCACAGACGTCACTTTTGAGCATCCGCTGAATGCATTGTTCTCAATATTCTCCATTCCGTTGCCTAACGTGATGGAGTTAAGGTTGGCGCAACCGTTGAATGCGTTTTCTCCAATACTCGTCACCGTGTTTGGGACGGCTAACTCTTCTATACCGGAGCAAGATCCGAATGCTTCATTTCCGATACTCGTCACGCCTTCCTGCAAATTGACGGAAGTCAAATTCGTACAATCTTTAAATGCCATGTCCCCGATACTGCCTGCTTTTACAGTCAGCTTGGTCAGGTTCTGCCAACCCTTGAATGGCTGTGCCCCAATTGTGGATACCGAGCCTGGAATGGTCAGCTCTTCCATTCCGGCGTAACCTGCGAATGCATGACTTCCGACACCCGTCACACCCTCTTGCAAATCGATGGTGCTGAGGTTCGTGCAACCGCTGAATGCGTATGCTCCAATACTCGTCACCGTGCTTGGAATTATTAACTCCACCATCCCGTCGCAACCGACGAATGCTTCATATCCAATACTCGT
>JAZRYG010000002.1:0-57556 GCA_045600605.1 Bacteroidales bacterium
ATTGATGAATACTTCGCGAAAACCTCTAACACCTTGTAACGGCAACCGTTACAAGGTGTTAGAGGTTTGTTTTATCACCAAAAATGACCATTAGTGATTTTTCTTAGATGATTTATCACCAAATTTGACCATTAAGCCAAAAAAACATTACTTCTGACTTTGGCGGCTTTGTTTTTGTCGATCACAATGAAAGCCCAACTTATTGATAACAAAGGAAATAGAAACCAGACTTATCCTATTGTCAATGAGACAAACCCCGCAATTGTGGAGATGGTGACGCAGGTTGACACCATAAATCTCTTCAACACTATTTCGTACATGCAGCAATTCATCCGCGCGGCTTGGTCGCCGGAAGCACTGACCGTCCAGAATTATCTCCTCGACAGATTCGACGAACTCGGACTTGAAACATACATCCACAAACATACGGGACAAATCGGACAGACCGACACTCTTGATGCCGGCAACGTCATCGCCATACAGCCCGGCACTGAGTACCCCGACGAATACATCATCATCGCGTCGCATTACGACCACCCTGATGGCCCCGGTGCCGATGACAACGCCTCTGGAACAGCTGGCGTGCTTGAATGCGCAAGGATTTTGAGCCAGTATCAATTTAAAAGAACGATTCTTTATGTTCCGTTCAACGGCGAAGAAAGCTGGATGGTCGGTAGTTTCCCTTTCGCACAGAAATGTGCCCGCGAAGAGATGAACATCCTCGGCGTTTTCGATTTCGACATGATAGGCTTCTGGCCTGAAAATCACGGCGATGTTACACTTTATTCGGGATATTCTTACATCTCGCAGCACCTTTTTGAATTTTACCAACACGTTGCAAATCTGTACGTTCCAGAAACTCCGACGTATCGTTTCACCGTGCAAGGCGACAGCTACGGAGGCGATCACATGAGTTTCAACATCTACGAATATCCCGCACTTTACATCGGCGACATCGAATATCATTCCGAAAACATCCATTATCACCACGACTCCGACACCATCGGAGCCGGAGTGAATTGCTTCCGTCTCGCCGAAGGATTTGTCAAGACAGTGGTGGCGTCCGTTGCCGAACTCGCCGACAGTTGGGTCTCACCACAGAATTTCTGTGCCGTCGTAAACGACGGAAACGTGGTTCTTAACTGGGATGCATCGCATGAAACTCAAAGTTATAAAATATACAAAGACAATGAGTTACTTGCAGAAACAACCGACACTTCTTTCATTGATGAAAACTTCACAGATGGAGAATGGCACAAATATTTTGTAAAAGGCGTAAATGCAGATGGCGAGGAAAGCCCCGCTTCAAACCTCGACTCGGTTTTCGACCGCACGCCTTTGCAAATCCCCGTGTTTTATGACTTTGAAGATGGCACAAATCCCGGATTGATTTTGAACAACGACAAATGGAGTTTCTGCCAATATAAACAAAGAAACGTCTTGAAAGCCGAGTCGGAATCAAACGATAATTGCTTTCAAATTCTTGAAACACAATGGTTTTCAATTCCAGAAACAGCAACAGATATAAGTTTGAGTTTTATTTATTGGAAACATTTCTTAAGTATATGGATTTATAATTCGCATGTGGTGATTGAAGCGACCACCGACCGCAGGCACTGGCATAAACTTTCAGAAATCAGCAAAGGCCTCTCAACAAGCTATGCGGAACATTCTGTCTCGCTTAATGATTTCATAGGCTGCGCTTACGTAAAAGTAAGGATTAGATTTGAGAGCAGCGGCGCATGGAATCGGGGTTATGATAAGAAATTATACATCGATGATTTGCGAATCGATTTCACACCTGATGCCATCAATGAGAATGTTGAGGACGAGAGTTTCAACCTGTCGGTCTTCCCGAATCCTTCAAATGGAAACATCGCAATAAAAACCGGTTTGAATCATGAATATCTGCTTGAAGTATATAATATTTTAGGAATTAAAGTGTTGGAAATCAATGATTTCAGCGACGGAATTCTTGATATTTCCGAACTTGGAAAGGGAATTTATTTCGTCAGCGCAAGCAACGGAATTGATAAGATTACGAAGAGAGTGGTTGTGGAGTAAGCTAATGTATTCATTGTTGTTTTGTAAAAAAGTTGTAAAAGTTGCAATCATAAAAGTTGTCAATTGTGAAAACATAATTGATGCTGTCATCTAAATCAACATCCCTTCGTACCAAATCAATGGATGACAATAGATTTCTGTTTGTGACGACAACTTGTTTTATTAAATTTATATCCATATCAAAATTTTTGCAAAAATAATATTTTATTTGATATGACACATAAAATTAACATGATTTTATGCTTTATATCACATAAAAAGAGAGACCGGCATTTGCGCCAGCCTCTCTTAACTCTACTCTCTACTCTCTTAACTACTTCCTCATCTCGATGAGCAGTTCGAGCATCTTCATCGCCGAATCCGACACTATCGTGCCAGGTCCGAAGATGGCCGCCGCGCCCGCGTCGTAGAGGAACTGGTAGTCCTGCGGAGGGATGACGCCGCCGACGACCACCATGATGTCGGGGCGGCCGAGCTTGGCCAGCTCTTCGATGACCTGCGGTACGAGTGTCTTGTGACCTGCCGCGAGTGAGGAGACGCCGAGGATGTGGACGTCGTTCTCCACCGCCTGACGTGCCGCCTCGGCCGGTGTCTGGAACAACGGTCCCATGTCAACGTCGAAGCCTATGTCCGCATAACCTGTCGCGACGACCTTAGCGCCACGGTCGTGACCGTCCTGGCCCATCTTCGCGATCATGATACGCGGACGGCGTCCTTCCATCTTCGCGAACTCGTCGGCCATGGCCTGCGCCTTGGCGAATTTGTCATTACCTTTTGCTTCCATAGAATAAACTCCTGATATTGAACGAATAACAGCTTTATAACGACCTGCGACCTTCTCGCAAGCCATCGAGATCTCGCCCAATGTGGCACGTACCTTCGCCGCCTCTATCGCGAGGGCGAGGAGGTTGCCGTTGCCTGTGCGGGCCGCCTCTGTGATGGCTTCGAGGCAACGCTGCACGTCGGCCTCGTTGCGGCTTGCGCGGAGTGCGTTCAGACGCTTGATCTGCGACTCGCGGACAGCCGTGTTATCGACCTCCAAGGTGTCGATGGCGTCTTCATGTTCGAGACGGTATTTATTGATTCCGACGATTGTCTCGTTGCCGGCGTCGATTCTCGCCTGCTTGCGTGCCGCCGCCTCTTCGATGCGCATCTTCGGAAGTCCGGTCTCGATGGCCTTCGCCATTCCGCCCATAGCTTCGATTTCCATGATGTGCTCCCACGCCCTGTCGGCGATCTCCTTGGTC
The DNA here is from genome assembly GCA_045600605.1 of Bacteroidales bacterium. GTDB lineage: Bacteria > Bacteroidota > Bacteroidia > Bacteroidales > F082 > Limimorpha. The sequence goes on from JAZRYG010000002.1 coordinate 3,312, forward strand.
AGCGACTCGATGTAGTATGAGCCGGCCCACGGGTCAACGGTGCGGCAGATGTTGGTCTCTTCCTGGATGTAAATCTGGGTGTTACGTGCGATACGAGCCGAGAAGTCGGTCGGAAGCGCGATGGCTTCGTCGAGGGCGTTGGTGTGAAGCGACTGTGTGTGTCCGAGGGCCGCGCCCATAGCCTCGACGCATGTGCGTGCGACGTTGTTGAACGGGTCCTGTTCGGTCAGCGACCAGCCTGAGGTCTGCGTATGTGTGCGGAGTGCCAGCGACTTGTCGCTCTTCGGGTTGAAGGTCTTCACGATCTTCGCCCAGAGCATACGTGCCGCGCGCATCTTCGCTATCTCCATGAAATGGTTCATTCCGGAGCACCAGAAGAACGAGAGGCGCGGCGCGAAAGCGTCGATGTCGAGGCCCGACTTCACGCCTGTGCGGAGGTAGTCCCAGCCGTCGGCGAGGGTGTAGGCCAGCTCGATGTCGCATGTGGCGCCGGCTTCCTGCATGTGGTAGCCGGAGATGGATATTGAGTTGAACTTCGGCATGTTCTGCGATGTGAACGCGAAGATGTCGGCTATGATTCTCATCGAGAACTCAGGCGGGTAGATGTATGTGTTACGCACCATGAACTCTTTCAGGATGTCGTTCTGTATCGTGCCCTGAAGCTCTTCGTATTTCGCGCCCTGTTCCAATGCCGCGACGATGTAGAACGCCAGTATCGGCAGCACAGCACCGTTCATCGTCATGGAGACTGACATCTTATTTAACGGAATCTGGTCGAACAGCACCTTCATGTCTTCGACGGAGCAGATGCTCACGCCGGCCTTGCCGACATCGCCCATGACGCGCTCGTGGTCAGCGTCATAGCCGCGGTGTGTGGCGAGGTCGAAGGCGACCGAAAGACCTTTCTGTCCTGCCGCGATGTTGCGGCGGTAAAATGCGTTCGACTCTTCGGCTGTCGAGAAACCCGCATACTGGCGGACTGTCCATGGACGCATGACGTACATGGTCGAGTAAGGTCCGCGGAGGTAAGGGGCGATGCCCGCCGCATAGTTGAGGTGCTCCATGTTTGCGAGGTCTTCGGCGGTGTATGCCGGCTTCACGTTGATGTGCTCAACGGTCTCCCAGTCGGCCTTGTAGTCGGCCTTTGTCTTTGACTCAGGTATAGCGTTGATGTCTATTTTCTTGAAATCTGGTTTCATTTTAACTCCTTTCTTATTTTGTTATACCTAATCTCTTCTGGAAACTCTGCAATGTCTCGAGGACGTTGCTCTTGACGTGGATGAAATACTCCATGCCGGCTTCCTTGAGGATGTCGGCGGTGCCTTCGGGGTTGCCTGCGAGGACGACGATGGCGTCGTTCTTGAGTTCGTTGAAGATGCGGAGAGCGTTGCCTTCGCCGTATTCCTCATCTGATGAGCAGATGACGACGATTTCCGGCTTGGCCTGACGTGCCGCCTCGATGCCGGCGTCCAATGTCTTGAAACCGGCGTTGTCGTGCACCTCAAAGCCGGCGCACGCGAAGAAGTTCGACGCGAAGTTGGCGCGTGCCTTCAGCATTGCGAGGTTGCCGTAGGTGAACATCCATGCGACGGGGCGTTTGTTGGTCTGTGCGTAAACGTCTGTGGCATAACGCATTGCCTCGAACTGCTGTGCCACGCGGAATGTCACGATGGTGTCGATGCCGGCTTTCTCATCGCGTTTGCAGTTGGCCTTGAACACCCATTCCGCCGGGTTGAATTTCATCGTCTCGGTGAAGTTCGGGAACTGGTTTGTTCCGAGGATGGTCTCGCGGCGTGTGGCGAGGTTGCTGAAGCGTTTCGCCGCGCTTTCCTTCACGATGTTCTGGATTGTGCCTTTACGCACCGACGCGAGGTAGCCGCCTTCGTCTTCAATCTGGTTGAAGACCGTCCATGCTGCGTTTTCCAACGACTGCGTGAGGTTTTCGATGTAATATGAACCGGCTGCCGGGTCGGCGACCTTGTCGAAATGAGCTTCTTCTTTGAGGATGAGCTGCTGGTTGCGGGCGATGCGGTCGGCAAATTCCGTCGTCTCCTCGAATGTGGCGTCAAACGGAGTGACCGAGAATGAGTCAACACCGCCGAGCACCGCCGACATCGTGCCGGTCGTAGTGCGGAGCATGTTGACGTATGGGTCGTACAAACTCATGTTAATCAATGCGTTGAAGGCGTGGATGTGCATCTTGCAGTTTTCTTCCTTCGCGCCGTAAGCCTTGAGAATCTCGGCCCAAAGCATGCGGTATGCACGCATCTTCGCCATCTCCATGAAATAGTTCTGTCCGACTGCCACGTTGAAGCGCATCTTCGGTGCTATCTCATCGATTGTCAAGCCTTTGGCAAGCATCTGGTCGATATATTCGACACCGATTGAGAGTGCGATGCCCATTTCCTGCGAGATTGTCGCTCCGGCGTTTGTAAAGACGTGAGCATTGACGCCAATTGTCTGAACGCCAGGTATTTCGGCTTTCGTCAGGATGGCTGCAAGCTCCATGTCGGTGTTCTCTGTCACGAGCCACGTGCCGCGACGGATGTAACGTGTGAGCGGGTCGTAGTTGAGTGAACCGTGAATATCCGGAATCTTCGACATCATTTCCAAAAGCGGAAGATGATATTTGTTGTGATAGAAGTTGATTTCCACCTTCTTGGCATCGATGCCGTTGAGAAGTCCTGAGATTTCGACAGCGTCGTAAGGCTTGTCAGTCTCGAGGCGGAATGAAAGGGCGTTGGCACCGCGTTCGATGGCTTCCAATGCCTTCTTATTCGCTGAATGATAATCTTTTACGATGATGTCTTCGCAAATCAGCCAGGTGTTGCCCTGCTGTTTGTTGCCGCGGATGTAAGGAAATTCGCCCGGCTTGGTGTCGGTCCATGTGATGCCTTTCAAATCCTCGGCACGATAATACGGCCTCACCTGAAAACCTTCAGCGGTCTTCCAGACAAGTTTCTTGTTGTAATCGGCTCCTTTGAGGTCTTTTTCGATGACAGCTTCCCACTGCTCGGTCGAGACAGGCGGAAACTCCTCAAAAAGTTTTTTCTGGTTACTCATAGTTATTTTTGTTTGATTTGTATTCCTGAAAAATTTCTGCAAAGGTAGTAAATAATTTGACATGACATATTTGTAAAATAAAAAAAGACAACGCGCGAACCATATTAAATTGGGTTCGATTTTGGCATTTTCCATATACTATATAGTTATATTAATAGTAATTGTTTAACGCATTGATTGCTAATTTGTTACGAAAAAATATTTTTAAATTTTTTGTTGCGTGTATGAAAATAATGTGTATTTTTGCAGCAAGTGATACAGACAAAATCGGTCATGGAAATTACTCGTCGTTCGTGACTTTTTGAGTCTGCTAATATTATTAACCAAATTTATGAAAATGAAACGATTTTTATCTTTGCTGGCAGTGCTATGCCTATTGTCAAGCATCTCCGTAGTGCGCGGAGAAACAACATGGAACCTTGTCACCGATGCCGCCAACCTCAATGCCGGTGACCAAATTATCATTGCGTCAGCAACCGAAGATTTTGCGCTGAGCACAACTCAAAATGCCAATAATCGAGGTCAGGCTGAAATTGTAAAAACTGATAATCAATGCACATTATCGTCTGATGTTCAAGTGATTACACTTCAAGATGGAACGTTGCCGAACACCTTGGCGTTGTTCGTTGGCGATGGCTATCTTTATGCAGCGTCATCGACCGGCAACTACCTCAGGACACAGATTGAAAACAACGCCAACGGCTCTTTTGTGATTGACATTGGTGAAAATGGAGTTGCAACGGTAATGGCGCAGGGTGAAAACACTCACAACTACCTGCGGTATAACAGTGGTAGCGATTTGTTCTCTTGTTATGAGAACGCGACAGGGAACGTCAGTATTTACAAGGCGTTTACGACATCTTCATATTCATATACAATAACATACAATGAGAACGGCGTGACATCGGAGCAGCAATGCGCTGACGGCGAGTCTGTTACGTTGAAGATGCCGGAGGAAATCAACGGCTTCGCATTCCAAGGCTGGAGCCTGAATCCGATGAGTTCGCCGTCAGACACGCCGCCGGCAATTCTCGAAAACCCGTATGTCGTGACAGATGACGTGACACTTTATGCGGTGTATGCCATTGAGAAAAGTGGTTCATTTGAGAAAGTCACAACGTCACTTAATGACTATTCAGGAACGTATCTTATTGTGAATGAGGAGAATATGGTGGCTTTTAACGGAGGCCTTGAAAGTCTTGATGTCAATGAGAATAACATTCATGTTGATATATCTGATGGCGTTATATTGTCGGATGCAGAGACAAATTCCGCCGTCTTCACGATTTCAAAGACCGCGGCAGCATATTCAATAAGGTCATTGTCAGGTTTTTACATCGGAAGAACAAGCGGCACTGCGGGGTTAAATGCAAACCAGACAACAGTTTACGACAATTTCATCGACATTGACGATGAAGGTAATGCCGTGGTGGCGGCTTCAGACACAATTGTTTTGCGTTATAATTCAACATCTGGACAAAAGCGTTTCAGATATTACAAGGGAACGCAGAAAGCCATTCAGCTCTACAAAATGGGAGTGTGTGCCGTCCGTTGCTACTGTACTTCGATAGATGTCATCTCATCGCCTCTCACGATAACCGAGAATACAGTCTGGACGAATCCAACCTCACTGTCTGACGTGGTGACAGTCAGTGATAACGCAAAGCTTTCCGGAAACATGATTGGAAACAAAAACGCCGATTTGCTTGTCATCGACGGCGGTCAGATTGAGTGTAACGAAGGTGTCTTTGGCACTTTTGTGAAAGAGATAGACGCTTCATCGGAGTGGGGCATGGAGTATCTTGCAACAGACGGATGGTACGGAATCAGCTCGCCGGTTGCCGGGAATGTTGAGGCGACTGCCGTTTCCGGACTTCTGACAAGCGGAAACAATGATTTTGACCTGTATCTTTATTCAGAGCAGGAAGCATCGTGGCTCAACTACAAAAACGAGGAAAACAACTTCACGAATCTTAATTCAGGCGAAGGTTATCTCTATGCCTCAAAGGAAGGCACAACCCTGCGTTTCTGCGGTGAGCTTAATACAAATGATATAGAAAAAACCATCAGCTATTCATCTGAAAATGAAATGCTTAAAGGATTTAATCTGTTGGGCAACCCATTCCCGAAATCAATTACATTGGCTGATGTCGAAGGCGCCGACTTCAGCGGATTCTGCCTCGCAACGGATGCCGGCGCATGGGAAGTTCACGTCGGAAACGCGGATGAAATCGGGCCGGGAGAGGCTTTCCTCATTCAGACTGATGAAACAAAACCTGTTGTAATCAGAAATGATGAGCGGACAAAACGGAATGCAGAAACATACCAAAACATCATCTCAGTCAAAGTCGAAAACAACAAGTATAGTGATGTAGCTCATGCAATTCTGTTGCCATCAGCGCAAGATATGCCAGAGATGTCGAAGTTTCCGCACCAGAATGATGCAATTCCTTCATTGTCAATAAATGACAAAGCCATTGCCGTACTTGATGAAAATGTCGGAAGTTTTACGGTTTCACTCGATGTCGCGACAACAGGAGCATACAAGATGTCTGTTAATGTTGATGATGCCGCTAAAGAAGTGACGTATCTTCATCTGGTTGACCTTCAAACCAACTGCGACATTGATATGTTGGTAGAAAAGTATTACGAGTTCATCGGCTCGCCCGTTGACGACAAAGACAGGTTCATAATCAAGATGTTCAATGACAATAATGTGGACGACAATGAAGAGAATGACGGCTTTTTCATTTACCAGACAAGTAATATGTTGGTGACGAATGCCATTGGTAAATTACAGATTTTTGACATGATGGGTAGGGTTGTGATGAGCTGTGAGGTTGATTGTAATGAACAGACAATCAATGTTGAAGGTATAAAATCTGGTGCTTATATTGTGAGAGTTGTCGGAGAGAAAGTCAGGACACAGAAAATTGTCATCATGTAAAATTTCAAACAAAAACATTCAGCGATGAAAAAGTTTTTTGTTGTAATGGTATTGTCATGTTGCATTACGTTCAGCGTTTTGGCACAGTCAACCGATTCCTTTTTCAGTGACTATTATGATGTGGATAGTCGAGGGTTGTCTTTCCCTGAATTTCCTGATTATCACGGCAATCAAGGTGATGACAATCAGACTCCACTTGAACCAGGAATTGTTGTATTTTCGATTTTGGGAATTGGGTATGTAACCATCAAACGGGCGTGTAGGTGCAGACAATGATTGCGGTTTCGCTGTCGGCCGGTGGTTCATTACATCGGTCGGCAGTAAAATCGAAGAAATTTTGGTTAAACGGATTTCGCAGTAATGTACTTTTCCGTATATTTGCGGCGTAAAAAACAATTACACCAAAACATAACACAATGAGCGGATTTTTCGGAATTGTATCAAAGAGACCATGTATCACAGACTTATTCTATGGTATTGATTATCATTCACATTTAGGAACTTCGTCAGGCGGTATCTGCACTTTCGACGGTGACATCTTTAATCGTTCGATTCATAGTCTGAAGGGTTCATATTTCAGGACGAAGTTCGATCAGGAGCTTGACAAATTCAAAGGCAACAGCGGCATTGGCATTATCAGTGACACCGACGCACAACCTATCGTTGTCAACTCTCATTTGGGGAAATTTGCCATTGTTACGGTCGCTAAGATTGTGAACATCAAAGAATTAGAAAAGGAATGTCTTGACAATATGCAGCATTTTGCTGAATTAAGTCATGGTGATACTAATCCGACGGAACTTGTAGCGTTGCTCATAACACAGGGTAAGGATTTTGTTGACGGCATCCAGAATGTGTTTAGAAAGGTAAAGGGTTCGGTGTCAATGCTCATCCTGACATGTGACGGCATCATAGCGGCCCGTGACTTTTACGGACGCACGCCTATCGTCATCGGAAAGAATGACAACGGGTATGTCTTGGCATCGGAGAGCCATAGTTACGTCAATCTCGACTACGAGACAGAGCGTTTCATCGGGCCGGGTGAGATTGTTAGGATTTCTGAGTTCGGCATCACGCAGCTCCTTGCGCCTAACGACAAGATGCAGGTGTGTTCGTTCCTGTGGATTTACTACGGATTCCCTGCTACCTCATACGAAGGCATCAATGTTGAAGAGATGCGTTACCATGACGGCTATGAGATGGGCAAGAACGATGACATCGAAGCCGATTATGTCGCCCCAATCCCTGATTCCGGAACAGGGATGGCTATCGGTTATTCACACGGCAGCGGCATACCTTACATGCGCTCGGTGGTGAAATACACCCCCACATGGTCGCGCAGCTTCATGCCTGTGAGTCAGGAGCAAAGGGAACATGTGGCTAAGATGAAACTCATCCCGAACCGCGATTTGCTTAATGGCAAGCGTGTCGTCTTCTGCGATGACTCAATAGTCAGAGGCACTCAGCTGCGTGACAACGTAAAGATGCTTTATGACTATGGGGCAAAGGAGGTTCACATCAGAATCAGTTGCCCGCCGTTGATATATGGCTGCCATTACCTCAACTTCAGCGCGTCGAAGAACGAACTCGAACTCGTCACACGACGTTGCATTCAAGAACTTGAAGGGGGAAATGCCTGTAGCCCTGAGTTGCTTAAGCTATACAGCGACAATACCACGAAACAATATGCAAATCTTGTCGAGATGCTACGCAAGCATATCGGTGTTGATACATTGAAATTCAGCAACTTGGAAACAATATGCAAGGCGGTTGGTCTGCCGAAAGACAAGCTCTGCACTCACTGTTTCGATGGTTCCAGCTTCGGGGAGAAATAGTTGTTATTTGAAAATGATGTCAACGGGCGTGTTCTTTGCCAAACCGAGCAATGACGCGGCGTGACCATGGTTTATGGCAATCTCCAGGTATCCGTGAGTTCCGAATAATGCCAGATAATTTGGTATTTCGACATCGTTGTAACTCTTGCATATCTTGTTGATGGTGTAACGCCCGAAGCGGATCTCATAGCTTCTTCCGTTTCTCACGCTGTCAAACAGCTCTTTCGAGATGTTGGTGATGATGTTCTCGTAGGAATCCACATACATGACCATGCCCTGAATGCAACAACCGTCGATGGCTGGCTGGAAGGTGAATCTTTTCTTGATGTTTGGATAAGGTGTGCCTATCTTACTGAAACTGATGCCATTGGCAATCATCGCAGCGACTTTGACAAACCTGTCACGAGTGGTGAAAGTGAAGAAATCCGTGTCTTGCGGGACTTCAATAATCACTGCTTCGTATGGGTCGTCACCAAGGATGAGCGAGAAGATATCGTTGTCAGTGCCAATGAAATAATGCCCGTTCGCCTTCAGCGCGACATGCGGATTCTGCACCGATTCTTCAGTCTCAATGGCAATGATGTGAATCGTGCCTTCCGGAAAACTCTTGTAGCAGTTTTTCAAGATGAAAGCAGCTGATGTGACATCCCAAGGCTCTACGCTGTGGGTGATGTCAACAATCGTGGCATCCGGCATCGCCGAATAAATCTTGCCTTTCACCGCCGCAACATAGTAGTCCGAGAGGCCCCAATCGCTTGTTAATGTTATGATTGCCATAATTTTTTATCGGTTGTTTCATCAATCAATTGACGGATGCAAAAATACATTAATCATTATGATTTGAAAATGCAGAAATAAAAAAGTTATGAACATTTTTTATTATTTTTGCAGACTGTAAAAATATTAAAAAACAGATGTCTGAACAGATTGTCCAAATTGAAAATATAAACCCAAAAGATTTGTATGGTGCTAATGATCAACATCTTACAATGATAAAGGGACTGTTTCCAAAATTGAAGATTATTGCTCGGGGCGATTTCGTGAAGGTCATTGGTGAAGACGTGGAAGTGGATTGTTTCCTCGACAGGCTCACAATTTTAACAAATCACATTGAACGTTACGGAAATATTACGCCGCAAGTGATTGAAAATGTGATGAATGCATCGGGCGGAAACGAGATGATAAAAGACTTTGATGATAAAGATGTCTTGGTATATGGCCGTAACGGATTGCAAATCAAGGCGATAACTGCAAACCAGAAGAAGATGGTGACGGCTGTCAGCAAGAAAGACATGCTGTTTGCCATCGGTCCCGCCGGAACAGGAAAGACATACACCGCCGTCGCCTTGGCAGTCAAAGCACTGAAAAACAAAGAAGTACGTCGTATCATCTTCACACGTCCGGCGGTCGAAGCCGGCGAAAACCTCGGATTCCTGCCCGGCGACCTCAAGGAGAAGCTCGACCCGTATCTGCAACCGCTTTACGACGCCCTGCGCGACATGCTCCCGCAGGCGAAACTGCAAGGCTACATGGAGGACGGTACCATCGAGATCGCGCCGCTCGCCTTCATGCGCGGACGCACCCTCGACCACGCCTTCGTCATCCTCGACGAAGCACAGAACGCCACGCGCGCACAACTCAAGATGTTCCTCACACGCATGGGACGCGACGCGAAATTTGTCATCACCGGCGACGTGACACAAATCGACCTGCCGAAAAACCAACCTTCAGGTCTGCCGCAAGCCATTGATATCCTGAAAGATGTGAAAGGCATCGAGTTTATCTTCCTTGATGAAAAAGACGTTGTCAGACATAAACTCGTGACAGAAATCGTCAACGCCTACAAGAAATTCTATCACGATGACAATGAAGAAAATGATAATAATCAAACAATTAACAAATAATAACCGCGTGGCGGTCACATATCAGTAACTATGAAAGCATTAACAAGAACCGATTTCAACTTTGACGGTCAAACCAAAGTCTATCACGGCAAAGTCCGCGACGTTTATTTCATCGACAACAAATATTTGGTGATGGTCGCCACCGACCGCATCTCCGCTTTTGACGTGATTCTTCCTGAAGGAATCCCGTATAAAGGACAGATTCTCAATCAGATAGCAGCCGAATTCCTCGACATGACAACCGACATCGTGCCGAACTGGAAAATCGCAACTCCCGACCCGATGGTCACAGTGGGCAAGTTGTGCAAGCCGTTCCCTGTCGAGATGATCATCCGCGGCTACCTCACAGGCAGTTCGTGGCGCACCTACAAGAGCGGACAGCACACAATCTGCGGCGTCAACATCCCCGACGGAATGAAGGAACACCAGCGTTTTGCCGAGCCAATCATCACCCCGACAACGAAGGCCGAAGAAGGCCACGACGAAGATATTTCAAAGGAAGAGATTATCCGTCAAGGACTTATAAGCAAAGAAGACTACGAGAAAATCGAAGTCATCACCCGCAAATTGTTCCAAAGAGGAACCGAAATCGCGGCAAAACACGGCCTCATCCTCGTTGACACGAAATACGAATTCGGCAAGATCGGCGACCAGATTTACCTGATGGACGAAATTCACACTCCCGACTCGTCGCGTTACTTCATCGCCGACCAATACGAGGAATGTTTTGCCAAAGGCTTGCCAGTCAAGCAGTTGTCGAAAGAGTTTGTCCGCGAATGGCTGATGGCGAACGGTTTTCAGGGCAAGGACGGACAGAAAGTGCCGGAGATGACACCCGAAATCGTGGCCGGCATCTCCGACCGTTACATCGAACTTTACGAGAAAGTCACGGGCAAGGCGTTCCAGAAAGCCGCCGACAGCGACGACATCAAGGCGAGGATTGAGGGGAATGTAACTGATTTCCTCAAAACATATCGTCCATAGTAACAACAGACTGGAAACGTCCGGAATACATGTTCCTGTCTAATCCGTAAGTTGTCACCAACGACAGATGAACTGATTTTCTGCAATTTGTATCTTCGATGAATCGTTCAACTTTTCTGCGAAGTTCCAAGTCGTAGTCTTTGTTGATGGAAAAGTCGTCAGCAACAAATTTCATTTCGCACAGATTGACCACTCTGTCGCTTCTGTCGAAGAGCAGGTCAACTTGTGCGTTGTTGTTTTTGCTGCGCCAAGGTGCGGCGACAGCATCGACCGCGCCGAAACCCAACGCTTTCTTGATTTGTGACTGATGAATGAGGCAGACATCTTCGAAGGCCAACCCTCTCCATGTGTTCAACTCCGGCGTCCTGATGTTCTTTGTCCAAAAGCCCTCACGCACACTTTTTTTGTCGATAAAATTCAGATAAAACAGTGAAAACATGTCGGTCAGTTTGTAATACACGTCCCGCGCATTTCCTCCGAAGAATGTATAACTGCTGATAAAATCGCTGTTTTCGAGCGATTGAAGCATCTTTGTCAGAAGCCCGTTATATGCGATGTGTGTCTTTTCGGCTATTTCCTTTCGGGTGAAGCCATTGCGTTTTGTGCTCAGAAGACGTACAATTTCAATGTATTTTTCAGAATTTGAAAACAATGAGCCATAAAGCCGCTCAAATTCTTTTTGAAGTCGCGCTTTTTTGGAGAAAAAGAGATTGTCGATGTTTTCCGGAAAGCTGTTTTCCGGTTTCAGATAATCCAAGTAGTATGGAATGCCGCCAAACACCATGTAGCTTTGCAGTTGGTCATAACGGTCCATGCTTATCCCTCTCGATTGGTAGAAAAGTTCGCATTCTCCCAAATTGAAAGGATGCAGATGCATTTCATACGTGAGTCGTCCATACAAGCCGCCTTTGTTGTTGATGATGTTGTCGTTCATCCATGATGCCGCCGAGCCGCAGACTATGAGCATGAGATTTGTCCGGCTTGCGCCCCAGCCGTTCCAGAAATGTTCAAGGGCTGATACAAATCCCGATTTGTATGTGTCCATCCAGGGTAATTCATCAATGAAAACAACCTGGCGTGTGTTGCCGTCGTGTTTTTCGAGCAGTGATTTAAGGCGGGCGAAAGCGTCGAACCAGTCTTGAGGGTATTCGTCCCAGTCGCCGCCATATTGCTGGATGCTTGAGCAGAACGCTCTCAGCTGTTCTTTTTTCAATTCCGCCTTGTTGCCTTGGAAGTCGGCCGGTGATATTGCCGTGTGGTAAAACGAGAGCCGATCCGAAAAATGTTCGCGGATGAGGAATGTCTTGCCCACACGGCGTCTTCCATAAACGGCGACAAATTCCGGTCTGCCTGAATTATAAAGCCTTTCGAATTCTTTTTGTTCTGGTTTTCTTCCAATTATTTCTTGCATGGCATGTTGTTTTTCCGCCGCAAAAGTAATAATTATTTCGTTTCGTGGACAAATTTTTCATAAAAAAGTGTCCACGAAACATATTTTAGATGCTTTCGTGGACAAAAAAACACTAAAAAAGTGTCCACGAAACCGTTTTTAACGAGTTTCGTGGACAAATTTTTCTATAACGCCGCTGCGATTTTCCTGATTCTGCTAAAGCGTGCGGTGAGTTTCGGGTTTTTCCTTGCCACATCCATTTCGTATTTGGCCTGCATTCTGATGTTCCTCAACAAACGGAAACCAAACAACGAGCGATTAATCCAAGTATTCGTAAGTGGCTGTCGCGACGGCTCTTTCCCTCAATCCATCCGAATGTGAAATTATCATTTCACCGACGGCTTGCGTCGGATAGTTTCCACCGTTGTACGTGTAATCATAAGTCTCTGTTATTAGCTGATCTCCAATAACCAACTCAAATTTAGTGTTAATATTTTTTGACAAGGGTTGGGTCAAGCTACCACCGGTCAAATAATATACACCTTCAATACCAACAGCCAGCAATGCGTCAATACCATAGTATGGATTTTTTTTGTCATCGTATGATAAAAACGATATTGCATGTTCAATATTTTCTTCTGTCATTCTGCCTCCTGAAAGATTGTCACCATTCCAGAATAAGTATGAACTATTTGTTCTTAATGTTACACTTGACAATTTGCCGTTTGAATATTCAAGATGATATACTTCGTCATCTCCCTTCCTATGGTGAATGGTCACTTCACTCATATTATCACCATCGTATTCGACATCATACGTGAGTGTGTCTATTCTGCCATCATGAGAATATGTCAGAATGGCAATGGCATTAGATAACTTGTTGTTGTCATAAAGGAAATCGACAGCCGACCTACCGAGTACAGTTCCATCTTTAATTGCAATTGATTCAACTTTGCTTAACAAATTATTATTCCACGTGTAAATTTCGTTGACTTGAGCACTATCAACATCAATAACATTCCATGTTTGTCCACCATCTGTAGATTCTTCTAAATAACCCACTTCATTAGCTGATATTTTACTTAATCTCGCTTCCACGGTCTGCGAGCCGCCGCCACCGCCGGTGTTACCGCCGCCGCCATTGCCGCCTCCGCTATCCGAACTGTCGTCGTTTTTCTTGCACGACACGCACAGCGCCATCGCCATGCACGCCATCACTGTCGCAAATAATTTAATGCTCTTTTTCATTTTTAAAAACCCTAAATCCGTGTCGGGCGCAACTTTCAATTCCCTTTTCAGCACCGCAAAGGAAAACTCAAAACAAAAGAAGCGTGGTACTGTATGTCATATTGTAGATGAAGGTCGTAGGAAAAACCCGAAAACACAAATATGGAACAACAGCCCACGCAAGATTGCGTGAAGCCATTATGAAATCTTGTGTTTTCAAATGAAAATTTCCTACGTTTTCACCTACAAGATAAGCATAACGCTTCTATAACAAACTGATTGGCTAACCAATCAGGCTGCAAAAGTAATAAATTTTCACATAAACATTTGCATTTTTTGAAAAAATATTACTTTTGCAAAAATTATATTGGTAACGTTTGAAAATTCAAATAAAAAACAATGCGATATGCTGAATATCAAGAAAAGTATTGATATTACAAGCAAGAAAGGTTAATATCCGAAATCAATAAAAGGTTGTATTTCAGCGCATTGCTGAGAATCAATTGATTATAAATCCTTTCTGTACGATTTCAGTTTTTATCGGACGGCAAAAAATATTTCTGAATCACTCTCGTCACTTTTTGGCGATTTTTTCCAAAAAATGACCGATGTGAGGCGCGATTATTTCACTTCAAACCGCTGTGTGGCGACACCGTTTTCAGTCGTCATGCGCAGGAAATAAATTCCAGATGGGATGTTTGACAAATCAATTGTCGTTGCCGACTGCGATGCCGATGTCTGACTTACGACACGGCCCATCATGTCAATCAACTCAATGCTTTGCAAACCTTCGGCTGTGACGTTCACAAGACCTTATCGGAATCCAGCTTTGCATCGCCACCAGCCTGTGATCCGAAAAGCACAAGTTTGGCATTCGCAGGAAAAATGTCTTTCACAAGATGCCGAATCATGGTTAATATGTTGAGTTGCGCTACATTCATATTTTCCCCTTTACTTTACCGAGATACGCTGCAACGAAACACCCGCTTCAGTCGTGACGCGCAGGAAATAGATTCCCGATGTGAGACCGCTCAAGTCAATGGCCATCATCGTCTCCGATGATTCATTACGGCTTATGATGCGACCCATCATGTCTATCAATTCCACATTCCGCAGGCCTTCTGCCGTGACGTTCACAAGACTTTCCGCTGGATTCGGATAAACGTTGATGTTCATGCTTTCATTCTCCGAAACGCCGCCCCATCCGCCTGTTGTGAATTCAATTGGATCACATTGCGAAGCACAACCGTCATCATAAACAGCTTCGACACTATAAGCGTAAGTCGTCTCTTCCTCAGTTTGTGTATCCTCAAAAGTGCATATAGTAATCAATTCCTCATTGATTTTCACGTCATCTCTGTAAACATTGTAACCCAGCAGATTACCTGTTGAACCTGCTTCAGGCGTATCCCAGTCAAGGCTGACAAACGGGGCATCTGCTGCAGAGAGACCTTCCAAATTCTGAACAGGATTGCAGCTCACGGCACTGCCTGGCTCAACATAAATGGCCATAGCATTCGAGAAGAGAAGTTCTTCCCAATTCACCATAAACATCGATGGTTTCCAATACCATACCCACTCATATCTGTCGCTGTAATAATATTGTCCCCTGACCGAATTCGCATTGTCGCCATAGAGCATCATTCCTTCGCCATTCATCTTGATGCCGACCCAGAACTCGCCTTCAGGAATGTTGTAGGGCGTGTCAAGCTCGACAGTCCTCCAGCCTTGGCCTTCTTCTACCGTGAAATCCTGCGAATAGACCTCATTGCCGCACGACTCGAAATAATAGTAGTTCATGTATTCGTCAAAAAGCTGCAAGTCGATGTCCTCATAAATCTTCAGTGTGTAAGACCTGGTATTGTATTCTTCATACTCATAATGACAAAACTTCACGCTCGTGATTGTTCCGCTGATGTTAGGTTCAATCTGGCGTGGCGCCATGACCATAATCGTGTTTTCCATCACCGACATATAATCGACAACGGTGTTTCCGACCCAGCCTTCCCTATCGGTCGGTTCAAGGTTTTCAACTTTAATCAGCTGTTGTGCCGATACGAAGCTGCTGATAATCAGCGCAGCAATGATAAGTAATGTTTTCTTCATAATATAATAAAGGTTCTGTTTGTTCCGTTTCTTCGCCTCATCAGCAGAACCTGACATCTGACTCGGCGAAGTATCCCTTTCCGGGATGTTGTTTCAATAAGTTCACTTCATAATGAAGAGAAACCGGGCGCGAAAGTACGACTTTTTTTGATTTGTGCGGATGTTTTGCCAATATTTTTTTGATTATCAGCAGTTTAATTTGCAAAAGATGCCGTTGGTTGATAAGTCATCATCTCAAATCTCTTCGACAATCGCATCAAAAGTCCTTTTGTCGGACTTGAAACCCGTCAACTCCTTGATTTTCTGTTTCCTTTTGAAGATGGCACTTTCGGAAACGCAATAAATCTCCGACAACTCGAAGGTGGTGAGGCCGGATTTCAACAGACAACAGAACTGATAATCCTTGGCGGAAAGTCCGTGGCTGTTCAAAAACTCAACGAATGTCGGGAAGATTTCCGAAACAGCCTCGCACAATTCGTTTATCTCAGATTCTTCAACAACGGCAAGTTTGTTTTTTCTGACGGTTGAGAAATAACCTTTCTTGCAAAAACTCTTATATATGCCCTTGTGTTTCAGCAGTTCCTGCCGCAATGATTTTTCCTGTACGGCAGTTTTCACTTTTACATCATTGCTGCGATGTTTTTTCAAAATATATCTGACGACAAGCGAAACGGCGGCAACAACCGCAAGCGCGACGCCCAGCCACAAAAAACCGTGACTGTCGTTGTCTTCAACCGCTGCGGACTCATCCGGCACAAATGCTATAGTATAACTCGCACTGCCTGTCTCATGATCAACAGTCCCTGCAATTTCAACCGGACCTCCCAAATAAAAAACTGGTCCTTCTTTGATAGTGTCAGTTTCCATGTTTTTTCTGCAAAAATAGTTGTTTTTTCCGACCTTTTCCAACAAGATTCCATTATTTTATTCCACCCCCAGATATTGATAGAAATTCTCCGGATTTATGGTCCTGACAATACTTTCGGGATATGCCGACATGAAAGTTGATGCCACTCGCGACTTCTTCTTCGGATTCCATTTAAACTCATACGCTGTCAGTTTGCCGTCCTTTTCCTCAATATAGTCAATCTCCTGTTTTTGAGTTGTCCGCCAGAAGTAAGTGTTACAATGGTTTTGGGTGTAATGATTGTATTTCCTTAATTCACTTACCATGAAATTTTCCCACAAAGGTCCTGCATCCTGACGGAATTCCATATCGGAGAAGTTGTTTATCAACGCATTACGGATGCCGTTGTCACAAAAATAAATCTTTCTCCCGAATTTCAGTTCATTTCTCAAATTACGGCTGTAAGACGACAGTCGGAAAATAATTTTGGTTTGTTCCAACAGATTTATGTATTTTTCAACCGTCCCTTTATCCAATTCCACAATCTGTGACAATTCGTTGTAAGAAATCTCATCACCGATCTGATATGCAAGCGCTTTCATCAACTTGACGATTTTATCAGGTTTTTTGATGCGTTCCCATTCCAGAATATCCTTGTAAAGGTAGCTGTTGGTAAGCTGACTCAAGATTTCCTTTTCATCTCCGGGATTACATACAACATCGGGATACATGCCATATACAAGCCGTATTGGAAGTTTTTGAATCTCTGCAAACAGTCCAAACTCTTCAGCCATCTCGTTGAACGACAATGGGAAAAGTTCATATTCGAATTTTCTGCCAGTCAATGGCTCGTTTATCTTGTTTGCCAGTTCAAACGAAGAACTACCTGTCACAACCAATTGGACATCCGGGAAGTTGTCCGTTATTAGTTTCATTTTAATTCCAACATTTTCAATGCGTTGAGCTTCATCTACAACAACGATTTTATTCTTTCCAATCACACTTCTGAAACGCTCAATGGTAACATTTGAGAAAAAATCCCTGACGGGAAGATCATCAGCGTTAAACCACAGCAAATCATTCTGATTGGGGAATATTTCTTTAAGAAGTGTTGTTTTCCCAACCTGTCTGGCTCCAATCAAAACAATGGCCTTTCCTCTAAAAAGCCTTTGACTGATAACATTTTGCATTGCACGTTTTATCATTTTCCTGTCATTTTCACGATGCAAAGATAAATTTTTATCCGATATAATCTCCAAAAATTATAATATTTGGCGATTCTATTCGCCGAAATTACGATTTGTTATTTCATAAAGAAATCTCAACACAGACGTTACTCTTGTTTCTGATAGTGTCTGTTTCCATGTTTTTTCTGCAAAAATAGTTGTTTTTCTGACCTTTTCCAACAAGATTCCACCATTTTATCGCGCATCAAGATTTTTTATTTGTAATTGATTGTATTTTAATGATTTACAAAATAACAGTCTATAAAAATTCCAGTAAAATTCCAATACAATTCCATAGTTTTCAGAAAATATTTCAGCAATTTTGCACCTGACAGCGGAAGCCGAAAAGCTTATAGAGTAGGCGAAATTAAAAATTACAAAATTATGTCAAAGTATTTAAAAATTTTTCTCGTGGCAGCCATCAGTACTGTAATAAGTGGGATCGTAAGTTGGATTATCGGCAGGCTTGATTTGGAATACAACACGTTATTATTAATCATGCAAGGGACAATTACGGTATTTTTAATTATAATATGGGTGTTGATATCTGAAAAAAACAAAGATAAATCTTCCCATAAACCTATTTAAATGATAACACATATCAGATTAAACATGAAAACGTGTTTGTTCTATCAAATGCATTTTCATCTTGATTTTCACACCTGACAGCGGAAGCCGAAAAGCTTATAGAGTAGGCGAAATAAAAATCACAAAAGAAATGAGTGTTTTTCACAAAATCATCAGCGCTTTAGATAAAATATCAACAACCGTTCTGATATGGTGTTTGTCCTACATGGAATATACAAAGGAAAAGTATGTGGTATCAATAATCGCACTGATCTTTTCATTTGTTTTTTTGGCAGTACTGTTAAAAGACTACAAGAGCAAACCATGGGGTAACAAAGTTATGGATATATTTTTAGTAGTAATGCTTATCGGGGGCTTTGTTGACGGTGAGTATAACGATGAGTTCCCCTTATATTTTGGCGTAGTAGGCATCATTACTGTCCTGATTGATTTGGTTTTCTTTTTGTATATTGACTGCTGCGACATAAAACAGAAAATTAAATCATGAAAAAACTACTGTTATTCTACATTTCCTTATGCGTAATATCATGTTCGCATAAGCCGGACGTGGAGGTCATCGTCACCGCCAACACCAACCTGTGCCCGAATTGCTACAACGAATACCGCTTCCTCGACAGCATCGGCGAAGATTGCACACTGCAACTGCTGTTTCAAACAACAAATCAGAAAGAAGCGCAAAAATTCGCCGGCAAATTTCTGAAAATCAACCGCAATTACGACATCGTCTGCAACGACTCGTTGTTCAAGTCGCTGACACACAACATCTTTCCGTGGCTGTATCTTTACAAGGACGGAGAACTTGTCTTTGATGCCGAGCTTGGTCAAAGCGAGAAATGGCTTCCTGTCTTAAAAAAGCTTCAGCACGAAAACGCATTCGAAGACAAAGCCGGCAGATTGCCCGAAGATGTGGTCTTGTCAGCCAGCAACAGATGTATCTCGTTGAAAGACAATCATATATTGATGGATTTCGCCTATCACGAGTTGCATCTTTTGGATAAAGACTTCAAACACACTGCCCGTCAGGATTTCTCGAAAACCGATCTTGAGAAGCTATATCTCGACATTTTCGGCGACGGGAAGACCTTGAGGGAGGTCGGCAGATATTCTGATGAAATATCGCGCTATATCCCCGATTTCGGCAAGATAAAAATCGACAACGGCTGCGTTTTTCACGACACGCTGTTTCTGCTTGTCAATGTGAATCACACCGACACGTATTTCAACGAGGAGCATCAAGACTCGACTGTCAGGATTTTGACTGAGACTGCCATTGTCGGGCTTGACGAGAATCTGGAAATCAAAGACGTTTATCCTTTGCGGTTCCGCGACTCGTTGCAGTTCAACGATTTCAGCGTCAATGCGTGGCAGAACTGCGTGTTTTTGATCAAAGACTGGGACAATATCGTTCTGAGCGTCTCGCAAAAAGAGAAAAGCGAGAAACGGATTCTCTGCCGGATGGAGCGGCGTGATGGCGAAATAAGATTCAAGTCGTTGGTTGACAACGCTTTAATTCCAGAGTTCAACGAAAAACACGGTCTCGGGACAAATCTCTGTCTCATAAAAATCGACAGCCGAAACGCTTATTTCAAC
The DNA here is from genome assembly GCA_045600605.1 of Bacteroidales bacterium. GTDB lineage: Bacteria > Bacteroidota > Bacteroidia > Bacteroidales > F082 > Limimorpha. The sequence goes on from JAZRYG010000002.1 coordinate 23,019, forward strand.
GCCGCGCCGGTGATTACAAATTATGAGACGGGGGCGCAGATAGAGTTGCCGTTTCCAAATGAAAACGCCCGTTTCGACTTGAGGAACGGCATTGCCGAAGCCGATTTCATCCTCGCCGATGCAATTCGGATTTCGGACGGCGGCTTTCTTCTCTCTTATTGCTGGAAAAACAAGAACAAGCTGAGTCTCATCGACGATTCGGGTAATTTGATCTGGACCGTCCATTTGCCGGATTCTCGCGACAAGCTTTATCTTATTGATGAAAAAACGATGTTTTATATTGACGACGGCGGCAACATATTTTTGTGAGTTAATCTTTAATTTTAAAAAATTATCGCTGAAAAATAAGAAAGAAACTTGTAACTTTGCTGCGTCGTTTTCTCTGATTTTGTCTAACGGACTTCGCGAAATTCAGAATGGCGGCGTGAAAAGAGTAAAAATAGAAGTCCCTTTGTGTTAATATGAAAAAGTGTTGGTTTGTTGCAATGCTGTGTGCCGGCGTTTTCTTTGGATGCAGGTCTTTGGGAATATCAATGTTAGGAGTCAGGCAACATTACGATGACTTGTCGAAAGAGGAGCAATCATTAGTTGTGTGGACACAACCGGAAGAATTCATGGGACATGTCGCAAACGACGGCAGGATTTATGCGATAACGGGCGGACAATTGCGTATGATGATTGAGGAGAGTCCCCGGGCTTTGCTCTACACTTGGGATCCAGTATGCAAGTCGGAAAAATGCGTATCATTAGGATACCTGCAAAGGCTTTGCAATGAACAATCCGTTGAATTGTACGTGGTTGCCGATTATTTCTTCGGCGCTTTCAGCCAAAACGCAGAACTAACAGACCATCCGCTATTCGTGAAAAACTCCGAAGTATATGGCACCGACCGTTGCGAGCCATTGTCCAAGATGTTTCTCGTCGATTTGTTGGGGGAACATATTTACAATGAAAACGCAGAGACTATATGGTACCGCTACATGTATTTTGAGGACGGTAAGTTTGTCAAAACCATTAGGGAACCATCTGTTGATGTCCAATGAGTTATAAAAAATGTTAATAAAATTTCCATGGTTTTCAGAAAATATTTCAGCAAATTTGCATCTGACAGCGGAAGCCGAAAAGCTTACAGAGTAGGCGAAATAAGGTAAGATATGCGAATAATCAACAATATACTGTCTGTAATAATCCTGTTTTCGCTCACTTCGTGTTCGGTGATGTGGGATTTTGTGGTGCTGCCGTTTTCGGGCGCCGACAAGCAGACGAATGTGAAACTTGAAAAGTTTTATCCTGATTGCGAACACGTATCATATTCCATAGACACCGTTTATAACAACGACGTCATGCATGGAGAGGATTTTTGCATAAACATTTGGAAAAATGAGCATGGCGGCACACAATCGCCTATGCAAACTATTATGTTTGACAGCAACGGCGATTGTGTGGGAGCCTACGAGTTTTGCATGGGAAACGCACGATACCTGAATGTTTACAAAGACGTTCCTATATTTCGGGAAAACATTTACAACAAGGTGATTTCAGACAAGCTCAAATTGGCGAATTATATAAAAATCACAGATACTGTTGAGACTGTAAAAGAAAACCTGTTGGAGACAAGCTCAAATTACGATTATAATGTCGTGGTAATTTGGACTAACTACCATGGATATTATATGAAACGCCATTTGCGTCAAGTAAATAGATATATCAACAAGAACAAGAAAGGGCTGAATTTCAGAATAATCTATATGCAGTTTTGTATATCAAAATAAGATCATGAAAAACTACTGTTATTCTGCATTTCCTTATGCGTAATGTCATGTTCGCATAAGCCGGACGTGGAGGTCATCGTCACCGCCAACACCAACCTGTGCCCGAACTGCTACTTTTAGTCTTGTTTGAGCTGCATCCTTATGCGGCTCGCCATGAGGTCGATGGCCACCTTGTTGAACCCGCCCGGGAGGATGATGTCGGCGAGGCGTTTTGTCGGCTCGATGAACTGCTGGTGCATCGGCTTGACGAACGTCTCGTAATGCCGCAGCACGTCGTTGACCGAACGCCCGCGTTCCATGATGTCGCGGCGGATGATGCGCATCAGACGGTCGTCGCCGTCGGTGTCAACGAACATCTTTATGTCCATGCGCTTAACCAACTCCGGGCAGGTGAAAATCAAAATCCCCTCCACGATGACGACCTCGGCAGGTTTCACGGGAATTATCTCCTCCGAGCGCGCGCAGGTGACATACGTGTAAATCGGCATGGGGATGGTCTCGCCGTTTTTCAGCATGTCGATGTGTTTGACCAAAAGGTCCCACTCGATGGCGTCGGGATGGTCGAAGTTGATCTCCAACTTCGCCGCCTGCGGGAGACTGCCGTTGTCCCAATAATATGCGTCTTGCGAGATGACGGAGACGGAGTCCTCCGGGAGGGCTTCAATCAGTTTGTTTACGACTGTTGTCTTGCCGGAACCTGAACCGCCGGCGATACCGATTAGTAGCATAGGTTAAAAGTTAAAAGTTAAAAGAGGAGAGAGGAGAAAGAGGGTTGACCTCTCTTAACTCTCCTCTTTCCTCTCTTAACATAGGTTATTAAATTCCTATAAAGCTCATAAGGATACCAGCTGCGACGGCCGAGCCGATGACGCCGGCGACGTTAGGTGCCATGGCGTGCATCAAGAGGTGGTTCGACGGGTCGTATTTCTGGCCTTCGATTTCCGATACGCGGGCTGCGTCAGGCACCGCCGACACGCCGGCGTTGCCGATGAGCGGGTTGATCTTGTTGCCTTCCTTGCAGAAGAGGTTCATGAACTTGGCTCCGCAGACGCCTCCGAATGTCGCGACCATGAATGACGCGGCGCCGAGTCCGAAGATGATCAACGAGTCAACTGACAGGAACACGTCAGCCTGCGTCGAGGCACCGACGGTGAGACCAAGAAGGATCGTCACGATGTCGATGAGCGGGTTGGCCGCGGTGTTGGCGAGACGTTTTGTCACGCCGCTCTCTTTCAGGAGGTTGCCGAAGAACAACATGCCTAACAGCGGGAGTGCCGATGGGCTGATGAATGTCGTGAGGAGAAGACCGACGATAGGGAAGCAGACTTTCTCTGTCTTGCTTACGACGCGCGGGTCTTTCATCTTGATGAGACGTTCTTCCTTGGTGGTGAGCAGTCGCATGATAGGTGGTTGGATGACGGGCACCAAAGCCATGTAGGAGTACGCTGCTATTGCTATTGCGCCGAGGAGGTGCGGGGCCATCTTCGTTGAGATGAAGATAGCTGTCGGGCCGTCAGCGCCGCCGATGATGCCGATGGCTGCCGCCTCGTGCGGGTCGAAGCCGATCCAGCGTGCGCAGATGAATGTGATGAACACGCCGAGCTGTGCGGCTGCACCTAGGATCATCAGACGCGGCTGTGAGATCAATGCCGAGAAGTCGGTCATCGCACCGATGCCGAGGAAGATCAAAGGAGGATAGATGCCTTGACGGACACCGAAGTAGAGGTAGTTCAACACTGAGCCGGTCTGGTAGATGCCGGTCTGGATGTTCATGTTAAACACCTGACCGATGAGGCTGTCAAAGTATTTCGCCGTGTTCTCGGCGGCCGGGTCCATGCCAGCCGGCAGGAACGCCGCAAGCTGTTCAGGCGACATGCTGTGGAAATGCTCGATGGCTTGTGAGCAGTCCATCGTGCCTTGTCCGGCGAACAGTCCGACGAAGAACTTCTGCGCCTCGGTGAGGTCGAACTTCAGGTTGCCTTGCAGCTCGAGCTTCGAGAGTGCGGCCAAGGCTCCGTTGAGATCGTAAGTGTATGAGTCCTGAATGAATGGGATGTTACCCACGATGATGCCGACGCCGATAGGAATCAAGAGCATTGGTTCGAAATCGTATTTCACGGCTAAGAAGATGAACACGAAGGCGACAAGGATCATGATGAGGTTGCCGCGCGTGCAGTTTCTGAATCCGGTGAAGTCCCAGAACGACGACATGCCATCGCTGATTGCCTGTCCGGCCGATGGCTGTTCCGCCGAGATCTCCGTCGTCGCATTTGCCGCCGAGCTGAACGCCGGTTCAGCCATCGCGCTGCTTGAGGTCATGATGCCGTGAAGCACGAGCAACATGGCCACCAATGCGAAGACGAGGAGGGCTTTCTTTTTGACGTTGAGTTTCTTCATGGCTTATCCTATTACAAATAACACGGCGCCCTGAATGATATTGTCGCCAACTCTTACTTTAACTTCCTTGATGGTGCCATCGACTTCCGCGAGGAAGTTGTTCTCCATCTTCATGGCTTCGTACATCATAAGTTTCTGGCCGCGTTTCACCGCGTCACCCACGTTGACGTAGATCTGCTGCACTGTGCCCGGAAGCGGTGCCACCGCCTTGAAGCCGTCGCCCGCCGGCGCCGCCTGTGGTGTGGCGACAGCCGCCTCGACCTTGCCGGCCTTCGGCGCCGTCTGACGCTTCGGAGCCACGAAGGTGGTCTTCACCTCTTCCTCCTCACGTTCATATTTCACTTGATATTGAGTGCCGTTGACGACAACCTCAGCGTTCTCGCCAGCGCAGCTCTTCACTTCAACTGCATACTCTTTGCCATTGACTGTGAACTTGAATTTTTTCATATTTATCTCTTATTTAAACCGTTTAAACCGTAAATCTTTGAACTCCATGGAGAGTAACGACGCTCGACTCTCGTGATGGTCACTTCGTCCGACTCCGTGTCGTGCACTTCCTGTGACAGTGACAGAGCCAGCCCGATGACGACGGCGAGGTCATCATCAACCTTCCAACCTGCTGCCGTTGAAGTCTTCGGCGCCTCGTTCTTCACCTCATTCTTCTTCTTGAAGTCCTTGTTGATGAGCTTCGAGAAGCCTGTGAAGATGAGGAAGAGTATGATCAACGCGGTGATCACGATGCAGAAGCCACCGATGGTCACGACCAAATCGTGGGTCATGATCGGGTTCTTGGCAGAAAGCATTACTAATGATAACATATTCATATTCAATCGTTTTTAATCAGATTACAATGGAATATTGCAATGTTTCTTGGCCGGGTTGGTGTCTTTCTTCGTCTCGAGTGCCTGCAAGGCTCTGATGACGCGGAAACGTGTGTTACGCGGCTCGATGACGTCGTCGATGTAGCCGTATTTGGCCGCATCGTAAGGATTTGCGAACTTGTCGCGGTATTCCTGTTCTTTCTTTGCGACGTATTCTGCGCGTTCTTTCTCGTCGGCGATGGCTGCGATGCCCTTGCCTTCGAGGATCTCGACTGCGCCCGACGGTCCCATGACGGCGATCTCGGCTGTCGGCCATGCGTAGTTGATGTCGGCGCGGAGCTGCTTGCAACCCATGACGAGGTGAGAGCCGCCGTATGACTTCCTGATTGTGACTGTCACCTTCGGCACCGTGGCCTCGCCGTATGCGAACAGCATCTTCGCGCCGTGGGTGATGACGCCGCCGTACTCCTGCACCGTGCCCGGCAGGAAGCCAGGGACGTCAACCAACGTGACAATCGGGATGTTGAAGGCGTCGCAGAAACGGACGAAACGTGCGCCCTTGCGCGATGAGTTGATGTCGAGGACGCCTGCCAAGAACGCCGGGTTGTTGGCGACGATGCCGACAGGCTTGCCGTCGAAACGCGCGAAACCGACGATGAGGTTCTTCGCGAAGTCCTTGTGTACTTCGAGGAACTCGCCGTTATCGACGATGGCGTGGATGACCTGCGACATGTCGTAAGGTTTGTTCGGGTTGTCGGGGATGAACTGGTTGAGGAAGTCTTCCTTTCTGTCGATTGGGTCGGTGCATTCGACCATCGGGGCTTCTTCGAGGTTGTTTGAAGGAAGATAGCCGACGAGGTCGCGGATGAGCTGGAGGCCTTCTTCTTCGGTGGCCGCCATGAACTGGCTGACGCCCGACTTCTGGTTGTGCACGAGTGCGCCGCCGAGCTGGTCGGTGCTGACGTCCTCGCCTGTCACGGTTTTCACCACTTTCGGGCCGGTGAGGAACATGTAGCTGTTCTGCTCGGTCATGAGGATGAAATCGGTCAATGCCGGTGAATAGACCGCGCCGCCCGCGCATGGTCCGAATATCGCGCTGATCTGCGGCACGACGCCCGACGCGTTGATGTTACGCTGGAAAATCTCGGCGAAGCCTGCGAGCGAGCGCGAGCCTTCCTGGATGCGCGCTCCGCCCGAGTCGTTGATGCCGATGATGGGTGCGCCGACCTTCATGGCCTGGTCCATCACCTTGCAGATCTTCTTCGACATGGTCTCCGAAAGAGAACCGCCGAGGACGGTGAAGTCCTGCGAATAAACATAGACGAGACGTCCGTTGATGGTGCCGTAGCCTGTCACGACGCCGTCACCGAGATACACCTGCTTGTCGAGACCGAAGTCCGTGGTGCGGTGGGTGAGGAACATGTCGAACTCCTCGAAGCTACCTTCGTCGAGCAGCATGGCGATGCGCTCGCGTGCGGTGAACTTGCCTTTTTCGTGTTGCGAGGCGATGCGTTTCTCACCGCCGCCCAAACGCGCCTGCGCGCGCTTGTCTAACAACTCCTGAATTTTTTGTTCAATTAACATTTTATGAATTTTTTGATTATTATTGAATTTAAGACCTTGAAGATAAAGCGTCTCCGAGGCTTAAATCGGTTGGTTTCTTATTTTTTCTTGTTTTCGCAAAGCTCCGTGAGGACTCCGAATGTTGACTTCGGGTGCAGGAAAGCGATGCTCAAGCCTTCCGCGCCGCCGCGTGGTGTCTCGTCGATGAGACGGATGCCCGCTTCCTTAGCCTCTGCAAGCTGATTCTCAAGGCCTTCCACTGCGAATGCGATGTGATGCATACCGCCCTTGCCGTTGTTCTTTTCGATGAATGCAGCGATTGTGCTCTCAGGCGATGTCGGCTCAAGAAGCTCAATCTTGGTCTGGCCGATCTTCAGGAACGCCGTCCTGACTTTCTGGTCGGCGACTTCTTCAATTGCGTAACATTTTGTTCCGAGCAATGTCTCGAAAAATGGGATTGACTCGTCAAGGCTCTTGACGGCAATACCGATGTGTTCAATGTGTGTTGGATTCATTTCTGTAACGTTACTATTAAATTCGAATTTGGCTGCAAAATTAAAAAAAAAATGCATGTGCCCGACATTAAATTCCAAAAGATTTAATCTGTAATTTAGAACAATTCTTTTGCTTTTCTTTTTGTGAAAAGATATAATTTTGCAGCTGTTTAATTTTAAAAGATGGACGAAAAAATTCGTGAAAAAGAAATATACAAAGTGACGATAATCGGCAGTATCGCCAATGCTATCTTGGTGATTTTCAAGTTCATCGCTGGAATAATGGCCAACAGTGCCGCCATGCTCGCCGATGCCGTCCACTCGCTTTCCGACTTTATCACAGACGTGATTGTCTTGGTTTTTGTGAAAATCAGCAACCGGCCGAAAGACAAGAGCCACGACTACGGACACGGAAAGTTCGAGACCCTCGCAACGTTGATTATCGGCGTCGCGCTGCTTTTCGTCGGCGTGATGATATTCTACAACGGTGCGATAAAGATATATGAGTGTCTCTGGCTTGGTGTGCGGCTTGAGAGTCCGGGGATGCTCGCGTTCTGGGCGGCCATCGTCTCGATATTGGTGAAAGAGATTGTCTATCAATATACTGTGCGGAAAGGCAGGAGGCTCAACTCTCAGGCTGTCGTGGCCAACGCGTGGCATCACCGCAGCGACGCGCTGTCGTCGGTGGGTACGGCTCTCGGCATTGGCGGTGCCATCTTCTTAGGCGAGAGATGGCGCATCTTAGACCCGATAGCGGCGGTCGTCGTGAGCATGTTCATCATTGGGATTGCGATAAAACTTTTCGTCCGCAGCCTCAACGAGCTTTTAGAGAAGTCGCTTCCCGATGAGGTTGAGAACGAGATTGTCGCCATCGCCGAGTCGTTCGAGATGGTGAAGAACGTGCACGACATCCGCACCCGAGGGATAGGCAACAACATCGCCGTCGAGATGCACGTCTTGATGGACGGCAACCTCACGCTGAAGGCGACGCACGACACCACCGAGGCCATCGAGGAGAAGCTACGCGAGAAGTTCGGCGAGAAGACTCACATCGCCATCCACGTCGAGCCGGTGGAGGAGTGAGCGGAAATGTCTTTCGTGTCAAGTCACTGAATCACAATTTTCCTTGTCGCCACGATGTTTTTCTTCCCGTCGATGAGATTAACGAAATAACTTCCAGAAGGATAGTTTGCGACAGAAATCCTCATTTTCTCACCATGAAACGGGAACGATTCGACGGTCTGCCCCAAGGAGTTCACCAAACTTACAACTCCACTCTCCACTCTAAAAACTTCACTCTCAAAACTCAACTCTAAAAACTCTTTTGCGGGGTTCGGGTAAATGTTGAGCTCCGGCATTTCGCCTGTGTTCTCGCTTGTCCCGTCCCACACGGTGAGATCAACGGTGGCGAGAGTGTAGTCGCCGCTCATCACGTCGGCGACGGTGAACTGTCCGAGCTTCCAGTTGCCCTGGAAGGTGTATGGTATTGAGTGCCACGGCTTTGAGGCATCTTCGCGGTAGAGCAGGAATGTCGAGTCGTTCTCGCTCTGGATCAACTCGTCGTCGTAGGTGGCGTTTTTCTGATATACGAACTTGCCTCTTATCTTCGCCTCTCCCTTGTCATCCCTGAAGATGCTGATATATCGCTCGTTGGAATACCTCAGCCCCTCGACGGCGGCGTTGAGCGAGTGGTCGGGACCGACCCAGTGATGCTCCACGCGCATGAATGTCGAGTCGCCGACCGACTCCACGTCCATCTCTAAATTCGCCGTGTTGAACTTGATGCTTCCGGTGTTCTTTATCACGAAATTGCGGTCGGAGCGCGCGTCGGCGTATTTGTCGTAATAGTCGCAGAAGACCGCAACCGGCTCGAAGTCAATGGTCTTGGTCGTATGTCCTGTCACGCCGTCCCAGCGTATAGTGTCGGTGACGATGTCCCAGTCGGCGTCCATGAAGGCGAGTTCGAGGATGACGCCGTCCCCGATGTGGTCGGAGTGACGGTGCTTCTGGCTTGTGAAGACCTCAACGTCGAATCTGTCTCCGTCCGGCGTGACGTTGAAGGAATCGACGAGGTAATGCGGTGCGCCGCAGGTGAAGACCCAGCTGTCGAAGAAGCCTGTCATGTCGATGCCGGTGTATTCGGTGATGGCGTCGCGCAGGTCTTCGGAACTCGCCGACCGCCACGCGAATTTGTTCAGGTAATATTGCATCGCCTCGTTGAAAAGCTCCACGCCGAGGTAGTTCCTCAAAGTATGTACTACTGTCGCGCCCTTGTCATACACCGTCGTGCCGTAGGTGAGGTCCAACGGCATGTTGTTCAGCGGGATCCAGCCTTCGGAGTTGTGGCAGCTCTTTGTGATGCTTTCAATCAGTGCGGTCATCGCGGCCTGATATTGCTCTTCGCCGTAGAGTGCGGCTTCGTAGTTCATACCTGCGAACTGCGCGAAGCCTTCATTGAGCCACATGTCGCCCGCCGTCTTGCATGTCACCATGTCGCCGAACCACGCGTGCGCCATCTCGTGCGCCACGTACATCTCTTCGTCGGTGTTGCCGGTGATGAGCGAGCTGGCGAACCCGATGTTGTCAACGTGCTCCATACATCCGACGCTCGTGCTGACATAGCCGATTCTGTTTAAGGGATATGCGCCGAAGCAGCTCTCGAAATAAGCGGCTATCTCCTTGACGTTCACGAAAGTGCCGGGCACCTTGTTGAACTGCGACGGCTTCGCATACACGTTGACCGGTATGTCGCGCCCGATGCCGTGATACGTCTCTTCCCAGAGCTGGTAGTCGCCGACGGCGAACGAAATCAAATATGTCGGTATCTCCTGCGTCGTGACCCAACGGTCTGTCTTCGTGCCGTCGCCGTTGTCAACGCTGCCGTCGAGGATTCCGCCGCACGACGACGTCATGGAAGTCGGGACCGTGACGTAGAGGTCGTAAGTGGCTTTGTCAACGAAGTCATCGACGCACGGGAACCATGTCTTGCCGAGGTTATGCGGCTGGCTCTCGAAGCCGACGCCCATGTTGCAGACGTAGTTGCCGCTCCACAGCACACCGCCCCAGCCGTCGTTGAAGGTGGTGCCGTTGTACGAAATCGTGAACGACGCCGTCTGATCGGCGTACATCTCAAAGCCGAGCAGTATTTTCAGTATGTCGCCGTTCTGCGAGAAACTGCTGACAATCACATCGTTGGAGGTAACATCGGTGACGGTCAGGCTTTTCAGTTCGAGGTCGATTTCCGAGACGGCATCCAAGGCGGTCAGCGTCACAGTGGTGACGGCGTCCAAGGTGTGGTTCGCGAAATCCAAGTTGTTGATTCTTATTTCATAATGGGTGACATCGATATTTTCGCCGATGCGGTTTTTTGCGTTTCCGGCGAGCATCGACAGGATGATGACTGTTAAGAGGATGATTTTCTTTGTCATTATGTTACTGATATGTAACCGCTATGCGGTTTCGTTTGAACTTATTTGTTTGATATTCACAGCATTAAGCAGCTCCAGTCTTGCAATTTGTTCGTATGACATACTTCTTATTTTTTCTGCAAAAGTAATAATTATTTCAGTAAAAACATTCTTGCAGATTCAAATTAATAGTATTTTTGCAAATCAATTTTTTAGTTATGTTTATTACAAACGTATATTCGGAAAGAGAGATTACATCAACTTCTTCAAGCAGAAAGCCAGACAAGAAGCAGTACCGGAAATGTATGCGAGGCTGTGTGACATTTGAAGAGTTTTCCGATCTTCTGAAAGAATCAGTCCAAAGCCATTATGAAAACCTACGAAATTCTTGTAAAAAAGCAGGTGATTCGTGATTTGAATGAAATCAGAGATTTTATCATTGAAAACAATTCAGAATCATTAGCCGATAAATATGTGACAAGCCTTCTGTCTGAAATTCAGTCTTTAAAATATTTGGCTGGTATTTTTAAATCGACGAACTATAATATTGCAAAGAATTACCATTCCAAAGCCAAGTTGTTGATAACCAAAAACAAGAAATGGTATGTTGTTTTTCATGTTTACAAAGGAAATGTTGTTGTTGATAAAATTTTGGCAGCTAAACTTATGAAAAATTAAAAAAGCGCGAAGCAAACCATCGTCGCTTCGCGCTCTCTTATCTTTAATCTTTAATCTTTTAACTCTTACTCTTCGTCTTCAACGCGGATCGGCTCCGGCATCGCCTTGTGGATGTCGAGTTCGTCGATGAGGTTGGTCGCGCCGGAGAGTTTGTCGATGATGAACAGCACGTAGCGGATGTCAACGTTGATGGTTCTCTGGAGCGTAGGCTCGAAGTTGACGTCGCCGCTCATTGCCTCCCAGTTGCCGTCGAAGGCGAGGCCGATGAGTTCGCCCTTGCCGTTCATGATAGGGCTGCCCGAGTTGCCGCCTGTGATGTCGTTGGTCGAGAGGAAGCATGTGATAAGCTCGCCGTTCTTGTCGGCGTACTGCCCGAAGTCTCTCTTCTCGATGAGTTCGATGAGTCGTTTCGGTGAGTCGAACTCGAAGTCGCCCGGGATGTATTTCTCGATGACGCCGTTGGCTGTGCAGACGTAGTCGTAGGAGATGGCGTCGGCGGGCTGGTAGTCTTTGACAGAGCCGTAACTCATTCTGAGTGTTGAGTTTGCGTCCGGATAGAGGACCTTGTCAGGCTGTGTCTCTGCGTAGAACTCGCGGAGGCCTTTCACGAAGAGGTGGTTGTTTTCGCTGATGACCATGTTTGCCATCCTGTAAGCCGGGATGATGGAGTAAATCTGTTCCATCATGCCGCCAACCATCTGGAATGCGAGGTCTTTGGCGAGTTTCTTTGCGTTTGGTTTTTCGATGAACGCCTTCACGCCTTCAGCGCTGCTGAACATTGAGGTCTCATAGATGTCGTTTGCGAGGGCCGCCCAGTCGCCTTTGTATTTCTTGATGAGCTTCTGCATTGAGGCTGGAAGTTCTTCTGTCGCGAATTGGTTGCCGTAAATCTTCAGGACTTCGACGAGCATCTTCTTCTCAACGCGTGCGTCGAGGCCGGCGAACATGGCATCGGCGTCGATGGCTTTCAGTGCCTCCGTTGCGGCTGCCTTGTCTTCTTTTTTGGATTCCTTGTCAGCCATAATTGCGGCATATTCAATAAATTCGGCTGCCATTGCCAACGGGTTGAGCTGGCTCACGAAGTTGGGATAATACAAGGTGCCTGATATTTCGTTGAGCTGGCCGTACATCGTTTCGAGGGCGCTGAGTACCTCGCCGTATTCCGCCTTGCGGTCGTCGTTTGCGTTGACCCAAGCCATGAAGTCTTTTTCGAGTTGTGCCTTGCGTTCGGCGACTTTGTTCTTGCGCAACATCTTCATCTGGCCTTCGAAGTTCTTCCATGTGTTGGCGAGGCCCGCCTTGTTGTCGGCGTAGCTGATGTTGACGGCCTGGTCAACCATCATGTATTCATCCATGACGTCTGTCTCGGCTTTGAAAACATCGTGGACAATCGGGTAGAATGTGTCAACGTTGTAGTCGATGCCGTAAGATGTCATGTAACGTTCTGTCGAGCCGGGGAAGCCCCAGATCATCGTGAAGTCGTCCTGCTGCACACCGTCGAGGCTGATTGGGAGGTGATGCTTCGGGGTGAGCGGTTTGTTGTCGGCCGAGAAAGCCGCCGGTTCGCCGTTAGCGTCGGCATAGACGCGGAAGATGCTGAAGTCGCAGGTATGACGGGGCCACATCCAGTTGTCGGTGTCGCCGCCGAACTTACCTATCGACTGCGGTGCTGTCCCGACGAGGCGGACGTCGGTGTAGGTCTTATAGACGAACATGTAATATTCGTTGCCTTCGAAGAAGCCTTTGACGACGGGGTTGAGCTTGCCGTCTTCCGAAGCCGCCGCTTCGAGTTCCTTTGCTTTCGCGCTGATGGCTTTCTGGCGTGCTGTCCAGTCCATCGTGTCGTTGACGACGCCGAGGATCTGTTCTGTCACGTCTTCCATTCTGACGAGGAATGAGGCGCTTACGCCTTCAGCGGGAAGTTCTTCGCTGAAGTTTCTTGCCCAGAAGCCTTCGTTGAGGTAGTCGTGTTCCACTGTCGAGAGGGCTGCTATCGAGCTGTAGCCGCAGTGATGGTTGGTGAAGAGAAGGCTGTTTTCCGACACTATCTCGCCTGTGCAGAAGAAGCCGCGTGGCTTGTCGCCGTTGGAGAGGCCGACGATGGCGTCTTTCAGGCTGCTGTTGTTGATGCTGTAAAGCTCTTCGGGGGTGAGCTGGAGACCCATTTTCTGCATGTCAACGTAGTTGAGGCGTTCCACAAACATCGGGAGCCACATGCCTTCGTCGGCACGGACGATGCCCGTCATCGCAAAGACGAGGGCGAAAAACAATGATGCTTTTTTCATTTTGTATTGATATTTTTATTGTTGTTACGGATATGGAACCGCTATGCGGTTATCGTTCTATTCTCTTTTAACTCTCCTCTTTCATCTCTCCTCCAAAAACTCCATTCCCATCTCGTACCAGATGTCTTTCGGGATGCCTAGGCTGTTGACCTTGTCGAGGTCGGCCTGGAGTGCGGGTCTGATGACGCCGTCGTTGGCGATCCATTCCTTCACGAACTCGTAGTTGCCGTCGCCTTCGGCCTTGAGGATCTCGCCGCCGAGTTTCTCGATGGCCGCTTTCATCTTCGGGAAGTCGATGGCATAGAGGCCTTCGGCGTTGCGTGTGAACGCGCCTTCTCTCTCGAGGAAGTTGAACGTCAGCATGTTGGCCTTGCCGTGTGCCGATGCCGCGCCGAAACGCACCGAGCGGAAGATGCCCGCCATGAATGTCGTGTAGTTCTCTTCGAGTGTCGTGTTGGTGTATTCGCCCATCTCCGAGAGCTTCGTCACGAGGAACAGCCCGAGGACATCGGCTTTAGCCTCTTCAATGGCTGAATATTGCTCCTTAAGTGCGTGACGCACAGTGCCTTGACCGCTGAGTGTGTTCTTGATGCCGAGGCCGTGAGCTACCTCGTGGAACATCACGTTGGCGAAGAAAGCGTCAAACTTGATGTTCGGGCGTGAAGCTTCTGTCATCAGGATGTTTGAGATAGGCACCACGATTTTGTCGAACTTGGCCTGCATTGCGTTCTTGAGCTGGAGTTTGCGTGTGCCTTTCTGAAGCTGCACTCTCTCGTCGTTGGGCAGGTTGATGGCGATGGTCTTTGAGCCCATGTTGCAGTCGCCACCGTAGAACACCACGTCATAGACGGCGAGGTCGGCGTCGGTGCCCGGTTTCTCCTTCTTGTATTCGGCAGGGACCGGCAGCTTGGTCTGAAGCTCGGGGAGCAACGCCGCGTAACGTGCGAGCTGTGCGCTCCAGTCGAGGTCCTTTATTAATATGAACGACTCGTGCGCCGCTTTGTAGCCGAAGAGGGCATCGACGTAGTTCTCGATAGGTCCGACGACGAAGTCGATGTTGTTGTTACGGACGTTCATCCATGCCATGTCCGACTCGAAGTAATCGTCGGTGAGCAACGCCTGCGCCCTGAGTTTCAGATATTCTGCGAACTCCTTGTCGCCGGCGAGGTCGGAGGCCTTCATGAGGAGGCCGGCTGCCTTCTCGATCTGTTCTTTATATGCCTCGTGGAACCACACCGTCTGAAGCTGTCCGTCCTCATCGCGGCGCACCATGGTGTAGAGGCTTGTCTTGTCTTTGTCGTCCCACGCCTCAAACTCTTCTTTTGTCATGTCGGTCGGGTAGAAGCCTGCGCCTTCCGGCATCTCGCCGTAGCCGGGGATGAAGCTGCGGAGGCCGTCGAGCTGGTCCCACGGACCGTAGTTGATTTCCGCGAACTTGCGTGCGTTCGGGTCTTCGATCTTACTCAGGAACTCGTCCTTGCTGCCGCCGAGGTTCTCTGTCCAGAAGATGTCGTCCATGATCTTTCCGGCTTCGAAAAGATAGCCGAGCATCTCTTTCTCGTTGGCCGAGAGATGGCTGATGTCGCTTGTCAGAGTCACCTTGGCATATTGGTTTGCAAGGGCTTCGTAGTTTTCATTGCAGGCTTGCTGTCTGTCACAAGTCTCTTGTTTCGGTTCGTCGCCGCAGCTCACGAGTGCTGCCGAGATGGCTGTTGCCATGATTATGTGTCTTAATTTCATGTTGTTTGTGTTACTGAAATACAACCGCTATGCGGTTATAGAGGTTATGATTTGTTTTTATCTGTTGATGAAAAGTTTCTTTATGATGACCGACTCGCCGGCGTTGATTCTCACAAAATACTCGCCCTGCGGAAGCTCCGCGACGTTGATCTCTTTGCTGTCTTCGATGCACATCACGCTGCGGCCGAACATGTCGATGACCTCGATGCTTGTGACCGCCAGGTTGCTGTCATTCAGTATCTTGATGATTTCATTAGCTGGATTCGGGAAGATGTCGAAGCTGCCAGCGAGAGGATTCTCCTCGATTTCGTCGATGTCGCATGTGTTGAAATCCGGGTCTATATAGATGACATTGTCGTCGTTGTGCATGCAGAGGAGGTCGAACACTTCGCCCTCGTCGCCCGGCTCATAGACACCGACGTTGAGGAAGCCGCGGCTGCTGCCCACGCCTTCGATCCAATATTCCGTCTCTCCGGGAAGCTGCATGAACGAGAACTCCCATTTCTTTCTCTCAACGCCGTTGTTGTCGATGATCGTCGTCACCGAAGTCACCTGCATCGGATGCTCGTCGCTGTCGTGGAAGAAGTCGCCTTCCTCGAGGTCGTAGTCATAGAGAAGCACTTCCTCTCCGTAAACGTCACGGTAGGCGAGCCACGGGCGGAAATAAACCTGATTGCCCTCTGTCCTGTAAACGCCTTCTTCGACAGGACCATAGACTTCCGGCCACCAGCTGACGATTTCGGTATATTCCATGCCGTCAACCGTTACGTTAGCCCTTTCTTCAAACCCCATCGTGAACGTGCCTTGCGGCTCCGGCGGACTGAATGTGTATTCACCTCTCACATACCAGTAATTCTGTGAGTTGACACCAAGAGAAATTGCAAACACCGCAATCATTGTAACTGCGATTTTTCTGAAATTTTGTAGATTTTTAAGCATATCCGTTATTTTTTTGAATTAAACCGCAAAAATAATAAATAAAACGAAACAGGCACATAACAATCAAAAAAATTCCTACTTTTGCGCCATGGCTGGAATTTACATTCATATCCCTTTCTGCAAAAGCAAATGCGCCTACTGCAACTTCTTCTCGGTCGTCACAGGGAAGCAACATATTGATTTTCTTGATGCTTTGAAAAAAGAAATTTTAATAAGGAAATCTTATCTGAATAATGAAAAAATCAACACGATTTATTTCGGCGGCGGCACGCCTTCTCTTCTGAAACCTGGTGAGATACAATCTGTTCTCGATGTTTTGTACAAAAATTTTAACATTTCCGAAAATCCAGAAATAACACTCGAAGCGAACCCCGACACTGTCTCAAAGGAATTGTTAAAGGATTTTAACATTGTAGGAATAAACCGTTTGAGCGTCGGGATACAGAGTTTCTTTGACGATGACCTGCAATATCTGAATCGCCGGCACGACTCGAAACACGCGCTTCAGGTCTTGGATTGGGCTAACGAAGTTGGTTTTCAGGAAGTCACGATGGACTTGATTTACGGCATCCCCACCTTGACGGAAGAGAAATGGGCGGCGAACCTCGACATTTTCTTCTCGAAAGGCATCAACCACCTCTCGGCTTACGCGCTGACCATCGAGCCGAAGACCGCGCTCGGGCAGCGTATCAGCAAGGGCGCAGCAGCCCCCGTTGACGAAGATGCCACGATAAGGCATTATGAGATGCTCGTGGAACGCGCTGAAGATGAAGGCTTTGAGCATTACGAAATTTCGAACTTCGCCAGGCCCGGACATCACTCGCGGCATAACCGTTCGTATTGGGACGGCGTGAAATACCTCGGCCTCGGTCCGTCGGCGCATTCGTTCGACGGCACTTCACGGCAGTGGAACATCGCCAATGTGACGGAATACTGCAAATTGGTAAACGAATTTCCGAACTCGTTGCAAATGAACTGGTTCGAAAAGGAAATCCTCTCTTTGGACGACCGTTACAACGAATACGTGATGACTTCACTGAGGACGTGCTGGGGCTGCGACATCGTGAAAATCAGGGAAGACTTCGGCGAGAGATATCAAAAGTATTTTGAGAGAAACATCGCGCCGTACTTGAACGACGGGCGTTTGGTGAAACACGGCAATAACTACATCTTAACCAAGAGCGGTATGCTTTTCGCCGACGGCATCGCGGCGGAGTTGTTCGTGTGAGGTGAATGTCGAATAGCATGATAAAAGCCTGAATATCAAATTTTTGTGAAAAATTTATTTATCATGAAGACAAAGTATTTCACATTTGGAGAAACAGTTCCTGAATCAAATTTCATTGACACAGTTTCAGATTAATTTTCTGGATGCAACAGCCGACGGAGTTGAGTCGGGGTTCAGCAAGACAGAAACATTGTCAAAATACAATCTTGGCACGGCGGCGAATATAAAACGCCTCAAGGATTCGTTGGAAAATAAGGAACTGATTGATATTGATGAGAATAAAGTCACTTTCAACAATCCGGTTTTCAAATTGTGGTTGAGGAGATAATTTTAGGAGTTTTAGGTGATTAGGAACTCTATTACCTAATCACCTAAAGCTCCTAAAATCCTAAAGTCTTTACTCGTACATCTTGGCTTCGACTTCGCCGTCGAGGACCATCACGCCGTTCATCGCGAGTGCCGCCATCTCGTCTTCGCCAGGATAGACATAGACCGGTGCGATTTTGTGCAAGTGGTCGTTGAGGATTGAGCAGAAGAGCTTGTCGTAGGCCATGCCGCCGGTGACGAAGATGCCGTCAACGTCCATCGAGAACGCCGATGCTGCGAGGCCGCCGACTTCCTTGGCGATCTGGTAAGCCATTGCACGATACACTTTCTCCCATTCCTTGTTGCCGGCGCGGACTTCTTTCTCCACTGTGAGGGCGTCGTTGGTGCCGAGGTAAGCGACGAAGCCGCCTTGTCCCTTGAGCATCAGGTCGATGTCCTTCTTGGTGTATTTGCCGCTGAAGCAGGCGTTCATCAACGGGCCCGACGGGAGGACGCCGGAGCGTTCTGGTGTGAACGGGCCGTCGCCGTTCAGGGCGTTGTTGACGTCAACGACACGGCCTTTCTTGTGCGCCGCCACGGAGATGCCGCCGCCGAGGTGGATGCCGATGAGGTTGAGGTCTTCGTATTTCCTGTTCACCGCCTTGGCGTGTGTGCGGGCGATGATCTTCTGGTTCAACGCGTGGAATATCGACTTGCGCGGGAACAGCGGGTGACCTGAGTAACGCGCCACGTCGTCCATCTCGTCAACGACGACGGGGTCGGCGATGTAAGCCTTCACGCCGAACTCCTTGGCGATGCTGTTTGCGATGAGGCCGCCGAGGTTGCAGGCGTGCTCGCCGTTGGCCGCCTCGTTGAGGTCGCGGATCATGGCTGCGTTCACCTCATAGACACCTGAAGTCAACGGATGAAGGAGACCGCCGCGGCCAACAACCGCCGTGAGACCTGCGAGGTCGATGCCTTCAGCCTTCAGCTCGCTCATAATCACATCCTTGCGGAACTCAAACT
The DNA here is from genome assembly GCA_045600605.1 of Bacteroidales bacterium. Classification (GTDB taxonomy): domain Bacteria; phylum Bacteroidota; class Bacteroidia; order Bacteroidales; family F082; genus Limimorpha. The sequence continues at coordinate 41,675 of JAZRYG010000002.1, forward strand.
GGTCGGCGATCTTCTCGAACTTCGAGACTTCCTCTGTCGAGTGTTTGATGTTTTTCTTGAAAACCTGTTCTTTGTCGTGGAATACAGCAATCTTTGTTGATGTTGAACCTGGGTTGATAATCAATAATTTGTACATTTCAATTTTATTTTAGAGGTTGATAATTACTTTGCTAACATTGCCGCGAGTGCGATTGAATAGAGTTTTGTCTTGGCGGTGTCGCCGCGTGATGAGAGGACGCAAGGCACCTTGGCGCCCATGACGCACGAACCCATCTCGGAGTGGTCGAACTTGGTGCAGCATTTGTAGAACACGTTGGCGCTCTCGATATTCGGGAAGAGGAGGCAGTCGGCGTCGCCGGCCACGGGGCTCTTGAATCCTTTTATTGCAACCGCTTCGGCATCGATGGCGAGGTCTAATGAGATAGGGCCGTCAACCATTGCGCCTTTGATCTGTCCGCGGTCGGCCATCTTCGCGAGAAGCGCCGCCTCGACGCAGGCCGGCATCCCGTAGCTCATCTGCTCCGTGGCGGCGATGACCGCGATTTTCGGGCAGGCGATGCCGAGAGCCTTGGCTGTCGTTTGGAGGTTCTTCAAGATGGTCTGTTTCTGCTTGAAGTCGGGCGCCGGCATGATGGCCGCGTCGCTGACGAACAGCAGCTTGTGGTAGTTCGGGTTCTCGATGACCGCCATGTGGGCGAGTGTCACGTTCGGCGGGCAGAGGCCGCGTTCCTTGTTGAGAATGGCGCGCATGTACTTGTCGGTCGGGAGAAGACCTTTCATGAGGATGTCGCCTTCGCCGCGGTTGATGATGTCGCATGCCATCGCAGCCGCCTTCACGTCGTCGTTCTCCTGGACGATGGTGAACTTGTTGATGTCGATGTTCTCCGCCTTGCAGACAGCCTCGATGGTGGCGCGGTCGCCGACCAAGGTGGCGTCGATAAGACCGTGGTCGATGGCGTCGCTGACGGCGCAGATTGTGTGGTCATCGTTTGCGTAAGCCGCAACTAAACGTTTTTTCGGACGGCTCTTCAGCACGTCAAACATCTGTTCGAGTTTTGTAATTTCCATATTTCTATATTTTTATGTTGATAAATTAAATTTTCTAACAGCCTATATATCTTGATATTACGAGTTTCAGAATCTCGCTGGTGCCTTCGCCGATCTGGAGGATGCGTTGGTCGCGGTAGAAGCGTTCCATGTCGAAATCCTTGAGCAGCCCGTGGCCGCCCATCACCTGGACGGCCTTGTCGCAGACCTCCGCCGCGACCATCGAGCAGTAGAGCTTCGCCATCGCCGCTTCTTTCCCGTAAGGGAGATGCGCGTCTTTCATGCGGCAGGCCTTGTAAAGCAGCTCGCGTGCCGCCTCAATCTTCGTCGCCATCTCGGCGAGCATGAAGCTGACGGCCTGAAACTTACATATCGGTTTGCCGAACTGCACGCGTTTTTTCGAGTAGTCCAACGCCATCTCGTAGGCACCCTGGGCGCATCCGAGTCCCATCGCGCCGATGGAAAGGCGGCCTCCGTCGAGGGTGGCGAGCATGATATGCGAACCTTGTCCCGGCTTCCCGAGGATATTTTCATCTGACAGACGCACGTCGTTGAATTTCAGCTCGCCGGTGTTTGAGGCGCGCCACATCATCTTGCGGTCCATCGGGCGTTGCGTGAAGCCAGGCGTGTCGTTCTCAATGAGGAAGGCCGTGAACTCCGGCTTGCCGTCGCTCTCGCCGCTGACGACCTGAATGGTGCTGCCAAGTGTCATCGGGGTGGCACTGTTGGTGATGAAAATCTTCGAGCCGTTGACAATCCACTGACCGTCAACGAGTTTCGCCGTCGATTTCGTTCCGCGTGAGTCGCAGCCCGCCGTCTCTTCGGTGAGGCCGAAGCCCCAGAGACGGTCCTTACACAGGCGTGGGAGATATTTCTCTTTCTGTTCTTTTGTGCCGTATTCTTTTATTGGGCCGATGCCCAATGAGTTGTCGGCTGCTATCGTCGCCGCCGTCGAGCCGTCGATGCGAGCGAGCTCCTCAACCGCTATTATATAAGATAAGGTGTCGAGTTCCTGTCCGCCGTATTCCTTCGGGACGCAGATGCCCAAAAGTCCGGCATCGGCCATCTTCATCGTCAGCTCCACGTCGAACTTCTCGTGTTCGTCGTTGAACGCCGCAACGGGTTTCACCTCTCTCTCAGCAAAGTCGCGCACCTTGGCACGAAGCTCTATCTGTCTGTCTGTCAATCCAAAATTCATATTCCAAGTTCAATTAAAACTTTCTTCTTATCAACTTTATCGCCAACTTTCACGTTGACTTTCAACACTTTGCCGTCGCATTTCGCCACGATGTCGGAGAACATCTTCATGGCCACGGTGACGCACAGCACATCGCCGCGTCTCACCGTGTCACCTTCCTTGACACAAATCTTCTCGATGTTGCAGGGCATCGGCGCAAAATATTTCAAATCCTCATCGCCGAACTCCTCCTGCGAATATTCGCGCATGTCGTTGAGCTGGTCGCCGCGATGACAGATGAAGTCGAGGCCGCGGAAATGCACGCAGAACTCGTGGCTCGGTGTCTGCGACACGAAGACCGCCTCCGTGCGTCCGTTGATGATGACCTTGCGGACCTCGCCGTCGTTCTGCGTGAGCATGACGGAATACTCAATGCCGTTTATCGTGCAATGTAACGCTTTGTGCGTCAATGATTTTATCGAGACGTTGCATTTTGTGTCTTCAACAAATACGTTCAGCGACATCTGGAAACGCCAGTAGCCGATGGCATTCCAGACGTTGTCGATGTTTCTGTTTTCCAGATAGTTCTTGTTGAAGTCGTAGAACAGGAACATTGCGGCGACGTCTTCTCTCTTGATATTTTCACGTGTGCGGTGCATTGTCTCTGTCAGTTCCTGCTGATGTTTCTCACAATATGAAGTGTCGATTTTATTATCTATAAAATCCTGATTGTCAATGATGCTTTGAAGATAAGGCACATTGGTCTTCTCGGTCTGTATGATGATTTCGCGCAGTGCCTTGCGCATGATTTCCGTCGCGTCGGAGCGTCGTTTGCCGAAGCAAACCACCTTTGCAATCATCGGGTCGTAGTTCGGCGAGATGGTGCACGGGCCGTCGATGCTGCTGTCGATACGCAGTCCGCGCATCTGCGGCTCGTGGTAGAGCGTTACATCGCCTGGTGCCGGAAGAAACTGGTTTTCAGGGTCTTCGGCATATATGCGGCATTCGATGGCGTGGCCGTTGTCTTGTATCATGTCCTGTGTCCAGCCCATCTCCTTGCCGCGTGCGATGCGTATCTGCTCCTCGACGATGTCAAGGCCGGTGCGTTGCTCCGTGACGGGATGTTCCACCTGTATGCGCGTGTTCATCTCGAGGAAATAGAAGTTCATGTCATTATCGACGAGGAACTCCACGGTGCCGGCGTTCTTGTAACCGACTTGTTTGCAAAGACTTACGGCGGTGTCGCAGATCTCCTTGCGTTTTTCCGGTGTCAGTGTCGGCGACGGTGACTCTTCGATGATTTTCTGGTAGCGTCGTTGCACTGAGCATTCGCGCTCGAAGAGATGGACGACGTTCCCGAAATGGTCGGCGAGCACCTGCACCTCGATGTGGCGCGGGTTCTCGATGTATTGCTCGACGAAAACCTCGCCGTTTCCGAAGAACTGCAACGCCTGGCTTGAAGCCGTTTCGAGAGCGGGCTTCAATGCGGCGGCGTCTCTCACAATGTGCATCCCTTTCCCGCCGCCGCCGGCAGCTGCTTTTATCAGCACAGGATACGGTAGCGTATCAGCTTTATTTACAATGTCTTCGATGTCTCCTGTCAGGCCGAAGGTGACGGGGATGCCGTGCTCGATGGCGAAGCGTCGCGCCTCGACCTTGTTGCCCATGAGGCGCATCGTCGTGGCGTCGGGGCCGATGAAGATGATGTTGTTTTCGGCGCACGCCTCGGCGAGTTCCGGGCTTTCCGACAGGAAGCCGTAGCCTGGGTGTATCGCGTCGGCGCCGGTGTCGAGCGCGGCGTCAATGATTTTCTGAATATTGAGGTAAGTGTCGCGCACCATGCCGTCGCCGAGCGGACGCGTCTCATCGGCCATACGGCAATAAAGAGCATCGGTATCATTGTCGGCATATACAGCAACCGAGTTGATACTCAACTTCTTAAGCGTCCTAATCACACGGACGGCAATCTCGCCGCGAGCGGCGACAAGCACTTTATGAATCTTCCTTGACGGCATAATAATAAATTGTTGCAAAAGTACTATTATTTTGTCAAAGTTCAAAGCTAAAAAGTTAAAAAGTTAAAAGTTCGCGGTGCCACACCTATTTACGATTGGATTAATCACAAAATCACGCTGAGATGATGTGATTTTTACGAAAAATGATGGCGCGGTTCTATGATGACCTTTCCTTCAAAAATTTTAAAAGATAGTGGGTTGTCAATTTATAAATTGAGATGTATTTGTTGCGATTGACAAAAGAAAAGAGGTTAAACAATTGGATTTCAATTATTTAACCTCTTTAGTACCCAGGGCCGGGATCGAACCGGCACGAGCATTACCTCATCGGTTTTTGAGACCGACGCGTCTACCTATTCCGCCACCTAGGCCTGATTTTCAATGAACTTTTAACGGCTGCAAAAATAGTATATTTTTTGTTACACGCAACATTTTTTTTCATAATTTTGCGCCCGAAAAATTTACTCAAACAAAAACGCAATATGCAAGAGCCAATTGTATCAATATTTTCAGGCAGAGCCACTAAATATTTAGCCGATGAAATCGCCAAATATTATGGCAAACCATTGGGAACATGCAACGTGACAGTCTTCTCCGACGGCGAGTTCCAGCCGAGTTTTGAGGAGAACCTCCGCGGGAGGGATGTCTTTTTGATTCAGTCAACGTTCCCGCCGACAGAGAACCTCATGGAGCTTCTGATGATGATTGATGCAGCCAAACGCGCTTCGGCACGCCGCATCATAGCAGTCATCCCGTACTTCGGGTTCGCGCGTCAGGACAGGAAAGACCGTCCGCGCATCAGCATCGCCGCGAAGTTGGTCGCCAACCTGCTTCAGGCAGCCGGCGTGACACGCGTCATCACCATCGACATCCACGCCGACCAGATCCAGGGATTCTTCGACATCCCGGTCGATAACCTCTTCGCGTCGAAGATCTTCGTGCCTTACATCCAGAGCCTCAACCTCGGTGACAACATCACCGTGGCATCACCCGATGCAGGCGGCACACGCCGCGCGGCATCATACGCCAAGATGCTCGAGACGGTGTTCTGCATCTGCCACAAACAGCGCAACAAACCGAACGAGATCGAGAAGATGCTCCTCATCGGCGACGTCGAAGGTCGCGATGTCATCCTTGTTGACGACATCATCGACACGGCAGGCACCATCACGCGGGCCGGCCAGCTGCTGAAAGACAACGGCGCACGCAGCGTCCGCGCCTTCGCCACACACCCGATATTCTCCGGCAAGGCAATGGAGAAAATCGACAACTCGGTGTTCGACGAAGTGGTAGTGACCGACACCATCCCGTTGGTGAACCCGAGCAAGAAGATACACGTCCTCTCAACAGCCGAACTTCTCGCCGAAGTCATCACACGCGTCGAGAACTACGAGTCGCTGAGCGAACTCTTCAACAAGACAAAATAAACCCTTAAGGGCTTTAAAATTAAATAATTAACTTAAACACAAAACAAAATGAATTCAGTATCATTGAGCGGTTCTCTTCGCGAGAACGTAGGGAAAAAAGATGCTAAAGCATTGCGCAAGAACGGTCAGGTTCCGTGCGTCATTTACGGTAACAACATCGAGCAGGTGAAATTCTTCACCGACGCAAGAAGTTTCAAGAAGATCCTCTACACACCGGAGACTCTTATCATCGACTTCGAAATCAACGGCAAGGTCTATCACACAATCCTCCAGGACATCCAGTATCATCCTGTCACTGACGAGGTCCTTCACGCCGACTTCCTCGATGTCAACGAAGAGAACCCGATCACAGTGACGCTTCCTGTGCGCACACAGGGCACATGCCCGGGTGTCATGCGTGGCGGCCGTATGAACATGAACCTCAACAAGCTGAAAGTCCGCGGCTATGTCAACGACCTTCCTGATAACATCATTATCGATGTCACAAAGCTCCAGATGAACCAGGCTATCAAGGTGAGAGATCTCAACCTCGAGAAGATCACCATCCTCGTTCCTGAGAACACAATCGTTGTTGACGTCCGCGCTCCACGTAACGCAGCAGCTGAAGAGACAACAGAAGAAGCTCCGGCTGAAGAAGCAAAATAAGCTGATTCCGGAAATAAAATATCCCACTGTGTCGTGCGGTGGGATATTTTTGTATAAAAAGATTCAAAGATTCAAGATTCAAAGATTTAAAAATTTAAGATTCAGATGAAATATCTCATTGCTTGTCTCGGGAACATCGGTGTCGAATATGCCAACACGAGGCATAACATCGGTTTCATGGTCGCCGACCGTCTCGCCAAGGACCTTGGCGGCACGTTCACGACCAACAGGTTGGCGATGGTCTCCGAGATGAAGTTCAAGGGGCGCCAGCTCGTGGTGATAAAGCCCACGACATACATGAACCTTTCCGGCAAGGCGGTGAAATACTGGATGACGCAGGAGAAGGTCCCGATGGAGAACGTCCTCGTGGTCTGCGACGACCTCGCGCTGCCCGTCGGCACGCTACGCCTCAAGAAAAAAGGCAGCGACGGCGGCCACAACGGACTGAAAGACATCATCGGGGCGTTGGGCGGCAACGAGTTCTGCAGGCTGCGCTTCGGCATCGGCAACGACTTCGCAAAAGGGAAGCAGATCGACTTCGTCATCGGCGAATGGAAACAGTCTGAAATCGACGAGATACAGCCGCGGCTCGACATCGCCGCCGAGATGGTGAAGAGCTTCGCCACACAAGGCCCCGACCTCACCATGAATCAATACAACAACAAATAAAAACATATCATGAAATCGTTACTTGGAATGTCATTCTCGGAGCTGCAAGAGGTTGTGGCTCAACACAATCTGCCGAAGTTCACCGCCAAACAGCTCATCGATTGGCTTTACATCAAGCGTGTCAAGACGTTCAACGAGATGACGAACCTGTCGAAGGCGACGCGTCAGCTGCTTTCGGAGAACTACGAGACGGGCTACCGCGACGCCGTGAAGGTGCAGGAGTCGGCCGACGGTACGAAGAAATACCTCTTCCCGGCCGGGGACGGCTTCGTCGAGGCGGCCTACATCCCCGAAAAAGAACGCGCCACGCTGTGCGTCTCATGTCAGGTGGGATGCAAGATGAACTGTCTGTTCTGCCAGACCGGCAAGCAGGGCTTCCAAGGCGACCTCTCCGCCGGCGACATCATAAACCAGATACTCAACCTGCCGGAATTCGAGAACCTCACCAACTACGTCTTCATGGGCATGGGCGAGCCGATGGACAACTACGACAACATCATGCGCGTGCTCGACATCATGACATCGGAGTGGGGCATGGCGATGAGTCCGACACGCATCACGGTGTCAACCTCCGGCCTAATCCCGAACATGAAGCGTTTCATCAACGAGTCGAAGTGCAACTTGGCCGTCAGCCTGCACAGCCCGTTCCACGACGAGAGGCTGAAGATCATGCCTGTTGAAAACAAATACGTCATCAACGAGGTCATCCACGCGATCCGCCAGCACGACTGGAGCGGCCAGCGCAGGGTGTCGTTCGAATACATTGTGTTCAAGGGGTTTAACGACACGCAGAGGCACGTCAACGAGCTTGCGCGTCAGCTCGGCAGCCTCCGTTGCCGCGTCAACCTCATCCGTTTCCATGCGGTTCCGGGCGTGGAGTTCCAGAGTCCGTCGATGGACGAGATGGTGCGTTTCCGCGACCGTCTCAACGACAAGGGCATCATCGCCACAATAAGGGCGTCGAGAGGCCAGGACATCGACGCCGCCTGCGGGCTGCTCTCGACGAAAGAGAAAAACAGCTGATGAGACGGGCGGAAGTCTCACGACACGAGGCGCTGACCCGGAAATATTTGCAAAAAAGTCTTCTCGCCGCTTGACAGGGAGGCTTTTTTTGTTTACTTTTGCGCGTTAAAATTTTCCGACATGAACGAGAAGATGTTAAAGACCATCAGGGAGTTTTTCAAGCCCCAGCCCATCGAAAAGGCCTGGATTTTCGGCTCCTACGCGAGAGGCGAGGAAACCCCGGAAAGCGATGTTGACATTTTGGTGGTTTTTGATGAGAAAGCTCAAATATCGCTTTTAGGTCATTGCCGCATAAAAAATTCACTTGAAAAGATTTTGAACAAGGAAGTTGACCTGATTGAAGATGGTTGTCTTAAACCATGGGCATTGGAAAGTGCAGAACATGACAAAATTTTGATATATGAGAGAGCAAGTTAGAGACAAGGGTAGAATTGAACACATGCTTGAAGCCATTGGCAATTTATTTGACTTCACAAAAGACAAGACATTTGAGCAGTTTCAGGCAGATAAGATTTTGAAGTTTGCGACTATCAAAAACATTGAAATAATTTGAAAAATCATATCGAGTAATGTATAAAGAACTATCTTTGTTTCCTGAATATGATATTGAAATTGAAGAAAAAGATTCTTCAACTTTCAAAGATAACATGAAACTACCTATCCACAAATGGTACCGTTACACAGCAGGTTTTTCAGCATCTTGGGTGGCAAAACTAATTAATGAAGAAAAACTAAATAACAGGACACATATCATAGACCCTTTTGCTGGTTCTGGAACAGTTCTTATTGAAAGTGCAATTAATGGTGTGGATTCTTATGGTTTGGAATCTAATCCTTACGTTTATAAAATAGCAAAAGCCAAAATTCAGTGGAATAAAATTCAGGTTAATCATATTAATGAATTATCGAAAAGTATTCTAAATAAAGCAAACGAAATAAATGGTAATATAGATGATTACCCGATTTTGGTCAGGAAATGTTTTCCAGATGAGACATTAAAAAAATTAGACGCTTTAAAATCGGTATGCTTAGATATGCAAGAAGGTCAAGATAAGGATTTCATTTGGTTTGTGATTACTTCTATCTTAAGGAGTACTTCTCCGGTAGGAACAGCCCAGTGGCAGTACATACAACCAAACAAACAAAAGTCGAATGTTCTTGACCCATACGTTGCTTTTTCAAAAAAAATAATGGAGATATGTTCCGATATAAATAAATCTCACACATCAGAATCTGATTATTTGTGCGAATTAATGCAACAAGACGCAAGATTTGAAACAGATATACCTGACAATTGGGGTAATTTAGTAATAACATCGCCTCCTTATGCAAATAACTACGATTACGCTGATGCCATGCGTTTGGAAATGCTTTTTTGGGGTGATATTCAAGGATGGGATGGACTTGAAGATGTAAGTAACAAGTTGGTTCGCTCATGTACTCAACACGTATCTAAATTGAAAACAGAAGTCACTACATTATTAGAATCTTCCCAACTGAGTCCAATAAAAAATGATATCATGGAAAAATATTTTCTTTTGGAAAAAGAAAGAGAAAATCATGGGGGAAAAAAGAATTATCATTATATGATTGTTGCATATTTTTACGATATGGCAAATGTATTCAAAATGCTGAATAAGGCAACGAGTAGCAATTGTAGAATGTGTTTCGTCATCGGCGATTCCGCCCCATACGGCATTTATATTCCAGTTGACGAATGGCTTGGCAAATTGGCAGTAAATAATGGTTTTGACTGTTTTTATTTTGAAAAATTAAGAGACAGGAATATAAAATGGAAAAATCGGAAGCACAGAGTTCCTTTGAAGGAAGGAAGGCTCTGGATTAATAAATGATGAAACTATGGCAAAATCACCATCACACGAATTGGGAGAAAAAATAGGCAATTTCTTGGAAAATGCAATGAAAGAGCCAATCAAAGACTTGTGCAAAAAACACTCAGTATATTTCGATTGTTATGGAAAGCGAGCAACACGTAAAACCCAAAAAGTTACTTGGGAAGATATAAATGGCAGCAAACATGACCTTGATTATGTCATCGAAAGAAACGGCGATGAAAACAATCTTGGTAATCCTATTGCTTTTATTGAACTCGCATGGAGAAGATATACAAAACATTCAAAAAACAAAGTTCAAGAAATCGCTGGAGCAATACTGCCAATATCCGAGAAGTATTCAGAATACTCACCTTTCAAAGGTGCAATATTAAGTGGAGTATTTACAACTCCATCAATAAATCAACTTAAAAATCAAGGATTCAACGTACTGTACATTCCTTACGAAGAAGTGATTAAATCATTTAAAAAGTATGGTGTCGATTTGTCTTTTGACGAAAATACTTCAGAAAAAGAATTAAAAAAAATAATAAGGCAACTTAATAAGACAAAAAACATTAAAGACATTGAGCAGGATTTCATTTTGTCAAACAAAGGAGATATTGATGTTTTTATGTCATCGCTTGAATCCACACTTAAGCGAAATATTGATTATGTTTTTATTTTGCCGTTACACGGAAAAGAAACAAAATTCAACAATATTGAGGATGCATTGTTGTTTTTAGATGGCTATAGCACTTTGCCGGAAGATGCCTCTATTAATAGATATATAGTAGGGATTAGATACAACAATGGCTCATCTATTGATTGTAGTTTTAACAGTAAACTTGAAGTGGAAAACTTTTTGAAAAATCTTAGCTGAATTATCTAATATATCATATTCGATAATATCATTTCCCTTTTTCTTCCAACTTCCTGTTCAGCTCGTCAATTTTGTCCTCGAGCGACTTCATCTTCTCCAAGACCTCGTCGTTGTTGTCGGATGCCATCACATCGACGAGCAACGATGTGATGAGGCCCATGCCGATGATTCCGCCGAAAAACAGTATCACCGAGAAATACAACCTCACAATATTCACAGTGAAAATCGACTGTGCGCCGCTGGTGATGGCGTCGGGAATCTCGTACCAGCCCTCGACGGTGAAGATCCGGAACGTGTTATAGATGGCATCAATGGGATTGGAGAAATATTCAGGCGCGATATTCCTGAAAATGGTGCATGTCATTATCGACACGATGAAAATCAGGATGAAAAACGCCAGCATGATGATTGACGTCGTTTTCAACGCCAGCTGTATGCTTCTCACGAACGACGAGAGATTCGGAAGGAACCTCATCAGCCTCACGAGCTTCATCACACGCAGCGTCCTGATGGCACTCACCACGCCGATAGCCTCGGTGAATTGGTTCGGAAATATATACTGTACAAGTGAAACCGCCGTGACCACTGTTATCACAAAATCACACCTGTTCCATCCGTCCCTCCAATACTCATTGAATGTCAATGCTTTAATTTTGACAAAAGCCTCTATGACAAATAAAATCGTGAAAAAGCTGTCAACGTGGGAAAGTAATTGAAATGAAATATCTTGAGATGAATAATAGCACTGCATGAAGATGACCACCCCATTCAAGATGACAATCGTCATGATAAACAGCTCATTCAGGAATAATTTTGACAAAAAACGATTAATTTTCTCCATTTCATTTTTATGAGGCCACAAAAATATAAAATAATGTGTTACCAAAAGAAATTTTAATTAATTTTGCCCGAAATAAATAGAAAAAATTGCAGACATTAAGGACTCATATTGATATTCACAGTGCTGAATATCAAGAAAATAAGAAAGCATTTGCAGATTTGATGGCACGCTACCGCGAGGCTCTCGACTCGAGTATGCAGGGTGGCGGCGCGGCTGCCATCGAGAAACACAAGAAACGCAACAAGCTCCTCGCCCGCGAGCGCATCGACCTTTTAATCGACAAGAACACGCCGTTCCTCGAGCTCTCGCCGATGGCGGCGTACGACACGTACAACAACGACTTCCCGTCGGCGGGCATCGTCACCGGAATAGGCATCATCGAAGGCCGTGAGGCGATCATCGTGGCTAACGACGCCACCGTGAAAGGCGGCACCTACATGCAATATACCGTGAAGAAACACCTCCGCGCCCAGGAAATCGCGATGGAGAATCATCTGCCGTGCGTGTATATGGTTGACAGCGGCGGTGCGTTCCTGCCGGAACAGGACACTGTGTTTCCCGACAAGGAGCACTTCGGACGATTCTTCTACAACCAGGCGCGCATGTCGGCGATGGGCATCCCGCAGATTGCCATCGTGATGGGCATGTGCACCGCTGGCGGCGCTTACGTGCCGGCGATGAGCGACGAGACGATAATAGTTCGCAGACAAGGCACCATATACCTCGGCGGACCTCCGTTGGTGAAGGCCGCGACAGGCGAGGTCGTCACAGCCGAAGAGCTCGGCGGCGCGGAAATGCACACCGCGGTGTCGGGCGTCGCCGACCATCTCGCGGAGAACGACAGCCACGCCATGCAGATATGCCGTAACATCTTCAAGACGTTGGAGAAACCGAAGAAACAGGTTCTCGACATGCTTCCGGTGGAGGAGCCGCTCTACGACCCCGCCGAGCTGTACGGCATCGCGCCCGTTGACCTGCGCAAGATAGTGGATCCGCGCGAGGTGATAATGCGCATCGTCGATGGAAGCCGCTTCCAGGAGTTCAAGGAGAGATACGCCACGACACTCGTCTGCGGCTTCGCACATCTCATGGGATTTCCCGTCGGGATACTCGCCAACTTCGGCGTATTGTATTCGGAGTCAGCGTTGAAGGCGACACATTTCATCGAGCTTTGCTGCCAGCGCAACATACCGCTTGTGTTCTTGCAGAACATCACCGGTTTCATGGTGGGGAAGGACTACGAGCGCGGCGGCATCGCGAAAGACGGCGCGAAGATGGTGCACGCGGTGAGCAACGCCAACGTGCCGAAGTTCACCGTCATCTTCGGCGGCTCGTTCGGCGCGGGCAACTACGGCATGGCGGGACGCGCCTACAGTCCAAGGCTGCTCTTCTCGTGGCCTAACGCGAAGATCTCGGTCATGGGCGGCGAACAGGCCGCCAACGTCCTCGCGACGGTGAAAGAAGACCAATATAAGTTCAAGGGAATGCCGGTGCCGGAAGAAGAAATCGCGAAGCTGAAGAAAGAGATTCTCGCGAAATACGACTACGAAGGCTCGGCGTTCTACAGCACCGCACGCCTCTGGGACGACGGCATCATCGACCCTGTTGATACGCGGAAAATCTTAGCGTTGGGCATCGCGGCATCGCTGAACCAGAAGTTCCCACAGCAGCAGTTCGGAGTGTTCAGGATGTAACACCACGAATGGGTTCACCACGAATTGCACGAATGACACGAATGTTTTTAAGCACTTTTGACCTAAAATGGAATTTACTACATTACAAATCGGAATAGAGAAAAACGTGGCACGCATTGCCTTGAACCGCCCGGAGGTGCGCAATGCGATGAACGTTGTCATGATAAAGGAGATGACCGAGGCCATCGGCTGGCTCGACAGCCGCGACGACATCAGGGTCATCGAGGTTTGCGGTAACGGCAAGAGTTTCTGCGCCGGCGCCGACATCAACTACATGAGAGACATCGCAGGAAACGGATTCATTCAGAATATGGAAGACGCGAAAAGACTCTCGAAATTGTTCCAGACGATATATTTCTGCGGCACGCCGATAATCGCACTCGTTCACGGTCACGTAATGGGCGGTGGCAACGGAATAATAGCGGCCTGTGACGTGGTGCTTGCCGAGACCGACACCGTCTTCGCTTTCAGCGAGGTGAAGCTCGGCATCACGCCGGCGACGATTTCGCCTTTCGTCATCGCGCGTTGCGGCGAGGCATTCGCACGCGACACCATGCTCAGCGGCAGGAAGTTCACCGCACAGGAAGCCTTAGACAGTCATCTTGTCAACTTCGTGGGGACGATGGAAGAACTGAACCGCAGGCTCGACTTCTACACCGAGCAGTACCTCAGCGCGTCGCCCAACGCCATCCGCGACTGCAAGCAACTCATCCGCAGCGTCTGCGGACGCAACAACCTTTACAGCGAAGTCTTCGGCATGACATCCGTCGTCATCGCCAACGAACGCAGGTCGGACGACGGACAAGAAGGCATGAAGGCATTCTTGGAGAAACGGAAGCCTAAATGGTGCGAGTGACTAACATCTCCATCAGTTCTTTCATCCCCTCCGACGCGCCTTTCTTTATATGTGTGATTTTCCGGTCGGTGTCGATGAGAACGTCTTTCGGGTCAATGAGATAGACATCGGCGTCGTACGGAACGTAGTTCAATAAGCCTGCCGCAGGATACACGTTCATCGAAGTGCCGATGATGACGAAGATGTCGGCTTTTTCCGCTTCACACGCGGCATCCACGATTCTCGGCACGTCTTCGCCGAACCACACGATGAAAGGCCGCAGCTGGCTCCCGTCACCGGCCTTGTCGCCCATCTTCACCTCAAACTCCTCCGGCTTCAACTCTCTGATATACTTCGGGTTGTTGGGGGTGTAACTCGAGCAAACCTTTGTCAGCTCGCCGTGAAGATGGATTATCTTGTGACTTCCGGCTCGTTCGTGCAGGTTGTCAACATTCTGCGTCACGACGGTGACATCGAAATATTTCTCAAGCTCGGCGCAAAGCACATGCCCTTGATTGGGTTTGACATTGAGAAGCTGTTTTCTTCTCTCGTTGTAAAAATTGATAACAAGTTCAGGATCAGCCTCATAGCCTTCTATCGAGGCAACCTGCATGACGGGGTATTTTTCCCACAGCCCGCCGGTGTCCCTGAAGGTGCTTATCCCGCTCTCGGCGCTGATGCCGGCACCTGATAAAATCACAAGTTTCTTCATGGTGATATATTTTATCGTTATTTTCTTCTGCGAAAATCTGCGTGACTTGTCATTTGAAATCTCCGAGTCGTTTCATCTCGCTCAACACCATCCGCAGCTCACCGAAAGTGTAGTCATCGCCGAGCACGTCACGCGCCGCGCCCAACGCCACGTCCTGCGTCTCGGTGAAATATTCCACAACCGTATCGTAATGCTCCTCCGTCATGAAATCCTTGGCGGAAGCGTAGCCTTTCAGGATCATCTCCGCCACATGACCTTGAATCGTTGACAGCACCATGCCGCGGCGGTCGGCAATCTCCTCAAGCGTAAGTCCTTCATCCATAAGCCCTTTCGTGACGAGAACAGTGTCTTTCAGGTCAAGCTCAATCTTCGACTCCTCGTCGTCGAAGTCCATTTTCTTCATGCCTTGATGTTCGAGGACGATATTCAAAATCTCGGAGCCGAACCGCTGGATTCTTGTTGAGCCGACTTTTGAAAGTGCCTTCAAGTCTTTGACTGTCAGAGGTTTTTTCTCAACGATAGCTTGCAGCGTGGTTGTCGGGATGACCCTCGACTCTGGTATCTCAAGCCCGAAGGCGACGTCTTCGCGCCATTTCACCAACGCCTTGAATAATTTCAGGTCGTTGCCATAGAACTGCTTGCGTTTCAGACTTGTGGAAGATTTCTTTCCAAGTTCTTCAGCTTCAACGACTTTCTTGTTTTTTGTCTCAAGATACAACTTCATCTCAAAGCCGTCGGCGCAGGCTTCGAGACACGCACGTTTCACCAAAAGGTCGCCTTTCAACGAGTCGAGCGCGTCTTTGATACCTTTATTAATATCTACGTTGTCGGTCTGAAATGGCATTTCGAGGACATTCTCCACCGTCGCAATATTGGCAAGAAAATACGCACAACCTTTTCTGACGCGTTCCTGAAGTTGTAAATTATTGGTAACATTGTAGTTAACGTGAGTTCGATGAAAACATAACATTGATTATAAACGATTTACTAAAAAGCAATTGACAAATGGATGACACTGAAATATCCGCGGACGAGACAGGAATGAAACCACAATTGTGTTCCGTACAATTGTTGTGATTCAA
>JAZRYG010000003.1:0-84548 GCA_045600605.1 Bacteroidales bacterium
CGTTTTGGTTCTTTCTTAGTTTGGTGGTGGGGGGGTTGGGGGGTACGGATACCTGCAACAACGTCCTCACCCTGTGCGTTGACAAGCCACTCACCATAGAACTTGTTGTCGCCGGTGGCGGGGTCGCGGGTGAAAGCAACGCCGGTAGCGCTGTCCTCGCCCATGTTACCAAAGACCATGGCCTGCACGTTTACTGCAGTACCCCAGTCTTCGGGGATGCGCTCGATAGCGCGATAGCTGACAGCCTTCTTACCCATCCAGGATTTGAAGACGGCCTTGATACCACCTACCATCTGAGCCTTGGCATCATCGGGGAATTCGGTGCCGAGCACCTCTTTCACCTTAGCTTTGAAATCTTCGGCAAGCTGCTTCAGGTCGTCGGCGGTGAGTTCGGTATCGTGCTTGTAGCCGTGAGCCTTCTTGTACTCGTCGAGCATGTCATCAAGGTTTTTGCGGATACCCTTGCCGTCGGCGGGTTCGATACCCTCGGCCTTCTCCATCACGACGTCGGCATACATCATGATAAGACGACGATAGGAGTCATAAACGAAACGGGGGTTATTGGTACGCTTGAGCATACCGGGGATGGTCTTGGAAGAAAGACCGATGTTGAGGACGGTGTCCATCATACCCGGCATGGAGGTGCGGGCGCCGGAACGGCAAGATACCAACAGCGGGTTTTCGGGGTCGTCATATTTTCTGCCCATGATTTTCTCAACATTCTCCATGGCTTTCCAAACATCGGCCATCAAAGTGTCGGGAAGTTGGCAATTGTTAGCATAATAAGCGGTACAGCATTCGGTGGTGATGGTCAGACCGGCCGGTACGGGAAGTCCCAGTAAGCACATTTCAGCCAGGTTGGCACCCTTGCCACCCAGTAAATTTTTCATGTCAGCTTTACCCTCAGCGGTTTTTCCACCGAAAGTATAAACATACTTTACATTACTCATTTTCAATAGTTTAGATTAATAAATGTATATGATTTTCGTTCTCTTTTTTGCGGCTGCAAAATTACAAAAAAAATGATAAAATTCCAATAGTTTTTTCGGGGAGAAAATGCAGCTTTTCCGACTATTTTTTAGGAATTTTGATTTTCTGCCCGATTTGCATTCTGCGGGTCTGTTCTTCTGTTAGGTTGTTGAAATCCTGCAGCTGTTTGCCGGTGAAGCCGTATTTGCGTCCGATTTTTCCTAACTGGTCGCCCTCTTTTAATTCATATATAATATAGTCGGCATTCGGATCGATGGTCTCTTCTGCGGGAGCAGCCTCTTTTGTCGGAGGTTCTGCAACGGCTTTTCCTTGCTTGTCGCTGGCTTTCGCATCATTCTCGGAAACGCGGGCTGGTTTGGCTGATTCTGTTGCGGACACGTTCTCGTCTCGCATGCAGCGGACGGAGCGGAAAGAGCTGCGGTGAAAACTCAGCATGTGCGGGTCGGTGCAGGCGCAGCTAATGACGAAGGCGTAAGCGTCCTCATCTTGAAACTCGTCGGCGCACCAAAAATAGGCGTTGCGCCCGAAGTCCTGGTATCCCTCAACATATTCTCCGGCGGGCATCGCTGAAAAGTCGGTGCTGTTGTTGTGTGAAATGCGGTTCCCTACGGAGTACGGCACGAGCGATTCGTCCCAACCTTCTTTGGCCGCGATGGATTTCGCCACATTCAGACGACTATTTCCGCAGAATTCGTTTGACATCAAATAATATTGCAGCTCGCTCCATTCAACGTGCGTGGGCAGGTGCCAGCCTTTGGGGCAAACTTTTCTGGCGGCCTCCCAGGTGTAAAGGTAGCCATAGTCGTCATGGTTCGCTTGGTCCCCGTCAGGATAGCAGCGACCGACGGCTTTGGGATTGTGTTCCAAAACCATTGCCTCCACGTCGCCTTTCGGGATGAGTATGCCGTTGACGTCGTACTTTGCGCGGATGTTCTCTTTCAGCCAGCATTGGTTCCCGATGCTAATGGTGTGATAGACGTATCCATCTTGGTCTGACACAGTGTCTGGACAACTTTTTTGTGCAAAAGAAATCGTGCATAGGACTGCAAGAAAGCAAGTGAAAATGACTTTTTTCATAACGAAAATGATTGTTTTTTTAGGAAATACTCAGGTCGTTTTTGCAAAGGGGAATCATCCTTGATTTGCGGCTGCAAAAATACAATTTTTTTATTTTTCATTCTTCTTATTTATAAGCAATTTAAATGTATCTTTGCAGCAAAATTAAAAACATTCGATTTATGGGCTTTTTCTCATTTTTTTCAAAGGAAAAGAAAGAAGAATTAAACAAGGGACTTGAAAAGTCAAAAGAGAGCTTTTTCGCGAAATTGGCGAAAACGGTCATCGGTAAATCCAAGGTTGACGACGAAGTGCTTGACAATCTGGAAGAAGTGTTGGTAACTTCCGATGTCGGCGTGGAAACCACGCTGAAAATCATTGAAAGAATTGAAGCGCGCGTTTCTCGCGACAAGTATCTGGGAACTGGCCAGCTGAATGCGATTCTGCGCGAAGAGATCGGCGCTTTGCTGATGGAGAATAACGTTGAGGACCTCAAGGATTTCGAGATTCCCAAGCTTGACCGCCCATACGTGCTGATGGTGGTTGGTGTGAACGGCGCCGGAAAGACTACAACCATCGGCAAGTTGGCCTATCAGTTCAAAAAGAAGGGCTATTCTGTGATGCTTGGTGCTGCCGACACTTTCCGCGCAGCCGCTGTTGACCAGCTTGAGGTGTGGGCAGAACGCGCCGGTGTGCCGATCGTGGTTCAACCCATGGGCGCTGATCCCGCCGCTGTCGCCTTTGATACCGTCAAATCGGCCATCGCCAAGCAGTGCGACATCGTCATCATCGATACCGCCGGCCGTCTGCACAACAAGGCTAACCTGATGCGCGAATTGACAAAAATCAAGAATGTGACCAGCAAACTCCTACCCAATACGCCCGACGAAGTACTGCTCGTTCTCGATGGCTCTACAGGCCAGAACGCTATCGAACAGGCCCGCCAATTTACAGCAGCTACCGATGTTAACGCTTTGGCAATCACAAAATTGGATGGAACGGCCAAGGGTGGCGTCGTCATCGGTATCTCCGACCAGTTCAAGATTCCGGTCAAGTATATCGGGGTAGGGGAGAAGATTGACCAGTTGCAAGTCTTCAACCGCCAAGAGTTTGTCGATTCCTTCTTCCCGAAAACGATGACGGAAGAAAATTCAAATGAATAATCACGTTTCATGAAACCAAGTATGAAAAATCTGTTAGTTTCGCTCGCTTGTCTGCTTTTCTGCTTTAGCATTTCCGCACAGAACCATCAGCTTTTTATGGGTGTTGAACTGAATGAGACGCCCGAATTATTTGTGCAAAATATTGAAAATAAAGGTTTTAAGCCGATAAAAGGAAAAACTAATGTGCTTGAAGGAAAATACGAGGGCCTGAAATGCGAATTGACGGTATTCGCCGCCTCGCAAAGTAATGTGGTCAACAAGGTCGAACTGTTGTTCCCGGCTAATCTTGACGGAAGTGAGCTTTGGTCGCTGATGGAAAAATTGTTGTCAGCTTATGGCGAGAAGGATCGGGACGGCAAGTACACGAATGTGGCTGCTTCGGAGCCCGGTTCCATTGAAATCCGAACCGCGCAAGGTGGCCTCAAGTTGAAATATGTTAAGTTTTCTGAAGAAGAACAGAAAAAGTTTAAGGCCGAAGGGCAGTATAGCCTGATTTATTTCGATAAAGTCAATATGGAAAAGAAATAGCGCAGCTGTGCTATTCCTTTCGGAAAGAGAATTCGCAACCGCAGTATTGCTGGTTGTAAAATCCGTTTTCTTTTAGTAAGATGTTGCGGCGTTCTTGCAGACCGCCTTTGCGCCAGTTGCGGTCGCAGAATTCCATGTCGTCGTGTGCGGCGGCGGCTTCACGGCCGGCCGCGTTGATTTGTTCCAGGTTTTTCCAGCGTGAGGATGCAAGCGTGGTGGTAAAAGTGGAAAAACCGAGCTTGTGGGCCACGCGGGCCGTCTCTTTCAAACGCATTCTGAAGCATTGCAGACAGCGAGGACCGCGTTCGGGTTCGTCTTCCAAGCCAGCGACTGCGCGCCGCCAAGCCGCGTGGTCGTAGTCGCCATCGATGATTTCAATGCCGAGCTTTGCAGCGTAGCGGGTGCATTCGTTTTTGCGGATGAGGTACTCTTCTTCTGGATAAATGTTGGGGTTGAAATAAAAGAGTGTCGGC
The DNA here is from genome assembly GCA_045600605.1 of Bacteroidales bacterium. GTDB lineage: Bacteria > Bacteroidota > Bacteroidia > Bacteroidales > F082 > Limimorpha. The sequence goes on from JAZRYG010000003.1 coordinate 4,211, forward strand.
TGCCAGCCATTTTGCAACATCCATTCCAAAATGGCGGCCGAACAGGGTGCGCAACAGCAGTGAAGAAGGATTTTCATAAGTCTTTTGGGTAAACAAAAAAGTGAATGACGCGGGCGCCATTCACTTTCTGTTTTATAAAATGAAACGATTATTCATATACATAATAGTAGTCGTCAACACCGTTTGCATAGTTGTTGTCGAAGCCACCGACGGTTTGTTTCGTCGTGTATGTGTAAGTGGCTTGTGTCGGATATTTGCCGTCAACAGTGGGGTAAGCGACTTCAACGATGTCGGTCTGGGTGGAAATGATGTTGTTTGTGGTAGTGGAAGTGACGAGTGCGTTTTGAGACATGTTGCTGGTGCCGAATTCGACCATCTGCATGATGTCGTTGAAATGATAGAACGGGTTCAAGTAGTCGCAGTAGGTGTAGTTGGTTTCTGCTGTATAACCCAAGTTGGTGGAGTAGACAGATTTAACGATGTTTTTACCATCGTAGGTGAAAGTTTGGGTGGTAGTGTATCTGCCTTTTGATTTGAGCATCAGCTGGTTTTGTTGGTTTTCAATGGTCGGGGTGACGAATCTGTTGACCAATTGAACGAGGCGGGCGGTCTTATCGCCGAAATCGGTGCTAATGTTGCCTTCGATAGCGGAGATGAGTTTGCCTTCGTGGGTGTAAGTAAAGGTTGCGATGTCTTCTTCGCCATCATTAATGACGGCAGTCTGAAGAAGTTTCCCATCGTAAGAGAAGGCGACGTATTCTCCTGAAGTCATGGTGATTTTGGAAACTTGTTTGCCATTGTATTCGAAATTAGCGCTGTAGCCGTCTTCTACATAGTCGATTTTGGAGAGGAGGTTCCCTGACCAGTTCCATTTTTCTACGACTTTCGCGCCGTGGCCATTTTCGTTGAGGGAGATTTCAGAAATTTTCTTTTTCGGCTTGTAAACACCGTCTTTTTGGCAGGAAGTAAAAGCAAATACGCAGCAACACATCAAAGCCAGAACGGCCATTCTCTTTACGTTTTTCATAAGTTATTGATTTTTAGGTTATAAATAATGAATTGTTTACGATCTTATAATCAAAATTCAAGTTTGCAAAAATACACGTTTTTTTATTAAAAAAGTTGTGAAAAAATGTAAATGCGAAAATTATTTTTTTGTAAATTTGCAGCTCTAAAATTTTTACATAAAATGGCAAATAAATTATTGCAAGTATCTGGCTCACCGCACGTTCATAGCGACGAGTCTGTTCGAAAAATCATGTGGTCGGTGGTGATTGCGCTGATGCCGGCTTTCTTGGTCTCTATTTTTTATTTCGGATTGCCCGTCATCGTGCTTACGTTGGTCTCCGTAGCAAGCTGTATCCTGTTTGAATGGCTGATTCAGCGTTTTTTGATGAAAGGCGAATGTACCATCGGTGACGGCTCGGCTGTCATTACGGGCTTGCTGGTCGCGTTTAACGTTCCGGCGAACCTGCCCATCTGGATGCTGATTGTGGGCGACTTGGTTGCTATCGGCATTGCGAAGATGGCGTTCGGCGGTTTGGGCAAGAACCTGTTCAATCCGGCCATCACGGCACGTGTCTTCCTGCTCATCTCTTTCCCTCAGCAGATGACCAGCTGGCCAATCGCCAAACCGATGTGGAATTTTGCTGACGCCGTGACCGGCCCGACTCCGCTGGGAATTTTGAAAGAAGGCACCTCCTCTATCGTCCTTTCAAACGGAAAAATCGGTGTGATGCCAGATTACGTCGACATGCTTCTCGGTCAGATGGGCGGCAGTTTCGGTGAAGTTTCCGCTATCGCCATCCTGATTGGTGCCATCTACTTGCTTTGCCGCCGAGTCATCTCATGGCATATCCCCGTTTCGTTCCTGCTGACCGCTTTCGTTTTCGCCGGCATTTTCTGGCTGGTGGATCCGTCACAGTTTGCAAATCCGTTCTTCCATCTTATTACCGGCGGTATGATGCTGGGGGCATGTTTCATGGCAACCGATATGGTCACTTCACCTACATCCCCGTGGGGCATGATCGTCTTTGGAGCCGGCTGCGGTCTCATCACCATGATTATTCGTCTGTTCGGCGCCTATCCGGAAGGCGTTTCTTTCTCCATCCTGATTATGAATGCTTTAGTGCCACTGATTGACAAGGCGTTCAAACCGAAACGATTCAGCAAAGTGTAAGCCGATACGCACTGGCGTTATTCTAATTGAAAATGATAAAAATCAACAAAAATGAGTAAAAAACAATCCACAATATTCAATATGATTCTGTCGCTCACGCTGATAGCCATGGTGGCGGCAGGCGCACTCGCAGCCGTGTATCTGTTGACCTACTCTTCCATCGAAGGCAAGAAGGCCGAAAAGAAGGCGGCGGCGCTGGAAAAAGTGCTTCCGGGCTTTGATTTGAAAGCAAACGGCACGACCGACCTTCCCGTGCCGGTCAAAAACGACAAGGATACCACCAAAATGGACACGGTATATGTTCATCTGGCATACCAGAAAGATGGTCAGCTGTTCGGTGCGGCTGTTGAAAGTTTCACGAACAAGGCGTTCAGCGGCAGCTTTTCCATCATGGTCGGCTTCGACGCGCGAGGCAACATCCGCGGGTCAGAAGTGATTGCCGCTTCTGAAACTCCTGGCCTCGGCGAAAAGATCAAGGACAACGGCCCCGACAATTTCCGTTCCAGATTCGTGAAGAAGAACCCTTCTCAAGCGGATTTCAATTTGAAAGTTAAAAAAGATGGTGGCGATATCGATGCAATTACGGCAGCCACGATTTCGTCACGCGCATATTGTGATGCTGTGAACCGCGCAGCACAGGCATACGCCAAAGCAATTGAAATGAAAGGAGGCAAGCAATGAAAAAATTACAAATCTTGTTAAAAGGTATCGTTAAGGAAAACCCGACCTTCGTGCTGGTCTTGGGCATGTGCCCCACATTGGGCGTTACGACTTCCGCATTCAACGGCTTCGGCATGGGTATCGCTACGATGTTCGTGCTGATGCTTTCCAATATGCTGATATCATTGTTGAAGAATTTTATTCCCGACAAAGTCAGAATCCCGGCTTTCATTGTGGTGATTGCAACGTTCGTTTCCATTGTCGACCTGCTGATTCAGGGCTATGTTCCCGCCTTGTCGGAAAGTCTCGGACTGTTCATCCCGTTGATTGTTGTGAACTGTATCGTGTTGGGCCGCGCAGAAGCTTTTGCCTCCAAGAATGGAGTCTTCGATTCCATGCTTGACGGTATCGGCATGGGCCTTGGCTTCACTTTCAGCCTGACACTCATCGGCGCTATCCGCGAAATCCTGGGCAGCGGCGCCATCTTCGGACAGCAGATTCTCCCCTCATCCACCAACATTCTCATCTTTGTCCTCGCTCCCGGCGCGTTCTTCGTATTGGGATTCTTGATGGCTCTTATACGCAAATTGCAGAAAACGAAATAATTAAACGATAAAAATCTCTCGTTATGGAATATATTTTGATGATTATTGCTTGCGTCTTCGTAAACAATATTATATTGTCACAATTTTTGGGTATTTGCCCCTTCTTGGGCGTGTCCAACAAAACCAGCACTGCGCTCGGTATGGGCGTCGCAGTCATTTTCGTGATGACTTTGGCAACTTTGGTGACTTCATTGGTTCATGTGTACGTGCTGGTTCCCTTGCAAGTTGAATTTCTTCAAACCATCGCGTTCATTCTGATCATTGCCGCTTTGGTGCAAATGCTGGAAATCGTTCTGAAAAAGATTAGTCCGTCTTTGTATCAGGCATTGGGAATCTTCCTCCCCTTGATTACGACGAACTGCGCCGTTTTAGGTGTCGCCATTTCCGTTACACAGAAATTCGATATCACCGCCGGTTCTTATCTGCTCGACAGCACAGTCTATACCGCATGCTCCGCGCTGGGTTTCGCAGTAGCCATTTTCATCTTCGCCGGATTGCGTGAGCAGCTGGAGCTCAATCGCGTTCCAAAATCAATGGAAGGTGTGCCGATTGCGCTGATTACCGCAGGCATCCTCGCGATGGCTTTCATGGGCTTCGCAAATCTTGTTCCGCTCCCGTAACAATTTGTTAATCAATAAGAAATTATATTTTAATGAAAAAAAACATTTTCATTTTGGGGCTGTTTGTGCTTGCCCTTCTTCCTTTGTCCGCTCAGAAGAAGGTGACGCCGCTTCCTGTGGATAGTGGATACGTTTTTGGCCCAAATTATTTTTTTTACGCACTTCCGCAAACGGTTTTTCAGTTTGATGTGACGCTTACGCGCGTGTCTGCTTATAAAGGTGTTTATGGCGATTATGCAGACAAACTGCTGGGCCTCTCCAACGTAATTACGCATAATGATACATATTATAATGTAAAGAACATTGCCATCAATCAAATCAGCATTGCGGATACGTCCTACATTTTTGCTGTAGAACCGTCCTCCAAACAGCTCGCCGCTGGTCTGATGACGCAGTTGAGTCTGGCGCGTGTGGAACAAGGACAGCCGCGGTCATTCGGTACGGCTCAAGTTGCCGAGCCGCAGATCCCGGATTTTTTCCGTTACTATGCCGATTTGGCATACATGGACAAGGAGAGCAATTATGTGGAGACCCAGCTCGTTGACGGTGTCGTTCGTCAGGTGCCAGCCAGCAAGGTTGAAAAAGTCGCCAAATCAAGCCAGCAGCAAGCTCAGGAAGCTGCCGATTTTATCGGAAAGATCCGCGCCGACCGCTATGCCGTGTTGACCGGCGCGCAGGAAGTCAACTACTCCGCCGATGCCATTTCCAAGATGGTGGATGACCTCAACGAACTCGAAAAGAACTACTTGGGACTTTTTACGGGATTCACTGTAGAAGAAGAAGTTCCGTGTACACTTTACGTAATTCCTGACACGCTCAATCCGTCCAAACAGTTTGTTTTCGCTGTTTCCAACAGCGGAATCTCCATGGTCAAGTCGGTGAAAGATCAGGACAATTACTACATTATGATGACACCCAAGGATGGGGTTTCAAAGATTGATAATTTCAAGCAGGCACAGCGCCAGAATAAAAAATACAAGGCGAATTCGGGTTATCGCATTCGTCATGCGGTTCCAGTGGAAGTTTCTTTGTATCAAGGAAATACGAAGTTATATTCGTTGGGAACCGTTCTGATGTATCAGTGGGGCGAAATTGAAATCTTGCCTTTGGGAAAAGATGATATTGATATTCACACAATCGGCATAATTTATTAATGATGAATAAAAAAATCTTGTGGGCCATCGTGTCCATTGTTTCCGGTTTGCTGCTGTTTTCTTCTTGCAAGAAGAATCAAAAGGAACAAAGTGTGGAAGAAAAGATTTGCGACATCGCGAAAAGCTACGTGATGACGGAAATGAAGGTCAATACGGTGGACAGTGTCCAGATTGAGCATATTGATTCTATAAATAAATATAGGTATACGATGGCGGCGTTGAATTTTCTGCGCGAAAGTCAGCGCTCTTTGGAGCAGAGTTATAATGCTGCCATTCAGCAAGGCGATACGGTCCGCATGCAGGAACTGGAATCCACTACGCAGGAAGTGAACGGAACCGTGCGTTTCTTGGAAGAATGTCAGGAACGTTATGTTGAACAAGATACGAAATACATCATGTATCTGGTCAGCGCCTATTATTTTTCGCAAGGAAAACAACAGGGCGTTATGTTCTTTTTGACACCTGATTACAAGATACATACGTTTGATCCGATGGATACGCGTTTTGTAGAGTAACGGCATCCTTTCATTGAAAGCATACACAAAACGGTTCGTTTTGAGCCGTTTTTTTGTTATTTTTTGTTATTTTTTCGGTTATCCCCTTGACAAACGCCTTTTGATGTTGTATTTTTGCAAACTCAAAATTAGATTAGGAGCAGAAGAATGAAATTATCACAATTTAAGTATTATTTGCCTCAGGAATTGATAGCTTTGCACCCAGTTCCAGAAAGAGATGAGGCAAGATTGATGGTGCTTGACAGAAAAAAACAGACGATTGAGCACAAACTTTTCAAAGATATTTTGAATTATTTTGACGAAGGCGACCTTTTTGTTGTAAATAACACGAAAGTCTTTCCATCATTGCTTTATGGCGAGAAAGAGAAGACGGGCGCTAAAATCAGAGTCTCCCTTTTGCGCGAATTGGACGAAGAAAGCCGTCTCTGGGATGTTTTGGTTGATCCCGCGCGAAAAATCCGTATCGGCAACAAACTTTATTTTGGCGAGAACAGCGACTTGGTAGCTGAAGTAATCGACAATACCACTTCCCGCGGGCGTACGCTCCGTTTCCTTTTCGATGACAACCATGACGCTTTCAAAGCGAAACTGAAAGAGTTGGGCTCTACTCCGATTCCGGAAGACATTCAGCGTTTGCGCGCCATCGTTCCGGAAGATGAACAGGATTATCAGACCATTTATGCCAAGGAAGAAGGCGCAGTAGCCGCCCCGACCGCTGGCTTTCACTTTAGTCGCGAATTGCTTAAACGTTTGGAAATCAAGGGTGTGGAATTCGCGGAATTGACCCTTCACGCCGGCCTCGGCAATTTCCGTGACATTGATGTTGAAGATTTAACCAAGCACAAGACTGATTCCGAATCCATGATCATTCCGGAAGAGTGTGCACAGAAAATTAATGAAACGCAGGATGCAGGGCACAAGGTCGTCGCCATTGGCACTACCACAATGAAAGCTCTCGAATCCTCCACTTATACCAGCGGTCACGTGAAACCTTACGAAGGCTGGACCAACAAGTTCATCTTCCCGCCGTACGACTTCACGACAGCCGACGCGCTCGTCACCAACTTCCACCTGCCGAAGTCGCCGATGATGATGGAAGTGGCGGCATTCGCCGGATACGATTTCCTCATGAAAGCATATAAAGAAGCCGTCGCGGAGAAATACAACTTCTTCACCTACGGCGACGCCATGCTAATCCTTTAGTTGAAAGTTTGCAAAGTTGAAAGTTATAAAGTGCGCAAAGCGACAAATTATAAAGTTTAGAAAATGAATCAAGAAGAATTTTTCAAGAAGATAACGTCACACGCCAAGGAATACGGTTTCATCTTCCCTTCGAGTGACATCTACGACGGATTGGCCGCCGTTTACGATTACGGCCAGAATGGTGTCGAACTGAAGAAAAACATCCGCGAATACTGGTGGAAAGCCATGGTGCAGATGCATGAGAACATCGTCGGCCTCGACGCCGCCATCTTCATGCACCCGACGGTGTGGAAGGCCTCCGGCCACGTCGATGCCTTCAACGACCCGATGATCGACAACAAAGACAGCAAGAAACGCTACCGCGCCGATGTCCTCGTCGAGGATTACATGGCGAAGATAGAGGAGAAAATCAACAAAGAAGTCGAGAAGGCGAAAAAACGCTTCGGCGATGCCTTTAATGAAGAGCAGTTCGTGAGCACCAACCCGCGCGTCGTCGAATGGAAGAAGGAGATTGAAGACATCAGCCACCGTCTCTACGGCGCGATGGAACGCAACGACCTCGATGACATCAAGAAACTCATCGAAGACCTCGGCATCGTGTGTCCTATCAGCGGCACCCGCAACTGGACCGACGTCCGTCAGTTCAACCTCATGTTCGCCACGCAGATTGGCTCGTTGGCGGAAGGCGCGAACACCGTCTATCTGCGTCCCGAGACGGCTCAGGGCATCTTCGTGAATTACCTTAACGTGCAGAAGACCGGCAGAATGAAGGTGCCGTTCGGCATCGCGCAGACCGGCAAGGCGTTCAGAAACGAGATCGTCGCGCGTCAGTTCATCTTCAGGATGAGGGAGTTCGAGCAGATGGAGATGCAGTTCTTCGTGCGCCCCGGCACCGAGCTTGAATGGTTCAGGAAATGGAAGGAGGAACGCCTCAACTGGCATCTAGCACTCGGCATCCCGGCGGAGAACTACCGTTTCCACGACCACGAGAAACTCGCGCATTACGCCAACGCCGCCACCGACATCGAGTTCAACTTCCCGTTCGGCTTCAAGGAGTTGGAAGGCGTACACAGCCGCACCGACTTCGACCTCAGCCGCCACGCCGAGTTCTCGGGCAAGAAACTCCAGTATTTCGACCCGGAGACGAACGAGAGTTACACGCCATACGTCATCGAGACGTCAATAGGCCTCGACAGAATGTTCCTCGCCATGTTCAGCTACGCCTACACCGAGGAGAAGCTCGAAGACGGCAGCGAGCGCATCGTGATGAAGTTCCCGCCGATGCTCGCGCCTTACAAAGTAGCGGTTTTGCCGTTGGTGAAGAAAGACGGCCTTCCGGAGAAAGCCCGCGAGATCATGGACTCGCTGCAATACGACTACATGTGCCAATACGAGGAGAAAGATTCCATCGGAAAGCGTTACAGGAGACAAGACGCCATCGGCACGCCTCTCTGCGTCACCATTGACAATCAGACACTTGAAGACAATACCGTCACCGTCCGCGACCGCGACACCATGGAGCAGGTCCGCGTGAACGCCGACGAGCTTCACGGGATTATCAGAAAGAAGATAATGCCGAAGAAGAGTTAAAAGTTAAAAGAGTAGAGATTAAAGAGGGCTGGCGCACGTCGGCCCTTCTTTATAATGATTTGCCGGAAGTCCCTCAATGAGGGAAATATTTTTGATTTTTTTCCCTCAATGAGGGAAATTTTATTACGAAAGTGTCTTTTCGATGACATTGAGACGGGTCATGGAATAGTAATACCGCTTTGGCATTTCGGGATGAATTATTGAAAATAAATTTCGTAGAAACATCGGTTTCAAAGGAAATGATTCTTATCTTTGCAGCCGAAAAAAATAAAATGTAAGAAACAGAAAGTTAAGAACACAGACATATTATTAAAGCGTTAGAAGCTGAATCTTGAGTTTTCGAAACCTTCGACAAGCTTAAAAAATTTCACCAAGAGTATTGCTCACCAACGCTCACGCATTCAGCGTGGGCTTTACTCGTTAGTTTGGTGAAATAGGTAGTCGAAGACCTCGAAAACTCAAATGAAGCGAAAAAGTGCCGCGCTTTTTTTGTGTGTCCTCAAATACGGTAATATGTTGTTCCAATCAATTGAATTTCTGATTTTCCTGCCGATAGTTTTCCTGCTCTATTGGTTCGTCTTTAGGAAACTGAAGGTACAAAATGCGCTTGTTTTGGTCGCCAGCTACGTCTTCTACGGCTGGTGGGACTGGCGTTTTCTCATACTTATCGCCCTGACCAGCGGCTTCAGCTACTGGAGCGGGTTGCTCATCAAAAGCAACGAAGACAAGCCCAAAGCTCAAAAATGGATTTGCGCCGGGAATATCACGATTAACTTGTTGATTCTGTGTATTTTCAAGTATTTCAACTTCTTCTCCGAAAACTTCGCAAGACTTTTGGGATTGTTCGGATTTGAACTTGACTTCGTAACTCTGAATGTGATTTTGCCTGTCGGGATAAGTTTCTACACTTTCCAGGCGTTGAGCTACACCATCGACGTTTACAGGAAAAAGATTGAGCCTACGAGGGACGCCGTGGCGTTCTTCGCGTTCATCAGCTTCTTCCCGCAATTGGTCGCCGGGCCAATCGAACGCGCCACGAACCTTCTTCCGCAATTCCTGAAACCGAGGAAGTTCGACTACGCAACCGCCGTTGACGGATGCCGCCAGATGCTGTGGGGCTTCTTCAAGAAGGTGGTCGTCGCCGACAACTGCGCCGTTTACGTGAACGAGGTTTTCGGGAATTACCAAGACCAGACCGGAAGCACTCTGTTGCTCGCCGCCGTTTTCTTCACTTTCCAGATTTACGGCGACTTTTCGGGTTACTCCGACATCGCCATCGGCACCGCCAAGCTGTTCGGAGTGAGGCTGATGCGCAACTTCAACGTGCCTTATTTCTCGCGCGACATCGCGGAGTTCTGGCGGCGGTGGCACATCTCGCTGACGACGTGGTTCCGCGACTACATCTACATCCCGCTCGGCGGAAGCCGCGTGTCAAAAGTGAAGGTGATTCGTAACACGTTCATAATCTTCCTCGTAAGCGGATTCTGGCACGGCGCCAACTGGACGTTCATCGCATGGGGCGCGTACCACGCGATTTTGTTTTTACCTTTGATTTTGTTGGGGAAAAACAGGAAGAACACGAACATCGTGGCCGAAGGGAGGCTGCTGCCATCGTTCAATGAGCTTTCCCGTATGCTGCTGACGTTCGCACTTGTCGTCATCGGCTGGATAATCTTCCGCTCCGAGAGCATCGGGCAGGCGTGGGAGTACGTCTGCGGGATTTTTGATGCAAGTATCATTACGATACCAATTAAAAAGAAATTATCACTCCAATGTGTAATATTCATATTTTCAATGCTTGTCGTTGAGTGGCTACAGCGAAACAAGCAGCATGGGCTGAATCAAATACGAATTAAAAACAAAGTCATAAGATGGCTCATTTATATTGTATTGATATACACTATGTTGTATTTGGGTGGTGAAACAGAAGAATTCATTTATTTCCAGTTTTAATTATGAAAAAATTTATCAAACAATTGGCAATGTTCCTGATTCTCGCAGTAATACTATTAATTGTATTTATTACAATATTGTATTATAGAGAACCCAATTTATCCCTTGACAGGAATCAGACATATTTTTGGGGCGATTCGCAAACAGTACAAGGTGTGGATCTGAATGTGTTCTCAAAAATACAAAATGTAACAGTGAAAACCACGGCTGCGCATGGTGCTGGCGTTTATGACTTTTTGGTGTTTGCAAATAATGTTCCTGACAGCACGAATTGCGTAATTGGGTTTTCTCAATGCTGTCTTCTCAGAAAAAAGACATCAGACAACAACCGCTCCGGGACAGATGTGAGGATGCTCGCTGAACTTTGGAAGCATAATTATTCGGTTAAGGAAATAATCGAAATTGTCAAGAATAACAGACTTGAATCTGTCAAGAACACCTTTAACAGGTCTCATCCTCAATATGAATATTGCGACACAATTATTCATGCAGAGCCGTTGAGTGGATTTGCCAGACTTTACGACAAGGAGCCTTCTTTTTTTGGTGATAAAGTGGAATTATACAAAACAGGTCTTGATATTCTCATGAGCAAACACTGCAATGTGACATTCGTCGAGTTCCCATACTACAGCGAATTGTTCGAAGTTTCATCGGCGTCTTCTTACAAAAACGTTATTGACAGCGTGAGGCAAAAAATCTGCGACAAATACTCAAACGGAATTTTTGATACCGTTTGCATCAATGACAGCGACTCATTGCTCATGCATGATCTTACACATCTGAACGAGGTTGGTTCCCGCAGGTTTACGGAAGCATTGTGCAGTTATCTTGACACGTGCAGTGCCGGGCAAAACCATTTCGTCATTGTAAACGGAGGCAAATGCAACTGAACATGAATTAACATCGAATCCGCATGGATATACGACCGCGAAGAACCGCATTGCGGCTTCACAATGATACGTCAAGATTACCTGCAATTTCTGTGGGCGAAATCAATGATGAATTGAAGATTGTCATTCAAAAACCGCCTTCCGTGATCATCGCCTTTGGCCGAAACGAGACGGGCATCTGGAAGCAAACCGTTGTCTTTCAGGTAACAAGCTAACGTGTATGGATGAAATTCATCGCTGATATAAAAGCCGGCGGCATTTTCATTGGCAAATGTCCTGTTGTACGTCGGGTTGCTTTCAGCTTTAATGCAATCCATCATTTCTTTGAAAAGATACTGACCGTCTTTTTCAACAAACATGGCAAAAGCTCCGTCAAACGGAAGTTTTATAATCTCATCATCGAATTTCAGTCCCATCTTGTTCCTTAAAAAATCCTTGTAATCGGCAGCGGAAGCGAAAAATATAAGTTGTTTGTTATCATTGACTTCCATGAATTTTTCATAATAACGAAAGTCGCTGTCCTCTTTCAACTTTTTATTTATAGCCCTGTCTTCAACATCTTTATCAGAGAGTTTTGTGTTTATCATAGAGCCATTGAGAAGCCACTCGCCGTCACATTGGACAATGGCAAAAGTAAAACACTGCCCTTTGGCAAACGGAACCTTATCATTTAACGAGCGTTTTGTTAGGTTTCGTTTCTCGCCACTTTCTACATTCTTGAAATATACGAAACATTCATCCTCGTCTATAACCTTATACGTCCCGTTTTCAGTATGCAAATTGTCCCAAATATCATTTGCGCCGTTCAATTTGCGCACAGCGCAGAGCCAGTCGTACGAAGTGTAACCGAAGAAATGTGTGCGGCTGTCGAAAAGAGTATTAACTTCGTAGTTGTACTTGAACATATTCTTTTCTTTGTTCGACAGCTTGAGTCCTTTGTCAGACATTTCGTCTATCCCTTGGCTGACAATATCAAAGTTATCAAGATTCAAATAACAACTGTAATGGAACCACTTCAAAAATTCCCTGTATTTATAGAAATCATCAAATTTGCCGACTAAATATTGTCTGTAGATTTCATTTTCAGGCACATACGAATATTCATCACTGAGAATTTCATAAACATCATCAGCAATTTTTGAAATCTCTGAATTTTCAGGATTGATGAACATTGTAGTGTTTTCATTCTTGATTATCAGCCAGATGAGAAACTTGATGTCTTCGATATTCACGTCGCCTTTGACGTAATCGTCAGCTTCCTTGAAAAACGGCACATTGAAACCATAATGTTTCATGCATTCGTCATTGAAAGTCTCCCAAATCCCAATATGAGAAACAACATCCTCAAGGTACGATGTCAAGACGACAGCCATTGTTTTTACGGCACTGTGTGAGACAATGCTGTATAAATCAATGTGTTTCTGTAGCCTTGCGAACACTTTGTTTGCGACTTCAAGGTATTCGAAATCTATTTCAGCTGAAGGTTTTTTGTAAGGATGATAGACAAGCCAATCGTAAAAATGAACAAGTTCTTTTGCCATGTATTTTTTTTGCAAAAATAAAAATAATAATACAATTGCAACAAAAAAATCAGCTCGTGAATGAACTGATTTTTTCAAGTCGGGATGACAAGATTCGAACTTGCGGCCTCTTCGTCCCGAACGAAGCGCGCTACCGGGCTGCGCTACATCCCGCCTTTTTTCGAGGTGCAAAAGTACAACTTTTTTCAATACAAAAACAAAATTCTGAAAAATAATTTTTTGGGGTGGTTGTCATTTCCTGATTTAGGTTGACTGTTTTATGTCTATATTCTTTGTTTAAGTTGACTCAGTTAAACGTTATTACTTACATTTGTTAAACGAGGCTCATATGCGGATACTCGTTGTTGTAGAAGTCCACCGCACTACGGCACGCCTGACATCGCAGATGTCATGGAACACCATTCCTTATTTATCAGATTTACAATGAGTTTAACCATTATATCCTTTTCTTCAACGCGGCTTTCGGCAACCATCAAAGTCAAAGCAACTAAAGTGTTGTCTGCTATTCGCTTATCACCATCTTCAGAATAAAGAATGCCGTTTTTCTCCATGAACCAAATGAACAGCATGGCGGCAATACGTTTGTTGCTGTCACTGAACGAGTGGTTTTTTATGACAAGATAAAGCAGCATGGCGGCCTCTCCTCAACTTTTCCTGAAGTTGTAGCGCACGCGACATCAACTTCACGACATCCTTCAGCTCATTGTATGGGTAGTATGGGCAAATTTTGCCCACACCTCTTCTCTTTTAATTTGTCATCATATCAAAAAAATTAAAGATTTCGTTTGCAAAAATAAATAATTCCCCTGACCTGGAATTGCCACTTTCAAACTTTATGAACTTTACAAACTTTATGAACTTTATGAACTTTTCACTTATAAAACCTCATCTCATCAATGTACTTATAAACCTTTTCGGGGACGAAATACCTCACGTCGTGACCTTCCGAAATGGCTTTTCTGATGAATGTCGATGAGACCTCAATCTCCGGCGCGTCAATGACCTTCACCGACGGATGATTTATTAACTCATTGGTACTGTATCCTTTACGCGGATAGACGAGCAGATGGTAATATTCCAAAATGGCCTCGTGGTTCTTCCAGCTGGTGAACCTCTCGATGTTATCCATTCCGCATATCAGGTGAAAATCGTAGCTCGGGTAACGTTCGTGGAGCTTCGCCAACGTGTCGATGGTGTAAGACGGCTTCGGCATGTAAAACTCGATGTCGCAGACCTGAAACCGCTCGTCGCCTTCGATGGCGAGTTCCACCATGCGCAGGCGGTGCCGGTCATCGAGCAACGACCTCTTGTCCTTGAACGGATTCTGCGGCGAAACAACAAACCAGACCTCGTCCATGTCGCCGTATTCCGCAATGTAGTTGGCGAGCATCAGATGACCGTTGTGAATCGGGTTGAACGAGCCGAAGAAGAGACCGATTTTGCGCATTATAAAATATTAAACAGCTGTTCCTTGATTTTCTCGAGTTCGTCTTTCATTTTGACCACAAGACGTTGAATGTCAGCGTCGTTGGCTTTCGAGCCGAGGGTGTTGATTTCGCGTCCCATTTCCTGCGCGATGAAACCGAGTTTCTTGCCGGCGCCTTCCTCGTCGATGGTTTCCATGAAGTAGTCGCAGTGCTTGCGGAGTCGCACCTTCTCTTCGGTGATGTCTAATTTCTCGAGATAGAAGATGAGCTCCTGCTCGAAACGGTTCTCGTCGTATTCGCCGGAAGTCAGCTCCTGGAGGTTTTTCTGAAGTCTTCCCTTGATAATCTCATGACGGTTTTTCTCAAATGGCTCAACCTCAGCGAGATAGCCGAGAATCAGCTCGACGCGCTTGACCAAGTCTTTTTTCAAGACGATGCCTTCTTTCGCCCTGAAGTCGTCGGTCATCTCCAACGCCTGAACCAACGTCTCCATGATTTTAGCGAGAAACTCGTCGTCATAATCCTGCGTCGGAGCGACGAAGACACCCGGCATCCTGAAAACGATGGAAGCCACGTCTTTTGCCTCCGGAATATTGTATTCCTTTGATATTGAATTGATTTGCTCAAAATAAGATGCGACGACCTCCTTTTCAATATGCGTGTTCTGCGCGACATCAGTATTGGTGATGGTGATTGTTGCATCGACTTTTCCTCTTTGCAGATGCGCTGAAATCTCATTGCGATAGTCAAACTCACTTGCCTTAAGCTCTTGCGGAAGTTTCAAGGAAAGGTCTAACTGTTTGCTGTTCAATGTTTTGATTTCAACACAAATATTATTTGTATTATAAAGTTGCTCGGCTTTGCCGTAGCCTGTCATCGAATGAATCATGATTGAAAAATTTTCGCAAAAATAGTGATTTTCCATCAAAAAATTAGTATTTTTGCGGTCGGAATTCTAAAAAAAATTTATGGGACAGCTGGCGTTCTTTAAAATATTTTTGATTGTGGCAATGTCTTCTGATATAAATGATAATAGAAAGCATGTTCACATTTTTAAGAAGGGTGGTCGTCATCGAACTTCTTTGGCGAAAATTTGGGTGGAATCAAATGGAGAAAAGAAAATAGAAATTGATTACTCATTTCTTTCAACGAAGGAAAACGAGATGCTGATAAATGTGATTGATCGAAATTGGACGTTTATAATCAATCAAATAGATAAAACTTTTAAAGGCAAAAAAACTATAATGAAAAATCTTGGAAAATAGGAGATTTCTAAATGTGTAAAATGTCAAATGTAAATGTGGGAATAAAAAGTTTGGATTTTTCCTCAAAAAAAGGGAAAATTATTGCCCAATTATCTGACGGCAGGGTCGTGATTGTGCCGGTTTCATTTTTTCCTGATATTAAAAATCTTTCGGTTAAAGAAAGAGAGCAGTGGATGGTGCTTGATGATCAATATTTTACATTTGAACATTTGACAAGAATATATTCGATACTTGATTTGATGAAATTATCATAATAATATTTAAATTTTAAAAAAATTACTATCATGGCAGAAGAAAAAATGACTTCTCAGTATGCGATGGAGTTGGAGGCCAAATACGGCGCTCACAACTACCACCCGCTCCCGGTAGTCCTCGCAAAAGGCAAAGGCGCCAAGGTGTGGGACGTTGAAGGAAAAGAATATTTCGACTTTTTATCAGCTTATTCGGCTGTTAACCAGGGACATTGCCACCCGGCGATCATCAAGGCGATGACCGACCAGGCGGAGAGACTGACTTTAAGCTCGCGTGCTTTCTACAACGACGCACTCGGTCCGTGGGAGAAATATGTGACGGAATATTTCGGTTACGACAAGGTGCTGCCGATGAACACAGGCGCCGAGGCTGACGAGACGGCCCTGAAGCTCGCACGCCGCTGGGGCACCGTCTGCAAGGGCATCCCGAATGACGAGACATGCATCGTGTGCTGCGAAGGCAACTTCCACGGTCGCACAATCACCATCATCACCATGTCGAACGATCCTGACTCGTACGCAAACTACGGCCCTCTGACACCTGGTTTCATCCGCATCCCTTACAACGACCCTGACGCTTTGGAGCAGGTCCTCGCGAAAGACGGCAAGAAGATCGCCGCTTTCCTCGTCGAGCCGATTCAAGGTGAGGCTGGCGTGTATGTCCCGGATGAAGGCTACCTCAAGAAATGCTACGACATCTGCAAGAAATACAATGTGTTGTTCATGGCCGATGAGGTTCAGTGCGGCATCGCCCGTACAGGCAAGATGCTCGCCTGCGACCACGAAGGCGTCCGTCCTGACGTGCTGATTCTCGGCAAGGCTCTCGGCGGCGGCGTAGTGCCGGTGTCGGCAGTCCTCGCTGACGACTACATCATGATGAACATCAAACCGGGCGAGCATGGCTCGACATTCGGCGGCAACCCTGTCGCGGCGAGAGTGTCGATGGCAGCCCTCCAGGTCATCAAAGACGAAGGCCTCATGGAAAAAGCCGATTACCTCGGAAAGATCTTCCGTGAGGAAATCATGAAGATCAAACACCCGATGATTCAGAAGGTCCGCGGTAAAGGCTTGCTCAACGCAGTGATTATCAAGCCTATGAACGGTAAGGAAGCATGGGATGTCTGTCTCAAGATGCGCGACAACGGCCTGCTGGCAAAACCGACGCACCAGCACATCATCCGCTTCGCTCCGCCTCTCGTGATCACCGAAGACGAACTCCGTCAGGCCATTGAAATCATCAAGAAGTCGATAATGGAATTCTAAGATACCCGCTTCGTCATCTCGACCGAAGCAAAACGAAATGGAGAAATCTCAATCAAAAAGAATGGGGTTTCTCCGTTTTTATTTACGATCATTCAATTGACCTTGTAAAATAAAAATGGCGCGGAATAGAAACTCCACGCCATTCATTTATACTCAATTAATTTTTATCTCTTCACGACTTTCTTCACGACAGAATTGCTTCTGCTGTCAACAATCTTCACGAAATACAATCCGCTTTCGAGGCTCTCGACGTCGATTTCATTTCTGTTCTCGACGGACAGGACCTGCTGGCCAATTGTGTTGAAAATTGTAACACTTTGAATGTCAGAGTTCTTGATGAATAACATATTGTTCATCGGGCTCGGATAGACCTCAACTGATGACAACGAGTTTTCATTTATGCTGGAAATCAGCTGCTCGTCTATCTTCACGGTGATTGTCTGCTCTCCGCCTGACGTGATGACGCTTATGCTTGTCTCGACATAACCTTTGGCGATAAAGACGAGCTCGGCGGTAATCTTCATCGACAATCCAGGCTGGAGGGTGTAGGGGAGACTGACCGGGTTTGTGCTCACGCTTGTATGGATGCCGAGGTAGTTGGTGTTGTTTTCGACAATATCATTTACGGTGATAGCCGTGTTGGTGTTGTTTGTCGCGTTGAATATCGCGAATTGCTGTCCTTCATCTTCTATCACGACCTCATCAACGTCGAGGGTGAGCAGCAAGCTTTCATGCTCCTCCATTGTGAAATGGTGAGGGTCGAGTTCGCCGAACACCGGCTGCTGGTATCTGTGGCCCGACTCGTCGGCGCCGAAGACGTAGTAATCGATTTCTGAAAGTCCTTGGTAGCCTTTGATGTAGCCGACATATTCGTCAGCGTTGCCGGTTGCTGTCATGTGTGCGGTCTGGTATTCACCGCCGTCGATGCTGTAATATATCAATAAGGAGTCTTGTTTCAAATCCTGTCCGCTGTATGCGATGAACTTGCTTGTGATGGCGATTGAGTCCTGCCATTGCTGTTCGCCGAAGACGACATCGCGGTGGTCAACGAAGAGCATGTCGAAGTCCATGACACCGCGTGTGCGGCAGTGGAGCGCGTCGGTGTTCTCCCAACCTATCGACCAGTCGTTGTTTTCGAAGCCAAGGATTTCATAGCCTGGCATTGCTTCCTGATAAACAGCGAGTGCCTGTTGGTTGTATGAAGCGATGTCTCCAAGCGGAACGAAGACTTTGTTGTTGAGAATCAAGCTGTTGGTGTAAGGGGCGAGTGTGTAGCCGCCCGGTTCCTGGACGCGATACACGTGGTAAGGATAGCCCCAGCAGCAGTTTGTTGTCGCGAAATATTCGGCGACCTGTTCGTAAAGCGCATATTGCGGGTTGCTTTGCGGAAGCTGTGCAATCAAGATCTTGTCGGGTGCGAGGTATTTGCCCCAGCAGTCAACGTGCGCGATGTAGTCGCCTTGCGGGTCGATGGTGATGTGATACGGGTCGATGCCGAGGTAGTCGCGCATCTTGTTGCGGACGTTTGTCTCGTTGTAGCCGTTTTCCTGGACGACGAGTTCATCGGAGACGCCGTGGCCGCGGCCGTCTTCCATCATGTTGCCGCCGGTGTGCTGAAGGTTCATGCCGTACATCGGGATGTCCCAGTAGTTCGCGAAGACGCCGGAGACGTTGTCGTCGTTCGGGCGCTGGCGGTTATAGACGTTGTCAACGATGGCCGGCTCGCGGCCTTCGAAGATGTACCACGGACCGTAGTCGCGCACCCAATATGAATCTGTCGGGGCGTTCACAAAAACGCAGTTGTCCATGTTGACGCCGTTGCTCTGGTATTCTGCTCTCGCCGAGTTTTCGTAACCGCTTGACACGACGGTGATTAAAGTGCAGTCTTCCGCCAATTCCTTCACAACTGTATATGGAATCCCGAGTGGGTAACGGATTAATACTGCCTGCATCGGCTCAAATTCCGCCACAAAACGCGGCTCGCCCGCCGGCGGGTCGGTTTCAACAAAATTCACACTTCTGACAGGCGTGTTCATCTCTTCTTCCGAAAGATAGTGAAGTTTTCTCCAGTCAGGTTTCTTCACCTCTTGCGCATTAGCCGAAAAATTAGAGCATAATGCAATGACAGTCAATAGACTAAACAAATATTTTTTCATCATTAAATTTAATAAATTGAGGTGCAAATATACTCATTTTTGTAAAATATAACGGCTTGTTGTCCGTTAATTCTTTGAAATTTTTGTATTTTTGCAAACTATTTTAATTTTGGAATGAAAAAGATTTTGATTTTCGCCCTGCCGTTGATGTTAGCAGGCTGTTCTTTTATAGAAAATATCACGAACAAAAATAAGGAGGTCGTTAATAAAGATGTTGATAATGAAGTCGTTGTAGAATATGACGATAAAGCCGACACGATTATCATCAGTAATCCCAATCTTCTGAATGACACGATTGATGTCGTTGAGACGGATGATGTCATGATTATTGACTCTGTTGACAGTAATCTCCCCGACAGTGTGCAGATGCGTATTCAGGAGCTTTTCGATGCCGATAATTCCGGTGAGGGAATTGTTAATGAGTCTGATGTGATGTTGGAAATGATTGATACTCTCCAGATTATCCCGTATTTTGATGAGAGTAAGGCAAATTCGTGCAACTATCCAAAAGGCTATGTCCCGACATTCCCCGACAGCATATATGCCAAGCGCATTGAAGACTTGAATCGTGAAACGACGATGGAGTTGGTTTTCAACAAGCATGTCAAGTCGTTCATCGATGTGTATGCGGTGCAGAAAAGGGACAAGACAGAGCGTATTTTAGGTCTCGCCGATGTGTATTTCCCGATGTTTGAACAATGTCTTGACAAATACAATATGCCATTGGAACTCAAGTATTTAGCTGTTGTTGAGTCGGCTTTGAATCCAACCGCTGGTTCGCACGCCGGCGCGAAAGGGCTTTGGCAGTTCATGTATGGGACGGGCAAGGTCTATAAGCTTAATTCGACAACGATGGTTGAGGACCGTTTCGACCCGTTGAAATCGACGGAGGCGGCATGCCAGCACCTTCAGGACTTGTACGACACCTTCGGCGACTGGTTCCTTGCACTCGCGGCATATAACTCAGGCGCGGGCAATGTGCGCAAGGCGATAAAGCGTGCCGGCGGCATCAAGAACTATTGGGCGATATGGCCTTTCCTGCCGCGCGAGACACGCGGTTATGTACCTGCTTTCATCGCGGTGAATTATATCATGAATTATCCAGAAGAACATAACATCTGCCCACTCGATCCGGGCATCATGAAAGACGGAATCGACACTGTTACAGTTCATCAACCACTTCATTTTGAACAACTTAATGAGATGCTCGGCATTCCGATGACAGACTTGAAATTCTTCAATCCCCAATATAAGCAACAAATCATTCCGGCAACCGACAAGAAACCGTATTTGCTCAGAATTCCGGAAGAATATGTCGAAGCATATATCGAAAACGAAAAGGCACTTTATGAGTTCAAGACAAAACGCGGCATTGACAAGGAAAAGATGCAGGAGGAAATCAAGAAAATATCCGACAGAAGCGTACATATCGTGAAAAGCGGCGAGAACCTCGGCAGTATCGCGAAGAGATATCACGTGAGTGTCAGCCAATTACAGAAATGGAATAACCTCAGAGGCACAAATATTTATCCTAACCAAAAACTTGTTGTCTATCCTTCGGGTGCTCCGATGGCACAGGCGGGAAATTCGGCTCCGGTTGAACGCTCGACAACCCAGAAAATCCACACGGTGAAGTCGGGCGAGACACTCTCTAAAATCGCATCAAAATACAAATGCTCTGTCACCGACATCAAAAAATGGAACAACCTTAAGTCAACCACAATCAATGTCGGACAGAAACTGAAAGTCTATCCTCCGGAAGGCTCAACTGGCTCATCATCAACCACATCGACAGGCAGCAGCCAGACTTACACCGTGAAATCTGGCGACACGCTTTGGGAAATCGCGAAGAAATTCAATACGTCTGTCGATAAAATCAAAAAGACAAACAACCTCAAGAGCAACAACTTGAGAGTCGGACAAAAACTCAAGATTGTGAGATAACACTTGAGGCTGTTTGACAGGTTTTATCTAAAACCTGATGCTGTAAATCATTGATTCTAACTGTTTTAAGAAATCTCTTTTTTCCTTGTTTGGATAATACACAAACCCTTCGACGGTGATGAGTTTGTTCCGCTCGGGGTTCACAATGGTGTATGATACGAACGGCCCGGCCATGAACTCTTTGTGCATGTTCCACATCCCTCGCATCTCAACGGCGTAACCTGCCGGAAAATCAGGCAGAACCTTGAAGACAGGCGGGACAAAATCCAAGTCAGTAATCATATAGCTTCCGTCCTTGGGACCGGCAATATACTTCCTGACGACTGAATCACGAACCTTGACAAGTCGCGCCTCGTCTAAATCTGATTCGTCGTTGTAAGGTAACTCATAGATTATCAGGTTCATGAGCAGCTCTTTCGTTTCGGCATCTTTCGTGATGCTCATGTAGTTGTTCCTGTCAACACTGATGCAGAAGTCTTTTGGCACGACTATCGAGAAACCGAACTTGTTTTTCACCTTGTTCATGGCATCGGTGTTGGCATTTGGCCTGAAGAAATTCATGAAGCGCTGACGCTCATTCTCATCGAAAGCGTTTTTCAACATATCTTTCTGTGAATCAAAGACTTTAATCCATGTCTCTGCGTCTTTCGCCTTGATTTTCATGGCGTATTGCGGTGCCGACATCCAATCTCTTTCCGACTCGATTATCGGATTAGGAAGTTCTGGATTTATCTCAGCAAGGATAAGATTACGGTGTTTTTTAAACATGTCATTAAGAGCTGACATATTGATATTCACCACTTTATATGTCTTTTCCGGCTGTGGCAATCCGTATTGCTCCATCTCAAAATATTCGCGGACTGCCTCGCCGATGGAACCGTTCCATTGCTCTTCGTTCTGCGTCACCAAAAGAATCTCCGAACTGCCGCCGACAGAGCGGTCTTTTCGCTGCTGGACGGTTTTTTCGGAACACGACACGAATATCAATAAGGATGCGAAAATAAATGTTAAGACTTTGATTATCTTCATATTTCAAAAATTTTTGTTGATTGCAAAAATACTAAATTATGTCTTATTTTTCATCAAAACGAGAAAATTTCAAAAATCTTGTTGGCAATAAAAAAATAAAGCGAAAAAATGCTATTTTTGCACCATTATTATGAATCATGGAGAATCAAGGAATTTCTGTTTCGGCAAAGTCTTCTTCAAACATTGCAATCGTAAAATATTGGGGCAAACATGGCGACCAACTGCCTAATAATCCGTCAATAAGTTTTACGTTAAATAATTGTTTTACATATACTTATATTAGGTATGACAAAGAAAATGCAAGTGGTTTGAAGTTCTTTTTTGATGGGAGTGAATCACCGAAATTCAAGGAGAAAATCGATAAATATCTTGAGCAGCATTTGGATTTGTTCGGTTTTTCAGCTGATGTCGTCAATCATCTGACAGTTGAAAGCAGCAACTCTTTCCCGCATTCATCGGGAATCGCATCAAGTGCTTCATCGATGAGTGCGCTCGTGCTGTGTCTCTTGAAACTCGAAAAAGCGCTGAACCATGATATGACACCAATCGACCTGCGCCGTGCCTCGATGTTGTCGCGGTTGGCATCGGGCAGTGCCGCACGTTCTGTCTATCCGGTGATGGCATTATGGGGCGAAACTCATTCATTAACAGGTAGTTCTGACGAATATGCAGTACCTCTTGCCGACATCGTGGCTCCTGTTTTCAAGACCTATCACGACACAATTCTCATTGTCTCAAACAAAGAAAAAAGCGTTTCAAGCAGAGCCGGACATGCACTGATGAACGGCCATCCAATGGCGGAACAGCGTTATGCAACAGCACGTTACAACACAGGCCGGCTTCTCGGTGCCCTCAAAAACGGCAATTTAGAAACGTTTATTGATGTCGCCGAATCAGAGGCTATACAGTTACATGAACTTATGGCGACATCAAATCCGGCATATAGATTGGTTGAACCTAACACGTTGAAAATCACAGATGAAATAGGGAGATTCAGATATAAAAAGAAAGTTCCGGTCTGTTTCACCCTTGATGCCGGCCCGAATGTTCATCTTCTCTATCCAGACGAATTTAAAAATGAGGTCGCCGCTTTCGTTGATGAAAAGTTAAAGCACTATTGTTTTGAAAATCAATATATTGACGACTTCGTAAATATTTTTTAACATATAAATTTTTGTTCTTAATGGGCAATGTAATCAAAAATTACTATGGTAAAGTAATTCTTTTTGGCGAATATTCGATGATTTATGGTTCATCGGCGCTTTTGATTCCTCTATATTCCGGTTCGTCGCATTGGGATTTTGTTTGGCGGAATCCAGGAAAACGGAACTATGCCTCTAACAGAAGTCTTAACGTTTTTTTCAATTATCTTAAAGATAATGAACGTTTTAGCGAGCATCTTGATATGACGAGATTCAAGGCCGAACTGAAAAAAGGGCTTTTTCTCGATTCAAGCATTCCGTCGGGATACGGGGTCGGAAGCTCCGGCGCCCTGACAGCGGCGGTCTATGACCGTTTCCACATCGGCGAGATAGAAGACCCGATGGAATTGAAACGGTTTCTTGGCGAGATGGAGAATTGCTTTCATGGTAACAGCTCGGGCCTCGACCCGCTTCAATGCTTCTACGGCAAGCCATTCATCCTCGATGAAAACAAAAAGGTTAACGTCCTTGACGCGAATTTTCTTCCAGAAAACGTTCATATCTTCTTGATTGACAGTCAGATAAAATCCGACACGAAATCATTGGTGAAATATTTCAACGAACAACGTAACAATCCTCGCTACCTGAAAGCATACGAAGAACTGTATTTGCCCTACGTTGACCGCTGCATAAACTCGTTGGTTGCGGGTGATGTCGAACAGTTTTTCGAAAACTTATCCAAACTGTCATATTATCAGACAGTTATGTTTGAGCCGATGGTGACGGAAAAAATGATGCCTTTGTTCTTCGTGAAACGAGACGTTGCTCATTTCCAGATAAAACTGTGCGGCTCCGGCGGTGGCGGGTTCTTCCTCGGATTCTCCGACGACAAAGACGCCACCGAACACTATATGGTGCAGAAAGGTTATCCGATAAGTTGGGTTGTCTAACTTAAAGTATCTGAAAATCAATAATATACAATATTGATTTCCGGATGTGAATTGCGTAACGAATCAATGTCTTTTTTCTTGACTTTTGAATTGAACGCCTTGATGTGCTTCAAGGTCGTTGTGTTCATTACCGGTGAAAGCGTCTTGACAGGCGTGTTGGCAATGTTCAGCTCTTCAAGCTTCTGGCAATTTGCCAAGGCTTTGATGTTCTTGACGCTTGTGTTTGCAATGCTCAAAATCTTTAAGTTCGGCATGTTTTCAACAACACTGATGTCAGTTACTATGGTGTTTTCTATTGATAATGAAGTCATTGTGGTTATTCCGCCCAAGGCGGTGATGTCATCGATGGCATTCCCGCTGACGTCTAATGTCTCAAGCAACCTGAGGCTTGAAAGCGGACTGAGGTCTGTCAGCTGATTGTCTCTGACAACGAGTTTCCTGATGAAACGCAGTTGCGAGACAGGCTCCAAACTCGAAACCATGGTGTTCTGGCCCACCTCAACCTCTGTCACATCGGCGAGTCTCTGAAGTTGCCCGGCTGTCGGGTTCGTGTCAACATTAACATATTCTCTGAGGGTGTTTCTCCACGAGTTGTCGAGCGTGTTCCACCAGTTACGGAGCTGTTCCGTCTGATAAATCACTGTGACTTGCGGCTGTGCGACTTTCAGGTTGAACACTGTCTCCGGCGTTATTTTGCTGCTTTCCGCATAAATCATGGAGAGATTTGGCATGTTCTGCAATGGTGAAAGGTCGGAAATGAGAGTGTTTTCAATGTTGAGTTCCTGAAGGTTTGTGAGGGCATCAAGTGGCTGCAGACTTTGTACCTTGGTGTTTTTCATCTCAAGATGCTTGATGTTGAGCAATCCGCGAAGTGGCTCAATGTCAATGATTTTAGTGTTGTTTAACACCAATTTTTCAAGGCTTGTAAGTCTGTTGATTGGTGTTGCGTCTTGCATCGCCGCATCAACTTCAAGCGATTTTATCTGAATCAGGCTGTGAAGCTCCTCGGGTGTCGGATCGATGTTGATGTTTGTCTGTTTGATAAAGGCTGTCTTCCAATAGACAGGGAGGTCCTCCCACCATTTCCTTAGTGTTTCGGTCTCAAAGATGACCATGACTTTATTGTTGGTTTTGGAAAACTCTGCGGCTTTTTTAGAGTCGATATTTGTGTTGTCGCAATAAATTCTTATGAGTTGTGCGAGGTCTTTCAATGGCAAGATGTCTGCAACTTGTGTGTTGCTGCATTGTATCTCATTGAGTTTATGCATGTTGCTTAATGGAGATAAATCTCTGACATCTGTGAAATCTAAATCAATGCTTTGAAGGTTCTCGAGGTGTCCGATAGGGGAGAGGTCGTGTATGCCTGTGCCGCTCAAATTCAAATAGTGCATCGTGGGCGCGAGATACACGGAATCCAAAGTCATGACTTGCGTCCCCGAAATGTCAAGATGCGTGAGTTGCGTGCAATAATTCAATGGCCTGATGTCATCGGCTTTCACGCCGGCTAACGAGAGGCTTGTCAGCATCGTGAAACAGGAAACCGTTTCGATGTCTTTAACAGGTATGTTGTCGGCTCTGAAAACGAGCATCTCGCTGTTGTATTTCAGGCTTGAGATGTCGTCGATATTCGTGTTACTGATGTTTAAGTTTCTGATTTTGTTGAGATTTCTAATCGGTGTCACATCAAAGACATCGGTGTTTGAGCAGTCGAGACTTGTGATGTTTGACATTTCTTGCAATGGGTCAAGGCTGTGGATGTCGGTGTTGTAGCTGACATCAATCTCGGTTGTTTTTGTCAAAGACGACAGCTTTGAATACACGACGTTCATGTCAGCCGCGATTGTGTGTTCAAGCAGTATGTCATCGGCGTATGTGCTTATCACGATTGAGTCTTTGTAGATGTGGCTCAGATTTTTCATTTCGATGGTGTCGAAGAGGAAGTTGTTTTCGCCTAAATACTGTTTCCATACAAGTGGCATCTTGTTCCACCAATTCCTAAGTTCTTCATTTTCATTTGGTTTGGTGGTGTAGATGCTTGCAATTTTAAGTTCTTTTTTGAACGGGTCGAGGTTTATCTCCATGAAGCGTTTGCGTCTGTCGTTCACGGTGTCGCCCGAAATATTGTGGCCGTTCATCGTCCTCATTGTCGTGACGAGGAAGTATGTCTCGTTGTTTTCGTTGGTTTTCACATCGATGTTTTCAACGTTGAGTGAAAACCTTATGTCTTTGAAAAAGAAGTCGATATCTTTCAGATATGCCTGAATGTCTTTGTTGATGGAAGTCCTGCGGTGCTCATCGAGGTCGTCTTCGATTTGGACCTTTTCGTCTTTGAAAATCTTCAGATAGCTTTCGCGGAAGATGATGTCTTTCTCTTGTGTTGTGTTTTCGGGGTCTCCGATGAAGGAGAACGTGTCTTCAAGATACCTGACCATTACCCTGATTTGGTCCTTATATTCATTGATGTTGTCATCGGCATGGCTGTTTTTTTTCTGCGCGAATACGTTTATGCACAGAAATGCGGCCGTAATAAAAAATAAAAACTTCTTCATCATTCGGTTTGCTGAATTGAAGGTTGGTAAATTTTCAATAAAGTTTGTCTTTCATTCTCATTGATATACACGAGGTTGGAAATCAGCCAGCCTGAGTTGTAGCCTGTGCGGTTGAACCACGACACTTCAAAATACCAGTTGTCAATCTGCAGGATGTGAAATTTCACGCTTTCCACGTGGTCAAATTTCAAGTTGCCTTTTTTTATCTCGTAGAAAAACAAAGTGAGATAATCCGGCTGATAGTTTGTAGATGCGTAGTATTCAATGATTTGTGGGTCTTTAAAGGCCTTGTAAATGTTCATGAAATCAAGTTCATGACTCATGGGGTGAAGGAAGTGTTTCTCTCTTTCCGCGAGCTCGCCTTGCGGGAAATACTGTTGGAACTCGTTGAAGAAGACATTGGAAATCACCCATTTGGAGCCGAGACCTTCTTCCTCAATCGCCATTATGAGGCTGATGTCAACGGTTTTGCCGTTCCAGATGAACTTTGCTGAGACTTCGGAATACCATTTGCCGCCGAGGAATTGCAGGTATTGGCTGTTGTTTTTGGTAAGGTCATCAACGAAATAGTCGCGAAGACTGCCTGCCGTTCTTGGATTATCCATGTCAAACAACAACGGCAGGACTGTCTTGCGTTTCGCTGCATTGTGATAATCGGGACTTTTCGGGTCAATCTTGATGCCGTATTGATCTTCTTCGTAGTTGAAACGGCTGATGAACTGACTCATCTGCTTTGTCATCGTGTAAAGTTCGGTCTCATCCATCTGAAAGTCACCGAGACTTCCGCTAATAATCTGTGCGTCAATATTATTGCACAAGAATGTGATTAAAATTAATCCAAAAAATCTCGAAAATCTGTTCATTATTTCAAAGCTGTTTCCTTAACTCTCATATCGCCGAGCAGCACATCCCAGAAGCCGATGAGACGGCCGCCGATCTGTGTCTCTTTGCGTTTCACATAGACTGTGATGTCTTTCTTCGTGGTGTCCTGATAGACGAGTCTGCCTTCGGCGTCGTAGCCTTTGAAAGTCTGGAACACGGTGATGACACCGACGTATGTCCCGTCAGGTTGACGTTGTAAATCAGACACATACTGAATCTTGTACCAGTCAATTTCAACGCGGTCGTAGTTGAGACGCATCAATCTTTCGAGGTACTGACGCACCTTATAATATTCAACTTTAGTCTTTGCGAGTGATGAGACACCGATTTCGGCATCTGGCGCGAAGAGCTCTTCAGCACGGTCGATGACTCTGTTGGCTTCGCTCCACGGCGTGTCTTTCGAGCCGACGATTTTCACGTATTTCGAGAGGTCACGTACTTTCTCAAGTGCGAGGCTGTCGATGTCGTGTTTACGCTCTGGGCTCAATTCCGGTTCTTGTGCGAATGACTGGTAACCTGTCAGTGCGAAAAATGCAAATGCTAATGCAAACAATATCTTTTTCATGTCTTTACTTTTTAATGATTAATTCCAATTCAGTGATTTTGCCGTTTTCCATCTTGACGTTGTTGACTTTTGCGCCGGCTTTCTTCTGGTCCTTCACGTAGTTGAGGTACTGTTCGGCCGTTGTCGGACGGTCATAGTCGCCATATTTGTTGATGAGGATGAGGACCGGAACGTCAGGTGAGCTGAAAAGTCCGAGTGCCTCTCTGATTAGACTGTTGGCCGCGTTGACGTCGCGTGCGCTGGCAATCCTGTTGAGGTACTCGTCGATGCTTGTTTTTGGCTTGTTCATCTCTTCCATCTCTCTGAGTCTTTGCTCCTCGGCGATGCGCTGCTCTTCAGCGACGCGTGCCACCTCCTTCTTGCAGGCCGTGACAGCCGCCTGTGCCCTGTCTATCATATCCACGACTTCCGGATTCTTCTTTGAGAAATCAACCTCTTTAATCATGTCGAGGCGCGCCTGTTGCTCGTCGCAGCTCCACTCTGTTGTGCCGTCGATGATTGCTGTGAGGTCAGTCTTGGCCTGCTCGACTCTTGCTTTGTACTCTTTCTTTGACATTTTTCCTGATGATTTACAACTTGTTGCGCCAACAAGAGTCACGAGCGTAACCAATGCAATTACCAGAATGTTCTTAATAGCTTTCTTCATTTTATAAAAAATTTAACGTTAATAATTTTGCATTTTATAATCTGTAAATAAACCTGCAAAAATAACATTTTTTTGTGGTTAAAACGTAAATAATTCAAGAATATTTTGCATTTTTGAGGCCGAAATGAAACATTACAACATACCGATATTCCTGCCCGAACTCGCATGTCCTTACAGATGCGTTTATTGCAACCAATTTAGCATCACAGGAAAACAACATCTTCCTGATATTCAAGATGTTAAAAATATTATTGAAAAATATTTATCAACATTCCCGACCGAAAAAAGGTTTGTGGAAGTGGCGTTTTTCGGCGGAAATTTCACAGGTCTGCCTGTCAAGATGCAGGACGATTTCCTGAAAATAGTGCAGCCATATCTCGAAAATGGCCTCGTTGACGGCATCAGATGCAGCACCCGACCAGATTATATCGACGAAAAACGCGTCAGAATCCTGAAAAATCTCGGGATGAGAAACATTGAATTGGGGGCGCAGACGACGAACGATCAGATTTTGCTGAAATGTGGCCGCGGACATACTTTCAAAGATATTGAAAATGCTTCGCAAATAATTAACAATGAAGGAATTACACTCGGATTGCAGATGATGCTCGGACTGCCATACGACAGTTTTGAGGATGATTTGCAGACCGCCCGCGACATTGTCAGGCTTGGGGCCAAGGAAACGCGCATTTATCCTTGTATCGTGGTGAAAGACACAGAGTTGGAACGTCTTTACCGTGAAAGGAAATATGTGCCGCTTTCACTTGATGAGGCCGCCGAACAAAGCGCAACAATCTATGAGTTTTTTGAAAACAATGATGTCAAAGTCTTGCGCGTCGGTCTTCATACTTCCGAAGACCTTGATAATCAGGCTTATGTCGCAGGTCCGTACCATGCAAACTTCGCAGAAATGGTCTTCTCTAAAATTTGGAGAAACAAGATTGAAAATGCAATTGAAATTGCTGAAAAATCGCAGTGTTTTCATTCAGATGACTTGACAGTCAAAAAAACAGGCAAATCGTCTGTCGTAATCGAAGTCGCTGAAAACCAAATACCTCATGCTATCGGTTATAAGGGTGAGAATAAAAAAAGACTTGAAACAATCTATAAATCAGTAAATTACAAGGCTCTAAAAACATCGTCTTCAGTAAATGAAACAACCATAATTGCAAGTGCGACGATGCCCGCTGAAGCTCGTGAAAAACTTGAAACTCTCGGAAGGGTCGTCTGGCTCGAGCCTTCAAATCTCGCCTATCCGTCAATCTCATCACATCCCGATATTTTCTTTTTCTGTGATAATGAAAGAGATTGTAAATCAATTATTTGTGCTTCAAATACGCCAGACGAATGGATAGAGATAATTAAATTGCCGGTCATCAAAGGTGATAAGCCTGTTGGTGGCAAATATCCTGAAACTGTTCATTATAATGCCGTCGGAATTGACAATATTTTGATTCACAATCTACAATTTTCAGATGAAAAATTGTGGAAGAAATCTTTGCAAATAAATGTAAACCAAGGATATACGCGTTGCAATCTTTTGGCGTTAAATTCTAAGAATTATATCACATCCGACTTGGGTATCAAGAAGGTGCTTGAAAAGAATGGTTTCAATGTCTTTTACGTTGATCCTCAACAAATTGTGCTGCCGGGACAAAAATATGGTTTCTTCCCTGGTTGCTGCGGACTTTTCGGCGACAATGTCGTGGTCTGCGGTTCGCTGAATCATCTCAAAGAGTGTAAGGAACTGAAAAAATTTATAAGACGTAATAAAATGAAAATCACAGAATTATATAGCGGCAAACCCATTGATGTCGGAAGTATTTTTTTCATCAAATGATTTTAAAAACCCATGTAACTTGTGTCAAAAAACCCGTGCAACTTGTGTTAAAAAAACTTGTGTAACTTGTGTTAAAAACCCGTGCAACTTGTGTTAAAAAAACCCGTGTAACTTTGTATCCATGAAGAAAATAGAACTTTTATCACCTGCAAAAAATCTTGAAGTCGGCGTCGCGGCGATCAATCACGGTGCTGATGCAGTTTATATCGGCGGACCGAGCTTCGGCGCCCGCGAAAAAGTCGGCAACAGTATCGAAGACATCGAAAAACTTTGTCGTCACGCTGCCATTTTCGACGCAAAAGTGTATGTCACGCTTAATACTTTGTTGTTTGACAATGAGTTAGAGCAGGCTCGTAAGATTGCATGGGATTGTTGGAATGCCGGTGTTGACGCGCTTATCGTGCAGGACATGGCACTTCTTCAGATGACAGACATGCCTCCAATCGCGTTTCACGCCTCGACGCAATGCCATAACATCTCAGCTGAAAAAGTGAGGTTCCTTGAAGACGTGGGTTTCTCACAGGTCGTGCTTGCAAGAGAATTGAATATCAGCGAAATAAAAGACATTCGTTCAAAAACAACAGTGCCTTTGGAGTTCTTCGTTCATGGTGCTTTGTGCGTCAGTTACAGCGGGCAGTGTTATTTGAGCCACGTTATTGGACACCGTTCCGCCAACCGTGGCGCATGCGCACAGCCGTGCCGTCTCGCCTGGAATCTCGAAGATGAAAACGGACATACCTTAATTAATAGCAGGCATCTGCTTTCACTTCGTGATTTAAACAATTCCGGAAATCTCGAAGAACTCATTGACGCGGGAATCACATCATTCAAAATCGAAGGGCGTTTGAAAGACGCTGATTATGTGAAGAATACAACCGCGTTTTATCGTCGTGAAATAGATAAAATCATAGAAAGACGCTCCGATTTGGAACGCTCGTCGCGCGGCATTTCGGTCCCGGCTTTCGAGCCGAATCTCGAGAAATCGTTCAATCGCGGCTTCAGCGATTATTTTGTTCACGGTCGTCAGAAAAACATCGACGCGCCTTTCACCCCGAAATCGATGGGCGAATACGTCGGGACGATTGAAAGAATCAACGGCAATAAATTGATTATCAACAGTGATATTGAATTTCACAACGGCGACGGTCTTTGTTTTCTCGATAAAAGCAACGAACTCCAGGGTTTCAACGTGAACGGTGTCGAAGCAGCACCGAAGTCATTCAGAAATAATGAAAACAACCTGTTGATTACTCCGTCGCGTCTGTTCAGGTCGATTTCGCCTCACGTCCGGCTTTTCCGAAATTTTGACATCGTCTGGCAGAAAGCAGTCGAAAATTCAATCGGACAACGTAAGGACAAAATCAGTTTGCGACTTGCTGAGAAAGAAAGCGGAATTGAGCTTTTTGTCGCACATCAAAGCCTTGAAAATCAAGAAGTGAGTGCGTCTTTACAATTGGATTTGTCGCAGGCCAACAATCCTGAAAAGGCTATGGACACAATTCGGACAAAGCTCTCGCAATGGGGCGACACGAAGTTCGTTGTCGCGAATATAGACATTGATTTCAGTCAGCCGTATTTCATTCCGGCATCGGTGCTCGGCGAACTGAAACGCCAACTTGTTGTGAAACTCGAAGACGCTTTGATTGAAAAACATAGGCAGAACAGAGAAATCAGAAAATCTCAGAAACAAGACTCTCAATATCCCGAAAAATCGCTTTCGTATTTAGGCAATGTGACAAATTCTGCGTCACGTCAATTCTATGAAAATCACGGAGTTGAAGAGATTTCAGACGGCTTGGAGAAAACAATATCTGATGGCGATGTCGTTGTCATGACGACCAAGCATTGCATTCGTTACGCCAACGGAATGTGTTCAAAGGAGATAGGCAAACCGGCGACACCTTTATACATCAGCAATGACAAAGGCCGTTTCCGCCTTGATTTTGATTGCAGGAACTGCCGGATGAAGGTGGTTTGTGAAAACTCAAAAAGTTTTATCAAACAGTGAACAGGTCATCTAATGTCACTTCGTTTTGTATCGCTGATGAATAGGCGTTGTTTTTGAGACCGTATGTTGTCACCATGGTGAGGTGGAGTGCCTTTCTCGTCTTGGTTTTCATACGGAAAAGTTCCATTCTGTCTATCATTTCATCGCTGTATTTTTTCGTGATTGTATATTCGTTGATCGAATATTTCATTTCGCATAGATTGATGACTTGGTCGCGGCGGTCAATGACGAGGTCAATCTGGCCGCCATCGTATTCATCGTTTTTAGGGCAATACCACGAGAAAGTGTCTGTAAGTACGCCGCTGATTCCTAACTTGTTCTTAATCTGTGAGATATGATGCAGGCAGAGTTGCTCAAAAGCATATCCACTCCACACTCGGCGTTCCGGCGAGTCAACCATATTTGTCCAAAGATGCTCGTCATTGTGTTTGCCATCGGCAATGAATTTGTGGTGGAACAACGTGAAAAAGTCCGTAAGTTGAAAAATCGCGTCTCTTTCCTTTTTCTCAAAAGGCGTGTATTTTCTGACGAAATCACAATCGCAAAGGTCGTTTAGTACTTTGGTTATCGAACCTCCATCGTTGACATTCAATGATTTGACAATTTCGGCACGCGTCAGACCCATTGATTTCGCTTCGAGTAAACTAATCACGTTTTCGTATAATGTGGAATTTATGAAGAGCGAACGGAAGAGAAATTTGTATTCGTCTTTTAATTCTGCGTTTTCTGAAAACATTATGTCATCGACGTTTTGCGCAAGACTGCGTCCCTTTTGAAGCATTTTCAAATAATAAGGCACACCTCCGAAAATCATGTAAGCCTCGGAAATCTGATAGCGGTTCCAGACAATTCCCCTTGATTTTAAATAAGTTTCGGTTTCATAAAGATTGAACATCGACAGTTTTATTTTTCTTGTAACGCGGTTGTAAAGTCCGCCTTTGCTGCCGAAAATGTTGGAAATCATCCAAGTCGTTGCCGAGCCGCAGATAATCAATTTGATATTTGGACGTGCTGATGCGAAACTGTTCCAGAATAGTTCAAAAGCCTTTAAAAATCTCGAACGTGGTGTGTCGAACCAAGGCAATTCATCAAGGAATATTATGATTTTTTCTTTGTCAAGTGTTGATATATAATGTTTTAGCTGGTCGAATGCGTCAAACCAGTTGTCAACAGTTGGGTAGGGGGTTTTAGAATAATCACAAAGCTGCTTATGGAAAACCGCAAGCTGTTCGTTTTTTGTCCCTTCGTAAATTCCGGTGGCATAAAAATCAAAATTGTCATCGCAATAGTTCCTTACAAGAAATGTCTTGCCAACCCTGCGGCGACCATATACTGCAATCAATTCAGCTTCATGCGATTCGAAGCAGTTTTTCAGTGTTTCCTGCTCTTTTTTTCTTCCGATAATGTTTTCCATTGTGGATTATTTTTTGCTGCAAATATACAAAAAATCACACTTACCGCCACATTTCGATAAAAAATACTCGCGCTAACTATGTTTTTAAAACCACTTACCGCCACATTTTAAGAAAAAATATTCGCTGTAACTAAATAAATATTTTTTCCCCGCACTTGATAAAATTGTGTATTTTTGCACCTTATAATTAATAGAAACAAAATTTTTAGATTATATGTTTAGAACAAACAATTGCGGTGAGCTTCGCATGGCAAACGTGGGCCAGGAAGTCACTTTGAGCGGATGGGTGCAGCGCGTGCGCGACAAGGGCGCACTGGTGTGGATCGACCTCCGCGACCGTTACGGAATAACACAACTCTTTCTGCAAGAAGGAGTTACTTCAGCTGAAACTTTGAAAACCGCCCGCGAAATCGGACGCGAATACGTCATCCAGGCGAAAGGCACCGTGGTTGAACGCGAGTCGAAGAACCCGAAGAACCCGACAGGCGACATTGAGATAAAAGTTGAGAGCCTCAACATCCTCACGACCTCCAAAGTGCCGCCTTTCACAATCGAAGACCAGTCGGACGGCGGCGACGACATCCGTATGAAATACCGTTACCTCGACCTTCGCCGTAACCCTGTCAAAAACAACATCATCCTCCGCCACAACATGGCTCAGGAGGTTCGTAAATATCTGTCAGGCAATGACTTCCTCGAAATCGAGACACCTTGCCTCATCAAGTCAACACCTGAAGGTGCACGCGACTTCGTCGTCCCGTCGAGGATGAACCCGGGCGAGTTCTACGCTCTCCCGCAGTCACCGCAGCAGTTCAAGCAGCTCCTCATGGTCTCCGGCTTTGACCGTTACTTCCAGATCGTGCGCTGCTTCCGCGATGAAGACCTCCGCGCCGACCGCCAGCCGGAGTTCACGCAGATCGACTGCGAGATGTCGTTCGTCGAGCAGGAAGACGTCATCAATATGTTCGAAGGCCTCGCGAAACATCTCTTCAAGACTATCAAAGGCATCGAATTCGGTGACTTCCCGCGCATGACATGGCACGACGCAATGAAATATTACGGCAGCGACAAGCCGGACATCCGCTTCGGGATGAAGTTCGTCGAACTCAACGATGTCGCCAAAGGCCACGGATTCCCTGTGTTTGATGAGGCGGAACTCGTTGTCGCCATCAACGCCGAGGGCTGCGCCAACTACACACGCAAGCAGACCGATGCCTTGACCGACTTTGTGAAACGTCCGCAGGTCGGGGCGAAAGGCCTCGTCTATGTGAAATACAACGAAGACGGCTCGATCAAGTCGTCTGTAGATAAATTTTATACACCTGAAATCTTGAAGACGTGGCTCGACAAATGCGGCGCGAAGCCTGGCGACATGCTTCTCGTCATGAGTGGCAAGGCTATGCCGGTGAGGGTGCAGATGAATGCGCTCCGTCTCGAGATGGGCAACCAGCTCGGACTCCGCGACCCGTATAATTACAAACCGTTGTGGGTCATCGACTTCCCGCTTCTCGAATGGGACGAGGAGACGCAGCGTTTCTATGCGATGCACCATCCGTTCACGGCTCCGAAACCGGAAGACGAATATCTTCTCGAACAGCCGGAACGTTGGGGCGACATCCGCGCCAACGCCTACGACATCGTATTGAACGGCGTCGAGGTCGGCGGCGGCTCGGTGCGTATCCACGACAAGAACCTCCAGAGGAAGATGTTCCACACCCTCGGCTTCACCGACGAGAAGGCGCAGGAGCAGTTCGGCTTCCTGATGAACGCCTTCGAATACGGCGCGCCGCCTCACGCAGGCCTCGCTTTCGGCTTCGACCGTCTCTGCTCGCTCTTCGGCGGCCAGGACAGCATCCGCGACTTCATCGCGTTCCCGAAGAACAACCAGGGCCGCGATGTCATGGCGGAGTCGCCGTCACAAATTGCACAGGAGCAGTTGGATGAGTTGCAGATTAAAGTTGATTTAAAGATTTAAAATTTAATAATTTAAAGATTGTGTCCAGTTATAAGAGGTTTGAGGATTTACCAATTTGGCAGAAATCTCGTCTTTTTTCAAAGAAAATATATGAAATTTCTTTGGGAGACAAGTTTTCAAAAGAATACAGATTGTGTTCTCAAATCAGAGCATCTTCTGGATCAATCATGGATAATATTGCCGAAGGCTTTGAACGTAATGGGAATGGTGAATTCAAACAATATTTGTTTATAGCCAAAGGTTCTTGTGGCGAGACAAGAAGTCAACTGTATAGAGCTTTTGATTATGGCTATATATCTGAACAACAGTTTGATGAGATGAAATTATTATCAGAAGAAATATCAAAATCATTGAGTAACTTTATTGACTATTTGCAAAATTCTGAAAAGACAGGTTCAAAATTCAAACCTAAATCTAATTAGTCCTGTTAATCTTGAATTTTTGAATTTTTGAATTTTTGAATCTTTAAATTTTTGAATAATAATTGTATGAAAAGAGTTTTAGTTGCAACAGGTGGTGGCGATTGCCCGGGCTTGAACGCTGTGATCCGCGCCATAGTGAAACGCGCGTCGCAGGAGAGAGATTGGGAGGTCCTTGGCAGTATCCAGGCCTTCAACGGCGTGCTGTGGACCCCGCAGGAGATTGTGAAACTGACACCTGAAGCCGTGCGCGGCATACATTTCCGCGGCGGCACGATAATTGAGACGACAAACAAAGGCGGCCCGTTCGCATGGCCGGTGAAGAAAAACGACGGCACGTGGGAGACCGTTGACCGCTCCGACGAGATGATACAACGTCTCGAATACATGGGCGTTGACTGCGTCATCAACATAGGTGGCGACGGCTCACAGCGCATCTCGCAGAAACTTTTCGAGAAAGGTCTGAACATCATCGGCGTGCCCAAGACAATCGACAACGACCTATCGATGACAGATTGCACCTTCGGCTTCCAGACCGCGGTGCAGATCGCGACGGAGGCCGTTGACAAGCTCGTGACGACATCGGCGAGTCATAACCGCGTGTTCGTGCTTGAGGTCATGGGCCGCGACGCAGGCTGGATCGCGTTGAACGCGGCGGTGGCCGGCGGCGCCGAAGTGTGCCTCCTCCCGGAATTTCCGTACGACATCAATAAGGTGAAGGAACGCCTTGAAAGCCGCTTCGTCAACGACCGCGGCTCGGCCATCGTTGTCATCAGCGAAGGCGCGAAGCCGAAAGACGGACAGCAGATCTTCGAGGTCAGCAAGGAAGTCGGATACGAGAATGTGAAGCTCGGCGGCATCGGGACGAAACTCATCGAACAGCTCAAAGCCGCTGGCTTCCAGCATGACATGCGTGAGACGACACTCGGTCACCTGCAACGCGGCGGCGTGCCGATAGCCTACGACCGTGTGCTCGCATCGCAGTTCGGCGTGAAGGCGTTCGAGATGGTGCTCAACAAAGAATACGGCAACATGGTGGCATACCGTCATCCTAACGTAATCAGCGTGCCGATAAAAGACGCCGTGGCGAAGATGAACTTCGTCCAGCCCGACTGCGACCTGGTCAAGACCGCAAGAGGACTTGGAATATCATTCGGAGTTTAGAGTTATAATATATTCATTCGATTCGCGTCTTGTTTCAAGAAGACGAAAACCATCATCGTGAACATCAGGAGGCTTGAACCTCCGTAACTTAAGAATGGCAATGGGATGCCGATGACAGGCACAAGTCCTATTGTCATTCCTATATTAATGGCGAAGTGGAAGAAAAAGATACACGCGATGCCATAACCGTAAATCCTGCTGAAAGGCGAACGTTGCCGCTCGGCCAACACGATGATTCTCAACATCAACGCGAGATAAAGGCATATCAATGCGAAACAGCCCACGAAACCGCTTTCCTCCCCGATGGTGCAGAAGATGAAGTCGGTGTGCTGCTCGGGAACGTAGTTGTATTTCGTCATCGTGCCTTGCAGGTAGCCTTTGCCGAGGAATCCGCCGGAGCCGATGGCTATCTTCGACTGGTTGAGGTTGTAACCAACGCCTTTTGTGTCTTGCTCAAGTCCAAGAATGATGTTGATGCGCGTCTGCTGATGTGGTTTCAGGATATGATGAAACGCGAAATCGACGGAGAAGATGAACGCGATTGCCGCAATAAGAATCGCTGTGACAGTAATTATGTTTTTCTTTGTCCTGTCCATGAGCCAGAGTAAAATCCCGTAAATTACAGTGGTGCCGGCCATGACGTACCATTTTTTGAAACATAGCGTCAGGATGAAAAGTGTTATGGCGATGACGCCGGTGATGAGCAGCTTCCCGCCCATCCCTTCGCGGTAAAGCACGAGCAGGAAGGTGAGGAAGACGAGAGCCGAGCCGGCGTCGCCCTGCGCAAGTACAAGGAGCAAGGGCAGCATCACTATGCAGTAAGCGGTAATCTGCGTCTTGCGGACCCTCGTGTCGGTGTCGATTTTACCCAGGAAATGCGCGAGAGCCAATGCGGTGCCGAATTTCGCGAACTCCGATGGCTGGAACGACACAGGTCCGAGCTGAATCCATGACGTTGAACCCGAGATCTTGGAGCCGACAAGCAGCACGGCTATCAGCGAAAGTATTGATAATCCGTATATCAGATACGCAAAAGCGTTGAAAAACTTCGCGTCGATGAGAAGGATGAGGAAGCCGACAGCGAGGCTGATGCCAATGAAAAGCAGCTGTTTGCCGTAGTTCTGCGACATGTCGTATATGGCAGGGTGACTCTCGTTGTAAGCGGCGGCATAGATGCTCATAAGCCCTACTGTGACAAGGGCTAAATATATGAGTAACAGCCATATATCAATCTTTCCTATTATAGTCTTGCTTCTCATTTTCAGTAATTGTTTGAATAGATTCTCTCTTCAACCCATTTGCGACTGACGTTGCCTTTGATGTATTTCTCCATCATCAGCGACGCTATAGGTGCGGCCCATGTGGAGCCGAACCCCGCGTTTTCGACAATGACCGCTATGGCAATCTGCGGGTTGTCGGCGGGGGCGAACCCCATGAAGATGGAGTGGTCGTTGCCGTGCGGGTTCTCCGCCGTGCCGGTCTTGCCACACACGCTGACACTGTCAATACGCGACATCCTCGCGGTCCCGTGTTCGCCTTCGAAGACTTTCTCCATCCCTATTTTCACGTCCTTGAAATGCCTCTGGTCAATGGCGATGACGTGTTTTTCGGTGAAACTCGAATCGACGGCATGCGTGCTGTCGGCAAAAGCCCTGATATAATGCGGCGTGTAGAAATAACCTTCGTTCCCGATTGCCGCCGCGATGTTGGCGAGTTGCAGTGGCGTCACAAGGATTTCGCCCTGCCCGATGCTGAGCGAGCGTATCGTCATGGCGTTCCATTTCCCTCGGTAAACCTTATCGTAAAACGCGCTTGTCGGGATATTGCCGGAGATGGTGAACGGGATGTCGGTGTTCAAGGTGCGCCCGAGTCCGAAACTTGTGACCATGTCGTACCAATATTCGTAAGCCTCTTTGGTGCCGTTGAACTTCGGCGAGTTCATAAGGTCGCAGAAAGCCTGCCAGAAATACGGGTTGCACGAGTTCTCGATGGCGTCGTACAGTCTCACCGGCGAATGGTGATGGTGAGTGCATTTGATAGGTGAGCTCTGCGGCCCGCCGCATGGGTATTCTGTGTTTTTCGTTATTACACCGCTCTGTAGTGATATAAGACCATTTATCATTTTAAACGTCGAGCCAGGAGGATACGCTCCGCTGATAGCCCTGTTAATCAATGGCTTGAGAGTGTCGTTGAGCAGTCTGCTGTAGTTCGCCGACCGCTGCCGCCCGACCAATTCATTGGGGTCGT
This sequence comes from Bacteroidales bacterium, assembly GCA_045600605.1. GTDB lineage: Bacteria > Bacteroidota > Bacteroidia > Bacteroidales > F082 > Limimorpha. The sequence continues at coordinate 44,257 of JAZRYG010000003.1, forward strand.
ATGTAGGTGCCGACACCATCGCGAGAATTTGTCCTGTCGCCGGTTCTATCGCCACGATGGAGCCGGTCTTTCCGGCCATCAGGCGCTCCCCGTATTCTTGAAGTTCCGCGTCCATGCCGAGAATGATGTCAAGACCGGAGACCGGCAAAGTGTCGCACTGTCCGTCCATGAAGCGTTCTTTCTCACGGTTGTGCACGTCCACGACAATGATTTTCATCCCTTTGGTGCCGCGCAGTTCCTTCTCGTAATGGCTTTCGATGCCCGATTTCCCGATGTAGTCGCCTTGCTTGTAATATGAGTCAAGCTCGAGGTCACGTTTGCTAACCTCGCCAATGCTCCCAAATGTGTGAGCCGCAATCGGGTAAGGGTATTGCCTGATAGAGCGTGTCTGGAAATAAAATCCTGGATAATGATACATCATTTCCGCCACGCGTCCGTACTCCTCCTTGCTGATTTGCGAGATGAAGACCGATGGTGTCACCATAGAGTATTTCTTGGCCTTGCCATACAGTTTATTGTATGTATCATTATTGATATTCAATAATTTACAAAACGAACTCGTGTCAATGTCACGCGCCAATTTCGGAGTGATAACCAAGTCATAGACAGCATCGTTATACACCAACAGACGGCCGTTGCGGTCGTAGATTTTCCCCCTCGACGGATATAACGTGATGTTACGCAAGGTGTTGCTGTCTGATGAGCGTTTGTACGATTTGTTCAAAACCTGTATTGAAAAGAGCTTGACAGTGATTATCAAGGCGACAATAACAAATACCGACATTATTACGTATTGTCTGCCTGAATAATTTATCTTGTTCTTAATCATATAGTTGCAGATTTTTTTAGATTTAAAAAACCGATGTGCAAAATTATGAAAAGTTTTAAAAAATGTTTACGGTTCTGAAAAATTTTGTACCTTTGCGGCTTAATAAAATTTGCTGTTTTGATGCGTTTTAGAATTGACATAACACGGTTTTTAATAGCTATTGCAGTGATAATTATTGCATTAGGCGTTGTGTCGTGTTCCGACAAGCAAGATACTCTTGTGATGTCGAAGGATTTCGCCGAAGAAAAATGGGGCAGATTTGATTTCCTGAAAGTCGATTATAACCTTCTGAAAGCACCAGCCACAGTCGATGTGATAATGGAACTTACCGTTTCTGAGGACTTCCCGAATGTTTATCCGTTTTACAAAAATGACAAAGAAATGCTTTTCTGTATGTCTGTGGAATTTCCTGACGGAAGTCATCGCGTGAGGGACTATAAATATCCTCTGAAAGACAGAGACGGCAATTGGAAATCGGAGAAAATAGACGGATATTATCATTTCAAGTTTATGCTGATTAGTGAGTTAAACATCAGTGAATCAGGAATTTGTAAATTTACGATAGAGAATAAATATTCTAAAGACCCGCTTTGTGGCATCAAGAACATGACCATCAGATGCGTGCCTTCAAAAAATAAATAGTCAGGAAATTATGTCAAAATCATTTGTGAAGTTGTTGTGTTTTTCGGTGGTTGCCGCTGTTGCACTTATGACATCGTGTGTATCTCAGAAAAAGGTTTTAATGCTGCAAAACGAGGCCATGCTCGACAGCGTTGCATCTGTTGAATATGTCAACAAAAGAAGTTTCAGCTACAAGGTGCAGCCTGGCGATAACCTGTACATAAGGGTGTCGAGCATGGATAAGAACTTCTCGTCATTCTTCAACCAGACAAATACGGGTAGCACGTTCACAACAGGAACAACACAGAATTCAGCCGGTAACGCGTCGGTGTATCTCAACGGTTTCACTGTCAGCGACGAGGGTCTCATTGACTTCCCGTACGCCGGCAAGATTTACGTCAAGGACCTGACAGTCGATGAGATACAGCAGAAGATGCAGACCATCATAGACGAATATCAGAAAGAGACAATCGTCTATGTAAAACTCGGGATTTTCAACCTGACGATTCTTGGTGAAGTCAACAAACCGGGGCAATATCAGGTTTATCAGTCGGACATCAACCTGCTTCAGGCACTCGCACTTGCGGGAAACCCCACTGATTTCGCCAACAGAAAAGAGGTGAAGATTGTGCATCAGACGACAGAAGGCTCGCAAGTCGTCAGGGTGAACATCAACGATGCCGACATCCTCTCAAACCCGAATTACTATCTGAAACCAAACGATATCATTTATGTTGAACCAATGTCGATAAAACGCTGGGGATTCACGAGTGTACCTTATTCGTTGGTCATCTCGATGCTGTCACTTGGCGTGACCCTCTTGACCTTCTTCTTGGTAACTTTAAAGTAAAACTCAAAAATTGTTGGAAATGGTGAACGAAACAAATAATAATTCAAGACCTGTACAGGCTCAGAATGAAGATGCCATTGATGTGAAATCATTGATGATCAAGTTCATAAGTTATTGGTATCTTTTTGTGATTTTTGGATTTGTCGCGTTATGCGCAGGCTATTTGTACAACAAATATTCGCCGACAGTGTATCAGGTGTCGTCAACTGTCTATGTTAAGGAACAGAAAATGGGCATAGATGCGGCTTCGATGATGACAGGCATGAATTTCAGGAGCATGGGTAATGTTGACAACGAGGTAGCTGTCCTTCAGTCGTATATGCTCGCGGAACGCGCTTTGAAGCACATTGATCTGGACGTTTCTTATTACGTGAAAGGCAGAGTCACAACAGCTGAGCTTTACCGAGACAACCCAATAATGATTGAGATTGATTATTCGAAGCCACAGATGGTGGGGCTCACATACGAGGTTAGGCTGCTTGGTGACAGCTGCTTCTCAATCAGGGCCGAAGGCAAAGACAAGCAGTATTATGATTTCAAAAGAGAAGAGTTTGTCGGTGTTCCAAGAAGTGAGGTGAGTTTTGAAGGCACATACAGATTCGGTGACACAATTATCAATGGATATAATGCTTTCCGCGTGGTTCCGTCTTATTACTTGGATCAGGATGATTTGAAGAAGTTCAAATATATGTTCAGGCTCAACGATAAAATTTCGCAGGTGAAGATGATGAGCAACTATGCAATCGCCCCAATCAGCAAAGAGTCATCGGTGCTACGTCTCACCATCCAGGGCAACAATGCACGCAAAATCACAGAGTTCCTCAATCAGTTGTGCCTTGAGTATATCAAGAGGGATCTGGAGATGAAGAATCAGGTGCAGGAAAATACAATCAGATTCATTGACAATCAGTTGGGCGGCATTCAGGATTCCCTGTCAAAGGCGGAAGTTGACATTCAGGTCTTCCAGCAGGGTAACGATTTCATGAACCTTGACGCACAGGCCACCCAGCTTTTCAATTATCTGAAAGAACAAGAGAAGAGGCGCGCCGAACTCGAGCTGAATCTCAAGTATTACAACAATATCAAAACGTATCTCCAGGATAATATCGACGACCTCGACAAACTCGTCGCCCCGAGCGCTGTGGGCATCCAAGACCCTATTCTTAACACAACGGTGAACAAGCTCGTCGAACTTTTCCAGACAAAGTCAACGCAGCTTCTCACTTCAACGGAGAAAAATCCTATTGTCAAGACTATCGACGAACAGATCATCCAGACGAAGAAGGTCCTGCTTGAAAATATCAACAACTTGATTAACAATGCAAATCTCACAATCAATGAAATAAACAACAATATTTCCAAGCTTGATGAGCAGGTGAAGGAACTGCCGGCCGCCCAACGTCGTTATTTGGGATATACCCGTAAGTTCACATACAGCGAGAATATCTATAATTTCTTGATGCAGAAACGGTCTGAAGCGCAGATTCTCAAGGCAAGCAATACGCCTGACAACCAAATCATTGATGTCGCGAGAGTGTCGATGGCGAGAAAGATAGCACCGCGCAATACTACCAATTATCTGATTGCTCTTCTCTTAGGCTTGATGATACCAGTGGCATACATACTATTATTGGATTTCTTTAACACAAAAATCTTGGAGCGCAAGGATATTGAAAAAGTCTGCAAATATCCAATCATCGGGCAGATACCTCAGGTTGACAGCACGAAGAATACCAAGATGATGGTTATTGAGTCGCCAAAGTCTGCTGCCTCTGAGGCGTTCCGCTCCATACGTACAAACATTGATTATATAGTACAAGGCAAAGATAAATGTACGATAATGGTGACGGGCGATATGGCATCGGTGGGCAAGACCTACATCTCCATCAATATGGCATCGATATATGCCTTGTACGGAAAGAAAACAATTCTCGTGGGATTTGACCTGCGCAAACCTCGCCTGTATCAGGAATTCGGATTGAGCAACAAACTCGGAGTCTGTTCGTATCTCGCAAACAAAGCCTCGTTGAGCGAGATTGTCCAACCTTCAGGTAAGATCTCGTCACTTGACGTGGCGTGTGCCGGCCCTGTGCCGCCCAATCCTGCCGAATTGATAGCGTCGCAGCGTTGCACGGATCTCTTCAATGAATTAAAAGAAAAATACGACTATATCATTGTTGATACACCACCTATCGCATTGGTGACGGATTCGCTGTTGCTGATGAAGCATTGCGATGTGACCACATTTGTCGTTCGCCAAGGTGTGACCAACAAGAAAGTGTTTGAGTCCATCATAAAAGACATGGAAAGCCGTGAACTCAAAATCAATGTCATTGTCAATGGTATCAGGTTCTCCGGAACATACGGTTATCGTTACAGCTCAGGTTATGGCAGTTATGGCTACGGTTATGGCTACGGCTACGGTTCGGGCTATGGGAATGGCTATTATGGTGAGGATTCATCGAAAAAACACAAGGAAGGTCTGCTGGCACGTATCATGAGAAGCAGGAGAAGCTGATGGAGAAAGAGAAAGTAGTAGTTACCCCAAAGTGGTATGCGGTTTATGTAAAGTCCCGTTTCGAGAAGAAATCCGCCTGGCTGCTTGAGAGAGACGGCGTGAAGGTGTATCTGCCGCTCATCACTATAGTCAAGCAGTGGTCTGACCGCCGCAAGAAAGTGGAGGAACCGCTTTTCAAGTCGTACATTTTCGTCTATACCGACATGAAAAACTACTTCGACATTCTTAATGTCCCTGGTGTGGTGAAATTTGTTCACTTTGAAGGGAAACCTGTAGATATTCCTGAAAATCAAATCAATGCTATACATGAATACGTCGGGCAAGTGTCAATCAACAAAGAAGAGGTGAAAATCGACAACTTGCAACTCGGTCAGAAAGTGATTGTGAAATACGGCGCGATGAAGGGAATCGAAGGGGATTTGCTCGAGTTCAAAGGCAAACAATGGATTGTCGTCGATTTTGAGATGTTCGGACGCAAACTTCCGGTGCAGGTGGAAAAGGCGATGGTGGAGCCGGTGTCATGCTGACTCGAGAACCGTCCTTAAGATGTCGCACGACTTTATGTCGTTGAACCCCGCGACATGAAGTTTGTAATACGTGATTATCGAATCAAGGAGCGACCTCCTCTCGCTGTTTCTGATATTTAGTTTTTTGTTTTCCATGATATTCGAGTTGCAGAGGTCAAAAAACTTTTCAGTCATCTGACTGTCAATGATGTATGACATCCCATATCCGTTTTGATGAAAGCAGCCGTCTTCAAGATTGAAGATGAATCCTGGTTTGAAACCGTCAGTGTTTGGCGCGAACCCCAGTCTTCGGCTCAACTCGATGGAAAACATCAGCGGGAAGTCGGCGTATGAGTTGTCAGTCTCATCAAGGAGAATTAGAGCATCGTAAATGAACCCGAAAAGCTCGGTGTCGGTCTCCGCCTCTTGTATCGTTTTTGAAAGCAATTCGCTGATAAACAGCACGATGGCGTTTTTGTTCATCTCAAACGGGATGCTGTGGTAGGAGTGGTTTAGGGAGGTTTCTTTCAGGAATCCGAGTTCGCCGCGTGAACGGGAGCGTACTATGTCGAGAAGCGTCATGGGCTGAAAAAGCGCGGCTCGCATCTTGGCGTTTTTGCTGAAGGCGCCTTTGACCATGAACGACCGCAGCCCGGAATCTTCCGTCAGGAGTCGTACGATAAGGCTGCTGTCGCCATATCTGACCGCCTTTATGACAATCGCTTTGGTCTTGTCTTGAGCTTCCATAACGTTTACATAATCAGTACTTTGGTGCTGTACGTCTCTTTGCCGGTGTTGTCGCTCACGAAAATAATGTAGATGCCTGGTTCGACTTTTCTGCCTTTGATGTCGGTGCGGTCCCAGACAGCCTGTCCGCCTTCGGCTCTGAGGTGCGTGACGAAGGCGCCGCTTGTCGTGGTTATTTTCACCAATGCGTCTTCCACAAGCCCTTTGATTCCGATGACGCCTGAATAGTCTTGCCGCACCGGATTCGGAAAGACGATGACATCGGAGTTTGTCTTTCCGCCCGGCGTAGCAGTGCCTCGGTAGGAAATCAGTCCGTTTTCCGTTGAGAAATACACGATGCCGTCACTGTCGATGGCGATGTTCTCGATGCTGTTCGACAGCAGCGGGCTGTTTTCCGTCGTGAAGTGTAGGTATTCGGTGAGGCCGTCGTTGCTGATGTGGAACGCGCCGTTGTTGGTTCCGAACCACATCTTGTTCGCGCCGTCGGCGGCTATGCAGTTGATTGTCAGTCCGGAGAGCAGATAGTCGGCCTGCCCTGAGCCATCGTTGCGCGGCACGAGGATGCGCGAACAAGTGAACGAGCTGCTTTCAAATATCCTTTTTGAGTTGTAAAACATCGCGACGCCGTCGTTGGTCCCGACCCAGACTGTCCCGTTTCTGTCGGTCGCGAAACATTTAAGGTCATTGCCGGGCAGTCCGCCGGTTGAAGTGCTGTTGTTCACAGTCTTGTATGTTTTGCCGTTATAGACAATGGCTTGGCCTTGGCGTGTCTGCAGCCACACGATGTCGTTGTCATCAACCATGAGCCGGCTGACGTCACCGCCTTGGTTGCCAACGTTGTGGGCTTTCCATTCACCCGATGAAGTCATTGACGAGATGAGCTTCTCGGCTCCGCTGTTCGCAACCCACAGAGTCCCCTTGCTGTCGAAATCCATGCCTGTGACGCAGATGTATTTTGACGGAAGCGCAGCGACGCGATAATCGAGTGTGCTGTTTTTTTCGTTGTATAAAGCAACTTGTTTATTATTGTCTATCAATGCGATGCCTTTGTAATACGAGCCGATATATACTCTGTTGCCATTGCCTGGTGCCGGTGCGGTGCAGCTCGCGTCGTAAAAGTCGTAAGGCAGTATGTTTTTACCGTTGATATACGACCATCTGTCGCCGTCATAGTGAGAGACGCCGTCATTGCGCCAGTGATTGGCCCATGTGCTTGAATATCCGCCGGATGCGACCCAGATGTCTTTGCCTTCGGATTTCAAGTCGAAGACGTAGTTCGAGTACGGCCCGTCAATCTTGAAGTATTCATATTTGTTGGCGGAGTTATATTTTGCAAGACATTGATTGTTAGTGCCAATCCAATAACAATCACGGTTGCTGTCGTATGTGGCTGATGTCAAGTCAGAGTTGGCTATGGTCTTGATGCATTCAGAATTGGTGTTGAAGACCTTGATGTTTCTCGGCTGTTGGCTTGTCCCTGATGATGAAGTGGTGACGGTGTCATTGACCATGAGAAGACGCCCGTTGCAGGCGCGTATCTGTTTGTGGATGTAACGTTCGTCAGGAAGGAAATCGGCCCAGCTTTTGCCGTCGAAGATAAAGGTCTCATCGTAGAGTCCGTTTATTATTCCGTTGGCAATCAGTGAGTTGCCGAATGTCTCTACGTCTCTGTATTCTACGTACGGATATGGTATTGACTCATCGAGAGTCCATTGGCCGTAGTCAACGAGGTTCGGGTTGTTGACATCGGCATAAAGTATCCCTTCGCCTGTAGCGGCGTAGATTTTGCCGTTATAGACAGCTAAGTCGTTGACATTCAGGTAGGAACTGTTTTCTCCGATTATGTAGGTGTCATTGACTTCCATTTTTTTCAGGTCAATGACGACGATGCCGAAGCCGCAGCACACGTAGATTTTCTTGTTGAAGAAGACGGCGTTGTTGATGGTTTTGTTGCCGAGGATGTTTTTGTTTTTGATGTCGGAGATGTTGTAAATGTCGCCGTTGCTGTCAATAATGTCGATATTCGTGTTTGAGTAGCCGATGAAAAGCGTTTCAGAATCACTGTCGTGCCTGATTGTCTTCACGCCGAAGTCCGACAGTCCGTTGGTTTTTGTCAAGCGGTTGATGTTGTTGTCGTATGTGTTTACATAAAACACGTCGTAAGGCGTTGCGGCGAAAATCTTCTCCTGCATGACATCCACATCGATGACTTTCATTCCCGGGGAATGAACCATCCATTCGCCAATTTGCTGGCTATAACATAATGACGTGATTATAAGTGATATAATTGAAGTGAGTAGATATTTTCTCATTTTGGTGATGAATTTTTACGGTAACGAAATTTAAAAATTTTTATTGTTTTTATGGCATATTGGGCGACATGATAGTGTTGCGGAACATGGCATTTGAGTGCAATAATTTCGAGGTGCAAATATACAAAATAATGCTGCTTGAATGGAAATCAACGTATTTAAAAATGTATTATTTTTTGGAAAAAATAGTTGTGAGTATTAGAATATTTTTTTTACCTTTGCGGCGATTAACATGAAAACTATTCAATGAATATAACAAATTCACAATCATTTATTATTACTAACAAAAAATCACTTCTATGATGAAAAAGTTACTTTTTTTATTCGTAGCAATGGTTATGTCTGTCAGCCTCATGGCGCAGGTAACCACATCAAACATCAGTGGTAGGGTGATGGATAACAACAATTCTCCGTTGCCGTTTGCCACAATTGTTGCAACCCACACTCCGTCAGGAACGCAGTACTACGCGGCTTCTGATGGCAACGGTTACTACCGTATCGGTAACGTCCGTGCCGGCGGTCCATACAAGATGGAAGTCCGCATGGTCAGTTACAAACCAATCGTTGAGGAAGGCATTTTGACGGAATTGGGTGAAACCAAGGTCAAAAACTTCAAGATGTACGAAGAGTCATATAACCTTGATGAGGTTGTCGTGACAGCGGAAGCCATCCCGAGTGGAATGGACAGCGACCGTGCTGGTACAACGACAGCAGTTTCATCGAAGGATATCGTGAAACTTCCTACAGTGAGCCGCAGCCTTAACGATGTTCTCTCACTGACACCACAGGCATCATCAACATCCAACGGTCTCGCCATCGGCGGCGGTAACTATCGTCAGTCGTACGTCACCGTTGACGGTGCTGCGTTCAACAACGCCTTTGGTATTGGCAGCAACCTCCCTGCCGGCGGCAGCCCTATCTCACTCGACGCTCTCGAGGCAATGACAATCAACATCACTCCTTTCGATGTCCGTCAGAGTGGCTTCACCGGCGGTGCCATCAATGCTGTCACAAAGAGCGGTACAAATGACTTCCATTTCGCAATCTACGACTATTTCAACAACGACGGTCTCGTCGGCACGAAATACGGCACAAGAAAAGACCCTAAACAGCTTTCACTTTCCAACTCACTCGACAACACATTAGGTGTCTCGGTCGGTGGTCCTATCGTGAAGAACAAGTTGTTCTACTTCATCAACTTTGAATATCAGGCAGACGAGAAAGTCGCTCAGGACAGATTCGCCCGCGAAAACGAGAGTCAGGAATGGGGCGTAGGCACGCAGTATAACATGCCGACAGTCGCGCAGATGGATGAGATCAGCAATTACCTCCAGTCAAAGTACAATTATAATCCTGGCCGTTATCAAAGCTATTCAGCCAAGACCCCTGACTTCAAAGTCATGGCCCGCTTGGACTGGAACATCAACAAGAACAACAAGGTCAACATCCGTTACTCAATGGTGAAGAACAAATATTCTTCAGACCCGTCATCATCAATCAGCCCGTTGGGAGGCAGCGTTTATAACCGCAAGTCATACGGACGTACCTCATACAACGCGTTGTATTTCGAGAGCTCACGTTACTATCAGCAACAGAACTTCTCGTCAGTTGCAGCTGAATGGAACTCATCATTCTCAAACGGCCGCGGTAACAACATGCTCCGTTTCACATACTCACATCAGAACGAGCCACGCAGCTTCGAGGGCGATTTGTTCCCGACGGTTGATATTCTCCAGACAATTGATGTCAACGGCACTCCAACCAAGGCTGTCCTTACGTCATTCGGTCCGGACCCGTTCACATACGGTAACCTCCGTGACGTCAGAACAATCGTCGCGACAGACGAGGTGACATATCAGATTGGCAAGCACGACCTCATCGGCGGCTTCCAGTATGAATGGGACAAGACACAGAACGGTTACATGCAGGGTGGCGCAGGCTACTATGTCTATGACTCATGGACGGATTTCGTGAATGAAGCAAATCCTGCAGCATTCGCCGTCACATACGGCAACAATTTAAATCATGAACAGGTGTTCCCGTCATTCAAATACAATCAGTTCTCACTTTACTTCCAGGATGAAATGAACCTCTCAGAGAAATTCAAACTCTCAGCAGGTATCCGCTTCGAGCTTCCTACATATCCATCAACAGCTTCCTACAACACCAACAATGAATTCTTGAACGGTTGGGACAAAGACGGTGAACATCACAGCATTGCTGATGGCGAAAACAACACAATGTACGGGATGTCAACATCAGACATGCCTAAGGCACGTCTCGGCTTCTCTCCGAGAGTCGGCTTCAACTGGGACATCTTGGGTGAACGCAAGCTCATCCTCCGCGGCGGTACAGGTCTCTTCACAGGCCGTCTCCCATTCGTGTGGATTGTCTCTTCGGTGGGTAACTCAAACTGCATGCAGAACCAGTATATCAGCAACACACCTGTTGACATTGCCTTCGAGACAAATGTCAACGACATCATCGCAAACAACAGCGCTCTCCTTTCAACAGGCGACCTTCCGGCTCCGGCACAGACAACAATCATGGACAAGAACCTCAAGATGCCTCAGGCATGGAAGACAAACATCGCCCTCGATGCAAAACTCCCTGGCGGTATCAAAGGTACCTTGGAAGGCATTTTCAGCTATGACATCACAGCAGTCGCCGTACAGAAACTCGGTATCGTGCGCGACAGCGTGATGGTTAATCTCCCTGGCGAACATGAAGGCAGATGGCACTGGGTGTCAGAAGGTATTAACAACTCAATTGGTGGTGCAGTCACACCTTACTATATCACAAACAGCGACAAGCACGGTTACTACGGTTCCATCACCGGTCAGTTGAGCAAAGACTTCAAGTGCGGACTCAGCGTCATGGCAGCTTACACATACGCCAACAGCAAGAACGTCATCGACGGTATCGGCGACCAGGTCACCTCAGCCTACAACACCAACACATTCGGTGTCAATGGCTCAAACGCACAGGAACTCGGCTACAGCTCATACGTCTCACCTAACCGTATCCTCGTCTCCCTCAACTGGACATTCAACTCAGGCAAACGTTCACAGGAATCAATCTCACTTTACTATGAAGGTTTGAACCTCGCATACGTCAGCGGGTACAGCTACTCACGCTACAGCTACACAATGACATCCAATGTCAACGGCGATGGTGGCGCAAATTCTCTTATCTACATCCCGACAACATCAGAATTGTTCGCAAAGGACGCAGCAGGCGAATATGTCATGCCATTCGTCAGCGACGCAAACCGTCAGGAATATGAAGACTTCATCAACGGTGACAAATACCTCAGCAACCACCGTGGTCAGTATGCTGAACGCGGCGGCGTTGTCGCCCCGATGCACCATTCTTTCAATTTCAAGTATGAGAGAACCATCGGCCTTGACAAGAACAACTACTACAAACTCACATTCGGTATTGATGTCAAGAACGTTGCCAACCTTATTTATAGAGGCTGGGGCAGTTACAAAGAACTCAGCTCTTCAGATATCCTTGCATACAAAGACGACAAATACACGTTCACAAGCCCGAAATGGGGTACTTACGCCGGCACATTGTCAACATGGTCAGCTGCACTTAACCTCCGTTTCTCATTCTAACGAACTGAATTATTCAGAAATAAAAAAGCACCTCGCAAGAGGTGCTTTTTTTGTACAATAAATTATATGTATTGAATAAAAAACATAATATTTTGTTCAATACAAGCTGAATTCAAGTGATAAATGCAACTTTTTGATTTATCTGACAGCGAATCTTGATTTGGGTGGCGCATTGATGAAGTCAGGAAAGAAGTGGGTCTATATTTCAGACATCCATTTCCAGACAGGCATGACCATTATCGTTTTGTCTCCAATATCAATCCTACGCTCTTTGTCATTATATGTAATAATAATTAAGTTGTTGTATGCCAGTCTATTATCTAATTTCAAAAGAGCTTGGCTTTCTCGAACAAACGTTTCGCTGTCATCATCACCCAAACTGTAACAAACCTGAATGGCAAGTTTTTTCTCCGGAACAACAAAATCGACCTCCACATTATGGTTATAGAAAAATACGTTGTTGTCAAGCCCATATTTGCGGAGCAAAGCCACTGCCACCATGTTTTCGAGCTGCGAAGTGCGGCAGTCGGTGGTCAGCAGTCCGATGATGCCGTTGTCAACGAAATAGAATTTCTGATTGGTTTCACGCTGGGTAAAGCTATCCGCGAAATTTCTCATTGGAAGGATCAGGAAGGCATCCTTTGCGTAGCTGGCGTATGAAATGACGGTATTCTTCGAGACCTTTACGCCTGTTGATGTCATTATATTTGCAAGTCGTGTCAAAGCGATAGGCTGTTTTACACTCTCCGCCAATTTCTTGAACATCAGGCGAAGAATATTTTGATTTTCCACCTTATTGCGTAGAGCGATGTCACCTAAATATATTTTTTGATAGACAGAAAGCAGATATTCTTTCTTGCCAGGCAAAGATGCACATTCAGGGAAACCGCCATGTTGGACATAATCGTCCAACAAAGTTTTAACGGCATTAATGTTTGTACAATCATCGTCAAAGGAATAATGATTGGCTGTTGCAAATTCAGAAAAACTATAAGGGAAAACATTTTGCACGACATATCGTCCGCCAAGTGTCGTGGCTACATCGGAACTGAGCATCTTTGCGTTTGAGCCTGTGATATAGACCGTATATTTCTGGTCGGCCAAACGGCGGGCGAACTTCTCCCAGCCATCAATATTTTGTATCTCATCGAGAAACAGCATCGGTCTATTGCCATTCATGTCGGAATGGACCACCAAAATGGAATCAAAGTCATGTACATCAAAACCGAGCAGGCGATCGTCTTCAAAATTAAGGTACAACATATCATCCCATGAGTACCCGTTGGCAAGCAGTTCCTGCATCCGTTGAAAAAGAAGAAATGATTTCCCGGCGCGTCTCACTCCAACCAAAACATATCTGAAATGGTCATAAAACAGAAAGTCACGTTTCACAACTTGCACATTCTCAATCATTTCGCGATTTTGCCTCAACACTTCTGCCAAAATTTCTTTGTTTATCATATCTGATTTTTTTTTGCAAAAATATAAATTTTGGTCAATATGCAAACCGAAATAAAAAATAATTAATTTAGGTCTGTGTTTTAGCCAAAATTTAAAACTTCAATATATTGGTCAATTTGCAGACTAAAATTGATGCTTATGATACTGCCGAATATTTTTCGGATAATGAAATTTTTCAAAGACATAATCTGATGCTGAAAAATATTTTCAGGCAATCAGTTTTCAAAATAAAAAAGGTTAAAACATTGAAATGCAATATTTTAACCTTACGGCGAAGTACCCCAGCTGGGAATCGAACCCAAATCTAAAGTTTAGGAAACTTCCGTTCTATCCGTTGAACTACCGGGGCATTTTTTTCGGCTGCAAAGATACTAATTTTTTCAATCTGCCGCCATTTATATTTTCTAATTATGTAAATTTGCAAAGTTTTTTGAATCATGAATAAAAAGATTTCTAAGTCATTGTCTTACACGGCGTTTCTCGCTCTCGGACTTGCTCTGCTGTGGTTCAGTTTCCGCAACGTTGACCTGCACGGGCTCTGGAACGACGTGAAAACCGCCAAAATATCATGGCTTTTGCTGAGTCTGGCGTGTCTCGCCGCATCGTTGTTCTTCAGGGCGTTGCGCTGGAACATTCAGATTGAGGCGATGGGCTACACGACGCGTGCGTCTTCGACCTACGGGGCCGTGCTGATAGCGTATTTCGCCAACTGTATCTTCCCGCGCCTCGGCGAAGTGGTGCGCTGCTCCGTCCTCAAACGCAAGGAAAACATACCGTTCGACAAGAACCTCGGCAGCGTCGTCTCCGAACGCATCATCGACCTATGCGTGCTGTTCCTGCTCGCGTTCCTGGTCATCGTTTTTCAATGGCAGCTGCTCGGAAGTCTCATCACCTCATGGATGATACCTTTAATTAATAAGATGAAAGAAAACATCCTGCTTGGAATAGTCATCATATTTGTTGTCATGGCTCTCGTCATTGTCATCGTAAAACTTTGCAAGAAGAGCAGCCGCCTCGCGAAGATATGGCACGGCTTCGTTGACGGCATCAGAAGCGTCGTCACGATGAAAAGGAAGTGGCGTTTCATCCTTTATACTTTAGGCGTCTGGGGCTTTTACGTCGTCATGACGTGGCTGCCGTTTTACATGCTTAATGAGACGTCGCAACTCGGTTTCGTCGAGGCTGTCACGCTTCTCGGCATCGCGACATTGGGCGTCGTCGCGCCTGTCCCGGGCGGCATCGGCACCTATCATTTCATCTGCATAACGCTGTTGAGCGGCTTTTACGGAATCTCCGAACAGACCGCCGGCTCCTTTGCAGCATTAAACCACGGCTCGCAGATGATTTTTTACATCATCACCGGAGTTGTGGCTTATGTCGTCATGATGTTTTTTGATAAAAGAAAACCAAGCAACGAATGATTAATCTACGTATTCGTAGGTGTATGTCGTGACGGTCCTTGTTCTATGAAGTACTCCTCCGTAGTTATTGCTGTTATGTACATGAGTCCTTATGGCTTTTGTTGGATATTGTTTGCTGTTATAACTGTATTCGATGGTTATAGGACCTTCGTCGTAGTCTAAACTGGTGCAGTTGTTGGCCGAAAGTTTGTACCCCATATTATCAAGACCCCAGCTGAACAGGTAAAATAAAGTGGCGTTAAAGTCGCAATACGGATTCTTGCCATTATCATAAGAGTTGAATCTGGCAATCCAATCTATCTCGTTTTCATCATCATCGCTGATTGTCAGTTTCGATAAATTGTCTCCATTCCAATAGAAATTGACGCCAAAATATTCTTCGTCCATTATTCCTTCGATTTTTTTGATTTTGTTATTTGAATAGCTGACATCAAGTGAACCATCATCCGTTCTTATGTTGGAGATTCTATCACCTGAATAACTGATTTCATAAACGTAGCCTTCTTCAAGAAATTTCACGAGCTTATTATTGTCATCATAAATATAATCATCTGTAAATGAGCCGTATCCGACACCCTCACATATCGTAAAACTACTTGGTTTGTTGCCATTCCACGTCCAATTTTCTTTCTTGTACTTCTCATCATACATTGTTTGTGTTGTCACCCAAGTGACACCGTTGTCATAGGATTCTTCTTGGTAGGTGATTTTTTCTTCCCACACTGCACTCAGTTTCGCTCCGATAGTCTGTGAGCCGCCGCCCGGTGTGCCGCTGTTGTTGTTCTTGTCTTTGTTGCACGATGCAAGGAAGATCATGCAGATTGCCAATGCTGATAGTAGTACTTTCTTCATTTTGTATGAGTTTTAGTTGATAATTATTGAATTTTTCGCCGCAAAGTTATTATTTTATTTTCAATAATGCTTATTTTTGCAAAAATTTTTTTATGAATTATTTCGAAAAAATAACCAGCAAAATCCTTGATAGTGAACGTCTTGAGAATTGGCTTGAGGAATGCCGCCGCCTCGGAAAAAAGATTGTGTTTTCCAACGGCTGTTTCGACATCCTGCACTGCGGCCACGTTGAATATCTCTCAAAAGCCGCCGCGAAAGGCGATGTCTTGATAATCGGCTTGAACACCGATGCTTCTGTTCGACGGTTGAAAGGCCCGTCCCGTCCTGTCAACGATGAGAACGCCCGCGCTTTCGTGCTCGCGGCGTTGGAGTTCGTCAGCGCAGTGACGCTTTTCGATGAAGACACGCCTTACCAGTTAATCAATAAGGTGCAGCCCGATGTCCTCGTGAAAGGCAGCGACTACAGACCTGAAGACATCGTGGGCTACGACATCGTGACGGCGAAAGGCGGTCGCGTCGAGACCATCGACCTCGTGGAAGGTTTCTCCACAACAAAAACAATTGAAAAACTCAACAGGTAAAGAAAAATCCGTATTTTTGCGGGATTTTAAATTTTGAATATATGACACCTTTATACCCTGTTATCAAGCTTCACAAAGGCAAAGACGATGCCGTGAGGCGTTTCCATCCATGGATTTTCTCCGGCGCGATAGAATCAGGTCCGGAAGGCCTTCAAGCCGGTGATATTGTGACAGTTACAGACAATAACGATGAGATTGTCGGCACAGGTTTCTGCGAGGCCGGCAACATCGCCGTGAAACTCCTGTCATTCGAGAACACAAAGATTGGCGCGATGTTCTGGCAACAACGCCTCAACGCCGCCTTCGAGACTCGTAAAGCCCTCGGATTCGTTGACAATCAACATACTAACTGCTACCGGCTCGTCCACTCTGAAGGCGATGGACTTCCTGGACTTATCATCGATATTTATGGGAAGACCGCTGTCATTCAGGCGCAGACCGAAGGAATGGCGTTGAACATCAAGGCGATAGCTCTCGCACTTGAAGCAATTCCTGATTTGAAGCTCGAAGCTATTTACAACAAGAGTTCGGAAGCCATGCAGCGAATGGGCAAAGACGCTGTCGATGACGGCTATCTCCTTGGCGGAAAATGCGAAGACTTTGTCCTCGAAAACGACTCCAAGTTTCTGGTTGACTGGGAGGAGGGGCAAAAAACAGGTTTCTTCCTCGACCAACGCTCCAACCGCGATCTGGTGAGACGACTCGCGAAAGACCGCACCGTGCTGAACACTTTCTGCTACACCGGCGGATTCTCGGTCACGGCACTGAAAGGCGGCGCAAGACAGGTCGTTTCCGTTGACAGCTCGAAGAAAGCGATTGCAATCTGCGAGAAAAACATAGAATTGAACGGCTTCTCAAAGGAAGAAAATCCGAGCATTGATGAAGATGCCAAGCTTTATCTTCAGAATATGCCTGAAAATCAATTCGATATGATTATCCTCGACCCACCGGCGTTTGCAAAAAACCATAAGTCGCTGCATCGCGGACTTCTCGGATATAAATTCATCAACAAAGAGGCAATCAAAAAGATAAAAGACGGCGGACTGCTGTTCACTTTCAGCTGCTCGCAAGCCGTTGACAAGGCTCAGTTCCAAAGCATCGTGATGGCGGCGGCAATCGAAACCGGCAGAAAAGTCAGGATCCTGCACCAACTCTCGCAACCTGAAGACCATCCGATAAACATCTACCACCCTGAAGGTGCTTACCTCAAAGGTCTTGTCCTTCAGATAGAGTAAACCCATTCCATGAATAATTCGTGTTATTCGTGCAATTCGTGGTGAAAATTCGTGTTATTCGTGCAATTCGTGGTGAAAATTCGTAGTTGAATATTCGTGTTATTCGTGCAATTCGTGGTGAAAATTCGTGGTGTTTATCACTCCGCAAACAAATTCTCAAACCGAAACTTTTCGCCGTTGAATAGTCCTTTGTCGCTGAGTTTCAACGACGGAATGACGAGTAACGCCATGAATGCCATCGTCATGAACGGTGCGTTGAGCGTCGTGCCGAGACGCTTTGCAAATCTATCGACATCTTTGTATGCCTCCGCGACCATGTGACCGTCGCCGTTGCTCATAAGTCCTGCCACAGGCATCGGCATCGTGGTGCAGATTTCCTTTGAATATGCGGTGATGCCGCCTTTGCACATAACTATCTGATTTACAGCTCCTGCCATCTCTTCATCGCTGCAACCGACAACGACGATGTTGTGGCTGTCGTGGGCTATGCTCGATGCCAAGGCGCCTCGCTTCAACCCGAAACCTTTGATGTAACCAATCGCCGGCTTCGACTTTTTGTACCTGTTTATCACCGCAATTTTCAGGATGTCGGTATCGTGGCGGTCAACAACGACTTTTTTTGTGACCAACTGCCCCGAGATGATCTCTATTGCGTTGACTTTCTTTCCGTTATCCTCAACGTGAAAATCCTTGGCCGCGACAGTCTCTGCATTGAAATTGTTGATTGGCTCTGTTTCTATATGCCCGAGTCTGCTTTCTCCGTTTTCGGCGACGAGTTCGCCGTTGATGTAAGTCTGCAAGACATTGAAATTCTCGAAGTTATCAATGACGATGAAATCGGCGGAGTCGTTTTTTTGCAAAAGACCGATATTCATCTTATAATGTTCAACAGGGACTACAGTTGCGGCTCTGATGACATCAAATTTATCGTAACCTAATGATATTGCGCGTTTTACCGAGCGGTTGATGTGATATTTGACGAGGTCGTCAGGATGACAGTCGTCGGTACAGAACATGACTTTGTCGGGGCATATTTTGAAAAGCGGGACGAGGGCGTCGAAGTTTTTCGCCGCGCTGCCTTCGCGAATCAGGATTTTCATGCCGAGTTTGATTTTCTCGAGGGCTTCTTCAAGGGTGAAGCACTCGTGGTCGGTTGTGATGCCTGCTGAAGCATATTTCTTTGCGTCTTCGCCCGTCACGCCCGGCGCGTGTCCGTCGATGGGTTTGTTGTGGCGTTTTGCGTCTTCGAGTTTCAGGTGTACTTCTTCATCGTTGAAGATGACCCCCGGGTAGTTCATCATTTCACCAAGGAAATAGATGTCGTCCATGGCCATCAGGGTTTCAATGTCGTTGTGGTCGAGGACCGCGCCTGAAGTCTCGAAAGTTGTTGCCGGAACGCAGCTTGGTGCGCCGAAATGGAATTTGAAAGGTACGCGTTTGCCGTTGTCAATCATGAAACGCACTCCGTTGATGCCCAATACGTTGGCTATCTCGTGAGGGTCACAAACCGCCCCGACGCTGCCGTGCGTCACAGCAATCCGCGCAAACTCCGACGGCACAAGCATCGAGCTCTCGATGTGAATGTGCGAGTCAACAAAGCCAGGCATGATAATGCGTGTCTCGTCGTTTTGCTCCTCAACGATGTCGGCGATTCTGCCGTTTTCAACTGTTACCGTTCCCGGAAATATCCTTCTTCCGACAACATCCATTATCTGACCCGAAATCTTCATCACTTTTAACTTTTAATAATCAACAATTCAAAGCTCCCAAGGTTCATCCAAGTCGATGTCCCAGTTGGCCTTTACCTCGAGTTCGGTCTTGTAGAAAACGACTTTCTCCGGCTGAATCTTCTTGATGAAATTGCCCGGACTCCACAATCCGTTTGAGTCTGTGTCCAAAATCGCTTTCAATTTATATTTCCCTGCGTCAAGATATTCAAACTCAATTTCTTGTGTCGCTTTGATGACTCTGCTTTGAAGGATTTTATCACCGCTTAACAGCTGGACAACTACCTGTGGTACGTTTTCCGGCACCTCAACGGTGAGGTATATGTTGCCGTACTGCGCTATCTCAGGCACCATGATGTCAAGTTTCGTCGTGTCGTTTGTCAGTTTGCGGACTCCGAAAAAGACCGAATCCGGGATGATAATTTTGTATTTTCTTTCCGGCTTGAATGTTTTCTCGACTTTATATTTGAAACCGTACTCATCGTATTTTGTAAACCGTAAATCATTGAAAATCGTGTCTTTACCATCAATAAACCACATTGTGTCACGCATCACGACATCAACAATCGGTTCCTTGAACGAGAGGATGAGCGGCTGTTCAGGTCTCAGTTTCCCGCCTTTTGCGTTGTTCAAAACCTCAAGCCGTTTGACGGTCTTCTCGTCTTTCGCCTTGCGTCTGTTAGGCTTCACAGAAGCACGGGGCTTCAGGCTGTAATGCGTCGTGTCGTTGATGGTGTCATAGCTCATGTTGATCCAGAGGCTGTCCTTCACCGGCGTGAAATAAAACGAAACAGTGTCTTTTCTCGGCGAAAACACCTTCATGATATTGAAGCTGTCGGGCAGCTCCTCACAGATGCTAAGACTCACATTGTCAGCGGGATAACGGAAAACGAAACGCAGCAGTCCGTCTTCAACGAGTTCTTTCTTGAAAACTTTTTGTATCGAGTCTTCCTGAATAAAAGTTTTCAGTTCATATATCATGGTATCAATTTTTGGCAAAATAGCCGAAGAATCTGTAATCACCTGATTTTGTGGAATATACTGTGGTCTGACAAGTTCGCCGCAGAACCCGATTTCCTCATTCGGGACATCGTAAATCATGTTTGAATTAACATCTTTCAAGGCGAAGAGGAGGTAGCTTTTGTCGGCGAGGCCTGTAAGCATGAAGTTGCCTTCTTTGTTGGTTTTTGTCACGTAATTCGGCATCACAGAAAAAGGGAGCGAGTCGAGCGTTATAGTGTCGTTTTCATCGGAGTAAAGCATGACGAAGAAGTCTTCGCCTGCTTTCAATGTCTCCGCCGAAATGGTCTTTCCGACCAATGAAAGCGTGTCGATGGCATCGCCCGTTGAGAACGTAAACACATAATCTTTCAGCACGTTACCTTCATGCAAGTCTTTTATCGCCGAACCGAAATTGATTGAGTATGTCGTTTCAGGTTTCAGGTCTTCTTCGAATTTTATGGTGAGTGTCTTTCCGCTGAGACGATATGTCGGCGATTTTTTCTGCGGCGGAGATATCAGGACATTTTTGTTTGCATTGTCGAGTGTGACAAACTCATCGAATGTTATATGAATGGTCTTGCCTTTGACATTTCTTGAAAAGTTTTCAGGATTGGTTTCCACAACAACAGGAGGAAAAACGTCTTTCGGGCCTCCACTTGGAGAAACGGCATTCGCACACCCATTGACAATCAATGCTATAGTGATTAGAAATATGTAGTATATGCTTTTTTTCATGCCGCAAAATTAGTAAAAAAAAACGAACTTCCGTAAGCTAAAATTATGTATTTTTGACGATTAAAATATTCAGTACTATGCAGAAAAACTTATTTTTATTTGTGGTGGCGTTTTTTGGATTTTTCGTTAATAATATAAACGCCCAAATCACCGAGGTGTCAGGTGAACAAAATGGCACGTGGAATGGTACAATTATGCTTATGGGTGATGTATATGTCACTGATAATCTGACTATTGAGCCTGGGACGCATGTTCTTTCCTCGAAGAATTTCAGCATTAATGTGGAAGGTGTGCTGAACGCGGAGGGCACAGCCGACAATATGATAACTTTTTCCGTCGCCGATACGACAGGATTCGCTGATTATGAAATACTTAACGGCGGATGGGGCGGCATTGAGTTCAGAAAAAGCGGCGATGTCGTCTTGAAATATTGTGATTTCTCATACGGAAAGACTCCGCTCGGCGGCAACGGCGCAAATATAAGGTTCATTAGTGTTCAAAACGCAAAAGTCAGTAACTGCGTGTTTCACGACAATATCTTCCGCGCGAAAGGCGGCGGAATCTATGCATCACATTCAAATGTTGAAGTCGTTGACTGTGAAGCATATAACAATCAAGGCTATGGTTTTGAAGGCAGTTACACCTACGGCGGCGGCTTCTTCTTCATCAACTGCGATGTCGTCGTCGAAAATATCGTCTCGCACGACAATTACCTTCCTGCCGGCTACGGCGGCGGCTGCAGTTTCGACAGCTGCAGCGTGGTTCTGAACAAAGCTGTTTTCTATAATAACTTTGCGACAAACGGCGGCGGACTCGGTCTCCAGCGAAGCAATCATCTCGATGTGAAGATGTCTAACGTGTTGGCTTACAACAACGAAGTGGTGCATTACGGCGGCGGGATGGCGATGGCGACGGCAAGCCCTGAAATCACCAATTTCACCCTTGTGAATAATATCTGCGGCGGTGGCGGCGGCGCCGGTATGCAAATATCTTTCGAGTCAGACCCAATTATCAATAACTCAATCATTTACGGGAACCATGCCATATATGCTGACATTTCCGGCAATGAATACGAATATTACTACGGCTCACAGATCTGGCTCTGGGGCGACGACAACTGGCCGGTGTTCCAGAATGGCGATGTTCAATACGGTCTCGACTCGATTTTCCATAACCCAGATTTCTATACCGAAGAATACTATCGTAATATGATAAATGAAGACCCTTTGTTTGTGGATGCCGAAAATCACAACTATAGACTGACCGAAAACAGTCCTTGCGTCGATTCCGGATTGGCCGACATGACCGGCTGTTTCGTTCCGGAGACTGACCTTCAAGGCGGTCCGCGTATCTATAACGGCAGAATCGACATGGGCTGCTATGAGTTGAGCGATTTCAGTGTAAACGAAATCGTCAAAAACGAAAATGATATTTTTGTTGCACCTAATCCATTGGATTACAACAGTTTATGTGTGATGAATATGGATAGGAAAACAAATGCCGTCATACGCTTGATAACGCTCGATGGCAAAGAGATATGCAAAACGGAATTTCATGCTCTTTCTCAAGGCGAAAACGTCATCCCGCTTGGCGAGTTGATTCGTAAAGTCGAAAAGGCAAATAGAATGTATTTGTTAGTCATTGATACTCAAAATAATAGATATTGCAAGAAAGTGATTTACTAATGAACAGGTTTTTTTCTGAAAATAAGAAAACTTTTGGCATCGTACTTTGTATTGTTGCGTTTGCCATCATCACGTTGGTTTATTTTTCTCCGATAATTCAAGGGAAACGTATCAAGCAGCATGATGTTGAGATGCACAAGGGGATGTCGCAGGAAATCGTTGATTACAAGGCGAAAACCGGCGAACAGAGCCTTTGGACAAACTCGATGTTCGGCGGTATGCCCGCGTGGAACATCAGCGTGCAGCAAGATAGCAACCTGATGAATTATGTGCACAAGGTGCTCAATGTCGGCTTCCCGCATCCGATAGGCGCGGTGTTTGTCAGCATGTTGGGTTTTTTCATATTGCTTCTCGTGTTGGATTGCAAAATCTGGGTGAGTTTCATCGGCGCGCTCGCATACGGTTTCACCTCGTACCTTTTCATAGTAATCGGTGCCGGCCATAACTCAAAGGCGATGGCAATGGCTTACATGGCTCCTGTCATCGCGGGTATCTTGCTGACATACAAGGGGAAATATCTCTGGGGTGCGGTGCTGACAGCAATAGCATTGGCCCTCGAAGTACGCGCAGGACATCTTCAGATAACCTATTATCTGCTGCTGATTGTGATATGCCTCGTGATAGCCGAGTTTGTCGAAACGGTAAGAAAGAAAAAATATCTTGAGTTTTTCAAGGCGAGCGGCATCTTGGCCTGTGTCGCAATTATCGCCATAATGACTTGCACCACAACGCTTTACGCAAATTATGAGTTTGGAAAAGAAACGATGCGTGGCAAGCCTGTCTTGACAAAAGACGTTGAAAATCAAACCAATGGGCTTGACCGCGATTATGTCACTCAATGGAGTTACGGAATAGGGGAGACGTGGAGTCTGATGATACCGAATATAAAAGGCGGCGCTTCGGCTTATATCGGGAGCAAAAACGAGGCCCTTGACGCAGCCGACCCACGTTTCCGCTCGACAATCGCGCAGCAAAGTGCCTATTGGGGCGACCAGCCCGGCACAAGCGGTCCGGTCTATGTCGGAGCCATCGTCTGCTTCCTCTTCGTCCTCGGACTTTTCATCGTGAAAGGAAAATACAAATGGGCGCTCCTCGCCGCCACAGTCCTCTCGATACTTTTGAGCTGGGGCAAGAATTTCATGGGATTCACCGACTTCTTCCTCGACTACGTTCCGGGTTACAACAAATTCCGCGCAGTATCAATGACTTTGGTCATCGCCGAGGTGTGTATGCCGCTGCTCGCTTTCCTCGCCTTGGCGGAAATGTTCAGAAATCCTGACTCATTGAAGAAAAACATGAGGTATTTCTGGATCTCCCTCGGAATAACAGGAGGCTTGTGTCTGGTGTTTTATGCTTTGCCACAGACGTTCTTTAACTTCATGAGCAAAGGTGAAGCCTCTCAGTTCCAACAACTTGCGAAAGGGCAGGATGGGGCGATGTACCAGATGTTCGCCACACAACTCGAAAATGTCCGCGTGGCGATTTTCAAAAAAGACGCTTTGAGGAGCTTGTTCTTCATAGTCATTGCAGCTGCGATTATTTTGTTGAATATCAAGGGTAAAATGAAGTCAGATGTGATGTTTGCGACATTGGCGGTCCTCGTTGTGGCTGACATGTTGACAATCGACAAACGCTATCTGAACAATGATAATTTCATTGACAAGCGTATATTTGATAAGCCATTCACAATGAGTGAGATAGACAAGCAAATCATGAACGACAAGTCGCTCGATTACCGTGTGATAAACCTTGCGACAAATACTTTCAACGATGCGAGTACGTCTTACTTCCATAAGTCGATAGGCGGCTATCACGGCGCGAAACTGCGTCGTTATCAGGACGTTATAGAACATTATCTGTCAAATTCAGGCGATGATAATTTCTTTAAGGTGCTTAATATGTTGAATACCAAATATATAATCTATCCGAGAGATAACAAACTGTCTTATTATCCGAATTTTGAGGCCTTCGGAAATGCTTGGATTGTTGATGATATTCAATGGGTTGCGACACCAAACAATGAAATTGACGCTATCGCAACGACTGACGTGAAAAATGTTGCAATCGTCAATGAGGAGTTTAAGGATTTGGTCGGCGATTTTGTTGCAACTCCGGCGGAAGGCACAGTCAAACTCGTTGATTATAAACCGAATCAGCTGACATATAACTTTGATTCTTCAAAAGACGAGTTAGTAGTCTTCTCCGAAATCTGGACCAAGAAAGGCTGGACAATGAAGGTTGACGGCATCGAAACCCCGCTGTTCCGTTCCGACTATATTCTGCGTTCAGCAATAATCCCGTCAGGTCAACACGAAATCGTAATGCGTTATGAACCAAGTATTTGGAAAACTGGCAACACGATTCAGCTTGTGACATCACTTATGTTGTTGATAGGCCTGGCATTGGCACTATATCTTGCATTCAGGAAGAAAGCCGAAAAAAATTCGTGAAATTCGTGTAATTCGTGGTGAAAAGATATTCGTGTAATTCGTGTAATTCGTGGTGTGAAAAATGTTCGTGGTGAGATGAGACGCGTACTGATAATAACATATTACTGGCCGCCTTCTGGTGGTTCCGGCGTTCAGCGGTGGCTGAAGATGTCGAAGTATCTGCCTGAAAACGGCTGGCAACCAGTGGTTTACACCGCCGAAGACGCAGAGTACCCCGTCGAAGACCCGTCATTGCAAAACGATGTCGTACCCGAATCGGAGGTCATCAGACGCCCGATAGTCGAGCCTTACACTTTTTACAAGCGTTTCCTCGGAATCAGGAAAAGCGAGAAAGTCAAGGCGGGTTTCATCAACGAGGGAAAGAAGAAATCAGGCTGGAGGGAAAACATAAGTGTCTGGATACGAGGCAATTTCTTTATCCCCGACGCCCGCTGCTGGTGGATAAGCCCTTCTGTAAAGTTCCTGTCAAAATATCTGAAAGAACATCCTGTTGACGCAATAATTTCAACTGGTCCGCCGCATTCGATGCACTTGATAGCCAAGGCGTTACATAAAAAACTGAACATCCCTTGGGTCGCCGATTTCCGTGACCCGTGGACCGACATCGATTTTTATCACGACTTGAGGCTGACAAAGTGCGCCGACAGAAAACATCATCGTCTTGAGAAACAGGTGCTCACAGAGGCGTCGAAGGTCGTGACTGTGGGTTGGGATTGCGCGAAAGGCCTTGAAAATCATGGGGCTGAAGATGTGTGTGTGATAACGAATGGCTTTGATGATGATTTTGAAAATAACAAAACGGAGCAGATTCAACAGAGTGATGTCTTCACAATGTCGCACATCGGGATTATCGGCGCGAACCGTAACCCGCAAAAATTCTGGGAAGCGGTTGCCGAACTGAACATCCCGGATTTTAAGATTCGGCTGATTGGACAAACCGACAATTCCGTCGTGGAGTCGATAAAGAAAAACAATGTTGAAAAATTTGTCGAGATAATTCCATATATTCCTCATAATCAGGTTGTTGAAGAACAACGGAAATCGCATTTGTTATTGCTTTTCATCAACAACACGCCTAATGCCAAGGGCGTTTTGACAGGGAAGCTGTTCGAATATCTTGCGAGCGGCAGGCCTGTCTTGGCCGTCGGACCTGAAGACGGCGACGTGGCCAAGGTAATCGCGGAAACACAGTCAGGCACCGTCATTGACTTCAACGACAAGGACAAGATGAAAGCGGTCATAATGGATTATTATCAGAAATATAAAGACAATCAGTTAGTTACTAAGTACAACGAATTGGTGGGGAGGTTTTCAAGAAGGAATCTCGCGAAAGAATACGTCCGGCTTTTGAATCAAATAATTAATAATGATTAGCATGCAAGTTGTTGACAACAAGAGAATTTTGTTCATCGCCACGAATATCCCAACAACAAAAAGGAAATCAAATAAAGTTGTGATGACAATTGCTCATAAATTGTCTGAAAGTTTCGGTGTTTCCATTTTGCATCCGTCTGAAGTGGTTCCTTTTCCGTTGAATTTGTTGAAAAAATATGCAAACATCTCAGATTCAAAGCCTTGGTGCGACGACGGAATCACAGTCACTCCTTTTAAATACATGAGGCTTCCGGGGCGGCGGCTGTCTTTTTTATTGCTTCCGTTTTTCAAAAATAAAATAAAAAAATATTTGGCGGTAGGGGAGATGCCTTGCCTCACGCATTCACATTATGTGATGCCGGATGGCTATTTTTCATACATGATGAAGCGGCAATATGGGATTCCATACGTCATCTCTTTCCGTGATTCTGATATAAAATTCCTGGAGCTTAACGATAAACGTAAGGTGAAAAAGATGACCATCGAGGTGTTGAAGAACGCCGATAAGGTTGTGGTTCACAATGTTGCGCATCAGACGTTTCTGAGGTTGTATAGCATTGATAGTGAGGTTGTTTCGCACGGCATTGAGAAGTCTTTTTTGCAGGAAAAAGAAGAGATGACAGCTAAGGAAGAGGTCATGGTTACGGTTGTTTCAGAGTTTATCAAAAGGAAAAACCTCGATTGGATTATCAAAGCGGTGAAATCGTACAGCGGAGATAAATGCTTGAAATTGAATGTTATAGGAAAAGGTGAGCTTGCCGACGATTTGAAAAATCTGGCCAAAGACTGTAAAAACATAAGTTTTTTAGGGCAGATGAGCCATGATGATGTCGGACGGTGGCTTCACGTTTCTGACATTTTTGCCCTGCCGAGTTACCACGAGACACTCGGATTGGTGTATCTTGAGGCTGCTGCGAAAGAAAACGCAGTGATTGCAATGAAAGACACCGGAGTATGGGGTAATTATCAGGATGGTGAGGAAATGCTGTTTTGCGATGATTATCAATCGTTTGAAAGACTTTTACACAATCTGATTGATGATGATGACAAACGCATCTCGTTGTCAGAAAAGGCTTTTGAACGCACCCGAAGCGAATATACATGGAATGTCTCAATCGAGAAATA
Organism: Bacteroidales bacterium; assembly: GCA_045600605.1. Taxonomy (GTDB): domain Bacteria; phylum Bacteroidota; class Bacteroidia; order Bacteroidales; family F082; genus Limimorpha. The sequence goes on from JAZRYG010000003.1 coordinate 71,911, forward strand.
TAAAAAGATTTACGAAAATGTCAGTAAACTCTCTGAAATACAATAAGAAAATCGCTCTTGTGACGCACGTCATCAAGGAAAGAATGATATTGCTGAGATACTATAAGTTTTTCGCAAAACGTAAAAGCGGGAACATGATTGTTTCGCGTTTTGACTCACGAAGAATGGGTTACGGGTTGAACGACAGGTTGAAATCTATCGTTTCGATGTATGCGCTTTCAAAAGTCTTGAAGGCGGAGTTCAGATGCGAATTTACGCATCCCTTCGACCTTGCCGATTATCTTGTGCCGAACAGATACGATTGGCTTCAGAAAAAGGGCGAGATTAATCAGTCTATATGTGGAACAAAGGTGATTATCGCGCAGGGAGAGCCGAGTGTCGGCAGGATTCTTCGGAGTTTTTCAAGAAAAAGACAGATTCATGTTTATGCCAACAGGGACTATCTCGACGAGATTAACAATCTTTTCGGCGAGCATTTCGTTTGGGGCGATTTGTTCAACGAGCTCTTCAAACCATCGGAGTTGTTGCAGGATAATCTGAAAAAGTATTCATTTCCAGATGGTTACATCGCATGTGCATTCCGTTTCAGGTCGATTCTCGGCGATTTTGACGACGGCAATTGTGCTGTTCTGAATGATGATGAGAAAGAGAAACTCATAAAACTCTTGAAAAACAAAATCATCGAACTCAGAGAATCGTCACGAAAGAAAGTCTTTGTCACGTCCGACAGTCAGAAATTCCTGTCAAGCCTCAGCGACTTGGACGATGTTTTCACCAACGAGGGGCGGATTGTGCATATCGACAATGTAGCATCATCTAACGATAATGCGTATCTGCGGACATTCATGGACTATTACATGCTTGCCAATTCGGAACATATTTACAGCGTCGGCACGCCGCAGATGTATAAAAGCCAATTTCATGAATATGCCGCCATGCTGAAAGGTATCCCGTTTGATAGGGTGGAACTCTGATTTTTAATATCCAAAAAAATGAACGGCTTATTAATGTAACTTGTCTGATATGAACCCCGAAAGTTTTTTGTCTAACTTTCGTGGGTCATATCATCGCGCCGCCGCCCCCCGCGTCGAAGCCGTAACGCTCCGTGACACCGCCCGTTACCGCAGCGCACATGCTCCCCTGATGGTCTTTCAGAATATAGCTTATTACCCCGTCATTGTCTGATTCGGCCGCAAAGATAGCGAAAAGTCCGGTAGTGGTGACGACTTAAACGAAAAAAAATGGGAGGCACGGTGTCCTCCCATTGACAACTCCGCGAGGAAACGTGAAATGTCATTTTCTACAATTTCGTCGTGTCAGCAACCTTAATGAATGGATATTCACAAGTCTTGTACCTCTTCCAACCAAGTCTGTTGAAACCGTTATGGTTCCTTGAACGCATAATCAAAGTGTCACCCTTTCTTTGGAGTTTCTCGTTCTTATGTGTTGAAAAGTTACAATCAACAATATGAACTATGTAATAATAACCTATTGGAGGAACATCTATTTCCTCCAATCCATATATTCCAACGATGCTTTGCACCCCATCTCTTGGAAAATAGACCCTGCCATCTCTGTCGGAAAACAACAAAGTGTCTTCTCGCTGGCTGTCACTGAAGCGGAAAATGACATCCCAATCCTCAAGTGGATTGTTGTTATACAAGCTAAGTATTTGTATAACAATGGAATCACCATGAAATCCGAATGTACGGACTTCATCAATAAAACTGTCATAATCATACAAGTCAACATCTAAATAACTATTAAGAATGACGTTCCCATTCGAATATCTCCACCTGCCTTCTTCTACCCTTGTATCTTGAATACCCACATCAAACAATTGATTTCTCAAATCATCTTTTAAAAGATATGTAAAATCATCTTTTAGTACAAGTGTTATTCCTTCTGGGAAATATGGTATTTTATACTTGTATGTGCCTGCAATTTGTTTCATGGTATCTTGCGACAAGTCGCCTTTTACGGCGCAGCCAACAAACAGGAAACACACTGCAAGAACTAACATCTTATTTAATGTCATTTTGCCAACCATGGTACAGAAATCTTACGGAATTGTATTCGTTATGCTTTTTGTTTAGTTCTTTCATCTCATCAAATGGATAGGGAGGTTTTTGATTACCGAGCTTATCTATGGTAAGATTTGTTTTCAAATTAGGTAGATTCTTATATTCCAAATAATTGGTAATCAAGTTTCTGGAGATTGTTTTTCCGAACAAGCCTTGCCTATCGAAAGCCTCGATTTCATCACGCAGGTCATACCCAATAAGGTACGCCCCCGTTTTATGTAAATCAAACCCTAATTTCCCATCCATATACTGGTCGGCGTGTTTCAGCTCATGTGCCAATTTCCCCATCGTACTAAAATCGCCACGATCAGAAATGTTCACGTCAAATTCGCCTGTTTTTATGTTATACATAAAATTACCGCCACCAACTTGTCTTGTAATGTTCTCACCCATCCTGATACGGAACACTTCATCGGCCTCTTCCAGACGAATGAGTTCTTTCTGTATATTCTCGTATCTCTTATCGGAGAACACCTTGTTACGGTAAGCTTTGTAAGCAGCCTCTTCTTCTTCGCCAAATGGTTCTATCTTAAGTAATTGCTGTCCCAGAGCCTCGGTTTCCATCCCATCAGGGTCAATAAACATTATCGGGTTATTCAGGCAGTACGTGTAAGGCGAGACGTTGAAATACTTTTCCGCTTTCGGGTCGGTCTGCAGAAAGCGTCCTATTGTGGGGTCGTACATTCTGGCTTCGAAGTCGTACCAGTTGAGCGTGATGCCGGCGAGGGTCTGGTCCTGCAGCTCCTTGCCTCCGTACAGGCGTCTGTTCACGTTGCGGTTGCCGTAGTCGTTGCGTCTCAGTGTCATCCCGAACGGATAGTACGACGAAGACTGCACCACCTCCGGCTGTGCACCGCCGTGTGCCACAAATTCGACCCTTGTGTTGCCGAGATGGTCGGCGATGGTGTAGTGGTATCTCCATTTGTTGCCGTTTGACGTGTTCATCGGTATTACTCTTCCAAACGGCGCAAAGATACAAACTAATTCGTTATCCTCGTACAGGAAATTATACGAATAATCTGTCACGCCGTCGGATGTCGATGACATTGATGTCACCTCGCGGCGGAGCTTCGTGCCCGTTGAAGTGTAGCTGTATCTGACCATGTCGGTGGCGGATGCCGACACCTCCAACGGCTTGTTGTATCTGCTGTAAGTGATGTAAGCCATTTTCGACGGGTCGTAGGTCGGGTTGCCGCACTTATCGTAGGTATATGACTCTTCCGTGACAGGATATCCGTCGGCTTTCTTCGACAAGTCGGTGATGTTGTTTATTTTGTTTGTACCGGAATAATAGGCATATTTCAGCTTGTCGATTATAGTGCCGTCTTTCTTGCGTATAAGTCCGGTGATGTTGCCGTTGGCATCGTAGTCGTACGTCTCGGTGAAGGCGTCAGGGTGCTGGTTCATCTCATAGCCTTCGCCGTAAACCGATTTGCTTAATCTGTCCATGCCGTTGTATGTGAATGAATAGCAGTGCGGTGTCTCGAACCTGCCGCCGAAAGCCTCCACCGCGACGGTGCCGTTGTACCGCGGACTTCCGTTGACGTTCTTGGCGAACTTGTTGTACGTCAGCATCATTGAGAACAGGTCATAACCGGGTTTGTATATGTCGTTCACCTTTGTCAGCCATCCCTTTATGTTGTAATGGTTCCTGACTTTCTGCTGGAAGCTGGCGCCGTTGTCGGAGCTGTAGAGATACGTGTTGGCGAGCGTCCCCACGGCATCGTATTCGTATGCCTTTGAGATAATCTCGTCTTCATCATTGAGTTTGAAGTACTCCTTCAAAAGTCTGCCCGCATGGTCGTATTCGTATCTTGATATTGTTGACGTTGGTTCATGCCCCGGAACGGTGTGGGTGACAGACTCTTCAGTAAGGTTGCCAGAGAAGTCATAAACGAAGAAGCAGCATGTCCTTCCTCCGAGATGGTTATCGTTGACGGAACATGCTATTCTGCTTTTGGTGTCGTAATAGTTTACATGGATCATGTTGACATTTCCGTCTGGTAGTTCAGCCTTGTCGAGATACCCTGTAATTTGTCCTTTCACCCTGTCGTCGATTTGAAGCTCGGTGCCGTAAGCCGTCTGTGCAGGGCAGGAATAATCCTGGTTGAACATCGACAGGAAAGAATAGCTGTCATACCAATTTACCGAAAGCAAATTATCTTTTGTAATCCCCAGCGCACTCGGGAAACTGCCGCCGTTGTAGCCGTACAACGGTGAGCCGCTTCCGGAATATTCCTCATTGATGACACTCTGGCTGTCAAAAGCTGTCTGGAGGATTTGCCTGGGGTGTTTGGAGTTCATGAAACCGTTGAGCACTACTCTGTTCATGGCATCGTACATGACGAACGACCATTCATCACGCCAGTTTTGGTTTGCGTTCTGTGACATGACAAGTCGGTTGCGTTTGTCATAGACGTAATATTCAACCCCGTAGTCAGGAATGTTTTTGGAGATGACACGGCCTTTCTTGTCGTATGTGTAGGAATAGCACAGCTTGCCGTCTTTGGGGGATGTGGCGAGAGGCGGCACCACATATCTCAGACGGTTGAGATTGTCATAGACATACGCCGTCCTGAATGCCTCTCCATCGACACCCCTGTCGATGGAGACAACCTTATTGCCTAACCTGTCGGTATATTCCTCATGCTTCAGCCCGTCTTCGTCAACGGTCTCGGTATAATTCAACGACCCCGCAGGATACGAGACCGACACGCACGAGCCGCCATCATTCACTTTCCACGATGAGATGGCGGTGGCATTGCATTTGTACTCAACAGCCGTCGGATGTTCTCTCCAGTTGATGCCGACACCCGACTCTCCGGCATTTCTGTTGAGAGCCGAACCATCATAGAGCATCTGCTTCCACGGCTCCGGGTCGGCATCAACGGTCGGCAGTATACCATCCTTGTAAAAACTCACACATTTTTCGATGGCATCTTTCAAATATCCCCCGTTGTTTTGGGATGACTCAAACGGCAGATAGACTCTTGATATCCTGTTTCCGACTCCGTATTCAATGATGTCATGGACGACATCCTTCTTGTCAGGTGATGCCATCACGGCTACTGAATATACAGGGTTTCCGAGGCCGTTCAGATACTCTACATCTACCATCCGTTCTGCGCCTTGGATACCTTCTTCAGTATTCGTCGCTGACATCATGCTGGTCGTTTTTATGTAATTCATGGTAGTGCCCGGAATTTCGCCCATGGATGTGATTCCACCCGTCTCGGGAGAATATCCGTTGGACGGTGGAGGTGTTGCATCAATGTACGCATGGAAGCTGCATCCTCTCACGGCGTGGAAGCCTGGCTTCATAGTGACACGCACACCGGCTGTCACATCCACCCTGCCTTCATACACATCGTCAGTCTCCACACAGCCAATGGTCTGGCATGTCGCGGTGACCGCAGTGAAAAGCATGACGACGAACAATATTATCAGTTCTTTTTTCATTTGTTTCAGTTTTTAATTATTTCAAGTGTTTGTATTCCGCTCTCGGAGATGAATCTGAAGACATACGCGCCATTGGTGAGCCGTGACAGGTCAACCCCACCTGCTGTCTGTCCGCCCAAGTCCTTCCTGACGACAAGCAGCCCTTTCACATCATACACCTCAAGTGCTGTGACCATGATGCCGTCAGTCATCCAATAGACCTTGTCGCTTGTCGGGTTTGGGAATGTGGCAACAGACGCAATGTCTTCATCAGAGGAATTCAATGAATCGATGGCACCGTCAAGCCAAAAAGCCACATCATCGGACGAATCATCTTCGGCATACTCCTCGTCAGAGCTCAATTTATATTTACCAATGCTATTGCTTGGTGCGAAATCTGACGCCGTGGTTATGCCTTCAGAACTTCGCGAACACGGTTTCCGTGATGATGAGCAAAGGACGACCTCGCCGCCTTCAACAACCACGGACCTGCCGGTGCTGCTGCCATCGGAATCCATGCTTGCATTCCAGGTCAGGCCGCCGTCCTTGTCAAAACACAGAAGAAATGCCTTTCTTGAGGGTGACTGACATATTGTATCCCCGTTTACCAGAAGGATGTCACGGAAGTATCCCGTGCACACGGTCATGCTGTCTGAACACGCCATGTCAACGATGCGGCAGTAGTTCCCGTCCAATTCGTTTGTCCACAGGACAGAGCCGTCATTGCCATGGCACGACACGAGTGATGACATGTTGCCGGAAGATAAATATGTTGAATCGGGTGTCTCTAATTCGCCGCAAAAGTTAATGCAAGTAAGTATGCCGAACCGAGTGTGTGCCACTTTTGACGGCTCGGCATATCCGTTGCATTTTGCAGCGTATGCCCAAAGTGGTGAGAGACTGCCATCAAGTGACAGCGCACACACGCCCTGCCGGTCGAAACTTGTAACAGGCAGTGTGTCGGTCACGAATGTGCCTTCCGCTGCTGAGAGCAGTAATGTAATCCTTTCTCCGTCCGCATCAATGGAGTGAAGTCTGTGTTTTCCCGTACCTTCAGAGTTCCATGAATCGATGTATTCGCCGTCATGCGAAAAACGGGTTATGAATGCATGTTCAGCATCATGGTTGTTTATGGTGAAAGCTTCCGTTTTGACGGATCCTTTCAGTGAGCCTCCAATCATGACTGCGTCATCTGCGACATTGACTATGTCAAGTCTCATCCTGCCTGTGTAGGGGATGTCGATACCAAGTGTTTCATTCAGTTCATTGTCGTATGAGCGCAGGAACACGTCTCCTGTGTATTCTCCGTCACGGCATGTTGTCAAGCCGCCCATTGTCAGAGAGCTGTCAGAGGCAATGACCATCGCCGGGATGTCGTCACCGCCGCCGCCGAAACACACGGTTCTCTGTATCTTGCCCGAAGAGTCAGCGACCATGAGGAATAAGTCCCTGCCGCCGTTCGAGACATATACGGTGCTGTCAACAGTTATTGAGTCGGTGAAAGTTCCGAATATCTGATACCCGTCTTTCGCGGGGGATATTGAAGAAATCTCGGCTGTGCTCTTCCGTGACAGTTCTGTTGACCACAGACGTTCGCACTGCGCCGACAAATTTACCGCCTGCAAAACCAGAATATATAATAGAAGGTGTCTTTTCATATCATGTATTTTTATTCTTTGCTTGAGCCATAATGGTAGTCGTACTTGTTGATTATGTTGTCTTCGACGTCACGTGTTATTTTCAGCCTTGAAGCGGTGTCATATTCGTAACTGGCTGTCTTGCCCGAAGGGTCGGTGACTGACAAGAGGTTGCGGGCGGCATCGTATGTGTACGATGTCACCATTGCACTAGGGAGAGATTCCCTCAGTTGATTGAACGCCTCCGCCAACTCACCGTTTGTCTTGTCCTGCAACTTCTCCGGGTTGCAGTGCGATGTCACCTCTGCGTATGTCGCGTTCTCAATCTTGGCAATCAGGAGGCTGTTGTGATAGCCCCAGATGTATGTTGTCACGGCATCGCCCTCTTCCTTTGTCTCAATGATGTTGGCGTGAGCATCATCCCATCTGGTAGCAACGACCTCATCGTACCTGCTGTCATGGCTACCGTTTGGATTTGACGGGGAGAAGTTCGACAGTGGTTGTCCGGCATGCAGCCGGAAAGCCTTGTCAGGCTTGATGAATTTTCCATGTCGCCCGTATTCCACAAATACGCCGTCGGTGACTTTGCCGTTTACGGACGTGTATTGCTCCACAGGATTCAACAGCATGTTCTTTTCAGTCATGCTGCTGAACGGACTCACATTGTAATTGAAAGGATAGGTATAATTGTTGCACGTGGAGCTGCCGTCGGAATTGGTCACAGTCTCGCTCTTGACTACATTCGATATGTCACCGGTATCGTAATAGTCAAAGGTTTTCATTGTCATGTTGCTTGTTTCACCGCTGTATCTTGTCCGAACTATGGCATCGAGTCTTCTCGAACCGGTACGGTAGTAGTTTGCACCCCACAATATATCAAGTTGGAAATTGTTGAACTCATCTACAATAGGTCCTGGAGCGTTGCTTCCATTCCCAAAGTAATGTATCGCCCATGGAACATCATACCTGATATAATACTTTGATTGAAGGTATGCAAATCTTTTGGAAGTCGGGTGAAACGAGTATTTGTATTCTGTTGACTCCACAGGCTTGCCGTTCAGATCATATTTGATTTCCTTAGCGAGGTAATCACCGCACCATGACGTTATTGGTTCGGAGAATTTCGGGAAATTGTCTTCATGCTGCAGGTTCACGTAAAAAGCGTAAACTTGGTCTACTTCCAACGCAAAGTTCTGCAAATACGCTGTCCTGCGCGTCTTTGTACGGTGAACATATTCGTTGTCTCCGATACAGATTGAGTCTTCACCGGCATTCCACCCGAGCCGATAATAATACTCTGTCTTCCCTATCTCACCATCGGCATTCTCCACCCCTTCGCTCGATACAGTTACCTTCGAATATCTCACCACCGACTGACTTGTCCCTGTCATGTCTGACACTGTGGAGAACTGTCTTGCCGTGAAAACATCCCTGTCATATTCGTCCCCCTGCTCACCAAAAATAAGATTCCATCTGTTGACATAGGCTGCTGCGTTAAAATAACCGTAGTCGGGAATTGATGTCACCCTGCCTGATGTCAGTCCGTTGTCATCAGTATATGAGTATGTCCTTCTCCATTTGTACTTGTGGTTTATGTAGCTTCCATCATACAGCACTAATTTGACACGTACTCCAGGCCCGGTTATCGTCTGGCTGTCGAAATAGAAGTCGTTGGGCTCATATACAAATCTCACAACGCCGCCGCATGGTGTCGTAACTGACGTCAGAGTGTGTCTCTTTGTCCATATAGAATTAGGGGTCATATCATACCCTTCAGGGTGTATGTCGGTTCTTCACCATGTCTTTCCCACGCGGAGTAAACCGAATTGTACAACGGATTGTCGTTGCCGTTCTCATAATAGAAAATCTTTGGTTTTATCAGTCTGCAAGCCGAGGTGGATTGATACGCAGTGGCGTTATAGTCATTGACATATCCCCACATATCAATATATGAAGTGTTTCTTGCGAATAAGCGTTTCTCGTCTTCGTATGAAAATTTATAGGAGTACAAATGATTCCCACTACTGTCATAATAATGCAAATTGTCAAGAAACAAAGTGCAATAAAATGATTTTATATATTTCTCTCCTGTATTTCCACTTTGTGGAATAATACTTCCATTGTATGAATGTAGCAAGTCAATATAGTTGTTGACAGAATTATCTGCATTCATGATTTTTATCTGCCTGATGGCGTATCCTCCAGGGTGCTTGGCATCCTTGTCATTCTGCAAATCACTCCTGTACTTGTCTTCGGGGACAAAAACAATCGAACCGAGTTCCGAGTCACCTTTCTTCCATGAAATCCTGTTTATACGTGGAATTTTGGCATATTTGAATCGGTTAAACCTATGCGCGACCCAGTCAAATGTGTTTGTTTCAACCTCTAAGCTTGTCGCACTTTTAAACGGATGCCCGAACATATACGTCTCGTCTGTACCGAGATATACCTTCACGCTGTCGTGTACATATTCAAAATCAATAACGTAGTCAGATGATGCAACTTCAATTTTTGACAGATGCCACATGATGTCATAATCTTTGTCCCCTTCATTATCTCCCCCCGAAGCAAATCTTGTCTGATAACTTTTATAATCATTCCAATACGACTCACTCATGCATGACTGTCTGTTCTTGTACCAGTCAATGCGTTCGTTTGAGTTGCCACCGCCGAAATAATAGATATTGCCAACCTCATCTGTTATTGAAAAGGCATAATCGCCATTACCCCTTTCGATTTTTATGTTCTGCTCGTTGAAATTGACAATCTTCCCATACCCACTGACATTATTGATAAACGACCCTGAATGTCCAGCGAAATTGAAGGAATACAGATCCGGCTCACCGTCGAAACCACCATCGGTCAGATTTACCAACCTGCAGAAATTATCAATGTTCAAATTCTCCTCGTCCATCAGGAATCCTATGTAATCAAAACTGCCATTATCATACCCCATATCCATCTCATCTCCGAACCCTTTTATGGTCCTGGCTATACATCCAATTCCATTGATCGACCAACCAAGACCGACATTTGAGGCGATGTCGGTTGCCTTGAATCCAGATGTCTCATAGTGCAGACTGATCGGCAGGGAGTAGCTTCCCAATTCTATGGTGTGGATTGGAATGTCAAAATTGACAGCTCCGGTGAGCGTGTTGACAGGCGACTCAAGGGTTGATGTCATCGAAGCCTTCACCGGCGTGGCACCTTTCTCATTGATTTCCTTGCACAAATCATACCAGTTTGACTCAGAAACCCTGCTGTTTTGCGCCACGATACTCTTCGTTGGCAATACACTTGTAATCACCAACAGCAAGCACAGATATTTCATGCGCTTGCCAACGAAACAAGTTCCCATGACATTCAGTTTTTGGTAATAGAGTCAAGTTTGTTCTCAAGAGCCTGAATGCGTTCTTCCTGTTGTATGATATATAAGGTGAGTTCCTCGATTTTTTCGAGAAGTTTAGTGTTTATCTCCCCGAGTTTCACTCCATCCTCCGACACCTGCTCTGCCGAAGGCACCCCTGGCAGATGCCCGTTGTCATTGATGTATTTTTTACCTCGTCAAGGCTTGTGAGTTGATAATCATCATTGAAGACATAATCAGGCCAGTTCTTCTTTAACTCGACCACCACTTCTTCGGCACGGACCACACCATCGGCGAAATTGTATCCTCCCGCCGTGAAGTTCATCTGGTTACCCGACACCGAGATGCTGTTGTTTTTGTCCTTGAAATAGATGGCCGCTATTTTATCAGCCCTCGTCTGCTCAAGCAGGATGTCAGCATCCTCGCCGTCGTACGAATAATTGTCGGCCTTGATGTGCAGCTTCGCCTGAGGCTCCGTGACGTTGCCGATGCCAACACGGCCGGTCCTGCCGTCGGTTTCTGACCACGAGATGAATAACGTCGGCTTGTCGCTGTTCATGCCCATCATGATGCCGTCGGTGTTGTTCACAAGCGGAAGTGACGGACTTCTGCCCACGCCGATTGTTATTCCATATTTTTTGCTGTTTTTCAGGCAGTAGCCCAAGGCTATCGATGTGTTTGCGTTCACCTTGTTGTCGGTGCCGATGGCGAATGAATAACCTTCTGACACGGTGTTCTTCTGGCCGAAGGCAAAGGAATATATATGGCTGACGGTGTTCTGGTCGCCTAATGCATACGCCGAGTAGTCAGGGTACTGCCTGATCATGACAGTGTTGTTTGTACCCAAGGCGGCCGACCCTTTCCCATATACCGTGTTTCCAAGCCCCGTAGCAACCGAGTTCTTGCCATATACGATGTTATTCATGCCCATTACTATCGAATTGTCTCCGCGCACATTGTTGCTGGAACCCATCGCGGTGCAATTCGGAGCCGACACTGTATTTTCCGTTCCGAGAGCCGAAGATGTCTTTGGTGCGACTATGGTGTTTCCCTCACCGACGCACGCCTGTGACTTCGCAGTGTATGCGAACCCCAATGCCAGCATCGCCGACATCGCTAATCTTATGATATTTTTCATGTTATTCTATTTTAAATTTTTTGATCTGTTTTTATTCTTTCACGAACTTCCCTTTCAGAAGCTCCTTTTCATTGTTGAATACCGAATAGACGTATACTCCGGCTTCGAGCGAAGAGACGTCTATGGTGAGAAGATTCCCGTCGCCGCGTATGATGCGGCTCATACGGACCATGCCCTGCATGTCGGTGATGCTGACACGGTTCTCGGTGTTGTCTGGCAGACCGGAAATGTCGATGTTGAGTTCTCCGCGTGTCGGGTTCGGGAACGCAACCGCATGGAGCTTCTCCTGCGGAATCTCCTTCACGCTGCACGGGATAGGGTTCAAGTCTTCACGCGAGAACTTGACGACGATGGCATCGTAATGACGCTTGTCAAAACTCAAGCGCAAGCACAATAGCACACAACCACCGTCAGGCAGTGAGATTATATCCTGTGGATAACAGCCAACAAATACAGATGACATGGTTTTTACGGCAAGAATCTCCATGTCCTTGGTGAACAGGCACACGCCAGGCTTCACGTCAAATGGGCTTTTGAAGTCCTCGTATATGTAGTAGCTGCCGTATATCGTGGTGTCGTTCACCATGGACATCCAGCGAGCTCCGCCGACATCGATGCATGTATCAGGAATGCTTAAAAATCTGTCGTATCTGTTCACTGTCCCGTCAAGGCTGATGTCTGCAAGCATGAGATCCCATGTTTCAGGGCCCCAGGTATAACCGTAAACAAGCATCCTGTCGTCAGACAGCCAAGTGTCGGAATTCATTGCCTCGAACAGTGCTTTCATGTTTTCATCAACAGGGCAGAACTGGGTGTTGCAGCAGTTGAAATCCCGGTCGTAGAACAGCACATGGTCAAAACCATAGTACTGTACATTGTTAGTGCTTGATTCCGCATTGCCGAATATGATATACCCGTCAGACCTCGGATCCCTCTTAATCTGGTTGCATTCAAATCTGTCGAAGAAATACTCT
>JAZRYG010000004.1:0-3958 GCA_045600605.1 Bacteroidales bacterium
ATCATCGAAATAGCTCACGAGCTCATCCTTCGTGATGCCGCACAGCGCATCGAAATCAGGGTCCATGCTGATGTCCTCCGGCTGGTTGAAGCCGCTGAACACGCTCACCTGCGAGAACTTGGTGACGCCGGTGAGAAGCACGAAGCGGAGGTGTTCGTCGGATTTCTTGAAAGTGCCGTAAAACTCTTTCAGCACGGCGCGGTTCTCCTGTTCCATCGGCTCCATCAGGACATCAAGCAGGGGTTTGTCGTATTCGTCGATCAGCACAACGACTTTCTCGCCTGTCTGACGGTGCGCTTCCGCTATGATGTCAGAGAACCTCGACCCCAATTTGTCTATCTGCTTCTCTATTCCAAGCTGGCGTTCCCACTGCGTCAGATATTTATCGAGTTCTTTACTGAGATTGTCTTCGACATCGTAACCGCCTTGTGAAAAGTCTATCCTGAACACCGGATGTTGCTTCCATTCCTTCTCCAACTCTTCAATTTTCAAGCCTTTGAAAAGCTCTTTTTCGCCTTTGAAATAACTTTCCAATGTTGAAATAAGCAACGATTTTCCGAACCTGCGCGGACGGCACAGGAAACAGATGCGTTTCTGTGCAAGTTGATAAACAAGGTCGGTCTTATCGACGTAAACCATGTCTTCCTCAATGAGGGTCTTGAATGTCTGGGTTCCGATTGGGTATTTCATAACGTTATCATTTTTTTCGGCTGCAAAAATAGTAAAAAGTTCTTAAAGTTCATAAAGTTTATAAAGTTTGAAAGTTTGTAAAGTGTTGAGAGTGGAGAGTTAAGAGTGGAGTTGTTTTATGCGCCAGACAACTTCACTCTCCACTCTCAAAACTCAAAACTAAAAACTAAAAAACTCCACTCTCAAAACTAAAAACTAAAAAAACTCCACTCTCAACTCTCAAAACTAAAAACTAAAGACTAAAAGCCAAGCCCCGCTCCGTCTTTTCGGCGAAACGAGGCTCGCATTTAAAGTACCGCGTGCAGTTGCGTCTCACACCGTCATCACATCGTCTTTGTTATCACGACGACATCCAGTGAATGAAACCGCCCCGCGAAAACTATTTCACATCGCGGACCAAACGGATTGCAGAGCCACAATGTGCCCATTCTCCTTCAGAAACCGCCACAGTCCCCTCTTCGAAAGACATACGGTAAACATATCCTTCGTTGCTACTCGGAGTTGCCGTCAGATAGTTGCCCTCTTCCTGGATTTTACCTGCACTACAAGGGAGGAGCCCTACCTTTGATTCACCGGGATTCATTCTGCCTGCTGCTGGGAGGAATACGGCACCCGCCGCCTCCATCTGCGCCCATGTCGGCGTTGTTGACTCGCCGAAAACGTTGCTGCCGAAAGTAGCACCACTGTGACCATAGGTGAAAGAAGGGGCCAATGAACCCGTCCAGCCGTCTGGTAGTAATATCAGTCCTTTTATATTATTTACAGTAGCCAGACCGTACAATTTATCCGTACTACCCTGCTTAGTGCGAGCAAGCAAATATTCCCACTCCTCCTTCGACATGGTGCGCCATCTGTTTGTCCCCGTCTCACCATCAATATGGAAATCAGGGTTAGGTTCGGCTAAATAATCGACACCTGACGTCTGGTTATTCGTAAAAAGATGATGACCATCCTCAGGGAGTAATGAATAATCAGCATATTGTATGTTACTAGTAGCTTTCGCCGCGGTTTTTTCTACATTTCTGTTCCACCAGTATATACCGACAGATGATGAAGGACCCTCTGTCATTCCAGTTATCGGATTACCATCTTCTATGTAGTAGCATTGTGGGGTTTCAGACCACGGATTTGTCCTGTAAAAATATTGTTCCTCTTCGAAGCGGAAAGTATAGTTTGAACCACCTTCATAATGATTATACAAGTTCCCTTTTGAGAAGTGGATTGCGTTTCTGTCGCCAACGCTGAACCTGCCTGGAAGTTGGTTCACGACGCCACCCTGCATGTCTATCGTCTTCGCTCCCGAGCCGCCGTCATAGCAATAGCCGGCCACCACGCTTGCGGTAAGCGACTTCTCCGCACCTGTCTCTGTCGTGAATGTGAGCGTCTGCGTTGCGTCATCGTCAGGGATGAGCGACACATAGTAGTCGCCGCCGGCGTTGTTGAGTGTGATAGGGCCTGCGGTCCTCGTGAACGTGTTTGTGCTCGGGTTGTGGGTCAGTCTGATGATGCTTCCCGACAGTCCGACATTGCCGCTGTACGCGATGCCGTTTTCCGTGAAGGCGAGGTGTGCTATGGCGTTCATGTTGGAGAGCGTGACCGTGCCGAGGTTCAGGTCAGGCGTGCCGGTTATTGACTTGGAGCCCATTATGAGTTGAAGACTCCTTGCAACGCTGTTTGCGTCTCCGCTGAGGCTGCCGTACTGGTTAGCAACGCTGAATGTGAAGTTGTAATCCTCATCGAACGCAAAGTCATTGTCCCCAACGTAGTAAAAATAGTACGTCTGGTTCGCGGTGGTCTTCATTATCTGGCCGCTGAAATCGGCGGTGTTTCCGCCGTCATGCAATTCAACTGCGGTGAGGCTGCCGAGATGACCGTTGGCGGAGCCGACGACGTGCAACTTGTCGCCTACAACCCATTTCACATCCGTCCCTTCTATGGTGGTCTTGCTTCCACACACCGATGCCGTGAGCGTCACATCCATCGTATCGCCGTCGGCGACGATGCCATTCACCTGCTCCACGTTCTTCCTGCACTGCGTGAGCATGAGGACGCACAGTGCCATTGCATATAATATCTTTTTCATGTTTAAATTCATTTTCTATTTCATGTTTAAATTCACTTTCTATCTGAGAATATTTATTTAATAATCACATCTTACCATGTACCTTGTGTATAGTCGGGAGCCCCATTGCCGTCAGATTCCGTCGGAGGGACATCCACCACCAAACGAACCGCATAGCCACGGCACATGTTAACTTGATGGTGGTTAACACTTGTCCCATCAAACCAGAACATTCTCGCAATTCCATCAGCATTTTTAGTACCGGACCAGTAACGTCCGGCCTCTCCAACACTTTGCACTCCGTAACTATTGTGCCGGTATCCTGCTGCAGGGAGGAATACGGCTCCGGCTTCTTCCATTGCCGACCATTGCTCGGTGGTGTATTGATTTGCCGTAAATCCTGTGGTAGAAGAAGAGAAGAACGATGCTCCCTCGGGCAGCACGAACGTGTCAGGAAGGAGTATAAGGCCTTTGACCGAGCCTCCACTCACTGTTATCGTCGCATATCCGAGCAGATCAGCGGCCTGTGCCGCCGCGCCGTTGTACGTGCCGGTGCGTTCCGTCATCAGATAGTCCCATTCGCCTTTAGGATCATTACAACGTGTAAGTGTGCGGCAGCCCGTCACACCATCGATGGTGTTATTGCCCCATTCCACAAAGTTTCCATCGATGTAAGTCCCTGAATTATACATGCCCCAGTTACATCCTACTCCGTCTGTTGACCACGAGAATAGTGCCCAGCCGACATTAGTGCCGCTGCTGGCTCCATAGACGCCGCCAATGCATCTGGCACCTGTGTTGTACGTTCTGAAGTCGTATTGGTTCTCTTCGAAATGCCATCCAGCATTATAGTAGAGGTTTCCGCGTGAGAACTTGACGACTTTGCCAGGGGCCACCGAGAAATACGCGGGAATATAAGCTGGTTTCTGGACTGTAACCTCTATCGCGCTGCCGTCCGGCATACGGTAGAACTTGTTTGCCGCTATTCCGTTGGCTATGATGGTCTCGCCTTCTGCGCCGCCTGTGAACAGGAGTCTCTCGTCTATCGTGCTGCCCGATGGCACGAGCATCACGTAGCGTTCGGCGTGGCCGCTGGCAAGGGTGATACTGCCATCGACGGTTTTTGTGCCGGTGAACGTGCCGTCGAAGCCGACAGTCATGCTGTTATAGATGTTCGCGCCGCTCAGAGTGAGCGCGCCTTTATAT
>JAZRYG010000005.1:0-6819 GCA_045600605.1 Bacteroidales bacterium
GCTCGGTGCTGCTGTCGGCTTGCTGATTGTGGCTGTGCCGGCTGTCGTGGCCTGCACGAGGAAGCCCTGAAGAGGAGCTATTGTTCCTGTCATAATAGGCTCCGTTGCCCATGTGTCTTGGTTGGTAAGGACATAGAAACCGCCTGCCAAAGTTACGCCTGTGACATTGTCCAATGTAATGTTCTGCATGAACGGGTTGCCGATGAGGTTGAAGCCGTTTGTTTTGCCGTTTGTGAGTGTGCATTCAGCGGGTGCCACATTGACTTCGCCTGCGAAAGCGATATGGTCTGCACCTGCATTGTTTGCGTAGATGTAACCGAGGCCTTTGTCGATTGTGGTGAATTCATTATGTGACTGGTCTTCGATTCTCGAGTTCTCCCATATACCTTCCGCTTCATTGAGGCGGTAGAGGTCGTAGTCTGTGCCGGTGACTCCGCTGCTCGGGATGAGGTTTTCGACTTCTGCAAACTCAACGCTGTTTGCGAGCGGCGAGCTGATTGTGTACCATTCTGTGCCGGCGATGTTTTTCTCAAATGTTGCGTTGACTGTCTCGTCACCGTCGTAAATGAGCTGCGCGCCGTCCTCGAACACGAAGTTGGAAGCGAATTCATTTCTGAAGAGACCGTTGGCATCCATCGTCAGAGTGACACCGTCTTTCACGTTGATATTATTGTATTCCGGGATGATGATGTTCTTCGCGGTGGTGTTTTCAGTAACTTCACCGTTGGTGAGGACTGAAGTCATGTAGTAGTTGGTGGTGATGACAGATGCACCTTTCTTGAAAAGTGAAGATCTCTTATATACGGAACTGCCATCAACAGTAAAATCTCCTGATTTATAAACGATATAATTACTGCTCCCACCTTGAATATTAACAGATGAACCATTGGAAATAATAGTCCATGAATCAGAACCACCCCAACCCATATTCATAGGAACCAAGTTGCCTCCATAGTAATCTGTTAGAGTTGTTAATCCTGTCCTAAAAGCATCCTCAAACCAGAATCTCCAAGACTCGCTGACGCGTTCTGCGTGAAACACGACAGCATTACTTGGAATAGAACTTACCTCATTATCTATGATAGTTATATCAGCGCTTCTAAAGCATCCATCATATTCGCCTGTTCTTTCTGTTAAAACTTTATTATTGTTTTTTTCAACAAAAATCACCTGGTCGCCATTGCTCAAGTCGCTTGGGCTTGTGACTTCAACCCACTTGTCGCCGTCCTTGCTTGTTGCAGGAATCTGTTCTGAATAGCTGAGCACGGCATAAAGGTCATAGTTCTGTGTCGGCTTTTCCGCATTGCCTAAGATGGCAGGTTTTTCTGTGGTGTAAGTGCCGATTTCTGCAACGCCCCAGCCTTCGAATGTTACGCCTGCAGGAACGGCAACGTTTTGCGGGCCTTCGTTGTTGACGAAACGGTCTTCCTGGCATTGCATGGTTCTGTCGAGTTTGCCGTTCACATAATAATTAATGGTGTAGGACTGAAGCGGACGGAATGTAGCCGAAATGGTCACATTGCTTGAAGGCATTATGAAAGAATAGTAACTGTGTTCTTGGGTTGGTTCGAAAGGATCACCTTCTTCCGGTGTAACGGTGAGGCTTTCGAGCGTGTAGCCTGTTGCAGGCGTGGCTGTGAGATAAACAGTTGTACCAGCCAAGATGTTCTCGTAAGGCTCGTCAACGGTGATGGTGCCGTTCACCACATCGCCGACAAAAACGCTGTAGCGCGGGCGAGCTTCGAAATTCACAGTGACGGTGACATCGCTGGCGGGCATGTAGAAAGTATAATTGCCCCAATTTTCGTGTGTCTCAACAGTAGCACCGGTGTCGTTGCGGGTTACGGTAACAGAGGCTAACTGGTAGCCCTCTGATGGCAAAATGCTGGTGATGGTGACAGATGCACCCACAGCAATGTGCTCGGTATTTGCGATATAGAAATAGCCGCCTTCAGCTGGATTTGTAATTTGTTGGGCGACACTGTATTTAATTCTATTGAAAGAAGCGGTAACGTAGATGTCACTTTCAGGCATGGTGATACGGGCCATCCCACTGTTATAATCTACTTCAACAGGTTTGCCAATTTCCTCAAAATCATACTCATTTACTGAAACAGACCGATCTACATATTCGTAATCTTCTTCTGGATTTGGAATGAAATAGACATTGGAACCCGCAGTGAAGTATGGCATCCCTTCAACTAAATATTCATATTCTGAAATGGCGCTGATTTGTCCGCCAACGATTGCTGGGTCAACCTGAACACCATAATACAAATTGAAAACGGCTGTAACGGTGACTTCGCTGTCCGGCATGATGAAGCTGTAGTCGGTACCGTCGATAATGACTTCAATGTCGTTGAGAGCGAGATCAGTAACGTGGATTTCATCCTTGCTTGGATAAAAATAACCTTCATTTGGCACGACATTTAAGTAAACGGTTTCGCCTGCCAAATATTCTTCTGGATCATCAGGGAACAACGCGACTGTTCCATTTTCGGTGTATCCGATGATGACCATGTGCGGTTCAAGAGCATCGAATGTGGCCGAGACAGTGACGTCGCTCTCAGGCATGGTGAACTGGTTGTCAGTAACTGTTATTTCTTCGAGTGTCGTGGAATTAATGACAGTCCATTCGTCGAAATCGTAACCGTTGGCCGGTGTAGCCGACAGGGTGACGAGGGTGCCGGCAGTCGCTTCTTCCAAATCTGCCGAGATTGTGCCAAATTCTTCACCTGGCTGAATGAGGGTGATGCTGAATTTTTCCAACAAATCAAGGGTATAGACCACTTGACCATTAGCATAGACAGAGGCATCGTCACATGTGAAGAGCGTTTCTCCGTTTTCAGAGATAGAGAATGAGCATTCATAATCGTAGGAACCCTTATGCCAAACAAAATCATAAGTGCCGCTGCACAAAGTGAGTGAGCCACTTTCGGTTTTGCCAGTACTAATAGTTAAGGTTTTAATGGTATTGTTATTGCTTTTGTCGATAATAGTCAGATTAGCACCATTCCAACCATCGCCAAAAGTATCGTTCAGTGTATAATTGATAGTGTGTCCATCCCAGCAATCAGGAGTGGTAAAGTTTATTGCGCTGCTCCATGCGCTGGTTTCATCCTCGCCGCAAACAGCCTGCACTTTCACGGTGTAGGTGGTGGAGAGTTCGACATCCAATATATAAGGATTGGTGACATTTCCATACACAGTACCGTTCACATCGAGGTTGTAGCTTTCAGCACCATTGTCGTTCCAACTGATGGTGGCACCAGTGGCTGTGATGTTGGAAGCGGTTAAGCCTGTTGGTTTCGGGCAAGAGACAAAAGGTTCTATCGTTATCTGAATGTTAGGACGCCATGGTGCCATGTTCCCGTCTGCTGGACTCATCGGGTCAACATCAGCATTATCGTCGTCTCGATAAATGCAAGTATTACCGGATGTAGTTGTGTAACGGAATTGCTTTGAACTGAAATAACTTCCTGTATTGTTATCAAAAGCAATCATAAGGTTTTTGGATTTGTCGTATTGAAATGGCTCTTCAAGGGTGAATGTTATCCAACCAGTTGAGGTAGCAAGGTAGGATTCATTATGGTAAACTAAATTTTCAGCGGTAACAGATTCCCAATCGCTTTGAGAAGAATACGAATTGCGGTCGACGCATTTCATGTAAATATCTAATTTCAAATAATTATTTACGCTCTGCTGAGCATAAAAACTAATTGATGTAATTGTGCCGCTTTCTCCTATTTCACTTCCCAAGTATAGCATCTGGGCGTATGAATAATTGTAGTAGGAATTGAACGGCATGTTGTCATAGGTTGCCGTCCCCGTACCAATTGTAACGGTTTGGGACTCCTGTCCCCAGCTCTTAAAGCCGGCAAGCGCCAAGAGCGCCATGAGTAGAAATGTAAATTTCCTTTTCATTTTTTGTAATTTTAGTTTATAATTTATTGAATTTCTTTTGTTTACATTGTCAACTAAGTTAAATGCGCGATAGCTGAAAATCCACCACGGCATTATAATTCAGGCTGCAAAAATAAGACAAATTTCGAGACGACAAAAAAATTGGAATATTTTTTTAGTCTTTAGTTTTTAGTCGTTAGTCTTTAGTTTTTAGGGTGGAGAGTTGGGAGAGTGGGGAGTGGAGTTGGCTGGCGCATAAAACAACTCCACTCTTAACTCTCCACTCTTAAAACTTTTATAAACTCTCAGCACTTTAAAATTTTAAGAACTTTAAGAACTTTTTTACTATCTTTGCAGCCGAAAAAATGATAACGTTATGAAATACCCAATCGGAACCCAGACATTCAGCACCATCATAGAAGAAGGCATGGTGTATGTAGATAAGACAGACCTCGTTTACAACCTCGCACAGAAACGCATCTGCTTTCTGTGCCGCCCGCGACGCTTCGGGAAATCGTTGTTAATATCAACGCTTGAAAGCTATTTCAAAGGAGAGAAAGAGCTTTTCAAAGGCTTAAAAATAGAAGCGTTGGAAAAGGAATGGAAGCAATATCCGGTGTTCCGTATCGACTTTTCACAAGGCAATTTCAAGGATCCCAACTATATTCCCAGCACGATGGGCAATTATCTTGACAAATGGGAGGCTGAATATGGTGTTGTCAGCAAATATACCGAGATAGGCGTCCGCTTCTACAACGTCATCGCTGCGGCCCACGAGAAGACCGGCAAGAAGGTTGTGATTCTTGTTGACGAATACGACAAGCCGATGCTCGATGTGCTTATGGAACCGCAGGAGCAGATGAACCGCGATGCGCTGAAAGAGATATACAGCACGTTCAAGAAGGCCGACGAGCACCTCCGCTTCGTGCTTCTCACTGGCGTCACCAAGTTCTCGCAAGTGAGCGTGTTCAGCGGCTTCAACCAGCCGGAGGACATCAGCATGAAGAGCGATTTCGACGCGCTGTGCGGCATCACGAAAGACGAACTCGTAAGCTATTTCGATGATGAGATTGCGGCGATGGCCGAGAAAAGGAATTTCTCGAAAGAAGAGATGTACATCCGCCTCAAGAAACAATACGACGGCTATCATTTCTCCGAAAAGATGATAGACATTTTCAACCCGTACAGCGTGCTCAATGCATTGAACGACAGGAAAATAGACGACTACTGGTTTGCGACGGGCACCCCGACATACCTGATGCGGCTGCTCGACCGCAAGAAGACGAATATGCAGGAAATGGTGAGCAAACAGTACGGCAGGAGCTACTTCATGGACTACAAGGCCGACACCGAAGACCCCTTGGCGATGATATACCAGAGCGGCTACCTTACGATAAAGGGATACAATGAGAAAAGGCAACAGTACAAGCTCGACTTCCCTAACAACGAGGTGCGCAACGGCTTCATCACACTCCTCGCGAACAATTACTGCGACAGCAGGAACGACCCGCAGAACCTCGTCCTCGACATCAACGACATGCTCGACGAATGCCGTTTGGACGACATGCGCGACGCGCTCTCGGGCTTCTTCGCCTCAATTCCTTACAACGCGTACTATCAGGAAAGGAATTGGAGCTACGAAAGCCACTACCACTACACATTCTATTTGATATTCAGACTGCTGTCGTGTTACTCGATATTCACGGAGAAAGAAAACTCCCGCGGCAGAGCCGACATCATCGTTGAAACGGACAACTACGTCTATATCTTCGAGTTCAAGCTCGACGGCACAGCGGCAGAGGCGTTGAAACAGATTGACGACAAAGGCTACGCCGAGCCGTACGCCGCGGATTCGAGGAAGCTGTTCAAGGTCGGAGTCGTGTTCTCGTCGGAGAAGAAGAATATCACGGAGTGGAGCGTGGTTTAAGTCTTTAGTCTTTAGTGTGGAGAGTTAAGAGTTGAGAGTGGAGTTGCTTTTGATGCGACAGCTAACTCCACTCTCAACTCTTGATTTGGAGTATTTTCATTTGTTGTATTGCGATTTGGTTCAGTTTCTCGAGGCGTTCGTTTTGCGGGAGGCCGTCGTTTATCAGCACCGAGTTGATGTTTTCGAGGTTCGACATGCAGATGAGCTGGTTTATCTCGGCGTAGTCGCGCATGTTGCCTTGCAGGTCGGGGTTGGTGTCGCGCCATTGCTTGGCGGTCTTGCCGAAGAGTGCCATGTTCAGCACGTCGGCTTCGGAGGCGTAGATGTAATTGATCTGGCTTTTGCTCAGCCGTGGCGGGATGAGGTTCTGGCTTATCGCGCTGGTGTGGATGTGGTAGTTGACTCTCGCAAGCTCGCGTTTCGCGCTCCAGCCGAGATGTTTCTGCTCTTCGGCTTTGAGCCGCTGGAACTCTCTGATTAGGTAAAATTTGAATTCCGAGCTAATCCAAGTCGCAAACTCAAATGCGATGTCACAGTGTGCGTATGTGCCGCCGTTTCTGCCATTACGCGAAATTATGCCTTTTGCATTTGTCGTTCCAATCCATCGTTTCGGTGTCATGGAAAAAGAGTTTGAGCCGCATTCGGAAATAAATCCATCGAATTCGATGGGTTTAAAATCCTCATTGTTGAATTTCTCCCACAAAGCAAGAAATTCCAATGTACTTCTGTTCCTCATCCAATTCTGGATTAAATAATCGCATCTTTCCGAATCTTTTGACCTGGCCATGTCTGTCAATGAAATAAAATCGCCGTCATGAATTTTCAAAATCGTAATTTCCGTGTTCTCCACTGTTATTTTTGCCATGATGTAAAAAATTTGATTTGTAAAATGAATAAACTCACGTCGCAAAGATACAGTAAAGTTTTGGTACGGAGATGCGACTCTTGAAGAAAAAACTGATTTGTAAAAGGCTTTTAACACAATTCCG
>JAZRYG010000006.1:0-3459 GCA_045600605.1 Bacteroidales bacterium
TTGTCGATAACGTAGCCACGAAGTGCGTATTGGCGAAGCACAAAGGTTGCCCACTGACGGAACTGGGTGGCACGTATGCTATTGACTCGATAACCAACGCTGATGATGGCATCAAGACTATAGAATTGCGTATTATAAACCTTGCCATCTTCGGCAGTATGTGCAAATTTTGCACATACTGAATCTTGTTGTAATTCAGTGGTTTCAAAGATATTCTTCAGATGTTTAGTGATTACAGTCCTGTCAACATCGAACATTGTCGCCATCGCTTTCTGTGTCGCCCAGATTGTTTCATCCTTGTAGAACACCTGCACACCGTCTTCCCGACCTTCTGCTATGAAAGTCAGAAACTCTGCTGTGCTGTTGCGTATCTCTAATTGCTTTGCCATATATTAATGGAGATATGATTATCGGGCGCAAATATAATTCTTTTTTGCGAACTCCCCAAATCTTTCTAAATAAAATCTTATTAGAATTACTTTATGCTTTTCTCACAGTTTGCAATCAGCAAAGAATTGCCGTTTTATATCAGTTATCAGTTTATCAATTTACCTCTGAGAGGATAAAAATTAGTATCTTATTATATAAGATAAAGATCTAAAATCGTATTTTAGTTTTGAAAAAAGTTTTTGATAAACTGATAACTGATAATTTTTGTCTTTCGGATTTTGTCTTTTCCTGTATAAGGTTAGGCTAAACTGTGAGGATAAGGGGGCATTGATTGGCGGGACGGGGATTTTATATCAGTTATCAGTTTATCGGTTTAAAAAAACATTTTGTAAGGACAGGGAGATAGGGTATGATAAAAAAAAGAAAAAATTTTTTGAGAAATATTTTAGACCGCAACGGAGTGATAGTATCTTTGCACCGTGAAAATTAGTTATCGCATAGCGCTGGTGATACTAACATTAGAAAATACTTAACGCAATTCTAATAAAACTTTAATCATTCTCTAACCGACGTTCTCAGCAAAAGGCGCTACCTTTGCGCCGCAATTTCGAGAGAAACAAACCATTTGTTCAACCATTAATCAAAAGAATGGCAATGAAGAATCTTTTCAATTTCAGGAAGCAACAGCCGACAAGAGCGGTGTACAACAGCGAGTACGCCCGCTTTGCTTCGCGTCAGACGTTAGAGAATGTCTATCACGCCCTCTATGCCCATCACTCGGGCCTTGGCTTGCACGATGTGGAGCGACGCCAGCGTAAGTTCGGTGCCAACATCGTAGAACACGAAGAGCGCACCAACCCCACCAAGCTCTTCATCACAGCCTTTATCAATCCATTCATCGGCATCCTCACTGCGCTGGTGATCATCTCCTTCATCCTCGACGTCTATCTGGCCGAACCCGGGGAACAGGATTGGACGACGATCATCATCATCACCACCATGGTCGTTTTCTCCGCCATCCTCCGTTTCGTGCAGGAACTGAAGGCCGGCCGAAGTAGCGATGCATTGCTCAAAATGGTGACCAACACCTGCTATGTGGAGCGATCGACACGCGAAGAAAGCGGCGAGATTCCGGTGGAGCAGCTCGTCCCTGGTGACCTTGTGTTGCTCAGCGCGGGCGATATGATTCCGGCCGACATACGCATCGTAGAGAGCAAGGATTTCTTCGTCAGTCAGTCGTCGCTGACGGGAGAGAGTGACAGCATTGAGAAAACGCCTATGACCGACATGCCTACTGACAATGAAGAAGATGCGTCGGGCTCAGTCATCGACCTGCAGAACCTCGCCTTCATGGGTTCCAACGTTGTGAGCGGCACGGCCAAGGGCATTGTCTTCGCCACTGGTAATCAGACGTATCTGGGTTCTATTGCCAAGAGCATCGCCGGCCATCGTGCAGAGACAGCTTTCGACAAAGGTATTTCTAAGGTGTCGATGCTCCTCATCCGCTTCATGCTCATCATGGTGCCGTTCGTCTTTCTGGTCAATGGCATCACCAAGGGCGACTGGCTCGACGCTTTCATCTTCGCCGTCTCTGTGGCTGTAGGTCTCACACCAGAGATGCTGCCAATGATCGTCACCGCCAACTTGGCCAAAGGTGCCGTACGTATGTCGAAGAAAAAGGTCATTGTCAAGGACCTCAACGCCATCCAGAACTTTGGCGCGATGAACATCCTATGTACCGACAAGACAGGTACGCTGACCCGCGACAAGGTGGTACTCGTCAAGTATATCAATGCCGACGGACAGGAGGATAAGACGCGAAGAATACTGCGTCACGCCTTCTTCAATAGCTACTATGGAACGGGATTGAAAAACTTGATGGACAAGGCTATCGTTGAGCATGTTAACGAATCGGGCAAGCCGCTTGATGTAGTGACAAGCGACTATCATAAAGTCGATGAAATCCCCTTCGATTTCACCCGTCGCCGTATGTCGGTAGTCGTCGAAGACAAGCAGGGCAAGCGCCAGATCATCACGAAGGGAGCCGTCGAAGAAATGCTTCAGATCTGCTCTCATTGTGAGCTCGACGGCAAGGTCATCCCAATGTCGGCCAACATGCACACCATGGCCATGAACCTTGTGCACGACATGAATCGTGACGGAATGCGCGTCTTGGCGGTGGCTCACAAATCGTTTATCGAAAAAGACGCTCAATTCTCTGTCGAAGACGAGCGCGACATGGTACTCATCGGCTATCTTGCCTTCCTCGATCCACCGAAGGAATCTGCCGCTGCCGCTATCCAGCGCCTACAGCAAAGCGGTGTGGATGTCAAGGTGCTCAGTGGCGACAACGATGCGGTAGTCAGCACCATTTCTGCCAAGGTCGGCCTCTTCACCACCGTAGATGGTCAGCGTGCCAAACTGCCTTGTGTCACCGGCCCTGAATTCGAGAAGATGACTGACAAAGACAAGCTCATCGCCGTTCGCGAGAACAAAGTCTTTGCCAAGCTCACCCCTCACCAGAAGACCGAGATCATCCAGCTCCTGCAGGAACAAGGCAACACCGTCGGTTTCCTCGGCGATGGCATCAACGACGCTGCCGCACTCCGTCAGTCAGACATCGGCATCTCTGTCGATTCGGCTGTAGATATTGCCAAAGAGAGTGCCGACATCATCCTCCTCGAAAAGGATCTGATGGTGCTCGAACAAGGCGTACTCTCTGGACGTGAGACGTTTGGCAACATTATTAAATATATCAAGATGACTGCCTCGTCTAACTTCGGCAACATGTTCTCTGTGCTTGCGGCTTCGGCTTTCCTGCCATTCCTGCCAATGCTCTCCATCCATCTGCTCATCCAGAATCTGCTCTACGACATCTCGCAGACAGCCATTCCGTTCGACCGCATGGATAAGGAATTCCTGATGAAGCCTCGCCGTTGGGACAGCTCCGACCTCTCGCGCTTCATGATCTACATCGGCCCGATTTCGAGCATCTTCGACATCACGACTTATCTCCTGATGTGGTTCGTCTTCGGCTGTCAGTCAGAGGAGATGCAGACGCTTTTCCAG
>JAZRYG010000007.1:0-1806 GCA_045600605.1 Bacteroidales bacterium
AATCACAACAATTGTACGGAACACAATTGTGGTTTCATTCCTGTCTCGTCCGCAGATATTCCAGTGTCATCCATTTGTCAATTGCTTTTTAGTAAATCGTTTATAATCAATGTTATGTTTTCATCGAACTCACGTTATTTAGAACCACAGAAACTCCAAATTATGTATCTGGAGAATATTCCACTAATGGTGGAATTTCATTTAAAGAAATAAATATTTTAGGTTCTGTTTATTCCATAGATGATGTCGTTAAATTCTCGTATCAGTTATTCAAATCAATGGACATTTGGGATGAGTTTAAAAGTAAGGGCAATGATGCAATAAATCACATGAACGAACAAGCTTTTTTGGCAACACATTAATTTCATATCTATATAAACAAGTTTATTATCGAAATTGTTGTTTATAAAACCTATTACAATCAGCAATTAGTAAATCAAAAATTCATTATTTCAGTTTTATCACGGCATAAGACACGTCTGCGACAAGCATGTTGAGCGTGACAGATATTGAGTTAGCTGGTATTTTGCTATCCCCAATAGATAGTGAATCAATCAGTTGCTTGCGTTTGAAATCATCGTTTGTCTCTCGTGCATACCTTAATATTGCGTTTGATATTGTCATTGCAGCAATGTAATTTTTCAGGCAGCAAAGATATAAATATTTTGGCAAATTAATAACAAATTTGCCGTAAATATTATAAGTTATTTTTTAGGAGTTTTAGGAGTTTGGTGAGTTTTAGAGGCCGTCCGCCGTACGGCGGACGGCCCTGTTTCATCAGCGGGGCTACTCGCCGATGACGCCCGCATAGACGGAGTCGGAGACCGATGTGAGGTCGGCGGACTGGAACATGATGTAGCAGGCCACCGGTGCCGCGCCCCATGAGTCCGGGAGATTAAGTACCATCTCCGCGTTGTCCCTGATGTCGTCCTCACCCTTCTGGATGTACGCCTCGTTGGTGGTGGTGTTAACCGCCACGCCGACGGCGAGGTCGTACGAGCCGCCGCCGGCGCACTCCCAGCGGATGGTCTTGTCGCCGCCGTCGTCGAGGCATGAGGCGGCCATCGCCTTGGCGAGCCTGCCCCTGCTGAGCGTGAGCTTGCTGAAGTCGATGACGACGGCTCCGTCGCTGAAACCGACGGCGTTCTTGAGGTTGCAGGCCACCGCCGCGTTCATGTTCGAGCCTTTGCCTGACCATGTGCCGAGCGCGATGAACGGGGCGAACCTCTTGAGGAACGCCACGGTGAATTTGAGCTTCTCGCGCTGCGCCACCTGGTCGCGAGTGCGGGGGTTCTTGATTGACTGCGCCTGTCCGCGCATGTAGGCGATGCCCTTCCAGGACGCGCCGACGACCGTCCCGACCTTGCCGGAGAAGCCGCCGAGAATACCTTTCTTGATTGTACCCATGATTTTTGGTTTTTGGTTGTTAGTAATTAGTTTTCAGTGGCTTACTCTGACGGGAGCGTCACGGTGCCGAGATAGGCGGAGTCGGAGGCGGCGGAGCCGTCGTCCCTGACGAAGGCGATGTAGCAGGCCACGCTGTCGCCGGCCCAGGGGTCGAAGCCGCCGTTGGGGTAGCTGCCGCTGCTGCGTGTCTTGCCGGTCGATGACCTGGCGTAGATCTGGTTCTTGGCGGTGTTGAACAGCACGGCGACGACCTTGTCTGTGGCGTCGGCGCCCTCTTCGGATGAGTTGTCGTCCCACGTCATCTTGGCCATGCCTGAGGCGATGGTGACCGCGCCGCCCTGCACTCCTGGCAGCGAGCCCTGCGCGATGATGAGCCTGTCGGGGTTGACGGTCAGGCTG
>JAZRYG010000008.1:0-15701 GCA_045600605.1 Bacteroidales bacterium
CAGCCTGACCGTCAACCCCGACAGGCTCATCATCGCGCAGGGCTCGCTGCCAGGAGTGCAGGGCGGCGCGGTCACCATCGCCTCAGGCATGGCCAAGATGACGTGGGACGACAACTCATCCGAAGAGGGCGCCGACGCCACCGACAAGGTCGTCGCCGTGCTGTTCAACACCGCCAAGAACCAGATCCACGCCAGATCATCGACCAACAAGACCCGCAGCAGCGGCAGCTACTCCAACGGCGGCTTCGACTCCTGGGCCGGCGACAGCGTGGCCTGCTACATCGCCTTCGTCAAGGACGACGGCTCCGCCGCCTCCGACTCCGCCTACCTCGGTACCGTGACGCTCCCGTCAGAGTAAGCCACTGAAAACTAATTACTAACAACCAAAAACCAAAAATCATGGGTACAATCAAGAAAGGTATTCTCGGCGGCTTCTCCGGCAAGGTCGGGACCGTCGTGGGCGCGTCATGGAAGGGCATCGCCTACATGCGCGGACAGGCGCAGTCAATCAAGAACCCCCGCACTCGCGACCAGGTGGCGCAGCGCGAGAAACTCAAATTCACCGTGGCGTTCCTCAAGAGGTTCGCCACGTTCATCGCCCTCGGCACATGGTCGGGCAGAGGCTCCAACATGAACGCGGCGGTGGCCTGCAACCTCAAGAACGCCGTCGGCTTCAGCGAAGGAGCCGTCGTCATCGACTTCAGCAAGCTCGCGCTCAGCAGGGGAAGGCTCGCCAAGGCGATAGCCGCCTCATGCCTCGACGACAGCGGCGACAAGACCATCCGCTGGGAGTGCGCGGGCGGCGGCTCGTACGACCTCGCCGTCGGCGTGGCGGTGAACACCGTCACCAACGAGGCGTACATCCAGAGGAGCGAGGACGACATCAGGGACAATGCGGAGATGATACTGAATCTCCCCGACTCTTGGGGCGCGGCGCCGGTGGCATGCTACATCATGTTCCAGTCCGCCGACCTCACATCAGTCTCCGACTCCGTCTATGCAGGTGTCATCGGCGAGTAGCACCGCTGACGACACCGAACAGGGCCGTCCGCCGCACGGCGGACGGCCATTTAATAATCTGTCAAAATTTTAAACACGACTATGTCTGCCCAACAATAACAATAAATCCATCTTATCTTTCTTCCCCTCACATTTGCAACATATTTGCAACACAAAATCATAAAACATTGAAATTCAATGTAGATTATTTTTGAGGAAGTGAAATAATCCCGAAAGCTCCGAATAGTTAATAAATAAGTAAATCAGCGTGGCTCAATGAGTTGCGCTGATTTTTTTGTGTTTGCAATGTGACTTGATTGGCGTAAATGTTACATGGGCATAATCAAAAAACAGACAAGTCACCATCTTCAAAACTTTTTTCGCAAACCACATCGTGTCGCACAAAATATTCGTATCTTTGTTGGCAGAATTTTAAATATCGAAACATGAAAAAATTATTTATTATCGTATCTATCATCTTTTCATCATTGATAATCAATGCACAAGACATTCTTGTTTTGCAAAACGGTGAGGAAATTGAGGCGAAAATCCTTGAAGTTGACCAATCACAGATTAAATACCAGTTGTTCAGCGGCAGTTCGGATTCGGTTTTTGTGGTGAATCGTGCTGATGCTTTCATGATAAAATACGCTGGCGGAGCAAAGGATGTGTTGAACAAAAAAGCACCCGTGACCGTGGAAGAAAAAAGTGTCAAAGAAAAAGACACCAAGCCGGCAATCCGCAAGAAAGGCTTCCTGTTCCGTCCGGAAGTCAGCGGCATTTTGGTTTACAGCGAACTGCTTGCGAAAAATTTCGACAACAAAGCCTCAAAAGACCTCGACGTGGGTTTTAATATCCTTTATCAACGTGATTACAAGATTTCGTACGGAGCCGGCGTCTCCTACAATCACACGACGAACTTCGGCGATTTCATCCCTATCTATCTGAATGTCAGAGGATATTTGAATAACAAGATGGTAAGTCCATATTATGATTTCAGGCTCGGTTATGCGATTTGCATGAAAGATAATACGCTGATTACTGATAATGAAAGTTACTATATCTGTGAAATATATGGCGTTTACCTGCGTGGTGGCTTCGGTCTGGACGTGAAAAATTTCTCTTTCGGTCTGAATATCGGTATCATCGAAAATCACATAAGAAAATACCAAAATAATGATCTTACCGGCATCATTGATTTGAATAAATCGGAAAATAAAATCGAGATGTTTTTCGGGGTCAACATAGGATATAACATACAGTGAGTGAATTGGAAACAAAAACAGCCCGATTGATTTTTTCTTCGGTGATGTGTTTTAAATCAACAAAAAGCATGAAATTTCTTATGTGTGTTGGAAACACTCATCGTGTTTTTTAACCAACATAAAAAATGTCTCGGTTTCGTCCCATTTTTTTATTTTCAGTTTATTTTTTTTTCTATATTTGCGCTTCGTAAAACCGATTTAATAAATGAGAAAAACATTACTTTTTCTATCAATATTTGTCTTCTGTTCGCCTGTTTTCGCGCAGGAAAAACATGAACACAAAGTCACAGCCGACCTCACCGCACAGGGCATCGTGGGTTACAACACCACGTGGAAATGGCACAGCGGCGGCGACATAAAAGGCGCGTTGCATCTTAAAAACACTGACATTCGTCTTGATTTGGAATCACTTACGGCGAACGTGCATTCTGTCGGCGCGACGGTGAGTCCGTATTTCAATGTCTGCAAGAACGGACAGATCTTCCTTGACGGGACGCTTCATTCAAGGATTTTCTCACGCGACAAGGCCTACGAGTTCGTGTATTCCGGCAGCGCGGGCTTCAGGATGCGGCACTTCTCGGTGCAGGTCGGCGTCTTCGCAAAGATAATGGACGCGATGGGCCGCGACTGGCATTCCGTTGACAATTACATCGCTGAGCCGTTCAACGTGCTTTACCGCGTCGCGGTGAGCATCAAGGGCTTCGACAACCCGTGGGATATTTATTTCATCGTGGCCGACTACAGCGAGTTTGAATATGAGAGAGTCTGGCAGCCTATTTTCACGATTGGCGGACGCGCAAAAATAAGTGAACGACTCAATATCGTGGCTGAAGGCACCCTCAAATCCGCCGGCATATTCCACGGCACCGTTGCATTCTACGCCGCATGGCTCAAGGTCGGGGTAAACTATAAACTGTAATGAATATGAAAATGAATGCCATAACAACAAAAACATTGAATCTGACATGCGTCGCAGCAACCGTCTTACTATTGGCGTCATGCAGCAAGAACATCGACTTTCTCGGGATGTTCGTCTCCCTCTCCGACTCGCCCGACCAGCGTTTCGAACAGTCGATGCAATACAACAAGTCGCACGGCTACGACCGCGTTTTCGTCAGTAACGACGAATACAAGTTCTATGTCGTCTCCGACTCGCATGTCGATAACTCAACGAAAAACCTTGACATTTTCGTGGACGACTATCTCGCCGACACCGCCGCCGCGCCTTTCGCGCTGCATCTCGGCGACCAGATCAACGCAAAAGACAATTGGGATTATTATGAAGAACACGTGAAACCAATCGCCGATGCCGGCAGGACGCTGTACCACGCCCTCGGCAACCACGACATTTATTTCGACCAATGGGACGAGTTCAAGAAACGCTGGAACACATCGGTTTACTGGTTTGACGTCGTCACGCCGTCGGGCGCGAGAGACCTGTTCATCGCCCTCGACTCGGCAAGCGGCACACTCGGCTCCGACCAGCGCGAATGGCTCGGCAACCTGTTGAAAGACAAATCGTTGCAAGGTTACAGAAACATAATAATTTTCACGCACAGCCATTTCTTCAAGAAAGACACATCGCAGGGACACACTAGCAACTTCACTATGGAGGAGACCTACGACCTGACGGAGCTTTTTGCCCGAAACGGCGTCGATATGGTGTTGCAGGGACATTCGCACGCACGCGACATCACTGTCTTCAAGGACGTGACATACCTCCGCCTCGATGCCATTGAAGACATTGCACAAGAAGCCTATTACGCAATTCTAAATATCGGAGACAATATCAACTACGAATTTATCAAAGTCAATTAAATTCAATAAACTATGAAATCAAACGGAAACTACGATTGGAAGTTCTCGACGATAGGTGGCGTGACGCGCGTCAACATCGACTGCGGCGAAGACATCGCACACCTTGATGAACTCGACCAGAAACTTTGGACAACGCTGAGCTGCCCGATAACGGGGCTCGAAATTGACGAGAAGACGATGCTGATGCTCGACACCAACGGCGACGGCAGAATCCACGTCAATGAAGTCATCGCCGCCGCGAAATGGCTCACAAGCGTCATCAAGAACCCTGACGTGCTGACAAGACGCGAAGACACATTCCGCCTCTCAGACTTCAACCAAGACAATGAGGAAGGCAAGAAACTCTACGACACAGCCATACATATCGTTGAGAATCTTGAACACGGGAAAGACATCATCACCGTGGCCGATGTCTCCGACAGCCTGGCCATCTTCGCGAAGACACGCTTCAACGGCGACGGCATCATCACCGCCAACTCCACCGATGACGACGGCTTGAAAGCCATCATCGGCAACATCGCCGGCATGGTGGGCAACGCCATCGACCGCAGCGGCGACCCGGGCGTCAACACCGACCACATCGAGAAGTTCTACGCCGACCTCGCCGACTTCACGGCATGGAAAGAAGCAGGCGAAGCAGGAAAAGACGACATCTTCGTCTATGGCGACAACACCGCCGCCGCGACAGCCGCCATCGACACCATCAAGACAAAACTCGACGACTACTTCATGCGCTGCAAACTCGCAGCCTTCGACGCCGGCAGCACCACAGCACTCGACGTCTCGACAGCAAAAATCGGCGAGATAAGCAACAAAAACCTCTCGGAATGCAACGATGAGATCTCGACATACCCGCTCACACACGTCAACGCCGAGATGAAACTCATGCTCAACGCCGGCATCAACCCGGCATGGAAAGCCGCTTTCAACAACCTCAAGACATTGGTTTTCGATGTCGAATACCCCGACGCGGAGTTCATCACCGAGGAACAATGGGATGCGGTGCAGGCGAAAGTAGGGGCCTACAGAGCTTACATGGCCGCGAAGAAAGGCGACAACGTCGAAGGTCTCGGCTACGATGCAGCAAAGGCGTTGCTCGACAACAACCGCAAGGCCGAGCTTCTTGAAATCGTCGCACAGGACCTGGCTCTCGAATCGACAGCCAACTCCATCGACACCATCAACAAGTTCATGCATCTCTACAGAGACTTCTTCACGGTGCTGAAGAACTTCGTGACGTTCTCCGATTTCTACACACGCGACAAGAAAGCCATCTTCCAGGCCGGAACGCTTTACATCGACCAACGCAGCTGCGACCTCTGCATCAAGGTCACCGACATGGGCAAGCAGACGGCCGGCGCGGGCCTGAGCAACATGTATATCGTATATTGCGACTGTACATGCAAGAGCAAGCCAGCCAAGATGACCATCGGGGCTGTCATCACCGACGGCGACATCGGGAACATCAGGGTCGGCAAGAACGCCATCTTCTACGACCGCGAAGGCTTGGACTGGGACGCCACCGTCACAAGCATCATCGACAACCCTATCAGCGTGCGCCAGGCGTTCTGGTCGCCGTACCGCAAGCTCGGTGAATTCATCGAGAAGACAATCAACAAGAACGCGGAAGCCAAAGACGCCGAGGTGATGGGCAACCTCACCGCAAAGGTGGAAGGCACAGCCGGCGCAGCACCGAAACAGCCTTTCGACATGACAAAATACGTGAGCATGTTCGCAATGGTCGGCGTGGCGGTCGGCGCTGTCGGCGGAGCATTGGCCTTGTTGGTCGATTCAGTCAAGGGACTTCATTGGTGGCAGTGGATTGTCATAATAGCCGGCATCATGTTGGTCATCTCCGGCCCTGCAATGATAAAGGCGTGGCTCAAGCTCCGCAAGCGCAACCTCTCGCCGTTGCTCAACGCCAACGGCTGGGCTGTCAACGCGAAAGTGCTTGTCAACGTGCGCTTCGGCGAGACTCTGACGCACATCGCCAAATATCCTATCGTGAAGATGAAAGACCCGTTCGTGAAAAAGATGCCGGTCTGGAAGAAGATATTGCTTTGGTTTGCGGCCATCATCGTCGTAACAGGCATAGTGTATTTCTGCATCCCGAAGGAGAAACGCCCGTTCTGGCCGCAGCCTGAAGTGGTGGCGGAAGAAGTGGTTGAGGCGGCAGCCGAAGCACCGGTCGCAGAGGATGTCACACCTGTCGAGGAGACACCGGCGGCAGAATGAGCCTTTTGCAATAATATGTTCAGTGACGCCGGAACGGAGAAGTCTGTTCCGGCGTTTTTTAAAAATGTTCAATGTATTGATTTTTATTACTAACTTTGCTGAAATTTTAAAAAATAAACGTCTATGAAGAAACTTTTACTTATGATGTTGCTGGCAGGCTTCACATTCGGGGCGGCGGCGCAAGATGGCAGGACCATCAAACAGAGAAAAACACAAAAGGAAATCATCGAGAAAGTGATGAACTCAAGAAATGAGACATCAGGAGACCAATCTTTCAATCAGCAGGTTGACTCCATCGCCTACATCGATGTGTGGTCAAGCTTGTGCTACAAGTACGAGATGGACTGGAAAGGCCGTGTGCATTCGGAGATTCAGTATCAGGAATTTGAAGACTTCCCAATGCAGGCGACTGAAAAAGCTGTCATGGATTATGAAACAAGCGAAGCATTGCCCAACCTCTACGGTTACTATTGGCAGAACGGCGAATGGACCGAAGGATGGAAAGAGATTTATACTTTCGACGAAAACGGCGACGCCATCCTGTGGCAACAACTTGACAAACAGACTACCGATAGTGTCTGGTGGAACGTGACATATTACAACGAAATGACTTACGATGAGAATCACAACATGCTCACCAACATCGCTTATATGTACGATATGTGGGGTGGCTCGGGATATTTCACCGAAGGCAAGGAGGTTTACGAATATGATGAGAACAATTTTGTGACGGCGATGGAAAGCTGGTATTTCGACTCATACGAGACAAACGACTGGGTCCTCAGCTCAAGGACGGAATACGTCCGTATGCCAAACGGCGACTATTCGGAATATACGAGCTATTCGTATTATACCGGCGAGCCGTTGATTGACAGCAAGATCGTGAAGGATTTCAACGAACAGGGAGCCGTTGAGGTATATCATTATTACAATAATGTCGATTCAAAAGGATTGGTCGAGACACAAAGATACACAGCCACATTCCTTGAAGACGGCCTGACGATGAGCGAGTATCTCGTTGAAGACTACTGGATGAACGAGGTCCTCGAACCGTACATCAAGGTCGTTTATTCATACGACGCCAACGGCAACCGCGAGACCGTTGACAACTTCATGTGGAACTCTTCAAATTCCGATTGGGATGAGACCACTCTGGTGACATATGAATATGACAGCGAGATTGCGGCTGACGAAGTCCTCGGCCACGACTATACATGGAACAGATTCGGATGTTCACCGATGGCGAATTCCCTTGAGATGACCATTCCGGTTTACAGCAGATGGGACAGATATTCATACGAGACCGAAGACGGCGCGACGGTCTGCGAGGCGTTTTACATCAATTGGAGTTCTGTTTCAGAAAACGAGGTCGAACTTGAAAACCTCAACGTCCGCGGTCTTGAAGGCAAGATCCGCTACGAAGGCGATGCTGCCAACATCGGCGTTTTCGACATGATGGGGCGCTGCGTTGCGACACGCGTCAATGTCGAAAGCTGCGACATCAACCTCAACGCAGGGGCATACGTCGTGAGAGTCGGCGAAAGAGCGGCGAAAGTCGTTGTGAGATAAGAGAGGAAAGTTAAAAGAGAAAAGAGAAAAGAGAAAAGTTAAAAGAGAAAGCGGAGCGACGAAAATCCATCGTCGCTCCGCATTTTTTCAATCACGTTCTTAAAACGTCGTTACAGTGCGATTACTTGTTGCATTTCTTGCATTCGCAGGTGATGGCTTTGTAAGCGAGACCGGCGAGACCGGCGCCGACGAGCGGTGCGACGATGAAGAGCCAGAGATGGCTGAGGGCCGAACCGCCGGCGAAAATGGCCGGAGCGATGGAACGAGCCGGATTGACCGACGTGTTGGTCAGCGGAATGCTGATGAGGTGGATGAGGACGAGGGTCAGACCGATGGCGAGACCGGCGAACTTACCGTTTTCGTGACGGCTGTCGGTGACACCGAGGATGACCATCAAGAAAATGAACGTCATGACGGCTTCGGTGATGAACGCGCCACAAGCACTGATGTTCCAGTAGTTAGCACCGCAATTCGCCAAATCCTGACCGTAGTCGTTGGCGGCAAAAGTGCCGAGGTCGATGTTGCCGCAGCTGCCGATGGCGGCGATGATTGCACCGGCGATGATTGCACCGGCGACCTGAGCCACCCAATAAGTGAGCATCTCCTTGAATGTCATGCGGCCATTAGCCCAGACACCAAAGCTGACCGCCGGGTTGAGATGTGCGCCCGAGATGTGGCCGATGCCGTAAGCCATAGCGATGACGGTTAAACCGAAAGCGATGGAAACACCAAGGAATCCAAATGCCCTGCCGGCGAAAACGGCTGTGCCGCAACCGCCGAGAACGAGAACGAACGTGCCGAACAATTCGGCGAAGAATTTGTTACAAGTCTTCATAACTTTTTGAATTTTAATTAGTTAATTATTAAGTTGCAATAGTTTAATTATAATTAATTTAGTTTTTTTCATTTATAAGTCATCACATCAGTTTTCAAAATGATGTACAAAATCTGTATTTCCCGCTCCCCAACGTCTTGATTTTATATCCGTTCTTGCTCGGAATCCAGACCTCGGCTTCGGTGTTGGCAGGAATAGTGATGTCCCACTCGAAACGGTTTCCGTCGCGCCGCCAGTTGCTTTCAATACGACCCGAAACGGATTCGTATGAACAGTTTACAAAGTCAAGTCCTTCGATGGGATAAGGCTTAAGCTGAATCTTTTTGTAACCAGGCTCAAGGGCTTTGATGCCGCCGAGGTACTCGTATTCCCATATTATCAGGTCGCCGAGGAGCATCACGTGGTTGCCGGAGTTCATCGCGGGGTCGGCGGTGTTGCCGTTCCACAGCTCCCAGATGGTAGTAGCGCCGTTGCGCACCATGTAGCCCCAGCTCGGATAGGTGTCGTTGGCAGCTATCTTCAGGGCGAGGTCGCCGCGGCCGTGTTCGGTGAGGGTACGCATGAGGAATTGAATGCCGACAACGCCCGTCGAGACATGGCCGTCGTGCATGTCTTCGGTGCGCTCCACGAGGTTCTCGAACACGTCGTCTTCACGGCCTTCCGGCACCATCCCGAAATACAATGGCAGGATGTTGGCGGTGACGGTGTTGTTCGCGTATCTCCAGATCTGATGATTCAGATATTTTGCGTTGTAAGCCTCCGTCGAGGCGGCGACTTCATTCCTGAAATACTCGGCATCGTCGGTGAAGCCCGACATTTCGGCGAACTTCGCCATGATGTTCGAGAGATAACAATAATAAGGTGTCGCGATGACTTCCGCCCGCGTCTTGCGGTTTTTGTCTTTCGAATGTATCAACTCCGGCGACTCCGGCGGCATACACCAGTCGCCGTACTGGTCGCGTTTCATGATGCCATCGACCATGAAACGGTTTTTCATGAAGACGATCCATTTCTTCATGGCCTGGTAATGTTCGCGGACCGGCTTGTCGTCGCCGAAACGCGTGTAGATCATGTCGGCCACGGTGATGAATGCGCCCGGCCACGTCATGCTGTTGGTATAGTTGCGCCAGTAAGGCGGAAACACGTCGCAGAGACAGCCGTTTTCGAGCTGGCAGTCCTCGCCGTCGTCGAGCCATTTGGCGTAAAGTCTGTGATTGTCAAAGATAAACGACTCGCCATAACAGCCCGTGGCGCGGTCGCCGGTCCAGCCCAAACGCTCATCGCGCTGCGGACAGTCGGTGGGCATGCTTCTGTAGTTGCCTCTGATGCCCCAGAAAGCGTTGCGATAAACCGCGTTGAGGATTTCGTCGGATGTCTCGAAAGTGCCTGTGACAGACATCGCATCGTAAAAGACAAGTCCTTTGAAATCAGACAGTTTCGGCGTTTCTCTAAATCCTTGAATCTCAACGTAACGGAATCCGTGATACGTGAACATCGGTTTCCATTGTAGAGACGCGCCATGGCACGTTTCTACGCGATTAGAAACAATATATCTGTCAGTCGCCTCGGCGCTGCGCAGGTTCCTCACGTCTATTGTGCTGTCGGGATAGAGGTTTTCGGCAAAACGCAGCGTGATTGTGTCACCGAGGTTTTGCCTCGAAACATTCATTTGCAGAACGCCGACCATGTTCTGTCCCATGTCGAGAATCCATTTTTCGCCTTTGCGGAAAACGGAAACGGGCGTGAGCGTGTCCTGTACTTTTATGTTCGGGTTGAGCTGCGGCGTGAGCGTGCCGTCGGGTGCTTTCACGGTTTCGGCTTCCAACCAGAAACTGTCGTCGTATTGCGGCAGCGTCCAGTCGCCGAGTTCAAGGTTCTCGTCGTAGGTCTCGCCGTCGTATTCGTTGGAGGTGCGAATCGGCCCGCGGTTGGTGATCTTCCAGCTCTCATCGCTGACAATCAACTCTTTGTGACCGTTGGTGTATGTTATCTCAAGTTGCAGAAGCAGCCTCGGCGTGCCGAAATGCAGCGTGTTGTCGGTGTGGTCTTGGTCGATGTGGTCGGTGTTGATGCGCATGGCGGTGTAGTGTCCGCCTTCGAGGATGACACCGATGGCGTTGTCGCCGTCCTTCAGCATCTCCGTGACATCGAAAGTGTTGAAATACACACGTTTGCGATAATCCGACAATGCAGGTTTCAGAAGCTCGTCGGCTGCCACTTCGTTGCCGTTGATGAATGCGCTGTACTGTCCGAGGCCGCTCACGTAAAGCCGTGCCTCGGCGATGTTTCCGTCCAAATCAAATTCTTTACGTAAATATCGCGCAGCCAGCCGCGTCTTTCCGGCAAGGACATCATCTTCAAACTCATGACCAATCCATTTCGCCTGCCAATCGCTTGATTTCAAAAGACTTATCTCAAAAAAATTGACATCGCTCTCAATGGAAACGTTCTTGTTTTTCTCGTAAGAAAGTGTCGCGAAGACCTTCCAAAAGACCTTGTCACGACTTTGCAGTGTTTTTCCTTCGTAAGGGACATAAAGCGTTTTGTCTGAAAAGACCACGCCGGAGTCCCAGAGGTCGCCGATGCCGTCTCGGGCGTTCTCCAATGTCGAAGCCGCGATGATGCGATAGCTCGTCTGCTTCACGTTTTGTGCGTCCGACACATAGTTCCAGCTGAAACGCGGCTCGTTGGTGTCGAGGGTGTTTATCTCGAAATGCGGGGTCTTACTGCAAGAGACAAGCGCGACAAGGAGTAGTGTCAGATAAAGATGTTTCATTTTAAAAAGCCTTTATTTCGAGCCTGCTTTCGATCGTATAGTCATAGTCGTCGTCATATATGGTGGCGACAGCGTCATGCGAATTTTCGTATTTCTTGGTCTCGCCGCGATGGATGGTCTCGTTGAACGCCTTGTGGTCTGGCGCGAAGTCGCTTTTCACCTCGAATGTCACGCTGTCGGGTGTCACCTCGATGATGTTGAAGGTGTATCTCATGTTGAAGCTCGTGTCCTTGCTGATGAGCATGGTGTCCTCGTAGTGTCTTTCACCCACTTCGGCCACTATCAGGAATGTTCCCGTGTGGTTGTAGTCGAAGCCGCTGTGATGCTCGGTGATGAGCAGTACCGGGGTGTTGAGCGATGGGTCGGACTTGATGCTGTTGATGTCGAGACGGTCGTTTTCCCATTCTCCCTCGAACTTCTTTCCGTTGGCGAAGGTGTATATGCCGTGCCCGTTTTTCCCGCCGTTGAACTCGCCTTCGAAGGTGTCGCCGTTGGCATATTCACACACCGCATGGCCTTTCAGTCCGCCATCGGCGAACTCTCCTTCGATATAGTTTTTGCCGTTGCGGAAGCTGCCATCGAAATTATCCATGATGAGGATCCCGTGCCCGTGTCTTTTGCCTTCGCGGAAGTCGCCTTTGTATGTGGTGCCGACGGTGCTCAGATGCAAGCCCTTCTCCTCGCTGCTGAATTCGATACCGTAGCCTTGCTTCTTGTCATCGAGCCACTCGCCTTTGTATTCATCGACATATCGGCGGGCACCCCGGCTGACTTGGCGGTAATGTCCTTTGCCACAGCGTCTCCCGTCCTGCCATTCGCCGTCGTAGGTGGCATCATAGCCGTTCTTGTAATATTCCATGTGTCCGATGCCGTGAGGCAGCCCTTCGGCATTGACATCGCCTTTATATCTGTCGCCGTTTTCAAATGTTATCTCTTTCGGGTCAGATGGCTCTCCCACATATTCGTATTTGTGTTCTTCAAGAAGGTTTTTGCACATTTGATTGCCTTTTTCCGCGCCTTTCATCCAGATGTCGAAAGCCTCCGGATAACTTGGCGAAGCGTCAGGGGTGTTATAGCCATCGAAAAAGAACTTGCCGATGAATGCCAATGCGTTGTCGTCTCCGTTATCAGCAGCAGCGTCGAAATGTTTCAACGCGTCGATGGCTTTGGGGAAGTCGTAATAACTTATCGACTCGTAAATCATTCTGCCCGCCAAAGTCTCGCATATAGCGTAGATATATTTGTATTCCGCTGGTTTGCCTGCGCTCTTGTACCATTTGAAGGCTTTTTCGAGCCATTCTTTGGCTGTTGCGTCTTCGCCTTCTTCGTCATAATAATAACCTGCCAAGGCGATAGCGGCGATGATGTCTTTCCCTTCGGCGGCTTTCTTGAAGCATTCCACGGCTTTTGCCATGTCATCGTCATAGAGACGCATGCCTTCTTCTCTGTATTCTTCGGTTGTCATAACGTTATTGTTTTTTATTTCCTCTCCCTGATGCTTACCGCGAAGCCTCCGCACGGTGCCATCTTCATCTTCAGCACAGTCTTGGAGTTCACTTTTTTCGTTGTGATGGTATAAGCCTGCGGGTTGTAGCCTTCGCCGGGGATGCCGCTCGCGTCTTTCGCGTCATTATAGATTATTGCGTCGTATGTCTTGCCTCTCTCAAGGAAATCAAGTTTTATGGAGACTTCACGCGCGTTCTCGTCGGTGATGCCGCCGACATACCACACGTCGCGCGGTTCAAATCTTTGAATATTTGAATCATCAAATCTTTGAACGGAATCGGGAATGGCACAGACGTATCGCATCGCGCCGGAGATGACGCCTTTTCTGCCGTCGGGCAGCTCACCGACGCCGTCGGCGGCCTTGTTCAGAGTGGAGATTTTCGGCTTGCGTGCGGTGACGATATACGCACCGGGTTCCGCCATGAGGTAGAGTGTCGTGTCCCAGTCAACGGCCACGTCTTTGATGAACTGGAAGGCGTCCATGAACGGCGCGTAATGTTCGGGGAAGTCGGAGGCCATTTGCAGCGGCGAGTAGAACGTGACGTAGAGTCCGAGTTGGTTGCAGATGGTGTGGCGCATGAGGTCGCCTTTGTTCCAGAATGCGTTTTTCTCCATGTCGGTCTCGAAGATGCCCGGCGTGTAGTCCATCGGGCCGCCTTGCAGCCTCGTGAAAGGCAGTATCGTGGCGTGTCCCGCCTTGATGCGGCCGCGGAACTCGGTGCCCATCGCGCTCTCGTTGCCGATCATGTTAGGCCAGGTGCGGCACAGCCCCGTCGGGCGCACCGCCTCGTGGGCGTTCACCATGATGTGATGTCTCGCCGCCTCGGTGACACAATAATGATAGTGGTTGATGAGCGGCTGGCTGTAATGGTTCTCACCATGAGGCAATATCTTCCCGACGTAACCGCTCTTCACGGCGTCGTAGCCGTATTGGTTCATGAGGTTGTAAGCCTTCTCCATCCAGCGTTCGTAATTGATTGTGGATGAAGATGTCTCGTGGTGCATTATCAGCCTTATTCCTTTCTCGTGAGCGTATTTGTTCAATGCCGGCAAGTCGAAATCGGGGTAAGGTGTGATGAAGTCGAAGACGAAGTCTTTCTCCTTGCCGTACCAGTCTTCCCATCCGACATTCCATCCTTCGATGAGGAGCGCGTCGAATCCGTTCTCTGCCGCGAAGTCGATGTAGCGGTGCACGTTCTCGTTGTTGGCGGCGTGGCGTCCGTGAGGCTTGGCGTTGGCGTAGTCGGTCTCGCCGAGTTTCACCGACGGAAAGTCGTTGGTATATGACCAGCTGCTCTTGTCGGAGATCATCTCCCACCACACGCCCATGTATTTCACCGGATGGATCCAGCTGACATCATCGAGGGCGCAGGGGTCGTTGAGGTTGAGTATCAGACGGGAGCGCAGCGCGTCGGTGGCGCTTTCGCATACCATCACCGTGCGCCAGGGGCTGTGGCATGGAGTCTGCAAGCGGCCTTTGTAGCCGGTGGCGTCGGGTGTGAGATGTACCTGGAACACGAAAGTGCTGTCGTTGAAGTCGAGGTTCATGGTCGGGTAGTCGAGCACTGCCGCCTCGTGGATGTTGAGGTACAGACCGTCTTGCGTCTTCATCTGGAGGGCGGTCTGCACGCCGGTTGGCGAGAAGTTGGTGTAGGGCCAGCCGCAGTTTTTGTGCGCCTCAGTATATAGCCCGCGAATCTCCGAGAGTCGCGATTCGGTGTAGTTGTATTCCTGCGTGTCGTAGTCGCCCGGGATCCACCATGCGGTGTGGTCGCCGGCCATGGCGAACTCCGTCAGCTCCTCGGTGAGCCAGAAATATACGAGGGCGTTGTCCATCGGGAACTCGTAGCGGAAGCCGAGGCCGTCGTCGTAGAGGCGGAAGCGGATCTGCATCACGGTGGCTTTTTTCTGTGTGGAGCCGTCCATGCTCTCGACGGCGCCGATGGGCTGTTCCAATGTCACGAGCATCTCGTTGTAATTGTTGCGGATACGCGCCTCCTCGCCCCACACCGGTTCCCACGTCTCATCGAAAGTGCTGTGTGTCACGTCTTTAAGCTCGAAAGCGTGGGCGAGGTCGTCGCGCCACTCGAGAGTGAAGCCCATCTTCGAGGGCAGCACGACGGCTTTCCCGTTGCGGTTGAGGGAATAGTAAGGCACGCCGTCTTTAAGACTGAAAACGACTTCCATCTGTCCGTCGGGACTGACAACAGACACCTGTCCGAAGGTTATTTCGCATAATCCGATAAGTAAAATGAAGACAATGAATCTGTTGAGATGTTTCATGGTTGCAACTTTTATTTTGACTTCTGTTTTGAAAAATACGCTAACACCTTGATTTTTATGAAGTCTCCTTCATTTGAAATTCAAAGTGAACAGCGTTGCAAAGGTATTAAATTTCTCTTTTCCCACGACTTTTGAAATATATTTTTGACGCGGCGAAAAGCAGGTCGTTAATTGATGTTAAAAAAATTGGCAAGCGGCGACAAGGTGTCCGTTGCCAGAAATACTTTGACCAATCTTGTTTACAACCTGTGCTGATGTGAATGAATAGTGAGAAATGTTAATTTGCGGCGGCGTTCCATTTGGAAATTTGTTAACGGACTT
The DNA here is from genome assembly GCA_045600605.1 of Bacteroidales bacterium. GTDB lineage: Bacteria > Bacteroidota > Bacteroidia > Bacteroidales > F082 > Limimorpha. The sequence goes on from JAZRYG010000008.1 coordinate 15,608, forward strand.
CGCAAGATTCAGAATGACAGTATATGCTTAAGTGTGTTATAAGAGCAAATCAAGACAGAATTATTATATTTTATTCGCTACGAACGAACAAAAT
>JAZRYG010000009.1:0-5266 GCA_045600605.1 Bacteroidales bacterium
TCGAGACATTTATATGAACAAGGCTTTAGATATCATTCCAGAGTGTTTTGTCGATACAAACCTTGTTGGGTGGTTGTTAGGCAAAGGCGTCAATCATCAGCACGGGTGCAACAATGTGACTGCCGTGATGCAAAACGCTAAATTAAAAGATGCATTTGCAATTGGTATTGTTGATGATGACCAAAGGAAATCAAAATATGTCGATGTTTTCGAGCGGGTTGCAGCAACTAATCACCTCGAAATCCGAAAGCATCCAGATAAGCCACATTTCTTGATTTTTGTGAAAAAAGCGGCAGAAGATTTTATTATCAGTGCTGCAAATGAAATTGGTTACGATTTGGCCTGCAACAATTTGTCGAATGATTTGGAAGAATTGAAAAAAACGACCAAAACCTGTCAGTCAAATGAAGACAAGAATCTTCGCAAGGCATTTGCTGCCTTAGGTAATTCTTCTGAAGTGAAGATATTCAAAAACATATTGAAATATCTCGAAGGACATAAGTATGATGCAGAGGTAAATGTGATAAAAAATATATTTGCAGACGCTGATTTCTATATATGGAATTTGCCACATGAAAATGAAGGGGCGAAATAGTGTGATTTGCCTGCCGATGCATCATCTGCTGACAAATGAAGATGTTGAAAAGGTTCTGTCATTGATACTGAAATGAAAAAACAGAAACGATTGATGCTTCTCGGAGGGATCCGTTACCTCCTTCCGGTGTAAAAGTCGCTTTTGACTGTTGGGTTTGAGAAATTGAAATGTTGGATATATATCATCTTTCTGAATACGAGGAGAACAACCGTATTGAGGTCAAGAGGGCGAAGGACAATCTTCCCGTCAGTGTATGGGAAACCTACTCGTCGTTTGCCAATACGGATGGCGGCATTATCCTGCTTGGTGTGGTGGAGAGTGATGACCACAAATTGCAAGTGACGGGTGTGACGGACGCGCATAAGTTGGTGGCTGATTTCTGGAATACCATTCACAACCGCCAAAAGGTTTCGCTGAACATTCTGACAAATCGCATGGTGGAGGTGCAGAAAGTGGAAGATAAGGACGTTGTTGTTATCCGGATTCCTCGTGCCGACCGTCGCCAACGTCCCGTTTTTATCGGAACTGATCCGATGAAAGGTACATACCATCGTGGTGGGGAAGGCGATTATCTCTGTTCGACAGATCAGGTGGCGGCCATGTACCGCGATGCATCGGATTTGAGCCTCGACCTACGTGTGATGCAGACAATGAATTTATCAGTGCTTGACATGGATTCCGTTCGCCGCTACCGCAACCGTTTTTTGCAGTTCCACCCGAATCATGTGTGGATAGAAGATGATGACGAGCTTTTTCTCCGTCATATCGGTGCTTTGGCTCCTGCGGACGACGGCGTGTTCCGTCCTACGGCCGCAGGACTGTTGATGTTCGGCCATGAGTATGACATCGTGCGCGAGTTTCCTCATTTCTTTCTGGACTATCAAGAACGTTTTTCTGCTGACAGCCGTTGGACACATCGGCTGGTGTCGTCATCGGGGGAGTGGAGCGGCAATTTGTATGATTTTTTCTTTCGTGTCTATCCTCGCTTGACGAGTGACCTTTCTGTGCCGTTTGTTGCCAAGGGCAAAGACCGTATGGACGAAACTGAACTGCATCTGGCCATTCGTGAGGTGCTGGCCAACGCTTTGGTTCATGCCGACTACCATGAGCGTCAAGGGGTGGTGATCGTCAAGTCGCAAAATGGCTTTTCCTTCGCAAATCCAGGCGATATGCGTGTCGGACTCAAAACGGCATTGGCGGGTGGCGTTTCCGATCCGCGAAACGAAACGCTGCTGAAGATGTTTGCGCTGGTAGGAATCGGCGAACGTGCCGGAAGCGGCATTCCTGATTTTTTACACACATGGCGCTTTTGGGTGGAGACGGATCCGCAGTATGAACTGACAGCCAGCCCTGCACGAACATCCTTGACCGTTCCCGCTAATGCCGAGCAGTTACGTCTTGCAGGCGAAAAAATAGCAAAATTTTCTGGACAGGAAGTGGATTGCGGTGGACTGGAGGTGGACTCTGGTGGACTAAAAGTGGACCGAAGTGGACTGTCGGAAACGGCACGGGCAATTTGTGAATTGCTTGATGAGAATCCGAATCTGACATACGATGAAATCGCGGCTCGTTTGGGAAAGGCGCGTAGTGGTATCGCCAAGCATATCAAGCGCCTGAAAGCGGAGCATTATTTGTGAACATAAATTGCCAGTGAAAAACATTGCCGAACAGGTGATTTGCTTGCCGATGCATCATCTGCTGAGTGAAGAGGATGTGGAAAGAGTGATTAGCTTGATTTTGAGATAAGAATCGCTTGGATAAAACGCAATATAATGAACGTCAAAGAGGTTTACAGTCAATTACTGAAATTGGATGAAAGCATCCAGATTGAGGTCAAGCAGGGCAGTGAGATAGGCCGCTCTGTCATGGAAACCATTTGTGCGTTCTCAAATGAGCCTGGCATTGTCGAGGGATACATCCTCTTGGGCATCAGCAAGGATTCAAATGGCAGCTATTATGTTTCAGGCGTTGACAATCCTGACAAAATCCAAATGAATATAGCTACACAATGCAGCTCGGTTTTCAACCAACCAATCCGTCCTTTAATCCATACTGAAATCGTCGAAGGTAAAGTCATTGTCTTGATTCATGTGCAGGAGTTGCCAGCCGCTCAAAAGCCGTTGTTCTTTTCGAGTCAGGGGCTTCCAAGAGGTGCTTGGCGACGAATAGGCTCCACCGATCAGAGATGCACGGAGGATGATTTGAAATTGTTTTACAATAGCAGCGATAGTTTTGAAACGGCTATTGTTCACGACACAACTGTCGATGATGTTGACGAAAATGCCATAAAAAGGTATAAGCAGCTCAGAGCCAATGTCAATCCGATGGCGGAGGAACTTCATTTCGATACAGAGGACTTGCTCATATCGCTAGGTTGTGCTAAGAAAATCAATGATGGATTTCGGCTGACTTATGCTGGCCTTCTAACTTTCGGATTGACCGCTTCGTTGAGACGGATCATGCCTGCCATTCGTATCGACTATATAAGAATCAATGGTAAAGAGTGGATTGAGGATCCTGTCAATAGATTTACCACTATTGATATGCGAGGACCGCTCATGCTTTTAATCAATAGGATTTTCACGACGGTGACCGATGATTTGCCACATGGATTCATGCTTGAGGAAGGAAAACTGCAGGCGGCATCGTTAGGTTTGCCGAGCAGGGTGTTGCGTGAAGCGCTTGTCAATGCCATCATTCATAGGGCATATACCGTTCAATCACCGATACAGGTCATCAGATATTCCAACCGTATTGAAATCCGAAATCCAGGCTTCTCTTTAAAACCAGTGGAGCAGTTTTCGCAGCCGGGTTCTGAACTGAGAAATCCGTTCATCAGTTCCATTTTCCATGAAACAAACCTTGCTGAGACCAAGGGAAGCGGCATTTCTACCATTGGAAGGCTGATGAATGAAGTCGTGCTTTCAAAACCGAGGTTTGAATCGTCAAGACAATCCAATTCTTTTACCACTACGATAATGCTTGAAGCCATTGATGATGCAACAAGCATTCTTCTTGCAGAAATGCTTTCGAGTGATACTGCCATGAAAAAATCTGCAAAAGATATTGGTAGTCAGCGTTTAAATACTAAAAAAACTACCACGAAAACTACCACGAAAACCATTGATATTTTAGCAAAAATCATCAGGAATCCTTATATTACCGTCAGTAAGTTGGCTGAAATGTTTCAAATCAGTGACGAAGGCGTGCATTATCATATCCGGAAGCTGACGAAAGAGGGCAGGATAGTCAGGGTCGGTGGTAAGGGCGGTTATTGGAAAATAATTCAAAGCAAGTGACATGCAGCACGCTTTGAGTGTGGCGGATGTGAAAAAAGTAATTGAATAGATTATAATAAACTATAGTAAATGAAACATCTGGTAATTAAGAATCTTGGACCTTTGAAAGAGGTTGACATAGAACTTGATGATCTTAATGTCATTATTGGAGCTCAAAGCACTGGCAAGAGTTGTGTTTTGAAAATGGCTTGTTATTGTTCTTGGGTTGAAAAACGCATTATGCTTACTCAGGCTCTTGATTTTTATTCTGGCAAGCAGTTTATTAATGATTTTGTTTCATATTATAAGATGCATGGGTATATCAAGCCAAATACATATGTTTTATATGAGTCGCCATATTTAAAATTTGATTATCAGGAGAATAAGCAAGAAGACAATTTTACGCATATTAAGAAAAAGAATTTTTGGCAATATAAGCGTCCGAAACTGACCTATGTTCCTACGGAACGCAATGTGGTTTCTTTATTTCCCGATTTTGAGAAACTCCCCAATACAGGGAATCACATTCAGGATTTTATGATTGATTGGAAGACCGCCCGTAATTATAAATCATCATCTGATAATATCCTCGGAATGGGATTCGATTACAGATATGACAAGGCATCCAACACCGATTTTGTGACAACATCCGATTCTACCGAGTTGGAATTAACCAATACTTCCAGTGGCATACAGTCTCTGCTTCCGTTGTTTATGCATCTCAATTTTGTCACAAACTTGCTCTATCAAAACGGCGAATATAACTTGCAGAATCTGACAATTGACAAGAAGGAGGAAGTCCAGCAACTTCTTGATTTCCTTTACAAAAGGATCGGCGTTCCTGCAAATGCAAAAAAGGAATTCGTTTCATCTGTGCGTCTTAACAATCAGACGCTTAAGTTTTGGTTCTCAAAAGAGACTGACAAGGAGAAGTTTGAAGGATATGTTACTAAACTTCTTTATAACAATCATACGGAGATATTTCTTGAGGAACCAGAGAACAACTTGTTCCCACCTACTCAGGCAAGACTTCTTGACTGGGTGCTGGATAACACAATATTCAGTTCGCGTAACGACATCTTGTTTGTTGCTACACATAGCCCTTACATTCTATCAAAACTCCTTGAAAAAGATACTGGAAATGTGAAATTTTTCTTTACATATCCTAAAAGGGATGGTATGTATGTGAAGACAGCTTCTCAAGATGACATCTCTAATATTCTTGCCTATGGGGTAGATATGTTTTTTAACTTCGAGACATTTATATGAACAAGGCTTTAGATATCATTCCAGAGTGTTTTGTCGATACAAACCTTGTTGGGTGGTTGTTAGGCAAAGGCGTCAATCATCAGCACGGGTGCAACAATGTGACTGCCGTGATGCAAAACGCTAA
>JAZRYG010000010.1:0-4508 GCA_045600605.1 Bacteroidales bacterium
TCACCGTTGTTGTCATATTTCAGCAACCAATAATAGTCGCTGTTTTCGGCACTTACAAGAAGTTCGTCATTATTATGATAAAACAGTTTGCCAAAATATTCCAACGTGTCTATTGAAGCGAATTCCTCCACTTCCTGCGCCCGGCAGTTGCAGCAGAGCAGGAAGGCGAACACAGCCACCGGAAGTAATACTTTTTTCATTTTGTTTAAATTTTTTTTTGTGAATTGAAATTGTGTTTAAATTATTTATGAATTGAAAAATTCTGTTTCCTTATTTATTTTTTTCCACCAAAGTTATGACAAAAAAACGCCGGAATGCCTGACATGAGGCCATAATATAGGTTTTTACGCTTTATGAAAAGCGCAAACAACTGAAAAACAACATTTTACAAAATAAAGAATATAGGTTTTTGTCACCCAATAAAGGTGGAGACGATGTCGGCGTCGGCTTTTTTCTTGATGTTTGAGCGGTATTGCGTCACCGTGGTTTCCTTCAGCCCCAGCAGGTCGGCCACCTCTTTAGCGCGGAAGCCGAGGAACGAAAGTATGACGATGCGGCGTTCGGTGTCGTTGAGATTCGGGCAGACACGACGGATATTCTCCGCGGCCGACGGATAGGCGTCGCCGAACTCATCCATGATACGCCGCAGCCTGTCGCCGCCGCCCGCCTGATACATCGCCATGACCCGCTGCCGCAGCATCTCCTTTTGATGCCGCGAGGTCTTCTCCAGCTCCGATTGCAGCCGGTGCTGCGCGTCACGGATCTTCAGCGTCTCCAGTTCCTTGTTCTTGCGATAGCGGAACGCCGTCCAGAGCAAAGCCATCAGCGCGACGGCAAGCAATGCGATGCAGAGATAAAGGCGGTAACGTCTCAACTTATGCTCGCTTTCCATGCGCTGCATCTCCAGCTGCTTGTCGTATTCGGCCTTCACCTCGGCCACGGCCTTCTGCTCGACGCCGTCACGGGAAACGTTTTCCACCAGCCTTTCAGCATAGACGGCTGCATTCGCCTCATCGCCAAGGGCTTTGTATGATTTGTACAGATATTTGTCCAAAAGGCCGCTGTTTTTTGATTCACCTCTCATCTCCTCCGCCATCCTGGCGTAACAGACACAGGAGTCGTACTGCCGCAGATTGAAATGGGCTTGCGTCAGGTCTTCAAGCAGCTCGCAGCGATAGACACGCGAAAGATTCTCATCGATGTGACGCAGGTCCTCCAAGCCCGAATGACATTCATCAACCGCACGGCGGATCAGCGCCATCCCGTCTTCTTCACCTTCAAAATGCTGTGTCTCATAGCAATAGAGATAATATGTGGCCAGCGCATTATGGAAATATGAAGCCTCGACGGTGTCGCCGATCGCTTCGGCGGAACGCAGCCCGACCTGATAATACATCAGGCAGCTGTCGTATTCATTGACAGCCAGATAAGACATTCCCAACGGGAATGCGGTGATGAGCCTGCATCTGAAATTTTCCTTTTCGGCGTAATAGCTGTCGGCCTGCTTCAGATGTCCGATGCCTTCCCTGTAATAACCCGATGCGGCGTACGACATGCCTATGCGTTGGTGGATGGCGTATCTCATGCGGTCGATCTCATTCTGTTCGTCGGTCGTGACGGGTGAGAAACGGATCAGCCGTTCATCCACATGCCGGCACTGCCCGATGCTTTGCAGGGCTTTCAGGCGGCAGTCGAGGATGGTCTGCACCCCCTCGCCGTTCAAGCCATATTGCCTCGCCAACGCCATATAGGTCAGGGCTTCATAGTACTTGTCGCGGCCACCGATGAGATAGTCGAAGGCCTCCTGCAAAAGCGAGTCCGTCTCCGCGTCGTTTCGCCACATCATGTCTCTCACGCCCGCCTTGATGAGGCAGTAATGCGCCCTTTCCTTCGCCGAAAGCGCGTCAACATCCAATGTGTCGAGGATCCGCAACGCGCTGTCGGGGTACATCTGATGGAAACATTCCACGCGGTAGAGCACGTCCTCCGCCGGAGGCGTACCGTTCTTGCTGCATGACGTAGCAACCGCAACAAGAGACAGAAGACATATATAGAAAAAACGTTTCATGGGGGCAAAAATACGAAAATATTCCGACAGCTTGCGAAAACTTGAATTATTTTCGTTTTTTTACGCCATCAACAGGAGCACAAGCATGAACAATAAGAAATTTTTCTTTTTTCATAGTATTAAATATTTCGCCCACAAAGTCAGGCAAGATTTTACACTACGCAGCACAACTCGCCGATTTTTTATGTTTTTCAACCCATAAACATTATCCAAAATTCAGTTTCGCAGGCTCCCTATTGGCACGACACAAACGCCATCACTGCGTGTATAGGGATAACTGCCATTGGCAGTAAGAACCATGAGGAACGAGGGAACTCCCATCTTATCCGTGTCAATCTTTTTGCGCAATGCAAGCAAATTGGCAGCACCATCTTCAATAAGCTTGTCGCCACCTAACTTTATTTCAACCAAGCCATATTGTCCATTGCGCAGATGCACAACGGCATCACATTCCAAACCGCTTTTGTCCCTATAATGATACACCTTCCCATCGATAGGCTCGGCATACACCCTCAAATCACGGACAGCCATCGTCTCAAATAGCAGCCCCATTGTGTATAAGTCGTTCAACAAGTCGTTTGGGCCTATGCCAAGGGCGGCCGTCGCAACTGACGGATCCACAAAATAGTGCGTGTTTGAAGCGCGAATAGCAGTCTTCGACCTTAAGTTGGGGTTCCATGCAGGCATATCCTCCACAAGGAAAATCTTCTGCAATGCCGAAAGATAAACGCCCATCGTTGGTTCGCTAATGGTTTCATTGTCGTTGGACTGGATGTCTTCAATCAAAACCGACATTGATACCTGCGACCCCTGATGACGCGCATACGATTTCAGGATGCGCCTGACCCGGTCGGCATTCTTTTTAATGCCATCCACGCGAGTCAGATCCGATTCGGCGACAGCATCCACATAATCAAACGACTGGTCGAGTGCGATTTGCCTATCAATCATATTGACAGCTACCGGCCACCCGCCACGGCACATCAAATAAGCGATATCTTCGAGGGAGAGCCTAACATCCTGCTCCGACTTGATGCTTTTCTGCTCAAACAGCTCCTTCAACGAAACGATGCCTACCGAATCGTTTGACTCCCACAGCGTCATAGGACGCATTTTGAGCCAGGCAAAACGTCCCGTTCCCGTATGGCTAATTTCTTCAATGCGCGCAGGGACAGCCGAGCCAGTTAAGATGAATTGCCCGACCTTCCCTCTGTGGTCAACGGCAAAGCGAATGCTGTCCCACACTTTAGGTATGAGTTGCCACTCGTCAATAAGATGTGGCGTTTCGCCTTGTAGCAATCCCTCATGAGTCATATTGGCATCGATGGTAAAACGTTGCAGCTGCAACGGGTCGGAAAGATAGACAACGCTTTTAGCGGCTTGCTCTGCCGTAGTGGTCTTTCCGCACCACTTGGCACCCTCAATCAGGACGGCTCCTTTGCCTGCCAGTTTTCGAGCAAGCATTTCATCGGCAATTCGTTTATTGTATTTCTCCATACATCGTTATTTTTCAGATGCAAAAATACAAATTTTACCATTTGGCCAAAAATAATTTTACCATTTGGACTCAATCATCACAAACTATTCCTTCACCCATTTCCCCGATTCGATTTCGCATGTGGTTTGCGTAGAGACGTTTCGGAAAACGTCTCTACCGGCCTGCCACCACGCGGCAAATACGGTTTGTGCCATCGGCTTCCGTCACCTTCAGCAGGTAAACGCCTTCAGGCAGACCCGCCACGCTGATTTCATTCGTGTCTTGCACTTGCTTCACCAACTGGCCAAGCGCGTTATATACTTGCACACTGCAGGCCTCAAGGCCTTCGATAACAACCTTGTCTTTTGCCGGATTCGGATAAACGGATATTCTAGAATCTTTGGTTTCCTCAACAGCCGTATAGGTACAAAAACCATATTCTGGATTCTCCCAAACGAGTTCTCCATTTTGATGGAAGCATAACAGGCAATGCCAGCCGTCAGGTATGGAAAGGTATCCGCTCCAAAGCAGCCCATAATCGCTGCCAATGCCTTCGACCCATGTTTCGGTGAATTGATATCCTCCAGGGTTGTTGGATTGCAACCTTAACCAAAACTTTTTCCTGTCGGCGTTTCCAATCTGAACCGTGCCGATGGAATCGACAATCAGTCTTTGGCCGAAATCGCCAATGGTTAAGGTATCGCCAACGCTGGCCGTGAAGTCATAAAGAAGTATTTCATCTGAAGTATTCAATTGCCGTTTCCAGACTTTTTCATTCTCTTCTCTAAACAAGAACCACAGACCAGAGAAATGATAATTATTATCCAAAGTCTTTGCTTCGGCCATGAGTTTAGTATATTTGAGACCATCTACAACAGTGTCTTCCGTAAACCAAATGTCGTAGTTCCCAATAGAATTATGTGCCCCCACATTGAATGCATGCCACTCGTTTCCTTTCTGAAC
>JAZRYG010000011.1:0-5834 GCA_045600605.1 Bacteroidales bacterium
AACGGCACGAGCGACTGGACATCAGTTCAGGAATGGACGCTGACTGCTAAGGGCACACGCCATGGCGGTGAACGCGGCCTCCGTCAGGGTTCATGGCACCAGTACAGCGTCGACCTGAGCGCATTTGCAGGCCAGAAGTACATTGCCATCCGCCACTTCAACACCACCGACATGTTCTACATCGATGTCGATGACGCTGAACTGTCAATCGGTGCCAAGGGCAACCGCGCAGCATGGGATCTGATGGGTTCGATGAATGCCTACGAAGCTGCCCACTACGGCGTCGCCACCGACGGCAACAACATCTACACCTGCAACTGGGGCTATGCCAGCGCCCAGTACAACTTCTGCAAGTACGACATGCAGGGCAACTTCATCGAAGGCTTCAACATTGACGGCTGCGGCACGATCCGCGACCTCGACTATGACGGCCAGTACTTCTACGGCGGCGCCAACAGCTCGACGCTGTACTGCATGAACCTCGCCACCCACACCCTGGTGAGCACCATCAACACCGGCTGCGGCGCGATCCGCCACTGCTCGTACGACCCGAACAACGACGGCTTCTGGGTAGGCGGCTGGGACGACCTGATGCTCGTCAACCGCAGCGGCCAGGTCGTGACCACCGCACCGGCACCGTCAAGCTGCGGCGGCTCAGGCTACTACGAAGACGAAAACGGCAACGGCCACGTCTACCTGTGGTGCGAGCCTCAGTCGGTCTACGACTACGACATCACCGCCAACACCATCAACTTCATCAACAACCTGACCAACGTGCCTGGCTGGGACGGCTCATCGACGGCAGGCGGCGCCTTCGTCGGCGAATACAACGGCAAGATCGCCTTCTTCTGCAACATCCAGCAAAGCCCGAACGTCATCGGCATCTACGAGCTGAGAGACGGCGGTTCACCAGTGCCTCCACCGACAGGCGACATCATCGGCGCCATGATCTTCCGCGACGGCGAATGGCTTGCCGAAGTCACTTACCCTGTCAGCGAATATGTCGACGAAGACGAATACGGCACGCACGAATACTGCGTCCGCCTCATCTACAACGGCACGAACGTCCTGCCGGACCGTAACGAATACTACAGCATGAGCTGCCCGGACTGCGTCGAAATCAGCGGCGACATCACCTGCGAACCAGGCGCACCGATCCGCGGCGAATACGTGTGGAACAGCGCCAATGACTTCGGCGCCCTCATTTCATGGGGCGAACAGGCTGTTCCTGTTGCCGAATGGCTGTACTACGACAACGGCACCAATGAAGATGCCATCGGTCTGACAGGCGGCGGTTCATTCTACTGGGGCATCATGATTCCTTCAACTCAGCTCGGCGCTTACGCAGGCTGCAGCCTGACCAAGGTCAGCCTGTACGACTACACCGCTCACACCGGTAAGGTCATCATCTACCAGGGCGGCAGCAATGCTCCTGGCACACCTATCCACCAGGATAACTACACCATGACCGGTTCTAGCGATTACGTTGAAGTGGCTTTGAGCGCAGCTCTGCCAATCGATCCTTCACAGAACCTGTGGATTGTGTTCAATAACGATAATGGTGATTACGTGGCGTCATGCTGCGCCAACACTGGCGATGCCAACGGTCGTTGGATCAGCCTCGACGGCGCTACATGGGAAGATGTGGCTACATACGGCCTGTCGAACACATGGCAGATCCGTGGTTATGTGACCAACATGGCTAAGGGTGCTACTCCAAAGGCTATCGAAGCTCCTGCTTTGAACGGTACAGCAAACGGCATCCTTGCAAAAGCTGGCATCAGCAAGCAGGGCAACCGTCCGGCTTACACAGTCCGTGCTGCCGAACTCGTGAAGTACAACGTCTACCGTTCGACCGACAACGTCAGCTACGAACTCATCGGTTCAGTCGACGCACATGACGGCACGGACTACTACGAGTACTTCGATGCAACGGCGGCAGGCCTGTACTACTACCAGGTCCGCGCCTACTACAGCAACGGCTGCGAGTCAGAACCGGCAGTGAGCGAAGCCAACCCTGCCAACAACTACGTCATCGTGGTTGTGACGAGCGTTGCAGAGAACGGCGAAGTCGCCCTGTATCCTAACCCGACCAACGGCAACATCACCATCCAGGCCCAGAACATGAACCGCATCACAGTGGTGTCGGTGCTCGGCCAGGTGGTTATGGACACCGAGGTTGAAGGCAGCGAATACCGCATCAACATGGCCCGGTTCAACGCCGGCGTGTACATGGTGCGCATCGCCACCGAAAACGGCGTCAGCACACAGCGTGTTACCGTCGTCAAATGAATGAAGTGATTTGGGGATTTTGGGGACGTTTCGCGAAACGTCCCCACGATTCCGAACCAAATCACATACGGCAAAATCGGAAGGGCGGCCCAATCGGGCCGCCCTTCCTTATTGGTTCGCCCAGCACGGACGTAATTTAGCGGGTGCAAGTCCCCAAGCCGCCCTGACAGTGGGAAGGCTACAGCCGAAGGCAAGGATGTCCGCCGTGAGACGGAATCTGAAGGAAGCCGTAGGCAAACATCTGCCCCGACGTACAGGAACTTGATACCAAGGCTTTAGGGAGAGGATGGGTCTGCAACACAAGACAAAGTCCGATAACTGTTCGGAACTCCCGGAGCAAATCAAGCGGGCATAGGAAGGAAAGAATGCGTCCATAACCGGGGAGGTCTCGAGGGCGAATCCGCAAGGGCAAGCAGTAACAACGGACCTTGAGAAGTCAGCAGACGCCATAGTAGCCGATATGGGTAAAAAAAAATCAACAGTCGGCGAAGGGCAGAACTTTAACCAAACAAGTGTTCATATTATTACCAAATGCAAGAAGAAATGCAGAATACAAAAGAAGAAAATGGCTGCCGCCAGAAGGGTAGGACGGAATCCGAGAGCAATGGCGGAGCGCAGACTTACATTGGGATAGTAGATGATAATCTTGTGGAAGTGCAATCAGGCAAGGATGATTTGCTTGAACGCATCCTAAGTCCCGACAACTTGCAGGAAGCCTATAAGCAAGTAGTCGGCAACAAGGGAGCGGGAGGCGTTGATAAGATGGGAACGAGCGAACTGTTGCCATACCTTAACCTCCACTTGGGCGAACTCATCGAAACGATTAAGTCGGGCAAATACAAACCGACCGCCGTAAGAAGGGTAGAGATACCAAAGGAGAACGGCAAGAAGCGCCAACTCGGCATCCCAACCGTAGTTGACCGCTTCATCCAACAGGCGATAAGCCAGGCGTTGTCAGAAGAATATGAACCATTATTCAGTGACAACAGCTTCGGTTTCCGCCCCAACCGTAGCACGCACGATGCTATAAAGCGAGTACAACAGTATGCAGAAGAAGGCTACCGCTATTGCGTGGACTTGGACTTGGAACGCTTCTTCGATACGGTGAATCACAGCAAACTCATACAAGTGCTGTCGGAAACGATAAAGGATGGGCGAGTAGTCTCGCTCATTCATAAGTACTTGAATGCAGGAGTAATGGTGAGACACAAGTACGAGGAAACCACCGAGGGAGTCCCACAAGGCGGACCATTGAGTCCTATATTGAGCAACATCATACTGAATGAACTCGACAAGGAACTCGAGCGCAGAGGGCATCCGTTTGTCCGCTACGCCGACGACTGCATCGTGCTCGTAAAGAGTCTCCGTGCTACCGAACGAGTAAGAGACAGCATTGCCACCTTTGTTGAAAAGAAACTGTTCTTGAAAGTCAACAAGGAAAAGACAGTATTAGGCACACTGTCGGGCAAGAAGTTTCTCGGCTATTCCTTCTACTGACTGAAAGAAGGCAGATGCGGACTTACTGTGCACAAGAAAAGTAAGGAGATGTTTCTCCGTGAACTCAAAACCATTACCAAGCGCAGTAACGGCAAAGGCTTCCTTTGGCTGAAGATACGACTGACGGAATACGTCAGAGGTTGGATAGGATACTACTACTTGTCAGATATGAAATCATTTCTCCAAAGAACTGAGGAGTGGTATCATAGACGCATACGATGTTATATCTGGAAATGTTGGAAACGCACCCGAACCCGATTCAAGAACCTTATGAAATGTGGCATCAGCAGATGGTTGGCGTGGCAATGGGCAAACACCCGTAAGGGATATTGGCGCACGGCAAAAAGTCCAATACTATCAAGGGCCATAACGAATGAGAGGCTTGTTTTGCAAGGTTATCCCTCCCTTATAGGCATCTATACCAAATTGCATCGCAATTAGAGAACCGCCGTATACCGAACGGCACGTACGGTGGTGTGAGAGGACGGTGAACATGAAAGTAGGAGATAATCACCTACGATTAGTGTTTACCTCCTACTCGATTTAGTGCGCCTGACAGGACTCGAACCTGCACATCGCAAGACACCAGATCCTAAGTCTGGCGCGTCTACCAATTTCGCCACAGGCGCAAAAGCGGTGCAAAGGTACTACTATTTTTGAGAAAAAGCAAATTTTTTATACTTTTTTTCTCATTCTTCAACCTTTGCATCGCCTTTGTATTAGTAAAAGAATGACTTCCGATGATATTTCATCGTTACAGGAGAAAAACTATTCCTGAATGATAAGGAAGTTGGATACACTCCAGAAACGCTTCGCGTTTGTTATGGTGAGAGTTGATCTGCTACCCTGATATGTGATAGAATAGCTGTCAGCAGGCATAGGAGAGAGCACCTTTGGGCTCTTGCTGTTGATGCTAACAGTAGAGAAGTTACGCTGGTCAACCTGGCGGAAGAGTCTCTTGTCCATGTTGGAAGGCACAACTTTTGACTTCTTGAGGAATCCACCCTCGAGGATGCCCTTATCCTTGAGAGTACTCTTTGAAGCAACGATGACAAAGGCTTCGTTCATCATGTCGGTCTGAGCAGCAATGGTCTCGTTTTGAGACTCAACGGTGTTGGTGAGCTGTGTGTTGCTCTCTGTGAGAGTATTTACGTTCTCTGTGAGCTCCTCAATCTGTACGTTCTTGTTAGCGAGCTGTGTCTGGAGTTCTGCTATCTCTGCCTCCTTCTGCTCAAGCTGAGAGTTGAGCATATCGATAACGTTCTGCAGTTTCTTGTTTGTGCCACCACTTGCATCAAGCTTCTTCTGAAGTTCTGCGATACGCTCACGCTGTTCCTTTACAACGTTTGACATAGCAGTAACCTTGCTTTGAAGGGCAGCACGACGAGCCTGTGGAGAACCTTCCTTGCTGGCTTTCTGGAGTTCACCCTCAGCAGCATTAAGATAGTCGAGGCTTTCTGATACAGCATCGACGATCTCGATATAATCCTGTACCTCCTTGGCAGAGAGACTGTTGACCTGTGCGAGGGAGTCGATGATCTCCTGCTGGCGATCAAGTTTGTCCTGATTCATGTTGCAACTTGTGAGCACTGCTGCAAAAGCTGCTACTGCGAAAAGTAATTTCTTCATAATTGTGAGTTTTTAGATGTTATTTATTAATTCTTGATTCTTCTATTATGGTGTCAATCCCTTTGGAGAAATCATCGCTGGAGATATCAACCTTTACGTCTGGAGCAATACCAAACTCCGTACTGTTTTTGTTGGCATCATACATAGGGCAGGCAGAGAATCTCACGCCCCAACCGTTTGGCAGTTCGCTGGAGAAAGGCATTCCCGCACCACCACCTGTAGTGTCGCCTACAATAGTAACCTTCGCCCCTGAAGCAGCCTTGCCAATAGCCTTCATGTATTTCACAAATTCATTGGCAGCGCTATAGACAGAGCGATTGGTAAGTACGCAGACAGGCTTATGCCATCTGATGCCCTCAGAAGGTTTCAGTCGTTGTTCCTCCATGGAAGAGAAATCATTGTGGCCCGGACCAGTC
>JAZRYG010000012.1:0-56177 GCA_045600605.1 Bacteroidales bacterium
CATACGGGTCTCGTGACGGCTGTGCGCCTTCATCGAAAAAACATCTTCACCTGACAATGTGGCACATCTTCATTGGCGGCGAACACCATCTTTCCATAACTGTTTTGGTTTCAAGCCGTTAATTTGGTCGAACTCACGTTACTTTAAGATCTTGATATGGACCGAGCCAAAAAAAAACAAAATTATTTTACCACTTTTCATATCATTATTTTCATATTTTCCGATAATAAAAGTAGAAGTGTAATGCTTTGATTTTTTATATGTTATGCATAATTTTGCGGTGTGTATTTTACACTCAACTTATGCAAATACTAATTAACTAAAATGTCTATAACATGGAAAACCATTTAATTATCGGATTAGGCGGCACTGGTGGTCATATTATCCGTGCTTTTCGCAAAAGAGTTTATGAAGAATTCAGAAGCAACAACGTTCCGAACGATTCAATGAGGGAGGTTGCTGTATCATACCTTTGGGTAGATTCATCTGAAAAAGACTTGAATGAAACACAATCATGGCGCACAATGGGTAAGAGCGTTGCACTTGACCCAGGTGACAAGGTGAAGATTAATGCGACCACATCATCTATTCTTGACAGAATTGAAGATTATCCAGGTATCAGCCCATGGATTGGTGACAAACAAACTTGGGATCATATTAAAGGAGGCATAACTGATGAAGCAGGAGGACAGCGTCGTCGTCTCGGAAGACTATTGTTTGCCTGGAACATCAACGAGTTTAAAAAGAAATTAAGCAGTCATGTTTCAAATCTGCAAAGAAGCTCCAATAACGTTAAAATAACATTCCACATATGTACCGGTCTTGCTGGAGGAACAGGAAGCGGCAGTATTATAGATGTAATCACACAAATTAGGGAAGAATTTCCAGAAGATAAAATTATTGTTTATGCAAAACTCCCTGAGACAGCAACTCCACCACCACACGGCTGGGTTTCAAATACAGGTTATTACAAGCCAAATGGTTATGCAGCGCTTCTCGAACTTAATGCATTAAGTGTCAAAGCTTATTGTCCATACGACGTTCAAGGCCGAAAAGAAGCAAAAACACAAAAGGTTAAACGAATGATGACTGATCGCGGAATTGAAGCTTTCGACAGCGCCTACATATACGCAAACGCCAACACTAACGGTAGTTTCCTCGACGTTGCAAATGGTGAATTGTTTGAAGTAGTTGCAGATTTTCTGTATCACAAAATCATAACAATCCATCGTGTCGGTAACACGCAATTACAGCGCCTCGAACAAAACGAAAATGGCGATGCCAACCATGAAGATGGCACAAGAAGCAAGCGCTTTATTTCTTTCGGTATTGGTAGAATAGAATATCCTGAAAAAGAAATCAGGGAATACGTCCAATACAATTTTGCAAAACAAGCCATGCTTCAGTTCAAATACAATAACTGGAGTGATTTAGGCTTTATTGAAAAACCAGAGGATGAAATCGGTTTGGGTTATGCAGCAGATTTGCGTAACGATCGCAACGGCAAATTCCCTGAATGGCGAATTGACGAAGAGCATCTGACTTTATCACAAAAAATTGTAGATGATAACAGAAATCCATGGCTCACATATAAAGAAGACTGGAATAGGGTAAGCCAATTTAAGAAAATAGCCTCTGAAAAACCCAAAACAGATCGTTTGGACGAACTAGAGGAGCTTTGTACAAAACGCTATAAAGAAGATTTCCGTGGAGTTGGTGTTAATGAATTCTTCCGCAATCAGAAAGAAGAATTAAAAGGATATGCAAGCGTAATATGCGGACTTATTGAACACGATTTATTCAAAGATTGGGAAAACGGTAACAAATCAATTGTTGAAGTCGAAAAGTATCTTCAAACACTTATTGATGTTAACGAGAACCGCATAGAAAAACTCGGCGAAAAACAACAAAAGAAGAGACAGGAATTAAAAGACACCATTGAACCTAATATTGCAGAAAACAGAACTAAATGGAACAAGAGAGGTGTTCTGACAAGTTTGGATAAGATATTAGGAACGCATTGCGATTTGCTTAAACGTAAATATGAAACTATGACCGAAGAACTCGGCCTTGATTATGCGCAAAGCTTGCTCCGCAAGGTTAATGAGAATTTGAGAGAGCTAAGAGACATTGTCATTGCTTTCAAGAAATATCTAACCGAATCGTTAGACAAGATGGACATCGCAATCAGTTCACGTTGCAAGACAGAAGACTCCACAACCGAAGGCAATGGTATCATTACTTATAAGATGTATTCGCCAGACGATGTCAAGAATAAGACAAAGAAAATAATGCGCGATGACCGTGTCAACAAAGAAAATGCCCTGAATGTGAGGAAAAGACTCATTGAAGAAACTCACGATGAGAATCCTGACTTCACAAAAATGGTAAGCAAGATCTCGAACACCCAGATATTGATTAATATGTTTGAAGATGTTTGTGCTGACAGCGCTACATCAGCAATGGAACGCGAACAGAAGAAACAGGTAAAGGTCAACATAATGGAAAGAATTGCCAATGAATACAATGGCGATGATGAAGGTCTTGGCAAATTCATTGAAGACAAACTTAAACTTGCCGGCGTTCTTATCCAGAAAAATGCTAAAGAAATTGAATCTGGGTTTGGCAGAGACGGATTGCGAATCGAATATGCACTGCTTCTGCCAAAATATGAGGACACAACCAATTTCCGTGACAGATTCATCAAGAGATTCCGTGATGTTGCCGGTAATATCGAAGTTGCAGAAAATCTAAAGTCTAACGAGATTGTCATTCTATCGATGACTGGAGGATTCCCGTTAAGGTATCTAGCAGATGTGGAACGTCTCAAGAAAGATTACGATGCCAAATTGTCCGATATAAACGAAAAACAGCACAAACTTCTGCTACATACAGAAGGTGACGGCTCGCAATTTCCATCATTGTATCCTGACAAATGGGATGATGATAAGAAAGAAGAATTCTCACCTTATTTAATATTAGCAATGTCGATGGGTTTGATCAAATACGGTTTCAGGGGTGAAGGCTACGGCAACCAAAAGGTGTATTACATTGACAACGAAAAGAAAACATCATTGAAACACCAGACATTCCGTAATGTTGTTGAAAACATCACCGAAGAGGAAGCTGATATGATTCGCACAATGGTTGAAAGCAAACTCAATACTGGCGAATATCTCTCAAAGTCAAAGAGAGACTTCCTGAAAGGGGAAATTGATGGTAGTGTACATGAGGCTATCAAGAAAGAGTGCGCCAAGAACAAAGCTGATTGGGACAAATTTGTTGACGCCAAAGTTCCCGCCAAGGAAATCTTAGATAGAGACAAAGAACGTTTAACTGATTAAAATCTATTGAAATGAAAGGTATTTGCACAAATTGGGATTGCCCAAATTTCGATGAAAACAAAAAGAAAATCATCGAAATACCTGACGGTGAGGAATTTGTCTGCCCGAAATGCGGCAAAAGGCTTGTCGAATATACAGATGGTGGATCATGGTTCGAGAAGCATAAAATTGCAGTGATTGCCGCATCTGTTGTGGTGGTTGCCATTGTAATTATCTTGTGCCTCACGCTACCGAAAAAGGCTGGAGAAGAACCTAAAGGTGGTAATAACATAGAACAACCAAAATCTATTGTTTATACATCATCTGAAACGCCTTCAGAGAACACCATTGTTAATGAAGACCCAGCCCAAACTAGCGAAAAAAATGGCACGAATCAACAGGAAGAGGTTTTAATTGATACTAATAAGGAAAAACCACGAGACACTATTCGTATAATAGAGGAACCCCCTGTAATAATCACTAATGTAATTGAATATTCCTTTGGAAAGTATGTCGGTGATGCAAAAAAAGACATCCCCGAAGGTAGTGGCACAATGTATTACTATCGACACATGCAGATAGCGAAGCATGATAAAAAAAATCCGCCGCATTATGCTGAAGAAGGTGACTACTTCATTGGCACTTGGGGCAACGGCGACATCGTAAACGGCGCATTATACAGCAAGGACAATGTTCTAAAAGGAAAAATATTCGCGCCTAAACGACCGAATCCGTATGATTTAAGCAAAGAATGATGTTTTGACATTTTTTATGGAAAGGTTTCTCTTAAACAGAAATCTTCTTTTAGGAGGAACCTTCCATTTCTACTATAGCATTATCGTAATCGTATGTACAAGAAATATGTCTTTGGAATAATATTTTTATTATCGAACTTCGCTTGTAATGCTCAAGAGCTGTTTTATTCAAATAAAACAGAAGTTTTATTCAACTCTTTGAACAATATCTGCAAAATAGATTCAATACCATCCAACAACTATTCTTTTCCATGTACAGAATTGGTTTTGGGCGATACTGTTACAATAACAATATGCAAAGATGAAAACAATTTTATTGAACATATCGGATGCAAATTCCTTTACGACTCTATATTAATTGGCAACAAACCCGTAACGCAATTTATTGAAAGAGAGCTTTTGTCAATACTATTATCCAACGACGCTAAGGAAACCATAAAAACAAACGACGACGACCAATTGTATATTTTATTGGACGACAAATATATACCAGCCGACTCACTCGACAACAAATCGTGGTTTTTCGACCTATGGAAAAATAACTACGGCACAATTATCAACCGAAGAGACAACAACTACATAGCTACAATACTATGCTCAAACAATAAAAACCTCACGTTTATATTTAAGGCAGATTGCTGTTTTATAAGCGGCATGAGCAAAAAGGAGCAGGAAATAAAACTTGCCATACAACTTAGCAATTATTATGCAAGCAACACTAATAACTCCATGTATTTGAGACCAAGCTATTTACAATATTATAGTAACGACAGCATTGTAAGCGACAGTGTTTATGTTGAAAAGGGTGAAAATTTTGTAATACCGCAAATAAACGGCGACTTGTTTTATATTAAAAACGACACCATTTATACTCCTGTTTTTGACACTTCATACGTGGCGTTGACGTTTTCAAACGCCATGCTTCTACCCTCTTCCCAAAACTATTATATTGAAGTAAAACATTGGATGTACGGCTACAAAAAATCAATCTACACGATGACAAGCAAGGATTTTTTCGGCTTCTTTTCACAAGATTATGAGAAATATTTCGGCATAGAATCACTTGAAAACGATCATCTTACTGGAACACTGATATTATACAACAAAAATGCTGAATTTATACACATGGCTTTTGTCTCTACAACTTTAGACGATTTGATGAACAGCGGAAAAATATATATTGATTTATATTCAAACATTCCGCAACATAATATAAAAACACTATTCGGAAAAGACAAATAATATGAAAAAGAACATTCTATTTGCAATCGCATTATTTTTGTTGCCTCTCTTCACATATGCGCAGCAATACATCACCGAAGAACACGAAATTGAAATAAAAACAACCGATAATTATTATTGGGCCGAAGGTCTCCACCCTAACAATGAAAACGAAGCCAAAAGCATCGCATTGAACACTCTTGGCGACGAGATACTTAAAGATGTGTTAAACCAGTCAATTAAAAACAAAGAAGACTTAAAAGAACTTGAAATGTCTGTGCATTTCGACAGAATCCAACAAGAAGGCGAAATTTGCATACTTGCCTGGATTTCAAAAGACAATGTATTCATAACAACAAAACGCCCTGTTCAACAAACGCCGAAGCTCCAAGTGGAGCAAAAACCGGCTAACAAAAAACCAGAAGTAAAAGAAGCAAGCTCAAATACAATAGCGGATCCTGTTTTGCAACATATTGCACAATGCAAAAACTACAAAGAAGTTAGCAAAGTGTTGAAACAAAACGGGTATATAAGCGGTGCCTTAAACAGCACAGAAGGATTTGACAATATGGGACAATGCATTATTGCTGTTTTTTCTTCAGACGGCATGCTCCGCGCTCTTCTTGATAAAGGAGATTCAAGCCGTAAAGATATGATAACTGGTGAAATCATCAAGGATCCCGAAACATATTACAGAAACAACAACTATAGTTTATTATATTTTCAACAGAAATAAAACTTAATAAAATATGAAAGCAACTAATTTCTTCAAAATCATTGCTCTTGTAGCAATTGGGATTTTCACAACAAATCAAATTTTTGCACAGCATTCTACAAAGTTCAGATTCAGTGAAACAGCACCTGAAAATGTGTTGCGCATAATGGAAAACAATGCAAACTCATTGTTTGCTGAATTAAACAGAGCTTATGGTACAACAAACGAATTGAAACTGTCAACACAAAACCTGACCCCAGAGGCTATTGAAAGAATTCAGACCACTTGGAATGTGAGCCATTTTTATTGTACAAGAACCACAATGATTACACGTGTAATGAAATTTGGTTCAGGTTACCAAGTTAGAAATGTGCCTATATTCTTTAAAGACGGAAAAGACGACTTCAGAAACCAACATGTCGTAATTGAATTTGACAGCACAGGAAAGATAAGCGATTTTTACTGCATGATACCCGAGCATGAGTACACGGAAGTGATAACAAACAGTAATGATGTAACAGATTTGCGCCATCGCGAAATGATAAAAAACTTTGTTGACCATTTCCGTGACGCATACAACACCAAAGACTTGGACATGCTCGAAAAAATGTATAGTGAAGATGCTTTGATAATTACCGGCAGAGTTGTTACCGTCGACCCGAACAAGGAAATGTCGAAAAGTCTAATGAGCGATTATAGGGTTGAATACAGCATTAAAAACAAAAAAGAATACCTCGCCAATCTTCAAAGACTATTCAACAAAAACGAATATATCAACATAAAATTTGAGAACATACAAATCATTCAAAGCGAAGCTAATCCTAAAACATATGGTGTCAGACTCAATCAGCGATGGAGATCTTCAACATATAGCGATGACGGCGAGTTGTTTTTGGTAATAGATTTCAGTGATGAAAACATGCCTCGCATTTGGGTCAGAACATGGCAGCCAGACAAAGACAAAAACGGAAATAAGATTAATTATACCGAAGAAGAAAGATTCTCTATTGGTGACTTTAGTATAAAATAATATGAAAAAAACATTATTTATATTACTGCTGGCACTGCTTTTTTCAAGCCACTTATTCTCACAAAACGGTTCAATAAATGAATTTGTTTGTACTAAAGACAAAGATAAAAACAGTGTATTGATACCGTTAAATGTATCATATTCAAATCCTGAAGACGGAGTTATTATTTTTTCGACAACAATCCCAAATGTTAGTTTCAAAATTTCAAATGGGCCCAAAAGATTAAAAAAAAGCAGTCATAATGCTTCTGCCAATCAATATATATTAAGCGTACAACCATTAACGGAAAGCGACACAAAAGGAGTTAATGCCCAGTTTAAGCACGGGTATACAATTGAAATTACAGCACCCGGGTACAAAAAATATGAATTGGAAGAAGTTTTTGTCAGAAAAGCCCAAGAAGAAGTATATTACACCATTGAACCCAAGAGGCAACTAAAAATGGCAAAAGTTGCTGTCCGTGGAAAGGACAACATTCCGCTGCTTAACGCAAATGTAGAGTATACAATAAACGGCGAGAAGCAGATTGAATCCGCAAACAAAGATGGTATTGCAACACTAAGGTTTAGAGATGACAAGTCTTTTACATCTGACAAGACTTATCAAATCAAAATTTCACATCAAGATTATGAAGATTCTCAAACAAAGAGTATCAAAGCAGGAGATAGTATTGTTGTTAAATTATACAATTACAAACCCAAAGGAAAACCCAATGTAGCTTTGGTTGTTATTAAAGGACATGATGGGAAACCACTGGAGGGTGCGCGTGCAGAGCTTTATTATAGTGGAACGCCAGTATATGCCGATGGAAAGCCTTATTATGAACTCTCAAAAAGCAATGGCGATGCCCCTCTGAAACTCGATTTTGACAAAAATTATCAAATAAGCAAAAAATACGATATTAAAGTTAGCCATACTAACTATAATGACGTAAAGTGGCTAAAACAGGTCACACGCACTGAAGACCCTAAAAATCCTTATAATGTTCGACTGACGAATTACAATCCTCCAAAAAGTTTCAATTTTTGGTCATATCTTGTTCCTGGTTTAGGCGAATTTCAGGCTGATCGTAAAGGAGAAGGTGTTTTTGTAATAACAAGCGAGGCCTTGTTTGTCGGCGGAGCAGGAGTATCGTATCTGTTGTCAAACAATTATAAAAATACAATGAACAAAAGTAATGTCGGAATTGATGAATATAATAAAGCATTAAAGCAATACAACACTATGCGAGGCGTAAATATCGCTTGTTGGTCGGCTGTTGCTGTAATATACACTATTCATGTTTTTAGAGTTGCTTCTTTATCGAAAAAAAACAAGGAAAGACATTATGCATTTATGCCAACAGTTATGAGCGACGACCAAACTATTGCATGTGGAGTTAATTTTAGTTTAGCGTTTTAATCAACAATAATATAATCATGAATAAACGGCTGATATTGATAACATCTATTTTTTTGACAATCTTGGCATTAATTGGTTGTGTGAAGAAAATTGAAAAAGTAACAACAGTACTAAGCGGAAGGGTAATAGAAGAATCTCAGTCAATGCCACTAAACAATGTAAATGTTGTTGTCACAAATGGCAACCAAGAATACACCAATACTCATACCGGTGTTACCGGTACATTTAAATTAGATGTCACTTTCGACGATTTAAACGATAACTATTATCTCTATTTAGACGATGGAAATCACAACAAGAGATTAGATTTGAAAGGTGTTGGCAAATCTTCATATGATTATAAGGATATTGCGCTATACAAAGACAGTGGTGGTGGAGGCGTTAATACTCCAACTGTTACAACATCTTCTGTTTCTAATGTAACAACATATTCCGTTACATGTGGTGGCAATGTCACTGAAGATGGAGGTGCCATTGTTACAGCACGAGGAGTATGTTGGAATACCAGCGGAAATCCGACAATATCAAATCAGCACACAACCGACGGCACTGGAACAGGTCAGTTCACGAGTACAATAACAGGATTGAGTGCCAACACGACATATTATGTTAAAGCATATGCAACAAACAGTGCTGGAACATCTTATGGCACACAAAAAACCTTCACAACAAGTGGCGGCGGAGGCAGTGCCGTTGAAGAGTTTTCTGAAGGTTTCGAATCTGGAATGCCTTCAGGTTGGACTATACTTGACGCTAACGACGATAGTTGGACATGGACTTTGACAAGCGATATACCATCAACATGGACATATTATGCAACCACGTTACTTGATTGGTATCGTACAGGAAGTAATGCTATCTGTAGTGGCTCTTATATTAATGGTGTTGGTTCCTTAACACCAAATGAATATCTTATCACACCATTAGCCTCTATCAAAAACAGTTCGATATTTTCATTCTGGGCAGCGGCATGCGATGCTGAATATCCCGAAGATCATTTTGGAGTCGCCATTTCAACGACAACACCAACAGCATCAGCATTTACTATGCTTCAAGAATGGACACTAACAGCCAAAGATGGAGGATATGGTGGGATGGCTTCACGCAATGGTAACGGCGCAAAAACAGGTACGTGGTATCAATACTCTGTTAATCTAAGTGCTTACGCAGGTCAAAATGTTTATATAGCCATTCGTCATTTTAATTGTAACGACCAATACATTATGTGCGTTGACGATGTGCAACTTTCGAAAAACGGAGGCGGAGGCGGAGGCCAAACATATTCCTATACATTTGAAAGCGGTCTACAAAATTGGACCTCTCTTGATGCAGATGGTGACGGATATGGTTGGGTACTCGGTTCACAAATTGGAGGCGTTTATTTGGAATCTGGCACAAGTCTTGCTGGTAACGGGCATGGCTCATCAACTGATTTGGTATGTTCAGGCTCTTATACCAACTATACCAGCAGTGCTCTTTATCCTGACAACTACCTCGTATCACCGCAAAAATATACAATAACAGCAGGAGCAAGAATATCCTTCTATGTGTGTGCACAGGACTCAGAATATCCGGCCGAACATTTTGGAGTTGCCATATCAACCTCCTCTAATCCTAGTTCAAGTAGTTTTACTACAATATGGGAAGAGACTCTTTCTGCAAAAACTGGTAAAAGCGAGATAATAAGGGGAAATAGAGATCAGGGAACATGGTACTTGAAAACCATTGATTTGAGTTCATATTCCGGACAAACAATATGGATAGCTATACGCCATTTTGATTGTTCGGACCAATTTATATTAGATATTGATGATATTACAATTATAACAGGAAATTAAGAAAATTAAACTATGAAAACACTCATTCATACTATTATCATTTTAGCCATTTTAGCTGGTATTATGTACATTACAATACCAACAGAAGAAAACCATCGCACAATGGTTGAAAAAAAACTGACCGAAAGGATAAAAAAAGAAAATCCAAATTCATTAGAAGCGTTGGGTGAAAAAATCATAATGAAGCTGACAATGTCGCAGTTTGAAATCGATGATTATGTTGTTCTCAATATTGGTCACATAACCCATAATGGCGAAACACAATATATTTCAATAGGCATGTTTAACCACGTATTTCTTATAGATAGGTTAGACTTATGAAAATAAAAGAAATTATCATAAAATTGTTAGTCGTTGCATTGTGTCCAATGCTGACGTTATCATGTGCCTCACCCGAAAAAGACGGATCTGCATTGGGCAAAAATGTTAACGAATGCAACAAAGAATATCTTGAGGTTTTGCAAAAATTAGATGTGAATTTCGGCAAAAACGCCTCTTACAACAGTCGCGCGACTGCAAAATCAGCATATTTCACAGCTAAGGCCGAAGCAAATAATAACTATAGTATTGCGTTAGATGAAATCTATCAGACAGCATCAGACAAGAAAAAAAGTTACGGCAATCACAAATCTCAATCAGAATTCAACACAGCATTCGTAAATGCCATTGATTCCGATCTCAGTAACTCCGTGCGTTCTGCATTTGCCAACACCAAACTTCCGTCAACGGTGTTATTATGCATAAAGTCAATAATTCCTCCCAAACCAAGCATCAAACAGATTCAACAAGACCTTATCGGACATTCATTATCAGAAGGTGTCGATAACGGTTATTATCCTTCAAGCTGGCGTTGGGTTATAGCGGAAAAAGAGATTTCAGATTTCCATATAATAAATACTCTATCAGAAACCCAAACAGAATATTTGTTCATAGCCAAGATGCGGCTTACTTCTGAGGTTGGAAAAGCTTTTGATGCAACTGTAAAAATACGATACATCTTACCTGATGATGATGACTGGACCATCGATTTTATACAATCACAGGGATTGTATATTATAAAGACTGGATATTATGGTGATTGCATCAAATCACATGTATATTTTGGCGCATTTTCCTGGTCATTTTGTTTAGAGAACAATTGTGAAAGAGCACTTGAAGTTGGAGGAAAAGTTCTTGAGAATGGTACATGGAAAAAGTTCTCAGTAGTAGTTGGTTCTCATGATACATCAAGCGTCGGTTGGGTGGTAGAGGACGGTTATATCGATTATGTGGAAAGACCATAAAACAAACTGCTTATGCCCAATCAAAACTTCATTATCGCAGGAGTTGTCTTCCTGATACTACTCATCTTCTACATCATCGCAAAAGTTAAATCCAATAGAGGTGATTTAGTCCTTACAGCCAACGGATGGGATATGACTCTGCTCCTAGCCTGCCCTATTGCAATATTCATTGCCTGGTGCTGTGGATTTGACCATCCGTTGAATACAGCACAAACAATTTGCCTTGTGATTGCTGGTCTTTGTTTTGTCGGCACAGCAATCATGTCGATAGTTCATAACAAAGGTGAATTTATGTATATTCTAATATCAATTTTAGCGAAATTGTTTATTATCTGGCTAACTCTTATAATAATTCTACTCTTGATTGCGGTATTTGTAATATCAGTTATAATTTCGTTTATTAACGATCACGATGATGACGACGAATACATTCTTTTGAAATACGACCGCGCATTACATGCTTATGTAGGGTATAAGATACAGCCCTAACTATATGACAACCCTTATGTCTATCATAAAAAAATGCGAAGCAATCAAAAAACTGCTTCGCATTTTATTTTTCACAAATATTCTTAGCACATCTCCAGCACCGCGTCAGTCACATACTTCAACTGCTCGTCGGTGAACTCGGTGTGTATCGGCAATGCCATCACATGGTCGCAGAGATATTCGCAGACCGGGAAGTCGCCCTGTTTGTAGCGCGGGTCAGCGTAGGCCTTCTGCAAATGGAGCGGCACCGGATAGTAGATCGCGCTTGCGATGCCCTTCGACTGCAGATGAGCCATGAGGCCGGCGCGGTCAACGTCTTTCAAGACAACGACATACTGATGATAGACGTGGTCGGTGAAAGCCGGATGCACCGGCGTGACGATGTGTTCCGTCTTTGCGAAAGCCTTGTCGTAATATGCAGCGGCGTACTGTCTTGCCGCGATATATTCATCGAGATGTTTCAGTTTGATGTCGAGGACGGCAGCCTGAATCGCGTCCAAGCGTGAGTTGACGCCCACATAATCGTGATAATAACGCACTTTCATTCCGTGGTTCACGACGCAGCGCAGCATCTCGGCGAGAGCGTCGTCATCGGTGAAGAGTGCGCCGCCGTCGCCGTAGCAGCCGAGGTTCTTCGACGGGAAGAACGAGGTGCATCCGATATTGCCGATAGTGCCCGACTTCTTCACGGTGCCGTCTTTGAAAGTGTAATGTGCGCCGATTGCCTGCGCATTGTCTTCAACGACATACAGATTATGACGTTTCGCGATGTCCATTATCGCGTCCATATTGGCGCACTGCCCGAAGAGATGCACGGGCACGATGGCTTTGGTGCGCGGGGTTATTGCACGCTCGACAGCCGCCGGGTCGATGCAATAAGTGTCGGGTTCAACGTCAACGACCACCGGCTTCAAGCGAAGCAACGCTATTATCTCGGCTGATGCGATGAAAGTGAATGATGTCGTGATGACCTCATCGCCGGGTTCAAGACCGAGGCCCATCATGGCAACTTGCAGAGCATCAGTGCCATTAGCGCACGGGATCACGTGTTTCACATCCAAATATTCCTGTAAATCTTCCTGAAATTTCTTCACGAAAGGGCCGCCGATGAAACCGGCCGTTGACAGAACCTCCTGAATGGAAGCGTCAACTTCTGTCTTAATCTTATTATACTGACCGACGAGGTCAACCATTGGAATCTGTTGCATATACCATATTTTATTACGCCGCAAAGATAGAAAAAAATTTTTTTCAAAACATTTGTTGTTATCAAAAAAAGTTGTAATTTTGCAGCTCGTTTTTAGGTAGATAAAATTGAACAATAAATAAATAAGAGTTATGTCAAGGATTTGTCAGATAACAGGCAAGAAAGTCATCAGTGGAAACAACGTTTCACACTCAAACAAGAAGACTAAGAGAACGTTCAAACCGAACTTGAAGATCAAGAGATTCTATGTTCCGGAGTTGGACGAGTGGGTAGTATTGAAAGTTTCGGCAGCAGGTCTGCGCACCATCGATAAGAAAGGCGTTTACCAGGCAATGTGCGATGCACAGGATGCCGGCAACCTGAGCCGCTGGTAATATCACACTTTAAAAGAACAAAGGCCGTCTGTGTTAAGGCGGCTTTTTTTTTAGTTCGAGACAAAATTTATCACGTGTCACATCGTTAAAAGGCTTATGAAGTCGAAGTTGTTAGTCATCATCATGGTCTTGCTGCCGTTTTTTGCCTTCGGGCAGAAAAAGGACGCGGTGATTTTCGGCAAGGTGACGGCGACAGACGGGAAAGCCCTTGAGTTCGTGAACGTTGCGGTCATCGGCACGAGATACGGCACATCGACCGACACGCGCGGTGAGTATTCGCTTGAGGTCCCGTCGGGGAAGAAGCTGACCATCGTGTTCTCTTTCGTCGGCTACGAACAGAAGACCGTGACTCTCACGCTGAAAGACGACGAGCGGCACGAGCAAGATGTCATCATGATGCCGTCATCGCTGACACTCGATGAGGCCGTGGTTCATGACCAGGCCATCAACTCCAGCACCATCACGCGGCTCTCGGCGCGGGAAAGCGTGCTGCTTCCCACGTCGGGCGCAGGCGGCATCGAAGACATGGTGAAGACGCTACCCGGCGTCTCATCCACCAACGAGTTAAGCTCGCAGTATAACGTCCGCGGCGGCAACTTCGACGAGAACCTCATCTACGTCAACGGCATAGAGATATACAAGCCTTTCCTCGTGGGTTCGGGCCAACAGGAAGGACTCAGCTTCATCAACTCACGCCTCATCTCCAACATCGAGTTCTCCGCCGGCGGCTTCGCGGCGGAATACGGCGACAAGATGTCATCGGTGCTCGACATCACATACAAGAAGCCTCTCATACCGGCTGGTTCCGTGACGCTCAGCATGCTCGGCGCAGATGTACATGCGGAGGGACGCACCGCCCGCAACAAGCTAAGCTACCTCGTCGGAGCAAGATACAAAAACACAAAATACATCCTCGGCAACATGGAGACAAAAGGCGTTTATCAGCCTAACTTCATTGATGTACAAGGACTTCTGACATATGCCGTCACACCAAAATTTGAAATCTCGGCTCTCGGCTATTATTCAAGAAACAGCTACACCATGATTCCGGAGACACGGCAGACCGACTTCGGAAACCTCCAGGCGTCATACCGCCTCAAGGTTTATTTCGACGGCAGAGAAGACAGCAGATACAACACGGGCCTCGGTGCGGTGACACTCAACTTCAGCCCGAACGAAGACCTCAACCTCAAGCTCATCGGCTCGATGTATTCATCGGTCGAGTCTGAGACCTTCGACGTACAAGGGCAGTACTGGATCGGGCAACTCGAGACCACCAGCAACAACGACCAAGAGAACGAACAGGACGGCAATGTCGTCACTAACCAAGGCATCGGCACATACATCGAGCACGCGCGTAACTATTTCTACACGCAGGTGGTGAACCTCGACCACAAAGGCGCGTTCAACTACAACGACAACACGCTGAAGTGGGGCGTGCGGTACCAACATCAAGCCATCGACGACCAAGTGAGGGAATGGGATATGGTGGATTCGACAGGTTACACTCTTCCACACCCCACCGACTCCATCCTCAATCCGTCAAACCCGATGCAGACGCCACTCGAGTTGAAAAATGTGGCAAGATGTCATAATATTTTGTATGTCAATAACATAGATGCATATCTTCAAAATTCGTGGCAACTTGAAAGCAAGAACGAAGACGTTTATGTGCTGACGGCGGGACTTCGCGCCAACTATTGGGGTTACAACGGGAAAGTCAACGTCAGCCCCCGCGTCGGGGTGGCGCTGAAACCGCATTGGAACAGCAACATGATTTTCCGACTGTCGGGCGGCGTGTATGTACAGCAGCCTTTCTACCGCGAGATACGCATGTTTGACGGTTCACTCGTTGACAAAGACATCGCCTCGGTGCAGAAGTCATATCAGGTCGTCTTGGGGCATGAATACAACTTCACGGCGTGGGACCGTCCGTTTGTGCTGACAACGGAATTATATTACAAGTACCTTAAGGACATCATCCCTTACGAAGTTGACAACATCAGGATAAGGTATTACGCCGACCAGAAAGCGACTGGTTACGCCACCGGCATCGACATGAAGATCAACGGAGAGTTCGTCAAAGGCATTGAGAGCTGGGCGTCGTTTTCGTTGATGAAGACGGCAGAGAACATAAAATATTACGTTGCGCCGGACGGCAGCATCTTGTCGCAGACCGACATTCACAACGGGGCCGACTACGACCACGACACCATCGTCAGCGGCATCCCGCGTCCGTCGGACCAGCGTTTCAACGTGGCGATATTCTTCCAGGACTACATCCCGTTCATCCCGTCGTTCAAGGTCAACCTGAAACTCATCTTCGGCGGCGGGCTTCCCTTCGGGGCGCCGGAGACCGAGCGTTACCAGCAGAAAATGCGGATGTCGGCCTACCGCCGCGTTGACATCGGCTTCAGCAAACAGCTCATCGGCGAGAACACCAAGTTCAAGAACCCGAGGAACCCGTTGAGGAACATCCAGAACTGCTGGCTCAGCCTTGAGGTCTTCAACCTGCTCGGCGTGAACAACGTCAGCTCGTACATGTGGGTCACGGATGTTTACAACATACAGTATGCCGTGCCTAACTATCTGACAGGCAGACAGTTGAACCTTAAGTTAATTCTTGAGTTTTGATTGATAACTTTGGATGTCGAGAAATATGGAAAAGGAGAAGCTTTGGAACGCGAATTACATCAGGGTGATGACGACGAATTTCACCTTGTTTTTCGCTTTTTATCTTCTGACGCCGCTGCTGCCATTGTACCTCAGCGAGACGTACAACGCATCGAAAGACATGATAGGCCTTGTGCTTTCCGGCTACACGATGGTGGCGATCCTTATCCGTCCGTTCAGCGGTTTCCTTGTTGACAGCTTTCCGCGGAAAAAGGTGCTGCTCGTCTGTCTTTTCGTGTGTTTCCTGTTTTTCGGCAGCTACCTCGTGGCAGGCAGTCTGATGCTTTTCGCGGTCATAAGGACGTTGCACGGCGGTCCGTTCGGCGCGTGCACCGTCGCCAATTCGACGATGGCCATTGATGTCCTTCCGCCGTCAAGACGCAACGAAGGCATCGGTTTCTACGGCATAAGCAACAACCTCGCCTCGGCGATCGCGCCTACGGTGGCAATCTTCATATATCATTATGTTGACGACTTCGACGTGCTTTTCTGGCTCGCGTTCCTCGTGGCAGGCCTCGGCCTCATCAGCGCAGCGACCGTCAAGGTGACGCCGAAACCCATTGAGACGAAAAAACGCAAGCTCTCGCTCGACCGTTTCTTCCTGCTCCGCGGCTGGTTTCTCGCGCTCAACATGTGTTTCTTCGGTTTCTGCTGGGGCGTGTTGAGCAACTACCTCGCCATCTACGGCAAGGAGCGCCTCGGCATCACCTCCGGCACCGGCACGTTCTTCATGATACTCTCGGCAGGACTGATACTCTCGCGGCTTTGGGGAAACAAGACCTTGCGTGAGGGCAAGCTGACGCACAACGCCATGGAGGGCATCATCCTGTCAACAATCGGTTACATCACATTCATCGCATGGCCGTCGATGACAGGCTACTACATCACCGCCGCCCTTATCGGCCTCGGCAACGGGCACATCTGGCCTGCGTTCCAGAACATGATCATCGCGGTGGCCAAGCACAACGAACGCGGGACGGCGAACAGCACCATCCTGACATCGTGGGACCTCGGCATCGGGCTCGGCGTGCTACTCGGAGGCGTCATCGCAGAATACTTCGGCTACAACACCATCTTCTGCATGATAGCGGTGGTACACGTAGTCGGACTTGTGGCATTCGTCGGATTCACAAGAAGCAAATTCAAGAGGACAAGTAACGAATTGAACTAAATCAAGCAGTCATGAAGTGGTGTTTCAATATCACCTTCGCTCCGCAAGCTGTTCTTTCGCTATTTCAATAGCCTTCCGAAGTTTCTGCGATAACAAGTCCCTGTCTGGGAGCTGGGTGTAATACTGCGCCACCTTTATAGGGCTGTCTTTGTCAAGCATTAGATATTCAACGTGTTCGGTATTTCCTTCCGAGCAGAGAATCAGTCCGATTGGCGACTCTTCACCTTCTTTCTTTTCGTATCGATTTAAATACCTCAAATAAAGAAGCATCTGTCCCTCATGCTCCGGCTTGAATTTTCCGAGTTTCAACTCAATTGCCACAAGCCGCCGCAAGCCACGATGATAGAAAAGCAAATCAAGATAATAATCTGTCGCGTCAACTGTGATGCGTTTCTGCCGTTCAAGAAATGCAAAATCGTTGCCGAGTTCCCTCAAAAATTCCTGTATCTGTGACAGTATCGCTGACTCCAAATCATTTTCTGAAAAGTTCTTCGGGAGATTGAGCATGTCGAGAAAATACGTGCTGCGGAAAATCATGTCAGGAGAAAGAGATTTCGTCTCCTTCGTCTCCATAAGCTCTTTTCTAACAATCTCATCTGGTTTCTTACTCAATGCAGTCTGTTCAAACAATTGATTATCAATCTTTTGAATAAGAGTTTTAACACTCCAATTTCAATCGTGCACATTTCCATGTAAAATTGTCTTGCCAACGAATCTTTAACTGTTGTCAAAATTCTTATGTGCGACCATGTCAATTGGGTACACGCGTGTACCCTATTTGAATTGGGTACACACGCATACCTATATTCGTCTGCCGACATAGTAATTTGCCATGCAAACCTCAGCATTGGCGTAGGTTGCCAATCGTGTTCGTGCATCGCATATAATCTGACGGACATCAGAATAAAGAACTTTAGTTTCTTCACCTTGAGTAGAAACTTCATTTTTGGGCTTAAAAACAATCTTGTCCATAGTCTTTGATTTTTTAAAACCAAATCACTTCCCCCAGTTTTCTCTGTCCAGACTTCGGTATTGTATCGCTTCAGACAGATGTCCCGCGTTGATTTCCACGGAGTTGTCGAGGTCGGCGATTGTGCGCGACACCTTTAATATCCTGTCGTACGCGCGGGCGGAGAGGTTAAGCCTTTCCATCGCGTTTTTCAGCAACGCGCTGCATTCCTTGTCAAGCTGGCAATATTGCTGAATGAGTTTCGTGGTCATCTGCGAGTTGCAATGGACGCCTGGCACGTCGGCGAAACGCTGCGTCTGTATCATCCGCGCCTTCACCACGCGCTCGCGGACAACAGAGCTTTTCTCCCCCGTCTTGATTTTCGTGAGGTCTTCGAAAGGCACCGGCGTCACCTCAACATGAAGGTCGATTCGATCTAAAATCGGCCCCGAAATGCGGTTAAGATACTGTTCGACAACGCCCGGTTTGCAGGTGCATTCCATCGTCGGGTGGTTGTAATAGCCGCACGGACACGGGTTCATCGCGGCGACGAGCATGAAACTCGCCGGAAACTCAACAGTCTGTTTGGCTCGCGCGATGGTGACGACACGGTCCTCCATCGGCTGCCGGAGAACTTCGAGGACATTACGTTTAAACTCGCCGAACTCATCGAGAAACAGCACGCCGTTATGCGCAAGGCTCACCTCGCCTGGCTGCGGGTAGGTGCCACCGCCCACAAGCCCGACATACGATGTCGTATGATGCGGACTGCGGAACGGACGCGTCCTCAGCAACGACACGTCATGCGCCAACAAGCCGACGACAGAATGTATCTTCGTGGTCTCCAACGCCTCTTTCAACGTCATCGGCGGAAGAATACTCGGCAAACGTTTCGCCAACATCGTCTTTCCAGAACCAGGAGAACCAATCAATATCACGTTGTGTGATCCGGCGGAAGCGACCTCCAACGCCCGTTTGATGTTCTCCTGCCCTTTCACATCGGCAAAGTCGAAATCGTAAAAGTCACCGTTAGGTTCGTCCTCCATGCTAAGTTTCGTCGGCGCAACGTGCTGAAAACCATTGAAAAAGTTGATGACATCCATTATCGTTTCAACGCCGTAAACCTCAATGTCTTCAACGACAGCGGCTTCTTTAGCGTTAGCCTTCGGGACGATAATCCCCTTAAAGCCATCTTCCGCCGCCTTGATAGCAATCGGCAAAGCGCCTTTAATCGGGTTGATACTTCCATCAAGAGACAGCTCACCCATCAGGACGTATTTGTCGAGCATCTCGTCTTTCACCTGCTCCGACGCGGCAAGGATGGCAATAGCCAAGGGCAGGTCGTAATGCGAGCCTTCCTTCCTGATGTCAGCAGGTGCCATATTGATTGTGATTTTCCGTTTCGGATATTTTAACCCATTGTTACTCAACGCCGATTCGATTCGTTGTTGGCTTTCTTTCACCGCGCTGTCGGGCAGTCCGACAAGAAAAAACTGCACCCCGCGGTCGATGTTCACCTCAATGGTCACTGTTATTGCGTCGATACCATTCAACGCACTTCCGTAAGTTTTTACTAACATGATTTTTAAAAATAAAATGACAATACTACCACGGCACGGTCAAAAATAACATTGTCCGTGCAAACCAAACGAACCGTCAATCAAGGAGTTAGCTTGATTGCGTCATGCGAAGACTCTCTCCATGCGCCTTCGCGGTTGTCATTTCATCCTTATCTTTTCGCTGGCTTATACTCCGACCGCTGGAAAATCTCCTGCTCATCGGTCATCTTCAGCATTGTAGTCAACGATATTTCATTAACCGACATAAATGAACGCACGATCTGCAACCCGATGAAATCACCAAGCCGCGCCGGTGCGTCATTTGAGAACGCAGCCGTGAAAGGCGCTTCCCCAAAAAGCGTTCGCCTTATATCTAAGTTATTACTATACAACATCTTATTTCCAACAACAGACGCCCATACCTGCCCTTCGTTGTCTTGCGCCCACTGCATCTGTCTCGAGGAATAGCCGAGCAACACCGAGTCGGCGACAGATGGCACCATCGCCTCAATGAAATAATACATCTTCCCACGCTCTATCATCTCCGAAAGGGCATCTTTCGCCAAGATATTTTGATGCAAATATTTGTCGTACAACGCATTAGCCACATCCTTAGGCAGACTCGCCGGCTGGCAACGCACAGAGATGAACCTCGGCATACCAACATAATCATACACCAAGTCCTTGTTACTCAGATAATAATCAAGACTAATCATCACATAATCAGGGGCAACCAACACCGGACCCGTAGCTATGTCAATTCCAGAGACGTAGGTATATGTCGGCAGAACCGGCACGTCGGGGAAATAATAGTTGAAATGCCGGTAAACCGACTTCACTTCATCTTCAACTGCTGAAATATCAGGAAATGCTTCTTCAACCATCTTATTGATTCTCAAACAGAAAGTGTCGGTAACGAAATCTTTCATGTAGCTGATTTGTCCATCGTCAAGAGTTGAAGGTATCAACTCGGGAAACTCATGATGCAACTTTTTGAGTTCCTCCGCAAAATTGGCGGTGTCGAGGCTGAAAAGCGCGTTATTATATTGTTTTATCTCGAACTCATGAGGTTTGCAATCGCTGCAATCAACATTGATTTTCTTTTTGTATCCTGTTGAATTTGAACAAGATACAAGAATAATCCCCAGTAAAAATACTATAATCTTTTTCATTTCCAGTAATTATTTACACTTGATTAGTTCCTGCCTCAGCATTTCGAGTGCTGTGATTGAGGCGCGTTCGATATTGTTTCCGCGGTCCTTGCCGAAATTGTTGATTTTCGACACTATGCCATCGGGAGTCGCTACGGCGATCCACACCGTCCCAACGGGAGTCTGTTCCGTTCCGCCGTCGGGACCGGCAATGCCCGTCGTTGCGACAGCGTAGTCTGTTTTCAACAACTTGCGCACGCCCATCGCCATCTGTTCCGCAACCTGCTGACTCACGACAGTATATTTCTCTACATCTAAATGATTGACACCCAACACATTCTCTTTCACTTCTGTCGCGTATGAGACGACAGTCCCTTTAAATACCGCCGAACTTCCCGGTATCGCGGTGATCATCTTCGCGATTGTGCCGCCGGTGCAACTTTCAGCCGAGGCGACAGTCTTCCCTTTCGCTTTTAAAATTCCGAACACCGCCTCCGCGATAGAGACCTCATCATAGCCGAAGACATGATTACCAATCAGCGAAACGAGTTTATCTACTTCATTGTCAAGAGTTTTCTTCAGCAACTCTCCATCAGGATGCCGCCCATCGAGACGGAGCTTCACCATGCCGTATTGCGGCAGGTACGCCAACGACAAAAATTCCGGCAGGTTGTCTTCCCAGTCCTTAATCCTGTCGGCCAGAAAAGACTCGCCGACGCCCGTTGTCATGATGACTTTACTTAAATAAGGTGTCACCTTGAAATGCTCAAGAAGCATCGGCAGTATCTCCTGCTCAAAGACGTTTTTCATCTCAAAAGGCACCCCTGGCATCGAGACATAAACCGTCTTGCCTTTCTCAAACCACATGCAAGGCGCTGTGCCATAACGATTTGGAATATATTTGCAAGCCTTTGGGATATATGCCTGGCCTTCGTTGCGCTTGCTCATCGGATAGCCACGCAACTTAAAGATACTCATGACATTATCGTATGCATCCTGACAAAACACCAATTCCGTATCGAAATATTTGCACATCGTCGGCTTGGTGATGTCATCGGCAGTAGGGCCGAGTCCACCGGTGATTGCCACGATGTCAACGTCAGAACAAGCCGTAAGCGCATCCATGATGTCCTTCTCGCCATCGCCGATGGTCAAAGTTGAAATCACTTGTATTCCGTTGGTTGTCAGTTTATTACCAAGCCAAGAGGCGTTAGTGTTCACCACTTGGCCGATGAGTAGCTCATCGCCGATGGAAATTATTTTCGCCTTAACAAAATCGTTATTTGTATTCATTTTCCTGTCAAAACTTAAACATTCAGGCCGCAAAGTTACACATTAAAATATTAACTTTCACGAATTTTACAATTTTTAACATTTGAGCACTTCTCAAACAAAATTTGCGTTATTTTTGTAAAAATTTTTTAAGACATGAATATGCAACCAATTCCTAATTCGCAGCTTGTTTTCAATGAAGAAGGAGCCATTTATCATCTCAACCTATTTCCTGAAATGCTTGCCGACAACGTCATTTTAGTTGGCGACCCAGGGCGTGTGCCGATGGTCTCGCAGCATTTTGACAATATTGAATTTACAAGAGAAAATCGCGAAATCATCACACATACAGGCACTTACAAAGGGAAACGCATCACCGTGCTGTCAACCGGAATGGGGACAGACAACATCGACATCGTGGTGAACGAACTCGATGCCGTGGCCAACATCGACTTTGAAAAACGCGTCCCGAAAGCGGAACATCGCACCTTAAACTTATTGCGCATCGGCACAAGCGGCGCACTTCAGGCAGACATCGATGTTGACACCTGTGTGGCATCACGTTATGCGGTAGGGTTGGACGGCCTCGCATATTTTTACAAAAATCATAAGTCGGTGATTGACAATAAGATGACTGATGCTTTCATCAACGACATGAATTATCCGGCTGACTTGCCCAAGCCATATATCGTTGAATCGTCGGAGGAACTTTTCAATCGGTTGTCGGAAGGTTTTCACAGTGGCATAACCGCCACATCACCAGGGTTTTACGGCCCTCAGGGACGTTCCATCCGCGCCGAACTCAATTATCCAAACATCAACAATGACATCGAAAAATTCCGGTTCAACGGATGGAGAATCACCAACTTTGAGATGGAGTCATCGGCGCTGTTCATGTTAGCTAAGATATTGGGACACAACGCATTGACAATCTGCGCAATAGCAGCAAACCGCGTTCTTGAAAAGTTCTCGCCGAACTATCACCCGACGATGGAGAAGCTGATTTCAAAAGTGCTTGATAGGATTTAAAGCTTTTTGACAAGGTTTTCTATATCTTCCGACGACGGAACGTCTTCAACATCAACATGTCTCATTGAAATAAGACAGGTCAGGTCAACGTCGTTGACATCCTCTTCCAAAAACGGACATGACGCGACGACATAGCTCTCATAGCCGAAAATCATCGAGTGCCCGCCAAAGATTTCACCGTCTTTCCTCCCGACATTGTTCACGTAAACCAACGGACGCTCCGTCTTGAGGACGTTCTGCCGCAACTTGTCGCGATAAGCAGTAATATCTTGAGAATCAAATTGTTCAGAGGCGATATTGACGACAACATCTGGAAGTGACGGCATGAAGTCATCGACACGGTTCTGAAGCAGGAACTCGTCTTCACCTATATTGTATAAGTCCTCCCCGATTGTGACCGCGAATTTATGGCAGCCTATTTGAAGAAGTTCGTTCTCATCCGACGGCTCGAAATATTCCAATTCGCGTTTGTCAGAAAGTCCCAACTGTTTCTTTTTAAACACCTTACGTTGTCCTTGAAACAAATACACGGCAGCGTTGAAGAGCGGTTTTCCAGAGCCATTGATGTTACGGACGGGGCAGCCGACAAGAATCGGCACGCGCTCGCATTCCGATGCAATTCTGTCGAGAGCCTTCTCGCATCTTTCAATGAAAGTCGGGTCGGAAAGATGCGTGTACGGGTTCATGCCGCAGACCGCAAATTCCGGAAAAATCACAAGACTTGAGCCTTTCGCTTCATGAGCAGCGTCAATTATCTTATTGACATTCAACTCAATATCATTTGTTGAAAAATTTTTCTGCGCTAAAGTTATCTTCATGTTTTTAAAAGAAAAAGCCAATTTCAAGATAAAGATTCGTCATTTTCATGGCAGAATAATAACCTTTCGTTTCATCAGTATCTTTGATCATATTGACAAAATTCTTGTCATAAACGACCTTAAACATCAAACCGCTGTTTTTGAAAATGAGAATCTCAGTACCAAGAGCTATCATCAAAGAGGTGCCAAATTTCCTGTATTTCACATCAAAATGATCGCTGGCACCATCAAGACCTGTGTAAGCATCTTTATTGTCAATCAGGAAATCAAACCCCGCTCCGAACTCGCCCAAAACCCTGAGTTTATTGGAAATCAAGTCGGTACGACCTTTAAGCATGAGTGGAATCTGCAAATACGTGTTCCTGAAATCATGATTAAAATTCATCTTGACTTTATCATTGTCACACTTGAAATCATAGCTTGAACTGTTTGTGAGCATATACACACCTGACGACAAGCCGTAGTTTTCGTTGAAATAAAAAGAGCCGAAAAGACCGTACTTATAACTGAATCTGTTTTTGACGTTCGAGATATTTTCGTTAGAAACCATCAACCAGTTGTATCCTGGTTGTGCCATCAACCCGAGTTGGTATTCTTGATATTGTGCTAAAACATTGTTTGCCAACAATATAGCAAAAGCAAATAGTAAAATTTTTCGTTTCATACAGAACTTTTTATTTTTTGTAAAAATACATATTTTTTGAATTTGCGAATAATTATTTTACGTTTAAAAAAATTTAGTAATTTTGTGTGTTTTTAATTTTTAAAAATATGAAGAAGTTATTATTATCATTAGCATTAGTACTTTGCTTCACAGCAGCAAAGGCAGGAGGTTTTGGAATAAGCCTCGGACCAAAAATCGGTTATCAGACCACAACTTTATCATTCAAAAAAATTGACATGGAATACAGCTTCAAGAACAGTTGGACGGCAGGTGTATTCGTCCGCGCCAATATCGGTGCCTTCGTCATTCAACCAGAGTTGATGTATTTCAAAAGCGAGAAAGTGTTTAATCTTGAAGGTGCCAGCATCACAAACTTCAACCCGAAGGTCACATTGAGCCAACAGAACCTTTCGCTTCCCATTTATCTTGGTTACATGTTCGATGGCAACCTTTTAAAAGCGAGGCTCTATGCCGGTCCGGTGGCGTATTTCCTTGTCGGACAGAAACAGTCGGACAACAGTGAAGGAGTATTCAATACAAATGAAATTGAGACTGAGAAAGTTACATGGGGTGCTGCAATAAACGCCGGCATTGACGTATGGCGTTTGACATTGGACATCAGTTACAGTTTCGGTCTTTCTAACCTTTTCGGCCAAGACAATGTGTCTTGGAGATTCGGAAACAACAGCGGTACAATTCACCTTGACAAGACAAAGCAGAACATGTTCATGGTAACACTTGGTTTCAGACTGCTCGACTAACAACACAGGGTGCTGATGTGGTCTCACATCAGCACTTTTAATTTAAAGATATGTCTATCAACGGAATACCAAACACTCTTTTTGCCAGAAACCGGAGGAATTTCGCTTCGATGATGGCGAAAAATTCCATTGCTGTCTTCACGGCAAACGAAGAGATGCCGAGAAACGGCGACCAATGCTATCCCTTCCGTCAGAACTCCGACTTCTTTTACCTCACCGGAATTGACCGCGAAGGCGCGTTTTTGATTCTGTTTCCAGACCACCCGAACCCCGCGATGCGAGAGATGCTTTTCGTTGAGCCTTACAGCGAGACGAAAGCCATCTGGCGCGGCGAGATGCTCGACGCAAAACAGGCGAAAGAGCTGTCGGGCTGCGAAAACGTGATGTACGCCGACAGCTTCAACGACATTCTCAAGGAATTGATTCTCAATGCTGAAACGGTTTATCTCAACCTCTATGAATATTCTCGTTTCGAGACGAAAGTGGTGACGATACAGGAACGTTTCGTGAAGGAAATCATGAAGCAATACCCGCTTCACAAATTCGAGCGTTCGGCACCTATATTAAACGCACTGCGCAAGATAAAGTCGGAAGAGGAGATTGCCGTCATAAAGCACGCGTGCGACATCACCGGAAAAGCGTTCCTGCACTGCGTGAAGACCGTAAGACCAGGACGTTACGAATATGAGATGCAGGCCGAGATGGAATACATCTTCAAGATGAACAACGCTTCGGGGCACTCTTTCCACCCGATCGTCGCGGGGGGCAGAAACGCCTGCTGCCTGCATTACTCCAAAAACGACAGCGTGTTGAATGACAACGACTTGCTGCTCTTCGACATGGGCTGCGAGTACAACAATTATGCGTCAGACCTCAGCCGCACCATCCCGGTGAACGGAAATTTCACACCACGTCAGAGAGAATGCTACGAAGCCGTCCTGAAAGTCAAAAAAGAGATTACCAAACTTTACAAGGTAGGCCACACCATCGACGAGATCAACCGCACGACATACGCCCTGATGGAGAAAGAGATGATCAGACTCGGACTTTTCACCCAGCAAGACGTTGACAGTCAAGACCCTGACAAGCCGCTTTACAGGAAATACCTCATGCACGGCATGGCGCATCACGTGGGCTTAGACTGCCACGACAACCTCGACAAATACGAGCCGTTCAGGGCGGGCATGGTGCTTTCGTGCGAGCCTGGCATCTATATCCGCGAGGAAGGCATCGGTATCAGACTTGAAGACGACATCTTAATCACTGACAATGAGCCTGTTAACCTTTTCGGCGATTTGCCGGTAGAAATTGACGAGTTGACGAAACTATATTAACCTATTGTTAAATCGAATAAAAAATAAATATCATGTTTACCAAAGAGTTTTACGCCGGTCACAGAGAGGCGTTGAAGAAGCTGATGAACAAGGGGTTAGCTTTCTTCGTGGCCAACGACGAGGCGTCAATGAATTACCCCGACAACACTTACCATTACCGTCAAGACAGTAATTTCTCATATTTCTTCGGACTTAATCACCCTGACTTGGTTGGAGTTATAGATTTTGAGACAGGAGAGGAGATCCTGTTCGGGCAGGAGGTCACCATCGATGATGTCATCTGGTGCGGGCCGCTTCCGTCGTTGCAGGAGCAGGGCGACATGATCGGCATCAAAGACTGCCGCGACATCAACCGTTTTCCGGAATACATCCGCGAGGCGATGGAGAAAGGCCGTCAGATTCACATCACCCCGACATACCGCGGCGACATGACCATCAAGATTGCGAATTACATGGACATCTGCACGTGCGAAGTCGTGAAATACGTGAGCCAGCAGCTCATCGAAGCCATCGTGAGCCTCCGCGAAATCAAGAGCCAGATTGAAATTGAAGAGATGGAATACGCGGCGGTGACTGCATATTACATGCACACGACAGCCATGAAGATGTGCAAGCCAGGCGTCATCGAGCAGGAGATCAGCGGGACAATCGAAGGCATCGCCATCGCACGCGGCGGCGTTGTCTCGTTCCCGAACATCGTCAGCATGGACGGCCAGACGCTGCACAACCACAACCACGGCAACGTGCTGAAGGAAGGCCGCATGATGGTATGCGACTGCGGTGCGGAGACAGGCAACTACCTTGACAGCGACTTCACGCGCACGACACCCGTCGGCGGCAAGTTCAACGCCCGCCAGCGCGACGTATATGAGATAGTGTTGAAAGCCAACACCGAAGTGGCGAAACACACGCGTCCCGGCATCGAATACATGGAGATGCACCGGCTCGCGGCACGCACCCTCATCGAAGGCCTCAAAGGCATCGGCCTCATGAAAGGCAGCACCGACGACGCCCTCGAAGCAGGCGCACACTACCTATTCCAGCCTCACGGCCTCGGCCACATGCTCGGCATGGACGTCCACGACATGGAAGGTCTCGGTGAAGTCAACGTGGGTTACAACAAGCAGACCCCGCGCTCAACGAAGCAGGGATTCAGTTGCCTCCGTTGCGGAAAGACATTGAAACCGGGCTTCGTAGTCACCGACGAACCGGGCATCTATTTCATCCCGACACTCATCGACATCTTCAAGGCAGAAGGCAAACACAAGGACTTCATCAACTACGACAAACTCGAGACATTCAAGGACTTCGGCGGCATCCGCATCGAAGACGACCTGCTCATCACCGAGACAGGCAACCGCATCCTCGGACGCCCGATACCGAAGACTATAGCGGAAGTCGAAGCCACATGCGCCGAAGCACGCGAATGGATTCGCATTCCCGGATTGTTCTAATCAATGAAACGAATATCTATATTACTGATAATCACATTCTTTCTCGGCTGTTCACATCCCGACACAATCATCGGGAAGTGGACAGTCGAGAAAGTCTCGTTGGGCTTCGACGAGAAACGGAACACGCCTGAGATGATTCAGCAAATCGGCGAGCAGGAGATGAACAACTCCTTGATTTTCAAGAACGACAGCGTTGTGAATATCGTGATGGTTGACATGAACGGCGATTACATTTATCACATTAATGAAAATGAAATCTTCGTCGGAGACATGAAAATCGGGACGTGGGAAAACAGGAAAATCACTTCAAAAATGATGACTCCAGTTGGAGAGATGACAGTGGTTTACAAAAGATAACAATTTCGTCATACCTGAAAACAGTCGTCAGCCCCTTCCCTTGAAAATATCTCCTCACTTCCGTTTCGGGGAGTTTCGTCGCCGCAAGGAAAAAATCACCGCCCCAAGCACCAAGCGATTTT
Source organism: Bacteroidales bacterium (assembly GCA_045600605.1). Classification (GTDB taxonomy): domain Bacteria; phylum Bacteroidota; class Bacteroidia; order Bacteroidales; family F082; genus Limimorpha. The sequence goes on from JAZRYG010000012.1 coordinate 28,952, forward strand.
ATAACTCCTTGAAAATCTTTAAATTGACTCTTCAACGGATTCTGACAAATGCACTTTCCCACAACTTCTTCATGATGCTCCATGATGGCGCAGAAGTCGTCAAAGCCGGCGAGACACGGACCTGACAAAATATCAGACATGACCGACACTTCCCTTATCTCGCTTGAAAAATCGCTGGTTTTGAGTCTTTCCTTGAACGACTTCACTTCCTTGCCGGAACTTTGCTTGTGATTTTGATAAACGAAATACAGTTTGTCGGAAAAATCAGGTTTGAAGTCAACCTCCTCAACGATAGGATTGCCGTCTTCAAGACGATAAAGTATTGGTTTTAAAGCTGTTGCGCAAGCAATATCGTAGCCGGAGCCGCCCATGGTCTGTTTCAAGACTTCGTATGGATTGACGTTTGCCCATTGCGAGAGGCATGAAATAAGAGTCGAGCTGCTTCCAAGCCCCCATTCCCTGTCAAATTCAAGATGAGTTGTGAATGAATAATCGCAGTTTTCTTGTAAGATATTAGGATTCAATGATTTAATCACTTGAAAGATTTTGCTCAACATCTCGGCTTTCTGCATGTCGTCAGATGCGCGGACGGTGAGGTCGTTTTTGTTGAGCATCGCCGAGAACCAGAATCCCTTTGGTGTAAAAGCGTCCCAATGGATGACACCATTATTGATATTCAACGTGTTGACTTCGAGAGTCTGTCCGAGTTTCAGCGGCAGAGCGAGAGCCGTAGCACCTTGAAGGACAAGATACTCGCCGGTAAGCAGAAATTTTCCGTTAGCTCTGAATTTTGACATATTATTTAACACAAGTTGCACGAGTTTTTTTAACACAAGTTGCACAAGTTTTATACTGAACGACCACCTAAAACTCCTCAAACTCCTAACTACCTCAAGCCCCTAACCTCATTCAGAAACTCCTCGACGCCCGCGTATGTCACGGTGACGTCTTTGAAATGGACGAGAGCCGCGGCCTTTTCTTCATCGGTGGCGTTCATCTGATTGAGGATATTGGCGAGGTGCATCTTCATGTGTCCTTGTTGTATTCCTTTGGTTGTCAGCGACTTGACGGCAGCATAGTTATTTGCGAGGCCCATTGTGGCGGCAATCATCATGAGTTCGGGAGCCGAGGGTTTTCCGAGGAGTTCGAGCGACTCTTTCGCGAGAGGATGCAGAGATGTCAGGCCGCCGACAGTTCCGAGAGCCATCGGCACCTCAAGCGTAAACCTGAATATTCCGTCGTTTATCTCCACCGATGAAAGCGACTCATATTGTCCGTTGCGGGCGGCGTAAGAATGACCGGCTGCTTCGGTAGCGCGGAAGTCGTTGCCTGTGGCGATGACGACAGCGTCGATGCCGTTATATATACCTTTGTTATGAGTCGTGGCGCGATACACATCGATGTGGGCGATGTCAACAGCCTTCTTGAATTTCTCCGCAAACGCCTGTCCGTCAAGATGTTCGTCAACGCCGTCGAGGTCATAGACGGGGCATTCGACCCAGACTTTCACGCGGCATTCTGGAGTGTAGTTGGAAAGTATCGACATCACTATCTCCACATGGCGTTCATTCTCAGGCAGTTGGTTCTGACGCAGGAAGAAGTCTTGTAGGGCGTGAGCGAAGGTCTCGAGGCACGAGTTGATGAAATTCGCGCCCATCGAGTCGCAGGTGCAGAAGGTGACGCGCAGCTGATAATAGTCGGGCAGTTTGTCGGTGAAGTCGATCAGTTGTATGTCAATGATTCCGCCGCCGCGTTTTTCCATTTTCTCGGTGAGAGGCTTTGTCGCGTCACGCAGTGTCTGTTTTATTTCCGGAAGGAGAGAGAAGAGTATTTCTTTTCTCCCTTGGTAGCAAAAATGCACTTGTCCGACCTTTTGTGTATCAACCACTTCGGCATGGAATCCGCCGCGGTCGCCCCAGAATTTCGCGGCGGCCGAGGCCGCCGCGATGACGCTGCTCTCCTCAATAACCATCGGCACGACATAATGCTTGCCGTTTATCAAGACGTTGGGCGACACGCCATACGGGATGTGGAAGTTGGAAATGGTGTTCTCGCTGAACTCGTCGAACTGCCGCTGCTTCTCGGCATCGGAATACCAGAAACTCTTCAGAAGCGAAACAAACTCACCAGGATTCTCGATGTACTCTGAAACGACCTTTAACTTGTCCTCCTTCAGCAACTTCGAAAACCCTTTGATGATGCGGTCACGCTTTCTTATCGGTTTCTCTTCACTCATACTGATGTGTAACCGCTACGCGGTTAATAAATCGGCTGCAAAAATACGAAATTTTGATTTTAATAATTAAAACATACTGTAATATTGAAAAATTTTATACTTTTACGGCTTGAAAATTTTCATCATTTTATCAACTTAATTTATCATTTTATGAAAAAATTCTTTACATTTATTTTAGCTACATTATTGAGTATCAACGTATTCGCTCAATGTCCGCTTTCAACAGCCGTTGATTTCACAGCAACAGACTGCCACGGCACGGCGAGCGCGAGCGTCGAGATTTCAGACATCACGACAACCAACACCACTGTCACTGCAACCTTCACGCCTAACGAAGACTGCGCTTCATATTACTACATGATCGGCACGGAAGCTGAAATGGCAATGTGGGTGCAGATGATGCAGACACCATTGGAACAGCTCGTCATGCAGTGGGGCATCCAGGCAACCGGAGTCGTGACATACACATGGACAGACCAGGCTCCGGCAACAGAATACACCATCTACGTCGTACCAGTAAACGCTGACTCAACCCTCGGCGAAATGGTGACCGCAAAGGCCACGACAACGACAGCCGGCGGCACAGGAATCTCTGAAATAGAAATGACAGTCGAAGTGCTTTCCGAAACGGAAGTCAAGACTTTCACCACACCTAACGACCAGACTGCAGAATATCACTACGGGCTTATCGAAAAGGCATATTACGAAGAAATCGGCGAAGAGGGACTTATCCAGATAATCCAGGAAGACATGTATCCTTACTATGAATACAGCGAATGGACATGGATTAATCTTATACCTGAAACAGAATACTATGGCTTCGCGCAAGGCAAAAACGCCAACGGTGAATGGGGAACAATCACACTCGTTCCGTTCGTCACGACACCAGCTCCAGGTACCGATGTGAAAGATGTCAACGAATTGTCATTCAACATCTTCCCTAACCCGGCCAAAGACTTGGTGAAAATTGAAGGCAACGGCCTCAAGACAATCGAAATTTTCAATGTCACAGGCCAGTCTGTCGTAAAACAAGAGGTTTCGGGCAACGAAGCTGTCATTTCCATCGAAAACCTCGAATCTGGCGTCTATTTCGTGAAAGTCAACGGGACAAAGACACAGAAACTTGTCGTGAGATAGTTTAAAGATTAAATTCAAAAGAGGAGAGATGTGATGTCTCTCCTCTTTTTTACACAAATACCATGAAAAAAATAGCATCCGTACTGTTGATTCTCGCAATCGGCCTCGTGTTCGGTTCGTGCGAACAGGCAAGGACTGTCATCGTGACGTACAACTGCGAACTCACACATTATTCGTCAAACCACACAGCCGACATTAACAATCTGAAGAACTACATCCTCAAGAAAGGGGCTCAGGCCGTCGGGTCGTCGTTCCGTTATTCCATTTACGGCAAGAGCGACGAGGCATGCATTGAGGAGGCCGACAGGAAGGCGAAGATTTATTTCGACAACTGTGTCTGTTTTTTCAGTGTCGATGACCTCAATGAGTTGCTCGGCGATGAGACAAAGTTTGAATACTCTTTCTGCCGCGTGCAAGACAACGGCGACACGCTGAAAATCGTTAGTTACCAATATAATATGGAATGATTTTTGTCTTGCGGATTTGATGAAGATTATTATTGATGGATTGGATCTTGCTTTCTTATTGACATTCCACTTAAATTCATAAGCATATAATTTGCCGTCCTGCTCCTCCAAATAATCAATTTCCTGCTTTTGTGTTGTATGCCAAAAATAACTGTTGACATAGCGCGATGAATATTGATTGTTTTTGAGGCAAAATTATGATTTTCAGCGATTAGGTTTGCTAAAGTTGTAATTGTATCTTGAATTTAGGAAAGAATCTGCCCTTTCGTCAAAAGTCATCCGGCTGAAGCTACTAAGGCAGATTCTTTGGTGAAACACGTTCACTCATTTTCACATGGTGTCTCATTTGCCTAACGGACAATGCCGCAGTCGGAAATTTCACCATGTAGGACAGGCATTTGTTTAACATATTGGACATCCGTCTCTCCCGTGACGATATATTAAGCTATGGGATGAGAACCACGCGGAAGCCGAGGTTGTTGTTGCGGTTGCTTGGCGTGTTGTTGTTGCGATTCGAAACACTGCAGTTCCTCGCGTTGTTGTTCCAGCTGCCGCCACGGTTCACGCGGTTCGACCCTCAATGCCTAACCTTTTTCTGTATTTTCGGCTGTAGGCCTTATCAATAAAGGCATACAGCGGCAGAACTTTATTTAAATAATCGTTTTCCGACAAATCACAATTTGACAATGCATTGTTGGCTTGTCGGAGTTTGCGCGAAAAACGACGTTTGCTGCGACCTGACAACAATAACTTGTGCGGATAAATCCTATATCCGAGGAACAGCACACCATGTTCCGTTAGCACAAATTGCACAGGCTTAAGCTGCAGGCCGATTTGTTCCATCCATTGCCGCACAGTATCAACCTGTTTGCGAAGAGTTTGTTTTTCGTCTCCGAAAAGAAGTATGTCGTCCATATACCTTATGTACATCGGCACATGTATCAACTCTTTTGCTTTGTGGTCGATTTCCGAAAGATAGAGATTGGCAAAGTATTGGCTTGACAAGTTACCTATGGGAAGCCCTCTGCTGGGAGTCTTTTCGTAACTATCTATCAACTGATTAAAGACAGACAAAAGTTTTTTATCTTTGAAGAGCCGCTCCAGTTTGACTTTCAAATCTTGATGTCTGACTGAATCGAAATATTTACGCACGTCCAATTTTGCCACAAACTTAAAATTCCTGCATCCTTCGCGTCCACGTTCGATAGCCTTGTATGTGCCTTTTTCCAGACGAGTGGCGTATGTGTCGTATATCAACGTCCTGTCGAAATACTGATGACAGACATTCATAACGGCATGATGAAGGACTCTTTCGGCGAAAGGGGCCGCGCATATCATCCGTTCCTTGGGGTCGTATATCTTGAAGTAATGATAATGCCCAACATCCAACTTAGCAGAGAGTATCTGACGTTGCAACTTCGACAGATTTTCGTCCAAGTCAGCCGCATAATTCTGTGCATCCCTGCTGCACTGTTTTCCCCGACAAGCCTTAGAATAGGCTGTCAGCAGGTTCTCCCACTCTGCTACCTGCTGTATCAGGTTTCCCTTCCTTTTCATATTGGCTCAAAAACTTTTCACCATATTTTTCCACACGTTTTTCTCCCACACCATTCACCTTTTTCATTTCTTCCAAGGTGAGGCGTTCCACCTTGGCAAACTCAGCCAGTTCAGCATCGGTGAAGACCAAATAGGCGGGAACGGCATCTTCCACAGCCAATTGTTTGCGTATCTCGCGCATCTTTGCAAATCTCGAAAAAGACTGTTCGTCAAGTACCTGTTTGTAGTCTGTCTTTTCCTTTTTTTCACTCACCGAAGGAGGTAATGCGCCAAGTATGTAGGACACACAGAACGTCCAAAAGCAGCCGCTGTCCGTCTGTACTAATTCCTTGCGCACATCAGCCACTTTGTGTGAGCGGAGGAAGAGGTTCAGACGTTCTTCCTCATCCTCGCCACCCAAAACCGATACTGAAAATATTTTTATCTGCATTTCGAAAATTTCTCTTTCTTCTTTTTCGGTGTTTTTCTTTTTTCTGCTTCGTTCCGTCGTCCGGAGCTCGTCCCTCGCTCCGCCCTACTCCACTCCGCTTCCCCTGCCCTTCTCTTTTTTACTTTTTCTCTTTTTTCTTTTTCGCCACGGGAGAGACGGACGCCCACTATGTTAAACTATGGGATGAGAACCACGCGGAAGCCGAGGCTGCTGTTGCGGTCGCTCGGCGTGTAGCTGATGCGACCCGAAACACTGCAGTACCTCGCGTAGTAGCTCCAGCTGCCGCCACGGTACACGCGGCACGACCCGGAAGACAGCCCTGTAGGGTTGTTCGTGTCATAACTTACATAGCTGTTGCTGTACCAGTCTTTACACCACTCCCATACGTTACCGCTCATGTCGTAAATGCCGAGGGCATTGCCGCGCTTTGTGCCGACGGGGTGCGTACTGTTGCCGCTGTTGTCGGTGTACCATGCCACTGCGTCAATCATATTACTGCCTGCGTATTTTGTACCGTCGGCTTTATTGCCGCCACGAGCTGCATATTCCCATTGGGCTTCGGTTGGCAATGTATATGTCTTGCCTGTTTTCTGGCTCAGCAGACGGCAGAATTCCATCGCCTCGTCCCAACTGACATAATACATCGGATAATCAGATCCTACACCATAGGTGCTGCTTGCATTGGCTTTGCTTTTTTGTTGATAAATGCTCGTCCCCATAACCTTTTCCCACTGCGCCTGTGTCACTTCAAGCATTCCTATCCAATAGCCGTCAACGGTCACGCGGCGCACGTTCTGTTCGTCATCACTGCAGTCGCTCTGTTCACTCGTGCAGCCCATCATAAAGTCGCCGCCTTCCACCCAGACCATCTTCATGTTGATGTCCCATGCGTTCTCTGTGAAGTCAGCGTGTGCGCCTGAACGGGAAGAACCGTTTCCATCATGATATGGTGGTTGCAGACGCGTGTAATCATTGCCGGATGACGCGCCAAGATAACTTAATATTTCGCCGGCCATCTGTTCACATGCGGAATCAATATCGCTGAAATTCTTAAGGAAAGCCGAAACCACCGCCACAAATTCACCCAATTCCTTGTCAATGACGGTTGCGCTAAAATAGTATATGCCGTTTTTCTCCATTACTGCTGGCATACATATATAATCGACATTTTTGAGTTGTGCAAGTTTTGCCTTTTCGTTGTCGGTAAGGCTGCTGTTTGATTCGAAATCGAAGTCTTTGATGATGGCGTCAACCGCAGGACCTCTTGCCACTACGCGGTAGCCGTTGTTGGTTAGAGCCTTTTGAAGTTCAGAGGCAAATGCACCCGCCTCAAATTTGGACACGTTGCCTTCAACTGCCTTTGGAGTACTCATGGCGAAACGCTTCTCCTGCGCCGCAGCGCACATCGTTACTGCCAACAGGCAAATAGTAAGAATATGTTTCATAATACGTTTGTTAATTTGTTAATTACATTCAGTCTTCGGGAGATAACAACTTTTTGCCGATTTGAGAAAAAGTTTCCTTCAATTCTTCAAGATTTTGTGTTGAAACCATGGTCGTGGGAATGGTATTGATTAATTGGGCAGTTTCCGCATCCAATAAGTTTGCACTAACCATAACATTGTTACCCATAAAAGGAGTGACTTCTGCTATCAATAAATATGATGCACTCTTTGGTATTTGATTCACATCTTGAAAGTTAATAGACATATCTATACATTCATAACCAGGTGTACGAGCAACGGCATATATCAAACTATTTTGTAACATTTGCTTGATTGTGTCCTGTACTTGCCCCGTTTTGTCTACAATTTCAGGAACAGCAACACGTTTTGATTGCACTTGTTCTTGCGCCGCAGCGCACATTGTTACTGCCAGCAGGCAGAGAGTAAGAAGTTTTCTCATCGCTAAATGTTGTTAAAAAGTCAAATATTTTTCTGTTTCTATTGTATTTTCTCCTTCAGCACAGTCGCTATTTTATGGTAGAGTTGTTCATATCCTGTAGAAGCAGCTTTATTCTGATCGCGGGTTCCAACTCCTTTCTCCGACATTTCGTCTGTATATATCACCTCTTCTGTCGCCTTTTTTGTCAAAGAGACTGTTGCATGTTCGCGTGTGACGTATGAGAAGGTCTGCATTCCCTCATAGCTTGTGAACGGGGATTTTGAGACAATCTCAGCATAGGCATTGATATATACTGCGTAATCGGCATCGGAGGCGGATGTGATGAAGCTGCAGCCGAGTTCACTCAGTTCGCCTTTGAGTTTGTCGGTCAGCGGATAGTTTTTCCCGTCGAACATCGGTGACTTGCAGTCGAGGAAGATACGTAGTCCGTGCTCCAGTTCGGCAAGTTTCGATTTAACCGTTTGTTCGTTGCCGTTAACCTCATTGAGATACTGTTGTATCTTGTATTCATCAAGCCCGAACACATTGAGCCAGAACAGCGGCTCGTCTTTCCGTCCGAACAGCGCCAGTGTGGTCTGGAGTTCTTCTTTCGCCTTTGTCTTAAAGCCGGCGCTGATATAATTGTCAGCTATTGCGATATGGCTGCCAATATTACTGATGAGCATCTTCATCTCATTCTCATAAAAATTGCACGCCTCCTCCTTGTTGATGTAGGCTATCACGTAATACTTCCCGATGTTTGCGTCATAACTGCTCAGCGTTTGCGCCAGGTTCATGTCCACATCCGTCGCGAAGCCCTTTGATGAGTTGTATGAAATGCTTGAACGACCGTCAACAACCTGCTTGTCGATTTTGCTGATTTCCTTGACTCGCACCTGAATCTGTTTGGCAAGGTTTGAACGTGCCAGGTCAAGTGCATCCTGCTTGTGTTGTGCGCTCTCTATGTCGTGGAAGTATCCGTCGGAGGCGTATCTTGCCCATTCCGACGGATAGTTCTGCGCTATAGTGGCAATCCCGGCAAGCAGCAGGATTGCCATTGCAAAAAATCTTTTCATTTCAGTTCCCTTTTGCGGCGTTCATGATGGCATCGTTAACTTCAAGGAACTCTTGCAGTTCGTCTTTGTCAAGACCTTCAGGCTTGGCGTTTTTCGCACCATCGAGAATCTTGACGTAGCGGTCGCCACGGATGCCGACCTTTGAAATGACATAATACATGCCTGTTTGCTCGTTGTATGTAACCTCAGATTCACCAAACGGCTCGCACGCCTTCTGGATACTGAAGCTCATCTGCTCCCAGTGCGATTTCAAAGCCTTTTCCACCTTGCCGTCAACAGCGAGAGTAGAACGCTCGGCATTGGTTGAGACGGCGTTTTCGATAACGCGTGACACCGCAGCATACGCCTCAAGCTGCGCCATCTCCACAGCAACCGACTCGACATCCGCCTCGGCCATTCCCGCGAACCAACGGTAAGGACGTTGTATCAATTCCGAGCCGTCTTCACTAAGAGTTTCGACCATGGTAACACCGTTGGTCTTAATCGTTTTGGTTACCGTGTTTTGAGCCGTGGCAGTCATCATGGACGCCACAAGCATCATTGCAAATAATACTCCCTTCTTCATAATCAGTTTCCTTTCGCGGCGTTCATGATAGATTTGTTCACCTCAATGAAATCTTCAAGGTCTTTGCCGCTGAGATTGTCAGGCTTGTAGTTGCCGGCGTTGTTCAGCATTTTCTGGAACTTGTCGCCGCGGATGCCGACTTTCTGTGTCACGGTGTACATTTTTGTCGTCTGGCTGTATTCTACTCTGGTGTCGCCGAAAGGCTCGCAGGCGTTTTGGATGCTCACGCTGATTTGATTCCAATGTGATGTCAAGGCTTTCTGCACTTCTCCGTTGTTGGCGACAGTTCCTCTTTCAGCCTCGACCTTCACCGCGTTCTCGATGACACGCGAAACCGTCGCGCGTGCCTCCAATTCAGCCATCTCAATGGCGGTCTGCTTGTCGTCGGCCTTGCCTATGCCGGCGTACCACTTGTATGCCACCTTAATCATCTTGGTGCCGTCTTCGCTGAGGTCATCCACCATGTCGATGCCTTGCAGTTTCGTGGTTTCAACAACGACCTTCTCGCCTTCAAGACTTGTTTCCTTTCCGATGCTTGACTCCACAGCCATGTTCTTTGAGCTTCCGCAGCTTGTCAATGCGACGGCAATCACAGCCGCCATTCCGAGTAAATGTAACTTTTTCATGATTTAAAAATTTGATTAGTAATACCTTATCAGCCGGCAGATTCCCGATACCGGACATTATTTTTAAAATCATGAGACCATAAAAGAAAAAGCGCGGGAATCTGCACCTTGCCTATCCCGCATGTAAGGCTCTCGCATTGCCCGTCAATCGAGGATAAGCAATGTCGAAGCCCACGCAGAACGTCTATACCGTCAGATGTCGGGCGACACCTTTAATATATAACAATCCCTTGGACATCTGCCCACTGCCTTATCGTGCGATTGACTAAGAACTTGCGAGATTCTACACGCCGCAGATAAAACGTCAGCACAACGTCTTTCCAATATGTCTGTCACCCACCTAAGCCCTCGCGGACTTCGACAAATGACGGCGCAAAAATACAAAAAAATTTATTCGGCGGAAGATTTATACAAAAAAAGATGCCGCTTTTTCAAACGGCATCTTCTTTTCATATTTGGGAATTTTTTACATCATTCCCGGCATCCCGCCGCCCATCTGCGGCATTGCAGGTGCTGGGTTCTCCTCCTTGTGGTTGGAGACGACGCATTCTGTCGTGAGCAACATGCCGGCGATTGAAGCGGCGTTCTCGAGAGCGACTCTTGATACCTTCACAGGGTCGATGACACCTGTCTTGAGCATGTTCTCGTATGTCTCGGTGCGGGCGTTGAAACCGTAGTCGCCCTTGCCTTCTCTGACTTTATTCACAACGACTGAGCCTTCGAGACCTGCGTTTTCGACGATCTGGCGGAGCGGCTCCTCCAAGGCGCGTTTGATGATGCAGATGCCTGTCGTCTCGTCTTCGTTGTCGCCTTTCATCTTCTCAAGTGACTTGATGGCGCGGATGAAGCCGACGCCGCCGCCCGGGATAATGCCTTCCTCGATGGCTGCGCGTGTCGCGTTCAAAGCGTCTTCAACACGGTCTTTCTTCTCCTTCATCTCGACCTCAGAAGCTGCGCCGACGTGGATGACTGCCACGCCACCTGCTATCTTCGCGAGTCTCTCCTGAAGTTTCTCACGGTCGTAGTCGGATGTCGTCGTCGCAATCTGAGCCTTGATCTGTGCTGCGCGTGCTTGGATGTTTTCCTTGTCACCCTGACCGTTGACGATAGTTGTGTTGTCCTTCGTGATGGTAATCTTGTCGCATGAACCGAGTTCGGCCAATGTCGCGTCTTCGAGCTTGTAGCCTTTTTCCTCGCTGATGACGGTGCCGCCCGTGAGGATGGCGATGTCTTCGAGCATCTCTTTTCTTCTGTCGCCGAAGCCAGGAGCTTTCACTGCAACAACTTTCAACGAACCGCGTAAACGGTTGACAACCAATGTCGCGAGAGCCTCGCTGTCGATGTCTTCAGCGATGATAAGCAATGCGCGGCCTGTCTGGAGAGTCTTCTCAAGAACAGGAAGTAGGTCTTTCATCACGCTGACTTTCTTGTCGTAGATGAGGATGAACGGGTTGTCATAGACGGCTTCCATCTTCTCTGTGTCGGTCACAAAATAAGGTGAGATGTAGCCGCGGTCGAACTGCATGCCTTCGACGACGTCAACGTATGTCTCGATGCCTTTTGAGTCTTCGACGGTGATAACGCCTTCTTTCTTCACCTTGCTCATTGCGTCGGCGATGAGTGTGCCGATTGTCGAGTCGTTGTTAGCGGAGATTGTAGCTACCTGCTGGATTTTCTCGACATTCTCACCAACGATTTCCGATTGTTCCTTCAACGAGGCGACGACTTTGGCGACAGCCTTGTCGATACCGCGTTTGAGATCCATCGGGTTTGCGCCTGCGATGACGTTCTTCAGGCCTGTGGCGACGATTGCCTGTGCCAGCACTGTGGCTGTCGTGGTGCCGTCACCGGCGAGGTCGTTAGTCTTGGAGGCGACTTCCTTCACGAGCTGTGCGCCCATGTTCTCGATCGGGTCGGCGAGTTCTATTTCCTTCGCCACCGTCACGCCGTCCTTTGTGATGTGCGGTGCGCCGTATGATTTCTCGATGATGACATTGCGACCTTTAGGTCCGAGTGTCACTTTAACTGCGTTTGCCAAAGCATCGACGCCTTTCTTCAGGCCGTCGCGTGCGTCAAGATTGAATAATATGTCTTTTGCCATAACTTTTTAACTTTGAAAATATAAACTTAGATAATTGCAATGATGTCGTTCTCACGCATGATCATATAATCGTTGCCATCGAAATGGAACTCTGTGCCGACGTATTTGCCATAAATGACTGTATCGCCGACTTTCACTGTCATCTGGACGTCTTTTGTGCCGGGGCCGACAGCGACGACGGTGCCTTTCTGTGGTTTCTCTTTTGCTGTGTCAGGGATGATGATTCCGCTGGCTGTTTTCTGCTCTGCGGCTGCCGGTGCGATGACCACGCGATCCGCCAAAGGTTTGATTGTCAATTGTGCCATGATTTTATGTTTGATTTATTCGTTTATTATTTCATAAAAATTTGAAAACCGCCGCGGGTTTAACAAATTTCATTCCAAAGATGTTTGACTGACAAAACAAAAAAAAATGTCAGAACGAGTGACATTCTGACATTTTTTGCATTTTCCTTGTCAGTTTATTCTGCAACAGGTGCCTCTGGTGCTGCCGGAAGTGTGTTTTCAATCTGGCTGCGCATCTGTGTGTCGGCCTGACCTGCGCTCTGAACACCGTTCTTCGGGATTGATAAGCTCGATGCAAGGCAGAAGACCACTAACAAAACTGCGAGCGTCCATGTTGTCTTTTCAAGAAAGTCCGTCGTCTTGCGCACGCCGAGAATCTGATTCTGCGATGAAAAGTTGGAAACCAGACCGCCACCTTTTGAATTCTGCACCAAAACAACCAACATCATCAGGAAACTGACGATAAGGATTAATACTGAAATTGTTACGTACATTGTCTTAAAATATTAATTGTTTAACTTATTTTTTAACTCAGAAATTTGACCTGCAAAGTAAATACTTTTTTCTGGATTTTTCAAGATTAATTTTTCATAAATTGAAATTGCTTTTTCAAGGTATCCTTGCTTGGCGTAAATCGTTGCTAATGTTTCACTTACAATATTCTCTTGATCGACAACGGAGTCTTGGACAGCCGAAATCGGGTTGTAAAACTCCTGTTTCGGTCGTGAAATCGACGGATTTTCTGCTATGAATTTGTCGATAATTTCCGATTTTGTCAATTTTTCCGGTTCTTTCTTCGGCTCGATTTTCTCGTTTTCCAACTGCGCGATTTTGCTCTCGATAATTGCCATCAGTTCGTCCAGGGTCTTCCTTTTTTCTTCAAGAAGCGCCACCTCACGATTCAGCTCCTCCGTGTCTCTTCCAAGGTTGATTTCCGGTATCACGAGTGTCTTTTCAGGGATTATCTCCGTCGCCTCTCCCTTGACCTCACGCACCTCCTCCGTGTATTCATCGGGAAGTTGGATGCAGAGTTTCCGCAGCACGTTCCTGTCGGGTGACATCGACGACGCCAACCTCAACTGCCTGTTCGCCTTCTCATCGGCATCTGCATACAGACCGACGGCGAGCAACGTCTGCCCCACCGTGAAATACGGATAACGCCGAAGCAGCATCTCAAGCTCTTCAACATCCTGATTCTCAATGACATCTGGACGCTCAACCAATCCCATTAACCTTGTCTGTTCCAATCTGCAATTCTTTTTCTAAATATCAATAATTACCAATTCACGACAGCCTTGTTGAAAATATCCTCACACAACTTCTCGACTATCGTCTCCATCAGCTCATCCTGCACCGAGTTGAGGTCAAGAGTGCTTGAATAGTCCTCGTACTGTGAAAACTTCTGTTCAAAATTCTTCGACTCGTCGTATTTGTTGAAGAACCTGACATTCACCGTGACTGTCAAGCGGTTCAACGCTGCCGTCTGGTCGCCCGTGATGGCAGTCGGGGCTGTCACATAATCGGTGATTTCGCCTTCTATCGCGAGGTCACCGTTGTTTTCCACCTCCGCCAACGAAGTCTGATTCATGAAATAATCACGTAAAGTGTTGGTCAGCACGCTGCTGAGCATCGGCTGGACCAAGTTGGCGTTGTTCGGGAAATACTGCACCGAGACGGTCTTCGCTTCCGCCGGAATGCTGGCGCCCGTGAATGAATAGACGCCACAGCCCGTCAGCAAAAACGCAACAACCAATATTAATAAGGTGTGAATCTTCTTCATTACATGTCTATTCCGTAGTCCTTAATCTTTCTGTAAAGCGTCCGCTCGCTGATGCCCAACTCGTTGGAAGCCTCACGACGCTTGCCTTTATATTTCTTCAACGCTTTGATAATCACCTCTTTCTCTTTGTCTTGCAACGACAGATTGTCGATGACCTGCTTTGCCGGAACAAACTCAGCCTCGGCGTCTTGAGCCGAGTCGAAAATCAGAGTGTCATCATCTTCGGCGACATTAAGCACCTTGCCATAAATCGGGGTGATTGACGGAGCCGTCTTCTCGACCGAATTTGCCGCCGCGACCTGTCCGTTAGTGAGGTCATCGACGGTCTTACGCAACTCCATGAGGTCCTTCTTCATGTCGAAAAGCACCTTATATAATATGTCGCGCTCCGAGAAATCGTGGTCTTTCTCGCCGGCGAGAATCGGCAGCGATGTCTGCTTCGGCAGATAGCCCGCCAAGACTTCAGGCGTTATGACTCTCTCCTCTTTCTCCATGATGGATATCTGGTCGGTGACGTTCTTCAGCTGACGGATATTTCCGTCCCAGCGATAATTCTCGAACATCAACTGCGCTTCCGGCGTGAGGCTTATCGGCGTCTCATGGTATTTCTCCGCAAAGTCAAAGGCGAACTTCTTGAATAACAGCATTATATCTCCTTTTCTCTCGCGGAGCGGAGGTATCGAAATCGGGATTGTGTTGAGCCTGTAGTAAAGATCCTCGCGGAATCGGCCATTTTTTATCGCCTCGGGAATATCAACATTCGTGGCCGCCACGACACGCACGTTTGTCTTCAGTACTTTAGAGGAGCCGACTTTTATGAACTCTCCGTTTTCCAGAACCCTCAACAGTCGGGCCTGCGTCGCCAACGGCAGTTCTCCGACTTCATCGAGGAACAACGTGCCGCCATCAGCGACCTCAAAATAACCCTTACGGGAATCGACGGCGCCGGTGAAAGAGCCTTTTTCGTGGCCAAACAATTCAGAGTCAATGGTTCCTTCCGGGATGGCACCGCAGTTTATCGCGAAATACTGCCCGTGCTTCCTCGAACTGTTGTCGTGGATAATCCGCGGAAACACATCCTTGCCCGTGCCGCTCTCTCCGTTGATGAACACGGTGAGATCCGTGGCCGCCACCTGCACCGCCACCTCAATGGCACGGTTAAGATAAGGGTCGTTCCCGATGATCTTGTACCTTTGCTTTATCGTCTGAACGTCCATTATCTCAATGTTGCTTGTAACTGTTGCTCAATCGACGACTGAATCCTCGCCATTGTCTTCTCTATCACCTTGTCGGTCAATGTCTTCTGTGTGTCCTGCAAAGTGAAGCTGACTGCATACTGCTTCTTCCCTGCCGGAATCTTGTCACCTTCGTAGATGTCGAACAGGTTCACCGACTTCAAGATGTTCTTCTCGGCGGTCATCGCCACCTTCTTCACCATCTCAAACGTCACGTTCTTGTCCATGACGAGAGCCAAGTCACGACGCACGCTCGGGAACTTCGGCAACGCCTTGAAACTGATGGTCTTAAGACCCTTGACGACCTTGAGAATCACGTTCCAGTCGAATGTCGCATAATACACTTCCTTCTTCACGTCAAACACCTTCAATGTCTTCTGGCTGATTTTCCCGAGAGTGACCAAGTCGTTGTTATTCAATGAATAGACAATTGAATAATCGTAATGCGACACTGTTCCTTCTCTCATTTCAAGCTCTTCGACATTGATGCCGAGCTTGTGAATCACGGCAAGTACATATCTCTTAAGGTCGTAAAAACCAAGGCTTTGCGGTTTTGTGTTCCACGATTCGGCGGCATCATTTCCGGTGAGGAGCATGTCGAGACGGAAGTTCTCGCTGTACGGATTCAACGGCTTCTCATCGGTCTGAGGATTCTCCTTATTATATAAATATGTATTTCCAAACTCAAAGAACTTCATGTCGAACGTCTTGAAGTTCTGGTTTCTCGCGATGCTTTCGAGGCCGCCGAACATCAGCGACTGGCGCATGACGTCGAGGTCGCTGCTCAACGGGTTCATGATTTTAACGTTCTTCTCCTCATCGAAGCTGTCGAGGTCGCGTGTGTAAGCCGACTTCGTCAGGGAGTTGTTCATGATTTCATAGAAACCGTTGGAAGCCAGCATGATGGAAATCTCCTTCTGCAACTTCTCGGCGTCCGGCTTGTTGTTGACGTTCAGACTCGCATTGATTTTAGTCGGGATAGCAATGTTGTCGTAGCCGTAGATGCGGAGGATTTCCTCGACCAGGTCGGCGGGACGATAGACATCGACCTTGCATGTCGGGACATCGACCGTCACGTATGCGTCGGTAAGCTCAACGACTTGGCAGTCAAGGTCTTTCAAGATATTGACAGCTACTTCTTTCTCGATATTCTGACCGGCAATCTTATTGAGATAATCGAATTTCAGCTGTACGCGGACCGGCGTGAAGTCGCCGTTGACCACGTCTTTTATCTCCGAAGATACCGTTCCGCCTGCGAGTTCCTTGACTAAAAGTGCCGCGCGTTTCAGGGCGTAAATCGTGATGTTCGGATCGCAGCCGCGTTCGTAGCGGAAGCTCGCGTCGGTCTGCAGTCCGTGGAAACGTGCTGTCTTGCGGATTGATGTCGGGTTGAAATACGCGCTTTCGATGAAGACGTTGGTCGTAGTCTCTGTCACGCCTGAGTCGAGGCCGCCGAACACACCGGCTATGCACATCGGCTCTTCGGCGTTGCAAATCATCAGGTTAGTGTCGCTGAGCTTGCGCTGGATGCCGTCCAAAGTGGTGAAAGGCGTGTCTTTCGCAAGACATTTCACCACGACTTTTTTGCCTTTGATCTTGTCGGCGTCGAAGATATGAAGCGGCTGTCCGACTTCCATCAGGACATAATTCGAGATGTCAACGATGTTGTTGATTGAGCGGAGGCCGATGGCTTCGAGGCGGTGTCTGAGCCACGCCGGCGACGGCCCGACTTTCACCCCGCTGACCGTCACGCCGGAATAGCGGGGGCAGGCCTTGGTGTCAACGACTTCAACATCAATGTTATTGCTTGTGTTTTCGACTTTGAAATCATCGACGGAAGGACGAGTTATCTTATAGTCATGAGTATGGTTCTTATGGTTGAGTGCCGCCACGATGTCGCGGTCGCAGCCGATGTGCGATGTCGCGTCGGAGCGGTTGGCGGTGAGACCGATTTCGTATGTAAAGTCTTCTTCCACAGGGAAATAGAACGAGGCTGGCTTGCCGGCTTCAAAGCTGTCGGGCAGCACCATGATGCCATCGTGCGACTCGCCGAGTTGCAGCTCGTCTTCGGCGCATATCATGCCTTCCGACACCTCGCCGCGAATCTTGCCTTTCTTGATGGTGAACGACTCGTCGCCCTTCCAAAGCTCGCAGCCTATCGTGGCGACCAAAACAGTCTGACCGGCAGCGACATTCGGAGCACCGCATACTATGTGCAAAGGCTCCGCCGCACCGACATCAACCGTCGTGATGTGAAGATGGTCGGAGTTCGGATGGTCGATGCAAGTCAGAACCTTTCCGACAACAACACCCTTGAGACCGCCCTTGACGGACTCATAACGTTCCATATCTTCAACTTCAAGACCCGTTCCGGTCAATGTTTTTCCTAATTCTTCAGCAGGCAAATCGCACTGAATGTACTGTTTAAGCCAATTGTATGATATTTTCATTTCCTAAAAATTTATTTCATTTTTACGAAGTGCAAAAATACATAATTCTGACAAAATGTCAGTCATTTTTTTATTTTTTTTGTTATACGTTTGAAAAATAATTTGTAAACTTGCAAACTCAAATGTTTTGAAGATTTTTAAAGAAATGAAGAGTACGAAATTTATCATAAATATCTCATTTTTAGTATGTTTCATCTTTGGCATCAACACCTGCCTACATGCGGGCGAAGCGATGAGTGAGACGGAACAGACAGAAACAAAAGAAAAATTCAATGCCGGCGAGATGATTTTCGAGCACATCCTCGACTCATACCAGTGGCACATCTTGACTTGGAAGGACAAGCACGTCGCTGTCAATCTGCCAATCATCATCTATAACGAAGGTCATCTCTACGCGTTTTCATCGAAACATTTCCAGCACAGCAGCACATATTCCGTCACTGAAAAAGGCAGTGGCGACGAGATCGTATTCTCCATCCCAAAAGAAGGGGAATACAAAGGTAAAGTCGTGATTCTCAAGGGAGAAGAGCAAATAAGGCCGATAGACATCTCCATCACGAAAAACGTTTTCGGGCTTCTCATCTCATGCACGTTGTTAGTCACGCTGTTCCTCATTGTGGCGAACGCGTACAAGAAGCGCGGCGAGAAGGCTCCGAAAGGGCTCCAGTCGCTGTTTGAGATGCTGTTTGTGTATGTCAGGGACGACATCGCAAAAAAATCAATCGACGAGAAGCATGTTGACAGATATACACCTTATTTAATAACGGTATTCTTCTTCATCTTCATCAACAACCTGCTGGGGCTCATCCCGTTCTTCCCGTTCGGTGCGAACATCACGGGAAACATCGCGGTCACTGCCGTCTTAGCGGCATTCACCTTCGTGATTACTAATGTCTTTGGAAGCAAGGAATATTTCAAAGACGTGTTCAACACGCCGGGGGTGCCGATTTTCCTGAAGCTCCCGATTCCGTTGATGCCGATAATCGAGTTCGTAGGTTGTCTGACGAAACCGTTGGTTCTCGCGATACGTCTTTTCGCGAACATCACGGCGGGACATATCGTTGTGTTAGGTTTCATCAGCATGATTTTCATCCTCGGGCAGATGGGAGCGGCATGGGGCGCCGGCGCATCGGTGCTTTCATTAGTATTCATCATCTTCGTCGATGTGCTTGAACTTTTGGTCGCATACATCCAGGCATACGTCTTCACACTGCTGTCGGCGTTGTATTTCGGGATGGCATGCAAAGAACATCATCATAGTTAAACGCGAATTTTTGAATTTTGAATTTTTGAATCTTTGAATTTTTGAATCTTTGAATTAAATAAACTTTTTAAAACTATAAGTTATGTCATTATTAGTCATGTTACAAGAAGTAGCAAAAGCAGCAGCTGACCTGGCACCATTGGCAAAGATGGGTGCAGGTCTTGCGGCAGGTATCGCAACAATCGGCGCAGCACTTGGTATCGGTAAAATCGGTAGCAGCGCGTTGGAATCAATGGCACGTCAGCCTGAAGCGGCCGGCAGCATCCAGACAAGCATGATCATCTCGGCGGCTCTCATCGAGGGTGTCGCACTTTTCTCGGTGGTCGTCTGCCTGCTCATCGCCATTGCCTAAAAGCGGACAATCTCAGATTGCAACGGTTGGTTGCAATCTGAGGTTTTTAAAAAGTGAAATCTCAAAAAAGATAATTTAAAAGGTATAAAATGGAACTTATTAAACCTGAAATCGGGTTGATATTCTGGATGACGTTGGCTTTCGGCGTCGTGTTCTTCATCCTTGCCAAAGTCGCCTTCCCCATCATCGGGGGCGCACTGAAGAAACGCGAGGAGAAGATCACCGAGGCTCTTGAGCTGGCCGAACGCACCCACGAAGAGATGAGGCAGCTTCAGGCCGACAACGAGAAAATCCTGCAGGAAGCACACGAAGAACGCGACAAGATTCTCACCGAGGCACGCGCCACCCGCGACAAAATCATCGAGGACGCGAAAGCCAAAGCCACGGAGGAGACCAACCGCATAGTGGATTCCGCCAAGGAGACCATCGAAAACGAACGCAAGGCGGCATTGACCGAAATCAAGAACGAAATCGCCAACATCTCCATCAAGGTGGCGGAGAAAATCCTTGAAAGAGAACTCAAGAGCGACAAGGCACAACTTGACTACATCGAAAGCATCATCAAGAAAACGGAGAACGATAAATAAGATAGTATGAAAGACATCCTTTTGACACGCCGATACGCCAAGGCATACCTCGAATACGCCATCCAAAGCCAGATGACGGACGAGGGACTGTCGGATATGGAGACCATATCGGAGACAATCAACGAGAGTCGCGAGCTTCGCAGAATACTATCCGAACCTTTCATCACCGACAAAAAGAAAAACGACATCCTCCTGCATATATTCAGAGGCAATGTCTCCGACAAGACCTTGAATTTCATCAGCCTGATGATTGACAAGAACCGTTCCGACATCATCGCCGACGTCTATGAGCAATACCGCGAACTGTACAACGAATACAACAACATCGCGGTGGTGACAATCACCACGGCTGTCAGGATTGACGAGACGATGACACAGAAATTCCTCTATTTCGTCAAAGATGTCGTCAAGGGTAACATTCAGATTGTCAATGATATTGACAAGAGTATCATCGGAGGGTTCATCATCCGCCGAGGCGACTACGTTTATGACGCGAGTGTCAGGACGAAACTGAAGAGTCTGTCGAAGATTTTCGCGGAGAATCTTTATGTTAAAGGATATTGATAATTAACAGATTGATAATCAGACAAAAATAAAATATGGGAAAAATTAAACCCGCTGAAGTATCAGCAATACTGCTTGATGAGTTGACCAACTTCGACAACAAGGCGACACTTGATGTCAAGGGCACCGTGCTCAACGTCGGCGACGGCGTGGCGCGTGTCTATGGCATGAGGGACGCGGAGGCCGGAGAGCTCGTCGAGTTCGAGAAAAACGGTGTCATGGGCATCGTGCTGAACCTTGAGGAAGACAACGTCGGCGTCGTGCTTCTCAACGACGCAGGCGACATCAACGAGGGCGACACCGTGGTGTGCACACGCCGCATCGCATCAGTCAACGTCGGCGAAGGCATGCTCGGCCGCGTCATCAACACCCTTGGCAACCCTATCGACGGCAAGGGCGAGATCAAAGGCGAGACGGTGGAGATGCCTCTCGAACGCAAGGCCCCGGGCGTCATCTTCCGCAAACCCGTTGACGAACCACTCCAGACCGGCATCAAGGCCGTTGACGCCATGATCCCAATCGGACGCGGACAGCGCGAGCTCATCATCGGCGACCGACAGACAGGCAAGACAGCCATCGCCATCGACACCATCATCAACCAGAAAGAGTTCTACGACAAAGGCGAACCCGTCTATTGCATCTACGTCGCAATCGGACAGAAAGGCTCGACAGTGGCGAACATCGTGCAGAACCTCGAAGACCACGGCGCACTTCCATATACCATCGTGGTGGCCGCCACAGCCTCCGACACCGCCGCAATGCAATACTACGCACCGTTCGCGGGCGCGGCCATAGGCGAGTACTTCCGCGACACGGGCCGCTCGGCACTCATCATCTACGATGACCTCTCGAAACAAGCCGTGGCTTACCGCGAAGTCTCGTTGCTTCTCCGCAGACCACCAGGACGTGAGGCATATCCGGGCGACGTGTTCTATCTACACTCACGTCTCCTCGAGAGAGCGGCGAAAATCATCAACAACGATGAGATTGCGGCAAAGATGAACGACCTTCCGGCAAGTCTTAAGGGCAAAGTCAAAGGCGGCGGCTCGCTGACCGCACTTCCCATCATCGAGACGCAGGCCGGTGACGTGTCGGCATACATCCCGACAAACGTCATCTCCATCACCGACGGACAGATATTCTTGGAGACCAACCTCTTCAACGCGGGTATCCGTCCGGCCATCAACGTCGGCATCTCGGTGTCGCGCGTCGGCGGAAAGGCCCAGATCAAGTCGATGAAGAAAGTCGCCGGCACCCTGAAACTCGACCAGGCGCAGTTCCGTGAATTAGAGGCGTTCTCGAAGTTCGGCTCCGACCTCGACCCGGCAACGCAGGCAGTGCTCGACAAAGGCCGCCGCAACGTGCAGATACTCATACAGCCACAGTCATCGCCTCTCAGAGTGGAAGAAGAAGTCGCCATCATCTACTGCGGCGTCAACAACCTGCTCAGAAGGATACAGCCGGAGAGAGTGACCGAGTTCGAGAAGAGATACCTCGACCTGCTCAACGCCTCGCACAAGGAGACGATGGCCGAAATCAAAGCCGGCAAATACACCGATGAAATCACCGACGTGCTCAAAGAAGCCGCCAATGAGATCATCGAACTGATGACCAAGAAATAAATCAAGCTATGGCGAACCTCAAAGAAGTCAGGACACGAATCGCTTCGGTTGACTCGACGATGCAGATAACATCCGCCATGAAGATGGTGTCGGCGTCGAAGCTGCGCAAATCGCAAAACACGATTTTGGCACTCCGCCCCTACGCCTCGAAACTCAGCGAGATAATGCAGGACCTCTCGTCATCATTGCAGAACTCCAACGAAGGAGTATATGCAAGAATCCACAAGGAACACGTGGAAGACGAGAAGATCCTCATCATCCCGGTGGCCTCGAACAAAGGACTGTGCGGCGTGTTCAACGCGACGGTAATCCGTGAGACAATAAGCTTCATCAAAGAGAACTATCAGACACAGTTTGACAAAGGCAACGTCGATATTCTTTGCATCAGCAAGAAGGTCTATGAGACGTTGAAGTTCAAGAAATACCCGCTGTTGGAACCGGAATTTGAGCTTCTCGACAATCTGAGTTACGACAACACGCTGCCTTTCGCCGAACGGCTGATGAACGACTTCGTGGAGGAGAAATATGACCGTATCATATTCGTTTACAACCAGTTCAAGAACGCCGGAAGCCAGATTCTCGTGAAAGAACAGTTTCTGCCAATCGTCAACAAGGAAGAGGAAACGACAACCACAACAGCAAAGAGTGATGTCGAATACATCTTCCAGCCTTCGAAGGCGGAGATTCTCGAGGCTTTGGTGCCGAAATCGCTCAAGTTGCAGGTTTTCAAGATATTGCTCGACAGCTTCACTTCAGAGCACGGCGCGAGGATGGTCTCGATGACCAAAGCCACCGACAACGCGTCGGAGCTGCTGAAGGAGCTAAACCTGACTTACAACAAGGCGCGTCAGACGGCAATCACCAACGAAATCATCGAGATTGTCGGCGGCGCAAACGCACTTTAAAGTTGAAAGTCATAAAGTTGAAAGTTAAAAGGGCGCGAAGCGAATTTAGAATGATTAATTAAAAAGAAAAACATTAAAAAATTATCAAAATGAAAAAGAAAAACATCTTATTGACTGTTTTCGCCATTATTTTGATGGCGACGGCAACATTATTTATCACTTCATGTGACAAAAATAATAATTCAAGTAGTGGTGGGGGTGGCGGCACATCCTCCAATTCAATCGTTGGAACATGGAAAGGCAATATTGATGACGAAGTTGATGTAGTCCTTAAAGTTTACAATGACAACACCGGAACAGTCACGCTGACAGAAGAAAGCTATTATGGCGGATATGAAAGTGAAAAATATGACCTGACATACAAGATGACAAGTGACGACGAAGGTTATGCAATCGTTGAATTCGAATCGTATTATTATGGTACTGAGTACGAACGGTTTAATTTTGAATTAAATGGAAAGATAATGTATGTCTATTACGGCGATGAATACTATGACGATGAATTGATATGCGTTTTGCACAAACAATAACCATATTCATTTTCAGCTTGACAGCCTGCCTGTTGTCGTCAGATATGACAGCAGGCAGTTTGTCTATCCACCATCTCACTTCGCCTGTATTCACTGTTTTTATCTTAAGCTGGCTGACCTCTCTGCTTCCCAAACTTCCGAGAAAAATAACACAAATCATTGTTGGTGAGGCAGTTATCCTGTTATGTGTTGCTGACTGCTATTGCTATATGAATTTTGGTTCGGCAATATCTCCACAACTCTTGTCTGTAGTACTTAACACAGACGCGAGGGAAGCCGGAGAATTCATTTCATCATTCATTGGAATCGGAATTTTCAAGCAATGGCGAATGACGTTATTGATTATACTTTTTTTTGCCTTCCCGATAGCTTTCATTCCCAAAATAGAAGGTTTATTTTCTAAAAGACTGATTCTCAATAAATATTTTAAAATAACAGCCTCAATAATTATTATTCTGAGCATAATTCTTGAAATAAAACCAACCCGCGATTTCCTTAAAATTTTCAGTTCCGACTATAAAATCCAAGATGTTGAAAGTCAGATTTTCAGGCAAGAAAACACACAAAACACGCCAGTACACCGCGTTTTATTTGCATTTCGAGTAAAAAAACTGACAGAACGCGATTTGGCGGAGATAAAACGAAGCACTTTGGAGGCAAGTATCGACGGTTGCACACATCTGTCACCGCACATCGTACTCGTAATCGGAGAGAGCTACAACAAACATCATTCATCACTCTACGGTTATCCGTTGGAGACTACACCTTTGCAACGAAAACGCTATGAAAACGGAGAGCTGTTTTTGTTTAATAATGTCGTAACGCATTGGAACATAACGAGTAACGCATTCATCGAAATATTCTCTCGGCCATTGTTTCCAATTCTTTTCAGACGTGCAGGTTATCATGTGACTTTCTTCTCCAACCAATTCGTTTTCAAAAGATTTGGCAAGAAAAAAGCAAATATTTCAGGAAACCATTTTCTTTCCAATAAAGCCTTGAGTGATTCTATTTTCGATTATCGAAATTCAAGAACCAGACATTATGACATGGAACTCATTAAGGAATTCGCAAGATACAAGTCGGAGACAGTTTCGGAGCCATACACTTTTGACATCATTCATCTCATCGGGCAGCATTTTGAATATGAATTAAGATACCCGAAGAACGAAACTTATTTCACTGAATCTGAATATATTAACAGACAATTGAATGACGAGGAAAGACAATTTGTCACTCATTATGACAATGCGACGCTTTACAACGACAAGGTCTTGGACAGCGTCATCAGAATGTTCGAGCAGGAAGAGGCGGTTGTGATTTTCATTTCCGACCACGGAGAAGAAGTGTATGACGATGAACATGTAAAAGGCAGGCTTTTTCAAAGGCCGACTTATTCGATAGCTCATCAAGAGTATGAGATTCCGATGTGGATTTGGTGTTCAGAAAAATACAGACTTGCTCATAATGAGATAGTTGAACAGATTAAAAAATCCTTGGACAAGCCGTTTATTACCGACGACATTTCGCAATTGTTTTATTATTTAGCCGGTATCAATTGTCGGTGGTACAACGACAGAAACAACATCTTATCCATTGATTATCAATGCAGACCAAGAATAATCAATGGCGGCGTTGATTATGACAACTTACATTAAAAAATTTCTTGACATTTAAAAAGTCTCTTCTTAATTTTGACCTTTCAAAATTGAAATGCCATGACGACCTCTGATTTGTCATATAAACCACTGATTATCATAGCGAAGGCGGGAACGCCATACTCCCGCCACGATAAGAAACGCCTCGATATTTTCCGACTCGGCAGGAACAAGTTCATCAAACGGCAGGGTGTCTGAAAGTAAAGTCGCCCGAAAAAATTCCAAAAATCACATATATAATAAAGGTGTCGGATCAGGCACGAGTAATTAAATAATTAAAAATTTTAGCAATTATGAGAAAACATATAATTATCACACTCGCCGCATTGATGACGTTGGCGGTGTCATGCAAGAAGAACAACATAGAAAAGACGGACAACGCGGGTACTAACCCGAATCCGGCGGTGGTTCTGGAGCAGAGCCCCGACATTACAAGAATCATTAAGTTTAACAAGGACGTGACGGCACGCCGCGAGAACCCGGAGCTGAAAACCCGCGAGGTGATAACCCTCGACGAGGCGAAGGACAACATCGCCGACCTCTTCAACGCGGTCTATGGCGAGCCGACGGAGTACTACGGCGAGACCGAACGCGCGGAGTTCACGGTTACACTTCCTGTTGACGCCGACGGCAACGTCCTGCTTGACGACGCGGTGGCGGCCTACGAGGAGGCCGTTGAGCTGGCCCGCGAGAGCTACCACGCCAGCACGCTCGAAAACAAGGGCTACATCTGCATGTCGGCTACCGTTGAGCAGCAGCGCGGCGGCATAGCCGAGGTGAGACTCAACGGAGTATTCGGAAAGAAGACAGAGGCGCCGACAGCGGCAGGGTATTTCGACGAGTCGTCAAACTGGCTTTACACGTATCACGCCACCCCTTCATGTGATGAATACGAGGGCGATGGCGCTGACTACGCGCTTGAATGTGCGATGAAAAGAATGCTGATTACAGGTAACGCGACCACCCCTGAAGGATACAGAATGATTACTTACGGCGTAAAAAATTTTGATTTCAATGGTCGCGATTACCAGAGTCGGCTCTTTTACAGTGACGATGTGAATGAGACGTGCATATATGGTGTTGACATGAATAGATACCTTGACAATGGAATAGACATCATCATGAATGAAATTCCCGACAGTCTCGGTTTCCACTGCGACCGCGGCGGCATAAAAGTGTATAAAGTCGTGTCGCTGAAAGTGGAAGCAGATGGCATGAACAATGGTGGTTTATCTACTGAACGATATATCACGCACAGATACACGGGTGGATACGGCCTGCAGGACTATATGCTTGCCAATGCGATACAACAGAATGAGCTATAATCTGCCGACATGAAGAGATTACTAATAACATTGCTGCTGGCGCTCCCAATATTTGGAAGCGCCCAGCAGTGGGTTATCGACCTGAAAGGCGAGATACCGCATTCTGGTTTGGGTTACTGCACTGCAAAAGATGACGGTGACATAGTCGCTGTTGGCTATTGTGGTGAGACTATTGCCGACAGTAATCCTATTGTGATGCGTATATCGAGCGAGGGAGATTACCAGATTCACGTTGTAAACGACAGTCTGTTCGGCTTCCATAACCAAGGACTCAACTTCGATGGAATCGCCAGATTGAATAACGGCAACTATATAGCAACTGTCCATATTCCAGTATCAATGTCAAACACAGTGGAGTTCGGCGTAATCGTATTCGACGATGACTTCGAGATAGTCTCGTCAAGGCTATATGTTGCTGATACAATCGCCGAGGACATCTATACCACACATCTGCTGCTCGATGACGACGGGACTGTGGTGCTGTGCGACAGTTACGAATACACAGTCAATTCCCGGACAATCAACCGTCCGTTTTTCTACCGTTTCGATGAACGTGGCGATTCGCTCTCGTGCCGTTATGTAAAGCCGTTG
>JAZRYG010000013.1:0-35467 GCA_045600605.1 Bacteroidales bacterium
GAATACTTCGCGAAAACCTCTAACACCTTGTAACGGCAACCGTTACAAGGTGTTAGAGGTTTGTTTTATCACCAAAAATGACCATTAGTGATTTTTCTTAGATGATTTATCACCAAATTTGACCATTAAGCCTTTTTTTCATATATTGTAAGTTTTATATAAATTTTCAAGGAAAGCACCATCTCGGCGGGAACAGGCAACATCCACTTTCGCTATGATAATCAGTGGTTTATATGACAAATCAGTGGTCGTCATGGCATTTCAATTTTGAAAGGTCAAAATTAAGAAGAGATTTTTTAAATGTCAAGGGACTTTCTGAAAAAATTTGGCGTATAGGTCAAATGAAACAAAAACCCCACCTTTACACGAAAGGCGGGGAAAAACAATATAAAGATTATGAAAAAAATTTCTCTTCTAAAATTTGCTGCAAAGATAATATCTTTTTTTTATTCCGCAATACTTTTTTTGAAAAAAGACAACAAAGATTTACTTCACCAGGGAATCACTTCCCTGATGAATCAAATCTTTATCTCTTCGCCTTATTCACGATTTACTTTTTTGCTCCTTCCATGACGAGTTTTCCTTTGTAGTAAAGGTCGCCGTCAACGTAATAAGCTCTGTGATAGACGTGAATTGTGCCTGTCACCGGGCATGTTGCCAATGTCGGGCATTCTGCTTTGTAATGAGTTCTTCTCTTTGCGCCTCTTGTATGAGACTGTCTTCGTTTAGGATGTGCCATTTTACACTATTTTTAGTTATTAATTATCTAATTTGTCTTTCAACTGTTTCATCATTTCTTTCCATGCCGCGTTGGTCTCTTCGTCATATTCATCACTCGCATTCTCATCCTCGTGATATAACATGTCCAACACTTCTTGGTTGCATTCGCTTTCATTTTCATGAACGCGGTGAATCGGCAGCGACAGGATTATGTATTCATAAATCAAGTCACTCAGGTCGAACTCACTGTCGTTCTTTGTTATGAAGATGACATCTTCGTCTTCATTGTCATTCTCAGCGCCGTATTTCAGGTAAATTTCCGCCGACCCTTCGATTGGCTGGCTGTAGTCTTCGCCGCATCTGTCGCACTGAAGAATGACATTTCCTTCGAAATTCAACGTCAAAATGAACATTGTTTCCATTTTTTCGATGCCCAAATGAAGGTTCACAACACCATTATGCACTTCGGAATAATCTCTTTCACCGAAAAAACTGTCACCGATAACATATTGATAATCAGTATGTCCAAACGGCAAGACAGACAATGGAATCGTATATTTGTTATCTTCTTTTTTCATTATACCAATTCGGGGTGCAAAGATATGAATATTTTTAATTCAGTTTAACATTAAAAACATTAATTTTTTAAAGCCTTTTGCAGAATCTCGTCCATCGGTTCGTAGGTCTGGTAGAAAGCCTCGTCGCCGAAGATGTTCCGTGCGACGTAAGCCTTGAACAGCGGTGCGAACAGTTCCTTTGACTTGGTGATTTGTTCGTCGGTGCCGGTGATCTTCTTTTTCTTCGCTTCTTTCATGATGTCGGTGAACATTTTGTCGGTGAATACGAACCTGTCGACGAACGATTTGGCACTGCCGTAGTTCAGTATTTCCTCGCGGTGTGCGTCGGAGAAGTCGAAGGCGTATTGGAACAGTATGCTTGCGTTCACGACTTTGTTGAAGAAATATTCTGTTGAGTCTTGTCGCAGTGCGACATAGACGTCGGGCATGATGCCTCCGCCGCCATACACTACTTTTCCGCCTGGCGTGATGTATTTCAGTGAGTCGGCGAAGTGGATGCTGTCGCTGCTGAACATTTCGCCTGAGATGTATCTGTCGTACGCCTCGAAGAGATATTTCTCTCTGTCGCCGTCGTAAGGTTTCTGTATGCAGCGGCCTGTCGGGGTGTAGTAGCGTGCCACGGTGAGTCGCAGTCCGTCGCCGTTGCCGAGGTCGAACTGTTCCTGGACGAGGCCTTTGCCGAACGAGCGGCGTCCGACGATGGTGCCGCGGTCGTTGTCCTGCAACGCGCCGGCCACTATCTCGCTCGCGCTTGCCGAGCCTTCGTCGATGAGTATCGTGACGGGCGTGTCTTCGAGCATCCCGTTTCTTCTCGCGAAGATATACTGGCGTGAGCGGTGTTCGCCTTGTGTATAGACTATGAGACTGCCTTTCGGGAGCATCTCGTCGGCGATGTCAACGGCTTCGCTGAGGTAGCCGCCGCTGTTGCCGCGGAGGTCGAAGATGAAATGTGTCATGCCTTTGCCTTGCAGTTCCTTGACGGCCTTGACGAATTCCTTGTGCGTCGTCGCGATGAACTTCGACAGCTTCAGGTATCCGGTGGTGTCGTCAATCATGTAAGCCACCTCGACGCTGTATGTCGGGATGACATCGCGCGTGATGGTGAAGTCGAGCAGTCCGTCGATGCCGCGGCGGTGTATCTTCACTTCCGCCTTGGTGCCGCGCGGTCCTTTGAGCATCTTCATCGCCCTGGCGTTGGTGATGCCGTTGCCCGCGATGAGGCTGTCGCCGACATACACTATCCTGTCGCCCGCGAGGATCCCGACCTTCTCCGACGGCCCGCCCTTCACGGTGCTGATGATGGTGATGGTGTCACGCTCGATGCGGAACGTCACGCCGATGCCCTCGAAGCTGCCTTGAAGTTCCTCTGTCACTTCCTCAAGGACTTCCGGCACGAAATATTCGCTGTGCGGGTCCATCCCGTCGATGACGCTCGTGACCGCATCGACTTGCAGTTTCCGGATGTCCACCGTGTCAACATATTCATTCTGAAGGAGGTAAAAGACATTCTCGATGGTGCTCAGGTCGCCGTCGTTGCGCATGACGATCCTTTGGCTGTTGTTGCGTGATACCATGATACCCAGCATCATGCCGAAGGCCATAACGAAGATGATAAACAGCGGTGTAAGGTAGTCGCGTTTCATGATATTGCTGCGCTGCTCAGTTCAACGTTGTTGCAAGTCCTCTTGAAAAGTCCCTGAAGCACTGCCCCAGGACCTACTTCAACCACCTGGTTCACGCCGGCGGCGACCATGTTTTCCATGGTTTGTGTCCAGCACACCGGTGATGTGAGTTGTTTGATGAGGTTGCATTTTATTATCTCCGGGTCGTTGACGGCCTGGCCTGTGACATTTTGATATACAGGGCAGATACCGTCCGAGAACTTTGTTTTCTTTATTGCTTCGGCCAGTTCCTCGCGTGCCGGCTCCATGAGCGGGCTGTGGAAGGCACCGCCGACATTGAGCGGAAGTGCGCGTTTCGCGCCGGCTTCTTTAATCTTCTCACAAGCGATGCGCACGCCCTCGGTGCTTCCTGAGATGACGACCTGTCCGGGGCTGTTATAGTTGGCTGGGACAACCACTTCGTCTATCGATTCGCATATCGACTTGATTTTCTCGTCATCAAGGTTGATGATGGCTGCCATAGTGCCAGGGTTGGCGTCGCAGGCTTTCTGCATCGCCATGGCGCGTTTCGACACGAGACGCAGGCCGTCTTCAAACGTCAGCACTCGGTTCGCCACGAGCGCGGAGAACTCTCCGAGTGAATGTCCCGCCACCATGTCGGGCCGGAAGTCGTCGAGCATCATCGCCAAGATGACCGAATGAAGGAATATGGCGGGCTGCGTGACCTTCGTCTGGCGCAGGTCCTCATCGGTGCCCTCAAACATCACGTCGGTGATCTTGAATTTCAAGATGTCATTGGCCTTTGAAAACAAATCCTTGGCCTTTGGAAATCTGTCGTATAAGTCTTTGCCCATGCCTACGAACTGGGCGCCCTGTCCGGGGAAAACGTATGCCTTCATTATATTCATTAATAGGTGTAAAACTTAGTCTCTTTTCCCAAAAAATCTCAAAAGATAAAGGAAGAGATTGAGGAAGTCAAGATAGAGGTTCAGTGCCGCGAAGATCGTCACCTTTGTCATGACCTCTCCGTCGTTGATACCGGCCTGTCCTATCTCCTTGATTTTCTGCACGTCGTATGCCGTGAGGCCGGTGAACACTATGACGCCGACGATGCTGATGATGTATTCGAGGCGTGCGCTATGTGTGAACATATTCACGAGAATCGCGATGATCATGCCGAACAGTGCCATCAGCAGTATCGACCCGAGCTTCGTGAGGTCGGTCTTCGTGGTGTAGCCCATTATCGCCATGACGCCGAACATTCCGGCCGTGATTATGAATGTCTTGACTATCGATGTGCCTGTATATACGATGAAGATGGAGCTGAGGCTCATTCCCATCAGGACGGCATAAAGCACAAAGAGCGAGATGGTCTGCTGTGCGTTCAGCTTGTTGGTGCCGAACGACATGATGAGCACGATGATGAACGGCGCGAGTGTCACTATCCAGCCGAGTCCCGACAATGTGGCATAGCCTTTTGCGTTGATTGTGTAAAGTAGTTGGAAGAGGCTCTCGCTTGTGCCGAAGAGATAGGCGGTGAGTGCCGTGAGTCCTAATGCTGCAAACATCCATGTGAAGACGTTTGCCACGAAAGTGTTTGATAATGTTTTTGTTTCTTGATACATAACTTTTATTTTTAACTGTTTTTTAATGTAAGTTTGTTCCGATGAGTTGTAGGAATTCGGCCCGTGTCTCGCTTCTCTCGAAGGCTCCGATGAAGTCGGATGTCGTCGTCACGGAGTTTTGTTTCTGCACGCCTCTCATGCACATGCAGAGGTGACGCGCTTCGATGACGACAGCCACTCCGAGCGGATGGAGCGCGTCGTTGATGGCGTTCTTGATCTGTGTCGTCAGGCGTTCCTGCACCTGAAGTCGTCGGGAGTAAGCCTCCACCACACGCGCTATCTTGCTCAGTCCGGTGATGTAGCCGTTCGGGATGTAAGCCACATGAGCCTTCCCGATGAATGGGATGAGATGGTGTTCGCAGAGCGAAAACAGTTCTATGTCCTTGACAATCACCATCTGGCGGTAGTCTTCCTTGAAACGCGCCGAGAGCAGTATTTCCATCGGGTCTTCGTTGTAGCCGTGGGTGAGGAACTGCATCGACTTGGCCACGCGCATAGGTGTCTTCAGCAGGCCTTCCCTCTCGGGGTCTTCGCCAAGAAGACTGAGGATGGCCTTGTAATGCTCCATCAGTTTCTCTGTGCGCTCATGGTCGTATTTTTCAATCTTTTCGTAGCCTAAAATGTCATTTTCCATCTTTATCGTCTTTTTTCCTGACCAACTGATAAGTCTCGAACACACTGTATATCAAATAGTATGCCAAGAAGGTCAGCATGAAACGTTTGGAGTCTTCCTTGAAATTCAATGAATAAACCAGCAGTATTGCGAGGTAAACGATGAGTTTCACCAAGGTTAAGACCATGTAAGTATTATAAAAGGTGCGTATGTCTTTTTTCTTCGCCTTTTCGCAAAGTCGGTATAACGCGGCGCTGACGATGAAGAAGAAAACAGCCAACAGCGGCCACCACATGGTGGCGAACTTGGCGAGGAGGAGCGACACAGCGCATACCCCGAATGTCAGCCAGATGAGGCCTGACAGGAAACTCTTGTCTTTTTTTGAAATCCTCATGCCTTTTGTGCTGGTGCCTGTGCCACTTTCGAGTTCATGTCGCATTTGCCTGTGAAGAACGCGCCGACCTCGATGAAGAGTTGTTTGGTGTAAAGCTCGCCTTCGATGTGCGATGTCGCCTTCATTGAGGTGAGTTCATCGACGTTTATCGTGCCTTTCACGTTGCCGGAGATGTCGGCGTTCTTGCATGTCACCGTGCCTTCCACGATGCCCTGCTGTCCGACGACGACCTTGCCTATTGATTTCACTGTGCCGATAATCTTTCCATCGATGCGGATGTCGCCTTGCGCCTCAATGTCGCCTTTGATGGTGGTTCCGTTGCCGATGAGGTTGTTCCTGCTTGATGTTTCTGTGTTACTTGACATATCACTTGTTGTTTTTGCTCCACCATTCCAGATATTCTTCGATGTTCTTCTCCTGATAGAAAATCGGGTAGTTGGAGATTGATACTTCTATTATCTGATAGTCTTCGGCGTTGATGCCTCCGAATACGTAGTCATTTATAAACAATGCCTTATGATAATCCTGAGCCTGTTCGAGGTTCTCAAACTTATCAATTGTGAGCATGGCCTGTTCTTTGTTGAGCATCAGGTTCTTGACCGTAAGCTGTAACATTCTGAAGTTGTTTTTGTTGAAATCGCCGAGGCGGACTTTGAGCGGGTTGATACGCACGTTCTTCGTGTTGCATATCACGAGGATGTAGTGTGCTTCGTCTCTGTTGAACGTGTAAGGCGACTCTTTCTCCACCACGGTGTCTGTCTTCGGGCGGGCGCTCTCGATGTTGAGGCCGAGGCTGTACATGTCGTTCGCCTTCAGCAGCACTTCCAGGGCGTACGGCTTGATGCTGCTTTCCGGGTAGTTCTGCACGAGGCGGTAGAGTGCGTATGCCATCGAATCGACGACTTCGATATATCCGAGCGAGATGGCGTCGAGGAACTCGAAGCGCGGCATGAGCATCGTGTCGTTGGAGTACAGCGTGCGGGCTTTTTCCACGTTCATCCTTACACGCTGATACTGACCGTTTTTATATGCGTCAAAAGTCTTGACATACAGTTGTTCGGCTTCGGCGCCTTTCTGTGCTTCTTTCAGGAAATGTTCTGGGTCGAGGATGATCTTGGCCTGATTTGAGTCGGGGTATTTGGTCAGGACGCGGTTCTTGTAGTTGTCGGCGTCAGCGTTTTCGTTGCGGCTGTTGTGCATCCTGTAGAGGTAGAACCATGCCGACACCTCGTTCTCGTTGTCGGGGTAGCGGTCCGACAGCTCTGTGTAAGCCTCGATGGAGTGCTCGTAGTCTTTGAGGTCGCTGTAATAGATGAAGCCTATGTTGTTGAGCGCGGTGGCGATTTGTTTGTTGGCGTCGTCTTTGGCCTCTTGCGAGAAAGGAATCTGCCTCAGGTAGAAGCCTCTGTCGAGTTCGGTGTATCTCGTAGTGTCGGCGGACTGTTCGTTCATGCCGTGTTCTTTCATGTAGGCCTCACGTTCCTCGTCGGTCATCTGCGCGAGTTCTTCTTCCGTGATGGGCTCTTCCTCCGGCATCATGCTTTGTTTGTTGGTGATGAACCAGAAGTCCTCCAATATCCTGCGTCCCCATTTCCTTTGGAACTCGGTCATGCCGCGTGTCTTCGTGGCGGTGTTGTAGAAGTACCATGTGCCGTTCTCGTCGCCTGTCACAGGTCTTGAGGCGTTGGGGTCCATGGTGCCGCCGAGCAGCTCAATCTGTTCTTTCGTGGCTCTCTCTTCCTCAAGGCGTTCCTGTTCGGCCTTGTAGTCGTCTATCACCTTGTCTATCACCGCATAGAGTTGCACGGTGTCCATCTCCGAGAGGCGCAGCAGGCTGTCTTGAAGTTGGTATGTGGTGAGGTTTGCGACGAGGTCGGTGAGCATCACCGAGAGGTTGAGGATGCTGTCGTAGCCAGGGTATGTGCGGTCCATCGACATCACCGCGGTGTCGAAGTATGCTTGTGAGAGCACATACTGCGTGTCATCGAACAGCATGTTGGCGACTTCGAGTGATGACTTTATCTTCTGGATTGTGTTCGTCGTGCTTTTCGCCACCGAGCTGCGGAGGTATCTGATGGCTCCGTCTTTGTCGCCGTCTTTCAGCATGACATCGGCCATGGCGTAATAGATACGGTCTTGATACTGAATGTTCTTTGAGTCCTTGAGCATCTTGCGGAGCATCTTCATGACCTCGGTGGTGTCGTTCGTGGCCGAGCATCGTGCGATGTTCATCCTGGCCTCAAACGTCATGATGTAGTCGGGGTGTTTCTTGATGACGTTCTCGAATTGTTCTATGGCCTTGTCGTTCTCGTTCTTCTCTGCGTAGATCTGTCCGAGGATGAACATGGCGCGGCTCTTGTCGTACTTGCCTTTCGCGGTGATGACGGCGCTTCGGAGGTATTTCACGGCCTCGGAGTTCCTGCCTGTCGAGATGTAGAAGTCGGCCAGCACGAGGTCGAGGTTACGCTCAACGTATTTTGGCAGCTTCTCGTCTGACGCGTTTGTCACGATGAGCGACTGCAGCAGTCCTTCCGCTTTCTCGTATTGTTTTGTCGCGATGTAAGTCTTTGCGAGCCAGAGTGTTGCCGTGTAATGGTCTTTGCTTGTGGGATAGTTCATCGCGGTGTAGTCGAACGTGCGCCGTGCCGGGATGAAGTCTTGCTTGTAGAAATGCGCCTTCGCCATGTCGATGAAGGCGTCGTCAATCCAGCGGACGTATTCTTTGCCGTTGAAACGCATGGAGTGTTTCTGTATGCAGATCGCCGACTTCTCTATGGTGCGGTCAAATTGTGCGTTCTGCGCCATGGCGTTCTCTTTGGTGCCGTAGTTGAAGACGGGCAGCACTTTGGTGTAGTCGTCAACGACACTCGTGCGCAAGGCTTCTTCGCCTTCCTTCATGCTCTGGTTGCCGTTCCACCATACGTTATAGTGGCTCGTCATGTTGTGCCACGCTCTTCTGTTCCATTTGTTTTTCTTCGTCGAACACGATATAAGCAGCAATGCCGAAAGCACGACAGCCAAGAATCTGTATATACCGAAAGTTTTTTTCATTTCTAAAATTATGTTGCTGTTCTAACTCAATAAGTTGGATTTTATTTTCCAACTCTCTGCGAACCTGCAAAAATAATAAATTAGCTCAAACAAAATGTCTTTTTCCAAAAAAATATAAATAATGTCCCCGCTTTGGAAAAATGTTTGTAATTTTACGACCTGAATAAAAGAGTAATTTTTGATGGAAAATTTTATCGTTTCAGCGAGGAAATACAGGCCTGTGACGTTTGAAAGCGTTGTGGGTCAGCAGGCTATAACATCGACTTTGCAGAACGCGATACGCACCAACACTCTTGCGCAGGCTTTTCTTTTCTGCGGACCGAGAGGCGTGGGGAAGACGACATGCGCACGCATCATGGCGAAGACAATCAACTGTTTGAACCCTACCGACGGCATGGAGGCATGCAACGAGTGCGAGTCGTGCGTGAGCTTCAACAACAACGCATCGTTCAATATCTTCGAGCTCGACGCTGCGTCGAACAACAGCGTTGAGGACATCCGCAACCTCATCGACCAGGTGCGGATACCACCGCAGATAGGGAAGTATAAGGTGTATATCATAGATGAGGTTCACATGCTCTCTTCCGCCGCCTTCAATGCTTTCCTGAAGACTCTCGAGGAGCCGCCGGCGTACGCCAAGTTCATCTTGGCCACGACCGAAAAGCACAAGATTCTCCCGACAATCCTGTCACGTTGCCAGATTTTCGACTTCAAGCGCATCACTGTTGACGACACCACGAGGCATTTGCAGAACATCGCCGCGAAGGAAGGCGTCAACGCGGAGGAGGAGGCACTCAACATCATAGCGCAGAAAGCCGACGGCGCCCTCCGCGACGCACTGTCGATATTCGACCAGATGGTGAGCTTCTCGGGCAGCAACATCACCTATAAAGACGTCATCACAAACCTCAATGTCCTTGACTATGAATATTATTTCAGGGTCGTTGACAATATCTTGGCCAATGACATCAACTCGATATTGCTGTTGCTGAACGATGTCGTGAACAAAGGCTTCGACCCCCAGAATTTCATTCAGGGTTTTGCAAGCCATCTGCGCAACCTGCTTCTTGGCAAGGACACTCGCGTGATAGGACTCATGGAGGTCAGCAGTCAGCTTAAGACGAGGTATTCGCAACAGTCGTCGCAGTGCAGCAATACGTTCCTGCTCAAGGCGTTAGACCTTGCCAACGAGTGTGACATCAATTTCAGGGGCGCCAACAACAAGAGGCTTCATCTTGAAATCACACTCTTGAAAATGACACAATGCTTCTCGCAACCGGTTCAGCAACAACCAGTTCAGCAACAACCTGTGGCACAACCTATGGCCGTTCAACCTCAGCCGGTTCAGCCCCAAGCAATGGCACAACCTCAGCCGGTAAAGCCTCAACCGGTGCAGCAGCCTGTTGCCGCCGCTCCCGCCGAGCCGCCACGTCAGGTTCAGACTCCAAGTCCCGCCAGGATAGTCGGACGCATGCACCGTTCCAATACTGTTTCCATTAACGAAGAGGAAAAGAAAGCTCCCGTCGCGGAGGTCCAGGAGGAGGTCAGAAATGCCCCTTTTACGGTCGAGATGCTGACGGCAGCGTGGAAGGAATTCGTTGACACTCACAAAGACAAGTGTCCGATTTTCGTCGCCGGCATCGGGAAATACACCCCCACGCTCAATGACAACAATGTCATCGATTATCAGATTGACAACGTTCTCGTGGCAAACGACATGAATAACATGGCTTTGTTGCGCGAACATCTCGCAAAGCGGCTGAATAACAATCAGTTCACTCTTGTGCATCATATCATGGAAAAGCCAGTTGACGAGATTGCCTACACCGACAGAAGCAAGTTCGAGAAGATGTCGGAGTACAATCCCAACGTCCTGACGTTGAAAAATGGCTTAGGCCTCGTTGTTGACATATAGCGGCGTTTTTTCGTCGCCAAAAAATTTTTTAAGATGAGTTTCAAAAAATGGTTCGGTAAAACATACCTCAGACTTCGCGGCTGGACGGTCGTCGGTGACATCCCGGATGAGGTGAAGAAATGCATGATTATCGAGGCGCCTCACACAAGCATTGAGGATTTCATCATCGGAAAGTGTTTTTTCTGGGTGCGCGATAAGAAAGTGAAGTTCCTCGTGAAGAAGGAGTTTTACGACAACTTCATACTCCGCTGGATCCTGAACAGGACGGGCGGGATACCCGTTGACAGAAGCCGCGGGAACAATATGGTTGTGAAAACCGCAGCGGTTTTCAAGCAATATGAAGAGCTTTACATCGTTATCTGCCCCGAAGGCACGCGGAAGCGCGTCGAGCGTTGGAAACGCGGATTCTATTACATATCGGAGTTGGCCAAGGTGCCGGTTGTCATGGGGTTCATCGATTTCAAGACCAAGACGTGCGGCTACGGCCCGATGTTTTACCCTTCCGGGGATTTCGACGCCGACTGGAAGCAGATTGAAGATTTCTACAGAGGAATGCAAGGTAAGGTGAAAGGTTATTTTAACCTTGAATAACAAGTTGTTACATAATCATAATTAGATAATGAGTTTTTTCAAAGATTTCAAAAGTAAGTTTAAGATAATCATCCTTCACGCCGACACGTATGAGGAGAAAGGTCGTTTTCACACCAGCAAAATGAATGTCACCGTATTCATATTGCTTGCTGTGTTGCTTATCATCGCTGCGACTACTTCGCTTATCTTTTTCACGTCGATCCGCGAACTGATTCCAGGCTACACCGATGTCACGCTTGACCGCCGCGTATATAAGATTGAACGCGCTTCCGACTCAATAGAGACGGTGTTAAGACAGAAAGACTTATACATTGAGAATCTCCGCCGCCTCATCTTTGAGGAGGAGATGGCCGACGACAGCCTTGAGGCCGTGGCGTCAGTCAACAAAGGTGTGAAGCCTGTGCCGAAGCTGCTTGACGAGAAGTCGGAGCGCGACAGTCTGTTCAGGGTCAGATATGAGGCGGAGATGATGAAGAACCTCATAAGCACCGTCGATTCCGAGGGGGAAGAGAGTCTCCCGTCGTTCGTCAGTCCGTGCGAGGGCACTATAGCCAGTAGGTTTGATGCCGGTTCAAAGCATTTCGGCATCGACATCGTCTCTCCGTCAAAGACTGCCGTCACCGCCGTGGCCGATGGTGTAATCATCCTTTCCGAATTGACAGATGAGAAAGACTATATCATTGTCGTTCAACATAATAACAATGTGATTTCAATATACAGACACAACACTTCGCTTTTGCATTATGAGGGCGACAACGTGAATGCCGGCGATGCGATAGCAATCGTAGGAGGTGTGAACGACCAACCCAAAGGGGCGCATCTTCATTTGGAGTTATGGCTTAAGGGAGAGCCTGTCAACCCCGAAAATTATATTTCTTTTGGTGAAAAATAGTTTGATATGGCAATTTTTAGTATCTTTGCGCCCAAAAATAAAAAAGCTAACGGAAATACAAGATGATTATATTAATAAAGGTAGTTCAACTCATTCTTGCATTGTCTATCCTCGTGATTATCCACGAGTTCGGGCATTTCATAGCCTCCAGGATCTTCGGCGTGAGAGTCGAGAAATTCTATATGTTCTTCGATACGAAATTCTCCATTTTCAGATGTAAAAAGGTAAACGGGAAGTGGAGATTCAAGTTTTTCCAGAAAAACGAGTCTGAGAAATACATCACGACAGAACATATCGACCCTATAACGAACAAGAAATCATACACTTACGAGCCGATAGACCTCTCCACTTTGCCGGAAGACGACTGGCGGAGGGCTGAAGACTCGACTGAGTTCGGTCTCGGCTGGATTCCGCTCGGCGGCTATTGCAAGATTGCCGGCATGGTCGATGAGTCGATGGACCAGGCGCAGATGGCGCAGGAGCCGCAACCGTGGGAGTTCCGCACGAAACCGGCATGGCAGCGCCTCATCATCATGGTCGGCGGAGTGTTCATGAACGTGGTTCTCGCAATGATTCTGTACATCGGACTGACAGCGAGCTACGGCGAGCAGTACCTCTCCACGGCGGAAGTCAACAAAAACGGCATCTCCGTCGATAGCCTCGCCTATTCATTCGGCCTCCGCGACGGCGATAAAATCATCTCCGTCGATGGGAAATATGTCGAGAATTTCTATAAGATACCGCTTGAACTCGTCTTAGACAACACCCAATACATTGAGGTTGAACGTGATGGCGAGAACATGAAGGTTTATCTGCCCGATGACGCGGTGAGGAAAATCCTCAAACATCAGACGTCGTTCATCAACTACAGGTCGAAGTTCGTTGTTTCAGAAGTGCTGGGAGGCGAGTCGGCCGAGAAAGCCGGCATCATGGTCGGTGACAGAATCATCGGAATCAACGACATGGCGACACCTTATTTTCAGGATTTCAGGAGAGAGATAGTGAATTATACGAATCAAGATATAGATGTCTTGCTTGTAAGAGATTCAGACACAATAACTTGTCGGGTTTATGTCCCAGAAAACGGGACTATCGGCGTGGTGACGTCTTTCGACTTGGAGTTCTCGACCAAGGAATACACCTTCTGGCAGGCTGTGCCGCGTGGATTCTCGAGGACATTCAATGAGATAAGCGATTATTGGAAGCAGGTGAAGCTCATCTTCACGCCGAGCACAGGCGCGTATGAGAGCCTCGGCGGTTTCATCGCAATCGGCAAAATCTTCCCCGACAGCTTCCAATGGGAGCAGTTCTGGCGCATGACGGCATTGCTCTCCGTCATACTCGCCGTGATGAACATCCTTCCGATACCCGGTCTCGACGGCGGCCACGTGCTGTTCCTGCTGTTCGAGGTGGTGACACGCCGCAAGCTGAGCGATAAGTTCATTGAGAAAGCGACAA
Source organism: Bacteroidales bacterium (assembly GCA_045600605.1). Classification (GTDB taxonomy): domain Bacteria; phylum Bacteroidota; class Bacteroidia; order Bacteroidales; family F082; genus Limimorpha. Next base: position 13,460 of record JAZRYG010000013.1, read on the forward strand.
CAGTGGGCTTCATATTCCTTCTCATCCTTATCATTTACGCCAACGGCAACGATGTTGTCAAGCTGTTCCGATGAGGATATATATTAATAAGGTGTTGAAAACTTGTTGAAAACATTGCGAGGCATACAATAAATAAAATAACGAATCGTTTTTGAAAGGTTAAAAATTAAGACGTGCGGACATTGAGAAATATATTGCTTGTGGTGGTTATCGTTGTGATGACTAAGGGATTGTGTGCCCAGCAGGCCCCGATGTTCACTAATTACAGCAGCTCATACGCCATGGTTAACCCTGGTTTTTACGGGTTGAGTGAGGGTGTCAATATAAATAGCATCTACAGGGATCAGTACACGGGCTTTAATGATTACGCCACTGGCACGAGGGTGTCGCCGCGCACTTTCCTCATCTCCGCCGACCTCCCGATACCAGCCGCGTTGGGCGGTTTCGGTCTCTCGATAGTCAAGGACCAGCTCGGTTTTGAGGATAACGTGGGCGTGAATCTCGGCTATTCCTATCACCTCGACCTCGGCGCAGGGACGATGGGTATAGGTCTCGCGTTGAATTTCACGAACAGAGCCGTCGATTTCTCTCTTGCGAGGCCGTTGGTTGACAACGACGCTGCCATTCCCAGCGGAAAGCAGACTGATATGCTTTTCGACGGTAACCTCGGAGTGTTCTACATGATTCCGGAGACGTTTTATGTGGCGGCTTCCGTGACAAGCCTTTTGGAGACAAAAGGGAAGGTACTGTCGGGCAATGCAACGTCAAGCGCGAGTTTTGTCGGCGACAGGACTTTTTATCTCGTGGCGGGTTATGAATACCAGTTTGTCAACACGCTTTTCAAGATCAATCCGTCGATGTGTCTGATGAGCGACATCGCCAACACACAATTTAACGTCGGAATGAAAGGCTGGTACAACGACAAGTTCTGGGTGGGTGTCAATTATCGTTATCAGGAGTCTGTTGCTGTCATGGCGGGATTCAGCATCAAAGGGTTGCTGCTTTCGTATGCCTACGACATCAACACTATGGGAATTGGCTTGAAGGGTTCGCATGAGGTGTCGCTGAGCTATTGTTTCAAGTTGAATTTGGACAGATCGCCGCGTATTTACAGGAGTGCGAGATACTTGTAAATTTCGTTGTTAAAAAAAATATGGCGATGTTGGAAAAAAAATGTTGAGACAATTGAAAAAAAACGCTATTTTTGGCGCTCGAAAAAAGTGAAATTTTTATATTGAATAATAATAAACTAACGACTATAAAATGAAGAAAATTTTGTTATTAAGCCTCGTTACAGCCGTTCTTGTCGGGTGTACGAGTTCAAATCAGGGTGAATTGGTGGGTGTCAGGAAGAAGTCAAAGCCGTTTTATCAGCCGGATCCGTACGGCATGGTGTTTGTCCCGATGGGCAGTTATACCATGGGCGTTGGTGGTCAGGATATTGCTTCCACCAATGTTGCACAGGCAAAAACTATTTCTGTATCAGCGTTTTACATGGATGAGACTGAAATCACGAACAACGAGTACCGCGAGTTTGTGTATTATGTGAGAGACTCAATAGCACGCACATTGCTCGGAGAAGTTGATCCTGAGAAGTATCTTGTTTCTGAAAATCAGAAGACAGGTGAGGTTTATGATCCGCCGTATCTCAATTGGGAAGAGAAAATTGAGTGGAGGAGCGACAATCAGGATTACAGAGATGCTCTTGAGGACATGTATATCCCTGAAGGTGAGCGTTATTTCGGAAAAAAGGAGATTGACGCGAGGAAGCTTTTCTACGAGTATTATTGGATTGACCTTCAGGCGGCTGCGAGGAAGGAGTTCAGGTCGGACGCTGACTATCACAATGCTGGTTTTGCAAACCGTCCGCAAGGCATGACAGACCGTTCTGTCTATGTGAAGAAAGAAAGCATCAATGTGTATCCAGACACATTGGCGTGGATTCATGACTATTCATACTCATTCAACGACCCGTTGACGGAGAAGTATTTCTGGCATCAGGCATACGACAACTATCCTGTCGTGGGTGTTAACTGGAATCAGGCGCGTGCATTCTGCATCTGGCGCACCAAGAAACTCAACCAGTTCCTTTCAAGTCAGAAGAACACACCGATGCTTTCGGAGTTCCGTCTCCCGACAGAGGCTGAATGGGAGTGGGCGGCACGTGGCGGCAATATCCTCAACCCATATCCGTGGGGAGGTCCGTATGCACGTAATGAGAAAGGCTGTCTGCTTGCTAACTACAAACCGCTTCGTGGCAATTACATCGTCGACGGCGGTCTCCGTACACTCATCGTAGGTCACTATCCTTCAAACGACTGGGGTCTTTACGATATGGCCGGCAACGTGGCCGAATGGACAAACAGCGCATACGACCCTGTGTCGTACAACTTCACATGGGACATGAACCCTAACTACACGTACACAGCCAAAGATACGGACGATCCAGTCATGAAGAGAAAAGTCGTCCGCGGCGGTTCATGGAAAGACATATCATATTACCTTCAGGTTACCACACGTGACTATGAGTATCAGGACACTGCGAAATGCTACATCGGTTTCCGCTGTATCCAGCCATACCTCGGCAGAAACAAAGGCGATAACCCGAATAAGGCATCAAGAGTTTATTGAGAAATAATGAGTAAATAATAAAAGTAATTAACAATTAAGATTTTTTTGAATTATGAGCAAATTTTATGAAAAACGCGGCTATAAGAATTTCATGGCGAAACTCTATGGCATTGGCGCATCAGTCGTTTTGGTCGGTGCTTTGTTTAAACTCACCCACATGCCGTTGTTCGGATGGACGGGCGCAGCTAACTTCATGTTGACACTTGGCCTTCTCACAGAAGCAGTCATATTCTTCTTCTCAGCTTTCGAACCACCGCACGTCGAACCGGATTGGAGTCTGGTTTTCCCGGAATTTGCATACGCATACCACGGAGTTGAGACAGACCCTTCAAAGAAGACGACATTGACAGGTAGGAACAACTCGTCAGATAACTTCGGTCAGATTCTTGAAAGCGCGAACCTCGATCAGGAAGCACTGAAAAAACTTGGTGCCGGCATCAACAAACTTGGTGAGACAGCAAGCCAGCTCGCTGACCTCAGCGGCGCGGTCGCGGCGACAAACGAGTACACAAAGGTGATGCGCAAGGCAACTGACTCAGTCGCAGCACTCGAAGTCCAACTCCAGACAGCGGAGTCGGTGGCTGAGACAAACAAGAAATTCAACGCCACAATGGCCCAGTATATCGAAAAAGTTAACGCATCAGCAACAACACAGGAAGCTCTCAACCATCAGATGACAGACCTGTCGAAACGTATGACAGCAATGAATACGGTCTATGGTAACATGCTTTCAGCAATGAATTACAAGGCCTAACATTTCTTCTATCACCAATTCGTTAACCTAAAAAAAGATAAGAAATGGCAGGATTTAAAGAAACCCCAAGGCAGAAGATGATCTCCATGATGTATCTGGTGCTCACTGCCTTGCTCGCATTGAATGTGTCGGCAGACATCCTCGATGCCTTCGCTATCGTCAACGATGGTTTGGAGAAAACCAACGCCAGCACGGAGAACAAGATTGAAGATTACTACAGGACATTCGAGCAGCAATATAACAAACAGCCTGAGAAAGTTCAGCAATATTGGGACAAAGCCCAGCTCATCCGCACAAAGACAGATGAGATCATCAACTACATCGAAAACGAAATCAAGGTACCTATGGTCCTTCAGACAGAAAACATCGAGTCAGTTGAAATGCTTCTCAACCCGAAAGATGCCGACAAACCTCTCGTAAGAAATGCACATAAGGCAGACCCCAAGAACCGCCGTGTGTTTTATGAGTTCAACCTCAAAAACATTGACTCTAAAGACAAGTATGATGCGACGACATCATATATGATCGAACAGGGTCATGCAACAGAACTCAAGAACAGACTCAAGGAATACCGCGAGTTCGTCATTGACGCATTGGACGAAGTCGGCATTCACAACTACGGTCATAACGTCGGCCTCCTCACAGACGAAGACGCAGACGGCAACAAGATTGTCTATACCGATGGAAACGGCTCGGAACTCGACTGGGAACACAAGAACTTCGAAAACATCATTCTCACCGCTGAAATCGCCATCGCAAACAAGATTGTAGGCGAGATTCAGACAACTGAATATGATGCCGTTACAGAGTTGTTTAAGAGCATCGGCGCTGCTGACTATAAGTTCAACGCACTTGAGGCGAGAGTGCTTCCGAAGAGCACATACGTCCTGGTCGGTCAGGACTATGAGGCAGAGGTGTTCATCGCCGCTCAGGACACGATGACAAAATTCGATGTCAGATACGCGATGGGAGTCGAGAAATTCCAGAACAACGGCAACAACGGCAATTCGATTCAGAGCGCCGGCGGCATCGTCAGATTGAAATTCCCGGCGACAAAGCCAGGAATGCAGAACTATGCCGGTGTTGTCGAAATGCAAGACCCTGTCACAGGTGAGATTGTGCCTTATCCATTCTCAGCAGGCTACACGGTCGCTCCGCCTTCAGCAACAATCGCCCCGACTCAGATGATGATATTCTATCAAGGACTTAAGAACCCAATCTCAGTGTCGGCGCCTGGCGTTGCCAATGATAAGATTGACGTCACGGTTTCAAACGGAGCCAAACTCACGAAGGGCACAGAAGCCGGCACCTATATGGTTGAAGTCCAGGCCGGCGTGAAGACAGTGACAGTGACAGCAACAGGCAGCATCGATGGTAAGTCGGTCGTCCTCGGCAGCTATGACTTCCGCGTGAAACGTGTCCCAAGCCCTGAAGCACAGATCGGCGGAGTGTCGAGCGGTAAAGTCGCGAAAGACGATGTCCTTGCAGCCGGCGGTATCATCCCCGACATGGGCGACTTCGAATTCGGAGACTATACCTATAAGATCGTGTCATTCAAACTCTCGACCTTCATCGGTGGTGATATCAAAGAAGCTGGTACAAACAAAGGTGGCGCATTCAACGCTGAAACAAGAAAGTTCATCCAGAATGCAAAACACGGACAGAAGCTCTTCTTCGAGAACATCCAGGCACAAGGTCCTGACGGCGCGGTACGTACGTTGAACCCTGTTAATATTGAAATCAAATAAATTCAAGAAATATGAAAAGAGTTATTGCAATATTAGCTATCGCAGTCGTCTGTCTCTGCGGCGCACCAAAGGCCTCTGCTCAGATTCTCGACAAGACTTACACCGATGGTCTATATCCTGAACATAGCACTGGCGTGAAAGCACCATTGCCGTTGCCAGGCGTGAGAGAAGCTGATGTCATGTGGAAAAAAAGAGTATGGCGTGAGATCGACTTCCGTCAGAAGATGAATCAGGGATTCTATTACCCAACAGTGAATCATCAGGACTGGAAAAACTTCATCACTATCGTGATGGACGGCCTTAAGGAAGGCAAACTCCAGGCTTATGAAGTTGAATCTACAGACGAACTCCTCACCCCGATTTCATATAACCAATTCATGGTTTCACAGTCGGATACATCGTACAAGACCTTGAGAAGACCTTATCCGCCTTATGAGGAATACGACACCGTGATGGTCTCACAGTTCGACCCGGCACAGGTGATGCGCGTCCGTATCAAGGAAGATTGGTATTTCGACAAGCAGAGAAGTCAGCTGATGGTCCGCATAATCGCCATCTGCCCTGTGAAGATGAAAGAGATTGAAGGCGGCGAGAAAGCACCACAGCCTCTCTTCTGGGTTCCTTACGAGAGCGCACGCGAGGTGTTCGCCTCAGCTCCGTATTACAACCGTCAGAACTCGGCGGCAAATCTCACCTACGATGAGATATTCTGGAAACGCATGTTCGACAGCTATATCTATAGGGAAGATAATGTGTATGACCGTAGCATCCGCGAATACGCCGATGGTGTTGATGCTCTGCTCGAATCAGAACGTATCAAACAGAGTATCATCGACTTTGAACAGAACCTTTGGGATTATTGATTCAGGTCATATAATCAAACAAAAACAGCGACGTGGATTACCGCGTCGCTGTTTGTTTTTATCCCGAGTATTAATAACGGTATCTCCTCCCGTTTTTCCTCTCCGGACGGTCGTCCTCAAATGATTTCTTTTTCCTCTTTGAAGTCTTACCGCTATTGCCTTTGTCATCTGAACGACGGCTTTTCCTCGACTCACGGCGAGGTCTTTCGTCAAAATTATCGAATCCGCGGTCTCTGCGTGAACGCTCCTCGTGGAATCTGTCTTTTGTCTTCTCTTCTTTCTTCTTTCTCGGTTTGTGTTCCGGCATTTCGAAGTCATCTTCCCTGCGTCTCTCCCTTCTGCCTTCGTCAGACTTTCTCCTTCCGCCTCTTTTTTCGCCGCCTTCCTTCGGCTCGCCTGTCGTGATTTCAACACGGATGCCTTCAGGATTCCTGTTCGGGTCGGCAAAGCAGTCAACAATAAACTTCGCCTTGTCACCGTCAACCGCTACAAACGAGAAGTTCTCCATCAAATCAATGTGCCCGATTTCAATGTCCTTTGTTCTTGTGACATCATTTATCTTTCCTATAATGACATTCGGCTTGATTCTGTCTCTCTTCCCCAAACCGAAGAAAAGACGAATCTTGTTGCTGTCGTCGTGTTCTTTCTTGGCTTTCTTGTCTTTCTTCTTGCCGGTCTCGTTCTCATCGACGTTCAGGTCTTTCGCGTCTTTGTAATAATCGAGGAAACGGTTGAAGTTCAATGCTACGACACGTGTGATGAGCTCTTCGCGCGTCAGCCAGTTGAGTTTCTTGAAGACAATCGGGAGGTAATCGTCGATGTCATCGCGCATGATGTCAACCTTTTCAAGATTGTCGATATGACGGAAAAGCTGTTTCTCGCAGACTTCCTGCGCTGTCGGAATCATGGCTTTCTCAAAGGGTCTCCCGATTTGTTTCTCAATGGCTTTCACCTTCGATTTCTCTTTGACATGCACAAGGCTGATGCAGATTCCGGTCTTGTCGGCACGCCCCGTCCTGCCGCTTCGGTGGACGTATGTGTCGATGTCGTCAGGAAGATTGTAGTTGATGATATGAGTTAGGTTGTTGACGTCAAGGCCGCGTGCTGCGACGTCGGTCGCGACGAGAATCTGGATGTAACCCTGTCTGAAGTGGTTCATGACGAGGTCGCGGGCCGGCTGCGAGAGGTCGCCGTGCAGCGCCGACGCGTTGTAGCCGTCATGGATAAGGTTGTCGGCAACCTCCTGTGTCTCAAGTTTCGTGCGGCAGAACACGATGCCGTAAATCGACGGGTAATAGTCGATGAGTCGTTTAAGCGCGAGGTATCTCTCGCTTGCGCGGATGAGATAATAGTTGTGACGCACATTCAACGAGCCGGAGTTACGCTGCCCGATGGAAATCCTCACAGGTTCCCTCATGTATTTGCTGAGAATCTTCTCAACTTCAGCCGGCATTGTAGCAGAGAACAGCAGGATGTTTTTCTCCGCCGGCATATACTCGAGAATGGCATCGACGTCTTCCTGGAAACCCATGTCAAGCATCTCATCGGCTTCGTCGAGGACCATCCATTGCACATTGCTGAAATCCACACGGTTACGACGTATCATGTCTTGCAGACGGCCAGGCGTTGCCACGATAATCTGCGGTTTCTTAGCCAAGTCCTTGAACTGCAACTCAATGCTCGCGCCGCCATATACCGGCACAACCATTATTTCTGGAATGTATTTGGCATAGCTCTTCAAATCTTTGGTAATCTGCATGCACAACTCACGCGTCGGGCACAAGATGAGTGCCTGAACGCAACGTTTTGACGCGTCAATGTTTTGCAAAAGCGGCAGGCCAAATGCAGCTGTCTTGCCGGTTCCTGTTTGGGCAAGTCCAACTAAATCAGTGCGTTGTGACAACAATACAGGCAACACTTCTGCCTGAATGGGCATCGGCTCTTTGAATCCTAATTCGTCTATTGCTTTTAGGATTGCAGGGTTTAAATCGAAATCTTGAAACATAGAATATTTTTGAGGGTGCAAAATTACAAAAATATTTATTATCTTTGCCGGAATTTTTGAAATTGAGATGCGACTGAAATTATATATACTTCTCTCATGTTTATTTTTGTTTTCTTGCTCGCAAAAAAAAGAAAATGAAATGTTTACACAAAGCGTTGTCGAGACGTGGCCAAAGATAAATGTTGATAGCATCTTTGTCAATCTCGACCAGCCGACCATTGACAGGAAATCAGAGCAGGTTGACAAGGTCTTCAAGAATCTCAAAAAGAAAACGACATTCAACGGAGTCGTTCTTTTCGCCGAGAAAGGCCGTATCGTTTTGGAGAAGTCGTACGGGGTAAGGAACCTCAGGACGCGCAAGGGTGAGTTGAATGCCGATGATGTCTTTCAGCTGAGTTCTGTCTCGAAAATGTTCACCGCCGAGGCGATAATGATTCTTCACGATCGCGGACTTGTTGATTATGATACAATTATACAGACATATATCCCCGAATTTCCGTACGAAGGCATCACGGTAAGGATGTTGTTGACGCATCGTTCAGGTCTGCCGCGCTACGAGCTGCTTGCCGATGAGGTTTGGCCTGATTGGAAGATACCTTTCTCCAACGATGACATGATTGAAAGTTATGTCAAATACAAGCCGACGAGGTTGTCACGTCCTGACCGCAAATTTAATTACAGCAATGTTAACTATGCTTTATTGGCGAGTGTTGTCGAGCGTGTGTCGGGCATGTCGTTCGTGGATTTTATGAAAAATGAGATCTTTGAATCTATTGGAATGAGAAACTCTTTCATCTACGACATGCCGCTTGATGAGAAAGTCTCAGTTTATTTGCCTGATAGTGTTGTCCAAGGTTACTACGTCGGTCGCCGACGTCCGCGACAGGCTCAGAATGAATATCTTAATGGTGTCAAAGGCGATAAGATAATGTTCTCCAACGTCGAAGACATGTATCGTTTTTGGATTGCGTTGGACTACGGTTTATTGGTGCCTGACACTGTGCAGTCGGAGGCTTTCAAGCCCGGCAGCCCGGTAAAGAAGAAAAAAGATAATTATGGTTTCGGCTGGCGCATTTCAGGGAAATATGACGGATGCCTATACCATTATGGATGGTGGAAAGGCTACCGGTCGTTTTATTTACGCGACAACACAAACGACCGCGTGCTGATTGTACTCACCAATACCGACAAAGGCCCCAACTCCGATCAGTTTTGGAAATTGTTGAGAGACAATACCATATCTCTCGCGCCTGCTTCTGTCAACATCCATTATTTAGAGTATGAAGAAGGCTTGAGGTTTCCTTGCGCGTCGTATCTCGACAGGCAATGACCTGCTAATGAACCACAAGTTTGTAACCGACCCCATGCACGTTTTCAAGAACGATGTTAGGGTCATCACAGAGGATGTTTCTCAGCCGTCCGACATAGACATCCATGTTGCGTGCACTGAAATAGTTGTCTTCTTTCCATACAACTTTCAGTGCGTAGGGTCGTTCGACAACTTTCCCCATGTTTTCGCAAAATAGTTGCAGAAGGTCTAACTCCTTGGAAGTCAGCTTGTATTCCTTCCCAAATCTTACCAACCTACGCCTTATGGTGTCGAAGACATACGTGCCGATTTTAAAGGTGTGATGGCTTTTCGCTTGTATGCCTATCCTTTTGAAGATGGATTCGATGCGTAACAGTAACTCATTCATGTTGAATGGTTTCGTGATGTAGTCATCGGCGCCAAGCTCAAGCCCGCGTATGATGTCCGACTGCAGCGATTTGGCTGTCAGAAAAATAATAGGTATGTCCTTGTCCTTAGAGCGAATCTCCTTTACCATTGCAAATCCATCCATCCCGGGCAAAATTATGTCGCTGATAATCAAGTCAAAATCGTCTTTCTTATAACAGGACAACGCCTCTTGGCCGTCAATGCACAATGTGCATGAATATCCGTGCGTAGCAAGATACGATTTCAGAATCGTGCCAAGACTCTTGTCGTCTTCGGCAATCAGAATTTCCATGTTTTTTTTCATGAGTACAATATTTTAGTCAGATAATTAATGGCAAGGTGATTGTAAAAATTGAACCTTTGCCGACTTCACTTTCTACCACAATTGTACCGTTTATTCGCTGTAGATTTCTTCTTAAATAATAAAGTCCAAGTCCTGTACTATATTGATAATCAATAATGTCGTTTTTAAAACCATTGTCAAAAATATGCCCTAAATGCTTCTTCTCAATGCCAACGCCGTTGTCCGAAAAACTGATTTTAATCTTATTCCCCTTGTTGCATGTGCTGATTTTCAAATGTAAGGGTAACTCCGACTTGTATTTTACAGCGTTCTCAAAAAGTTCTCGAAAAGCTGACTCAATATACCCATTGTTACCCTTGACATTGTGCCTGTTAGCCATCAAGAAAACCCCGATATTGTCGATTCCTGAGTTCCGAATTACTCTGCACAATATCTCGTGAATGTCACAATTTTGATTAATATCGACATCAAAATAATTGTCTTTCAATGCCTTAATAGTGTCATTAATTATGTTTTTCATTCGCAGGCACTCGTTTGAGATGATATTCAGATAGTTGTCACAATCCAAGCCTTCCACTTTGCTTGTCTTTATCAAATCACACGCGATTCCAATTGTTGTCAATGGATTCTTCAATTCGTGAAAAGCGTTTGTAACATATTCGAATCTGTCATTTTCCATATCTGGGTGCTTTCGTTTTTTGTGTGCCAAAATTATGAAATATTTATTTTAACATGCAAGTTCAAATTGTAAAAAATTAGAATTTTTACATATTTTTTACATAATTTTCAGCAAAATGAAAAAAAATGTTAAAAAAGTTAACTTTTGTATAAAAAAATGTTGTACTTTTGCAGCGCGAAACGATGTACATCCATAGTTCTCAACCGAGAATTTACGTCGTTCGTAAAAGGTTTCATAAATTTTGGTTTTTGGTTCTGGAGACCTCTCATGCTCGTGAGGGGTCTCTTTTTTGCATAAATTCATGACAAGCATTCAAAAAATAGTTGTATCTTCGCAAAAATTTATATACAAAAAATTATGACAGATATTAAGGTTGAACTTGAACAGATTAAAAGTTTTGTATCAGATAATCAATTAGATACATTTAACAAAAAGGTTTCAGACACATTCAACACCATTTACAGCCGGACGGGTGCGGGCAACGATTTCCTCGGTTGGGTGGATCTTCCTTCGAGCATCACTAACGAATTTATAGCTGACATCAAAGCGAAGGCCGCGGAATTGCGCAAAAAATCGGAGGTTTTTGTCGTAGTCGGCATTGGCGGCTCGTACCTCGGCGCACGCGCTGTCATAGAATCACTTGTGAATCATTTCTCACAATTCATGACGACAGACGCACCGAAAGTCATCTACGCAGGTCACACGATGAGCGAGGATTATATGTCAGACCTTCTGCAACTCCTTGATAATAAAGATTATTCGATGACTGTCATTTCCAAGTCGGGAACAACGACGGAGCCTGCCGTGGCGTTTAGGATTCTTAAAAATCATATTGAGAAGAAATATGGCAAGGAAGAGGCACGCACTCGTATTGTGGCGATCACCGACAAGGCGAAGGGTGCACTCAAAGTCCTTGCCGACAACGAAGGCTACAAGACTTACGTTGTCCCTGACAATGTCGGCGGACGCTATTCCGTGCTGACACCTGTCGGCCTCCTGCCTATCGCCGTGGCTGGCATCGACATCGAACAACTTGTTGCCGGCGCACAACAAATGGAAAAGTATTGCATTGATAATCAGAATGAAAACAACGTGGCGGCGAAATATGCAGTGGCTCGCCAAACTCTTTATCATATTGGGAAAACAAATGAGATCCTTGTGAATTACGAGCCTCGTCTGCAATATTTCAGCGAGTGGTGGAAACAACTCTACGGCGAGAGCGAAGGCAAGGACGGCAAAGGCATTTTCCCTGCAAGTGTCACATTTACAACGGATTTGCATTCCATGGGACAATATATCCAGGAAGGTGTCCGCAACCTGATGGAGACTGTCATTTCTGTCGAGAACCCCGACAATGACATCAGAATCCCAAATGACGATGCGAACTTGGATCAGCTCAACTATATCGCAGGCCGCCGACTCTCGGAAGTCAACCTTACCGCTGAAAAGGCCACAATCCTCGCCCACGTTGACGGCGGCGTGCCGAACATCCGTATCGCTGTGCCACGCATCAACGCCAACGTCATGGGTCAGCTGATTTATTTCTTCGAAATGGCCTGTGCGTTAAGCGGTTACATGCTTGAGGTGAATCCGTTCAACCAGCCGGGTGTGGAGGCTTACAAGAAGAATATGTTCGCACTTCTCGGAAAACCAGGCTATGAGGAACTTCGCGCAAAATTGACCAATAGGTAAAAAACTATTGTTGTCAGAAAATTTTAACGTGCGTCTTAATTAAATCATAAGGCATTGAATAACAATAACTATAACGACATAGAGGTGATGGCACCGGTAGGGTCATACGAGGCTCTCTCGGCGGCAATCCAAGCTGGTGCCGGTTCGGTGTATTTCGGCATCGGACGGCTGAACATGCGCTCGAAGTCAACGAAAAACTTCACTCTCGACGACCTTCATGTCATCTCGGAGATTTGCCACGAACATAACGTAAAGAGTTATGTGACAGTCAATACCGTGGTTTTTGACGAGGAAATGGACGAGATGCACGCGCTCCTCGACGCGGTGAAAGCCAACGACATCTCGGCAATCATAGCTTCCGACCAAAGCGTGATACAATATGCCCGCAAAATCGGTGTCGAAATCCACATGTCAACGCAATGCAACATCACCAACCTCGAGGCTGTGAAGTATTATTCGCAGTTTGCTGACGTTATGGTGACAGCACGCGAACTTAACATCAACCAAGTGAGGCGCATCACAGAAGAGATTGAACATCAGCATATTACAGGACCGAGAGGCGAACTTGTCAGGATAGAGACGTTCTGCCACGGCGCACTTTGCATGGCCGTTTCCGGAAAATGTTACCTCAGTCTCGACAACTTCGGGACAAGCGCGAACCGTGGTGCTTGCGTGCAACCGTGCCGCCGTGGTTATGAAGTTACCGACCGCGACAAGGAAATCACTTTGGCGATTGAAAATGAATACATTATGTCGCCGAAAGATTTATGCACGCTGCCGTTTTTAGACAAGCTCCTTGCAGCGGGGGTGAAAGTCCTGAAGATTGAGGGCCGCGGTCGTTCGCCGGAATACACCAAACTCACGGTGAGCGTCTATCGCGACGCCGTTGACGCAATACGCGACGGCTCGTTCACCGAAGAGAAAGTCGCAGCATGGATGGATAGACTGCGCAGCGTGTATAACCGCGACTTCTGGGACGGATATTACCTCGGCAGAAAAATGGGCGAGTGGACCGAGAAATACGGCTCGCAGGCGACAAAAACCAAGCTCTTCGTCGGCACGATTACAAATCTCTTCGCGAAGATAAACGTCGCGGAAATAAGAATGGAGACGCATGACCTCAACGTCGGCGACGAAATCATGATTATCGGCCCGACGACGGGCGTTTATGAAGATACAATAAAAGAGATCCGCGTTGACCTCAAGCCTGTCGCGAAAACCGAGAAAGGCGAACTGTGCTCGATACCGGCACACGACATCGTCAGACGCGGCGACAAAGTTTATAAATTAGTTTCAGGACAAGATGCAACGATTTAATTTACATACACATAGCACATATTCCGATGGCAAATGCCCGATGGAGGCGACGGTCGAAGAGGCCATCAAGCAAGGGCTTCACACTCTCGGATTCTCCGACCATTCCATGGTGCCATTTGAAAGTAAAGTCTCAATACAGAACGAAAAAGTTGACGAATATATCAACAATTTGAAGAAATTGAAAGCTGAAAATGCCGGCAAAATCACTATTCTGTCTTCGATGGAAATGGAGTTTATCCCGGGCATCGTAACCGATTTCCAGAAGACAAAACGTGACCTTGGTCTCGATTATCTCATTGGTTCTGTGCATCTTGTGGGAACCGACCCCGAACATCTCTGGTTCATCGACGGGAAAAACATCGAGCCATATGATGATGGGCTGCGTGATTATTTCGGAGGCGACATCCGCAAAGGCGTGCGTGCTTATTTCGACCAGGAAAACCTGATGATTGAAACGGAAAAATTCGACATCATCGGACATTTCGACAAGATAAAAATGAACGCGCGGGGACGCTATTTCCAGGAAGATGAGAAATGGTACCGCGACATGGTTTTGGAAACGCTCGATTTGATAAAACAACATGATTTGATTGTGGAGATTAATACGCGCGGACTCTACAAACAGCGTTATAACGGTTTCTATCCCGCCGAATGGCTGCTGCCACGCCTGAAAGAATTGAACGTGCCTGTCGTGATTTCGTCGGACGCACACATTTATACCGAGTTGACATGCTGCTTCGCTGAAGCGGAAAACGCCTTGAAATCAGTAGGTTACAAAGAAACAATGTGTTTCAGAAACGGACAATGGGAAGCTGTAGGTTTGTAAAAGAATAATTTAACATGGACACTTTGATTTTGGCTCTCGCTATTCTTCCGGTCATCGCCTTGATGATTTACGTCTATAAAAAAGACAAGTACGAAAAGGAACCGATTGGAATGCTGATTAAAGCGTTCCTCCTCGGCATCCTTTCCATACCGATTGCCTTGGCCATTGACGGATTCTTCGCCGGTGTTCTACCTGGTGTAACCGTCTTTTTCCAAGCTTTTTTCCAGGCCGGAATACCTGAAGAGTTTGCAAAATGGATACTTTTCATGTTGTTCATTTGGAAAAACAAGAACTTCAACGAGTTTTTCGACGGCATCGTCTATGCATGTTTCATCGGACTTGGTTTCGCCTGTATCGAGAATATAATGTATGTGTTTGGTTCTGAGACGTATAGCTCAGCAATTAGCACCGGCGTGATGAGAGCCTTGCTTTCTGTCCCAGGTCATTTCCTGTTCGCCGTGATAATGGGCTATTACCTCGGCTTGGCGAAATTCAAGAAAAATGAAAGAAGTAAATTCCTGACATTCAGCATTTTATTTCCAATTATCGCACATGGGCTTTTCGATTACTTGCTGATGCTTTCGAGTGCTTTATCCGAAATTAATATGGAGTGGCTGGGTGTCCTGCTTTATGTCTTGTTCCTTTATCTTGACATCAAATTGTGGAAGGTATGTCTCCGCCACATCAGGAAATTGCAGGAAGAGAGCCGCATTGAACGCAATAACGACATTTTCCGGAAGATTTTCGGATAGATTTAAAATTTGAAAAATATCAAATTAAAATATAAAAAATGAAAAGAGTATTTTTAACTATCGCATTGATTATCGGTGCTTTGTGTGTAAAGGCCGATGAAGGTATGTGGCTGCCTTACAGCCTCAGCAATCAGAGTTTGTACGAGATGCAGCAGCTTGGCTGCCAGCTCACAGCCGAACAGATTTTCAACCTCAACCAGCCGAGCGTGAAAGACGCCATCGTGCAGTTCGGTGGCGGCTGCACAGGCGAACTCATTTCTCCCGAAGGACTTCTGCTCACGAACCATCACTGCGGACTGAGCTACGTCCAGAAACACGCGACTGTCGAACACGACTATCTCACCGACGGCTTCTGGGCGAAGAGCAAAGAAGAGGAACTCCCCAACGACGGACTTACCGTGTCGTTCCTCGCTTTCGTTGAAGATGTCACAACCGCCGTCCTCGAAGGCGTGACCGATGAGGCCACACGCCGCGATGTCATAGACAAAAACATCGAAAAGATTTGCAAAGAACGCAAAGGCGATCGTGATGTTGAAGTGGAAGTCGTGGCTTTCTACTCTGGAAATCAATATATTATGTTTGAATATGATGTCTATCGCGATGTGCGTCTCGTGTGCTGCCCGCCATGGGGCATCGGCAAATACGGCGCCGACACCGATAACTGGACATGGCCCCGTCACAAAGGCGACTTCAACATTTTCCGCGTTTACACCGACAAGGACGGCAAACCGGCAAAATACAGCCCCGACAACATCCCGATGAAGTCGAAGTGGTTTCTGCCTATTAATATAAAAGGTGTGAAACAGGGCGACTATGCTATGATTATGGGTTATCCTGGCGCAACAGACAGATATTCAACATCTTATACGGTGAAAAACATCATCGAGTCGGAAGGTCCTGCAACCATCGACTGCCGCACCACGAAACTCAACGAATACCGCAAGCACATGGATGCCGACCAAGAGGTGTTCATCAAATACGCTTCAAAGCAGGCAAGCGTGTCGAATTATTGGAAATATTACATCGGTCAGGTGAAGCAACTGAAACGTAATCACGTGTACGAGAGGCGTTTGGCTCAGGAAGCAGCTTTCAACGAATGGGTTGCCGCTGATGCAGCACGTCAGGCTGAATATGGCGACATGTGGAACGGAATCCAGCGCAAATGGGAGATCATGGATGACATCGAAAAGGCCTTCACGTATCTCTATGAAGCCGGCTGGAATGGCGGTGAGGCTGTCGCTTTCTCACGCAGATTCATGAAAATCAACAATTTGATAAACAATAAAGGCTCGAAGGAAGAAATCGCAAATCTGGCAGAAGGTCTCAAAGACCGCGCTGAGGCGTTCTTCAAGGACTACGATATGCCTCTCGACCGCGATGTCACGGCGGCGTTGCTCAACCTTTACTACAAAGACATCACTAAATACGTTCCTGACATGATGGAGGAACTTGGCGCGAAGAACGGCGGCGACTTCACGGCATGGGTCGAGTCGGCGTTCGAGAAATCGGTGTTCACCGACAAGGCACGCTTTGAGAAATGGCTCGCGAAACCAAAGAGACTCGACAAAGACCCGATCTATATGTTGGCGATGGGCTTCGTGAGTGAATACAATGATGTCGTCGTGCCGCTTTACATGGAGGCCGCCCTTGCCGGAAACGCCGGCGAACGCCAGTACATGAAAGGTTTGATGGAGATGCAGCCGGAACGTAACTTCTATCCGAACGCGAACTTCACCATGCGCCTCACATACGGCACCGTCGAGCCTTACAAAGGCGCGGATGCCGTGAACTATAACTATTACACAACGATGGACGGCGTGATGGCGAAGTACGTCCCGGGCAACTGGGAGTTCGACATTCCGCAGGATGTCCGCGACCTTTACGCAGCCCGCGACTACGGCCGTTACGCTGATGAAAACGGCGACCTCGTCGTCAACTTCATCACTACCAACGACATAACAGGCGGTAACTCGGGCAGCCCTGTAATCAACGGCAAAGGCGAACTCATCGGCCTCGCATTCGACGGCAACTGGGAAGCCATGAGCGGTGACATCATGTTCGAACAGAAAGTGCAGCGCACCATCTGCATGGACGCACGTTACCTGCTCTGGTGCCTCGAGAAAGTCGGCAAGGTACAGAATATCATTGACGAACTCGTGATTGTTGAATAAATTTTAAACGAGGAATTTTACTCGTTATGAAAATAAAGGACATTCTAAAAAATAAAAAGACGTTTTCGTTCGAGGTCTTCCCTCCGAACCCGCAGACTGTTGACATCAACAACATTTACGGAACAATTGATGCTCTCCAGCAGTATCATCCTGATTTTGTAAGTGTTACGTTCAAATCGACAGGCGATTTCGCGCAGAACACCATCAATTTGGCGAGTTATATCAAGAAAAACACCGCCGCCGAACCTTTGGTGCATCTCACTTGCGGAGCCTTGGACGAAAACGACGTTGATAACATCGCTCAAGTTCTTAATAACGAAGGACTTGAAAACATCCTCGCTCTTCGTGGCGACCGTCCCGCTGATTTCGCCGGCGACTATCTGAAACATTTTCAGCACGCCTCCGAACTGATGGGACACCTTAAGTCGAAATACGATTTCTGCCTCGGCGGAGCATGCTATCCGGAAGGACATATCGAGTGTTCAAGCCTTTACGAAGACCTCGTAAACATGAAAATCAAACAGGATATGGGCGCGGAATTCTTTGTAACTCAATTGTTTTATGATAATAATTATTATTATCGTCTCATGCGGGCCGCAAAGAAAATCGGAATCACCGTGCCGATAATCCCGGGCATCATGCCGCTCACCTCGACCAAGATGTTCAACAAAATCATGAACATGGCCGGCGCGAGCATCCCGTTTGAGATGCGAATGCTTTTCGACAGGTTCCAAGACGACAAGATGGCGATGTACGAAATCGGTATCGCATACAGTGTCAATCAGATACTCGAACTTCTCGCCAACGACGCCGATGGCATCCACATCTATACGATGAACAACGCCAAGGTCGCTGGCGACATCTACGAGAGAATTAAAAACGTGATTGAAAAGGAGTTGAGATGAGAGTTAAAAGATGAAAGAGGAGAGAGGAAAGAATGAACGTAAACTTGTGAAACTTGTGTTAAAAAACTTGTGAAACTTGTGTTAAAAAGTGAAATTCTGAAATATCTCGGCTACAAAAACGCCAACGCTGTCGATGAATGCGTCAATTCATTGATTGATAAGGCTTTGCTTGAAGTTGAGCAGCAGTCGGGTTTCAAATACATCTACGAGAAATTCGATGAGCCGCTGCCTTTCATGAAAGACGTTTCAGGTTATCGCGATTATCTCAACGGCTCATCTTTCCTGCTTTGCGCGACGACACTCGGCATTCAGATTGACAGATATATCCAACGTCTGCAACTGAAAGACATGGCATACGCCACGGTTTTTGACGCGGCGGCATCGGTTTTTTTGGAGACAAAAGCCGATGAATTTGAGAAGAATTTAGAATTTGGAAATCTCGGTTTCCGTTTCTGCCCGGGTTATTCCGAAACGTCATTCATTGACAATCATGAGATTGCGAAAATATTGAAGGCAGAGAAAATCGGAATAACGTTTCTTGACTCCGGCTTGATGGTGCCATTGAAATCGATGGTGGGAATTGTTAAAATTGGGAAAAATGTGAAAAAATCCTGCGACGGCTGTGTTGCAAAAGAAAACTGCGGTTTCAGGAAAAACGGAACATATTGTTACAGAAATGATTGAGAAATTAGGAAAACAGATAATGATTTTCGACGGCGGCTTTGGCACCGAACTCGAAAAACGCGGAATCATGACGAAATGCCCGGAGATGTTAAACATAACAAATCCAGACGACATCGCTGATATTCACAGAAATTACATTGAGGCCGGCTGCGACTTCATCACGACAAACACTTTCGGCGCAAACCGCTGCAAGATGCCGAATGAAGACCGTAAGGCTGTGATAGAGAAAGCGATAGAAAACGCAAGACGTTACCGCACGACACAATATGTGATGATGGACATCGGGCCGCTCGGCAAGATGCTCGCACCCGTCGGGGAACTTCCTTTCGATGACGC
This sequence comes from Bacteroidales bacterium, assembly GCA_045600605.1. Taxonomy (GTDB): domain Bacteria; phylum Bacteroidota; class Bacteroidia; order Bacteroidales; family F082; genus Limimorpha. The sequence continues at coordinate 32,844 of JAZRYG010000013.1, forward strand.
ATACGAGGCGTTCAAGGAGATGGTCGTGACGGCCCGCGACCACGTCGATGGTTTCATCCTCGAGACGTTTTCCGATTTGTATGAGCTTAAATGCGCACTTCTCGCCGTCAAAGAAAACTCCGACAAACCGGTTTTCACCACGATGACATTTGACAGCACCGGCCATACTCTGACCGGAACATCGCCGCGTATCATGGCTGAACTCATGTCGAACATGGGAGCCGATGCCATCGGCGTGAACTGTTCATTAGGTCCGAAAGATTTGAAACCCATTGTAGATGAATTGGTTAGATATTGTGACAAACCGATAATAGTGCAGCCGAATCGTGGCATTCCGACGGTACGCTGCGGAAAAGCCATGTATCAGCTTTCAGCCGAGGCTTTCGCCGAAGTGATGAACGAGTTCTACAATCAAGGTGTGGCCGTCTTAGGCGGCTGCTGCGGGACGAATCCTGAGTTTATCAAAGCGATTGCGGTAAACAAAGACAAACCCGTGGTGAAGCGCGAAGTCGTCAAAGAAACGATGATTTGCTCTGCAACTCAATCAGTTACATTCGATAAAGTACGTATCTGCGGCGAGCGCATCAACCCGACGGGAAAGAAAAAACTCAAGGAAGCCATCATCAACGGCGACTTCGATTATATCTTGAAGGAAGCCATAAAACAAGAGGAAGCTCATGCCGACCTGCTCGATGTGAACCTCGGTGTCCCGAAAACCGACGATGTCGCCAACATGAAACGTGTCGTCATGAAACTCAACGAGATAACGAATCTCCCGCTTCAGATCGACTCATCGAACGTGAACGCCATTGAAGCCGGTTGCCGTTATTACAACGGAGTCTGCCTCATCAATTCCGTCAACGGAAACGAGAGCTGCATGGATGCTGTCTTTCCGATTGCACAACGTTATGGTGCTGTGGTTCTTGGGCTTACGATGGACGACAACGGAATCCCGCAGACGGCGGAAGAGCGTTTTGCCATCGCGGAGAGAATTGTAAAAGGTGCCGAAAGACACGGCATCGCGCGTCACCGCATGATGATCGACACGCTGACGCTCACTTGCAGCGCACAACAGCCGCTCGTGAAAGAGACGCTCCGTGCCCTGAGGATGGTGACCGAAAAACTCGGCGTCAAGACATCGCTCGGCGTTTCAAACGTCAGCTTCGGGATGCCGAACCGCGAAGTCATCAACAGCACTTTCCTGACCATGGCACTCGAAAACGGCCTCACCATGCCAATCATCAACCCGTGTAACGCAATGATGACCAATGCGATACTCGCTTTCAACGCATTGAGAGGCAACGCCAAAGATTTGGATAATTTCGTCAACAACGTAATCTCCGTTGAGACATCAAGCACTCAATCACCTCAGACTCCTGACAACCTAAATGCCTCAAACTCCTCGTCTCCTCTCCACGATGCGGTGCGCCGCGGTCTTCGCGAGCAGAGCGTCGAGATAACGAGGCAACTGCTTGAAAACCAGTCGCCGATGAGTATCATCAACAAAATTCTGATTCCAACGTTGAATGAAGTCGGGGCTGATTTTGAAAAACAAGTCATCTTTTTGCCGCAGCTGATTTCAGCTTCGGAGGCTTGCAAAGATGCATTCGGGGTCATCAAAGAGAAATTCCAACAGGCTGACAATCAGAAAGGTACTGTTGTATTGGCAACCGTCAAAGGCGACGTCCACGACATCGGAAAGAACATCGTGAAAGTGATTTTCGAGTCGTATGGTTACAAAGTCATCGACCTTGGGAAAGACACGCCGAAAGAAACGGTTCTCGAGGCTGTCAGAAAATACAACCCTGATATCGTCGGGCTGAGCGCGTTGATGACAACGACAGTGCTTTCGATGGAGGAAACCATTCATTATCTGAAAGATAACGATGTTAAAACCCCGATTTTCGTTGGCGGCGCAGTGCTGAACCAAAACCTCGCCGACGAAATCAAGGCCGACGGTTACACCAAAGACGCGCTTGAATTTGTCGAAGCCGTCGGAAAATTATTGCAAAATTGACAATAAGGCACGTTCATTTTTAAAAATATATGTACTTTTGCAAAATCTAAAAAAAAAGACAATGGCAACAATAACATTAACTTACGACGGAAGAAGCAGCGTGGCGCGCAAAGCGATTGACAACTTGATGTCACTTGGAGTTTTTTCAATGGAAATCAAGGAAGTCGGTAATTTCAGGAAAAAGAAAAAAGACGAGGAAGAGTCGCCATACGACCCGGAATTTGTGAAGATGATTAAGGAATCAGAAGCACAGATTGAAAGAGGGGAATTTGTTGTGATAGACGATGTGTCGCATTTGTGGGATGTAATTAAATGATTGATTATGAGACTTGTAATTGATAACAAAGCGCAAGAAGACTTGAGATTTTGGTATGATTCTGGTCAAAAACAACGAAAAAAGATTGAAGAACTAATCAAAGACATCATGGAGCATCCCACTTGGGGAATCGGAAAACCAGAACAATTGGGCGTATAGGTCAAATTGCAGGATTTTTTAGTCTATGTATGTCGCTATAGGTCAAATTGCAGGATAAGATTTCTCCTTTATCGCTTTGCCGTATAAATAAAATCACTAACTTTGCCTTGCGGTTTGAAGCGTAGCGGGGCT
>JAZRYG010000014.1:0-184163 GCA_045600605.1 Bacteroidales bacterium
TACGGGTCTCGTGACGGCTGTGCGCCTTCATCGAAAAAACATCTTCACCTGACAATGTGGCACATCTTCATTGGCGGCGAACACCATCTTTCCATAACTGTTTTGGTTTCAAGCCGTTAATTTGGTCGAACTCACGTTAAATTACAAACTATTCAGTTCAATGGTGTCAATCCAGTTGCGGTAGTCTCCGAGGCTTACTCTTAGTTTTTCGCCCAATGCCGCGATTTTCGCGCCGTGTTGAGTGGCCATTTTCGTTGGATTCGGGATGTAGCCTGCGCGTGGCAGGTCGAGGCGGTCGGCGTCCAAACAAGTGTCGATGGTGATGATGCCGGTACAACGATGCGTTGTGTGGCAATGACAAGCGGCATACAACATTTCAAATTGATTGTCAGATGCTTCATAAAGTTTGCCTCTCATCTTTTTCGCGAGTTCCGCACCTCGTGGCCCGTGCTCTTCGTCATAGTAATCGTTGAAACGCATGGCATCGTGAAACAGCGCGAAAAGCCTCACGACAGTCTCATCAGCACCATTCAGTTTCGACAGGAGAAGTCCGTTGCGTTCGACATATCTCCAATGCGCAGGCCCGTGAATGGAGGTCGGCTCAAGGATGCTGTGCTCTGTCACGAACTCGCGGATTTTTTCATAGTCAATATTGTCCATTGTAATGAATTTTTAAGTTTGTTAAATTTTATTTAGAATTGAAACTTTTGTTTTGATTATACGGTTGCAAAAGTATAAAAAATCTTGAGACCATAATCTTATTTTCAATATTTTTGCAGCGATGAAATGAAAAGAAATGTCCGACCCGCTGACACCAGAACAACGACATCATTGCATGGCATCCATACATGGAAAGGATACCAAGCCGGAGATTGTTGTGCGTAAATATCTGTGGCACAATGGTTTCAGGTACAGGCTGAACCATCCGCGTCTGCCAGGAAAACCTGATGTTGTATTGAGGAAATATCGGACCTGCATTTTCATAAACGGATGTTTCTGGCATGGTCACGAAGGTTGTAAATCGTTCGTGATGCCGCGCACAAACGTCGATTTCTGGAAGTCGAAAATTGACAGAAACCGTCGGCGTGACATCGAAGTGCAGCTGAAACTCGCCGAGATGGGATGGCATCGCATCACCATTTGGGAATGTCAGTTGAAAAAGGATATGAGAGAGGAGACCTTGAAAGGCTTGGTTTACACTCTTGATTGTATCTTCTTAAATGACCATAAACCAAAGAGTTACAGTGTTTTAACCGAATTGTTGCCGATGGCTGCTGAAGAACAGGCTCCTTACGGAAAACGATGATTTTATGGCTTGTTACAGGCTTTTTCAAAACTTAATTACATTTTTATTTTTATTATAAATTAATCGGCTAAAGACTTTGCTAATTCAAAGAAAAGTTGTAAATTTGCAAGCAAATTTTTTAATTGATTAAGTTAAACAAATCAAATATAAACAACTATGAATAAGCAGATTACATTAGAGCAGGCCGTTGAGAGAGTACACGACGGCATGACTATCATGTTCGGCGGATTCCTCGGAGTTGGAAGCGCAGTACAGATCATCGACGCTATCGTAGAAAAAGGCGTTAAAGACCTCACAATCATTGCGAACGACACAGCATACGATGCGGTCGCGCACGGCAAACTCGTTGCAAACCATCAGGTTAAGAAAGCCATCGTGTCGCACACGGGCACAAACAAAGAGACAGCGGCGCAGAAGAACGCCGGCACACTTGAAGTCGAATACGTGCCACAGGGCACCCTCGCGGAACGCATCAGAGCCTACGGCGCAGGTCTCGGCGGAGTCCTCACCCCGACAGGTCTCGGCACCATCATGCAGGACGGCAAGGAAATCGTGAAAGTTGACGGAAAAGACTACATCCTTGAGAAACCTCTCAAGGCCGACATCGCTTTCCTCCGCGCAAACATCGTCGATGAGTTCGGCAACATGGTGTTCCTCGGCACAACAAACAACTTCAACCCGCTCATGGCAACAGCCGCCGACTACGTCGTCGTCGAGGCCGAAAAGCTCGTGAAGGTAGGCGAAATCAAACCGGAATGCGTCCACGCTTCAGGTATTTACGTTGACGGAATTTATGTTGAAAAGTAAAAAGTAGAAAGTTCATAAAGTAGAAAGTGGTTGTCGTTTTTTCAACTTTATAAACTTTACGAACTTTATAAATTGTTAATACTCAAGCAAATGGAAAAAGAATATAGATCAATGCTCAGACTCCGCATGAGTGCGAAAGACGCTCATTACGGCGGAAACTTGGTTGACGGCGCACACATGGTTCACCTCTTCGGCGACGTCGCAACAGAATTATTAATCATGACAGACGGCGACGAAGGTCTCTTCTGCGCATACGACAACATCGAGTTTCTCGCTCCGGTTTACGCCGGCGACTACATCGAGGCGGAAGGCTGGGTCACCAAGATCGGCAACACGTCGCGCAAGATGGAGTTCGTGGCACGTAAGGTCATCGCACCGCGTCCAGACATTTCAGACTCAGCAGCCGATGTCTTGGCAGAACCAATCATCGTTGCTCGCGCAAGCGGCACATGCGTAGTGAAGAAAGAACAACAGAGAATTCAAAGATAGTAATATGGATAAACTCATCATCACAGCCGCTATCTGCGGCGCGGAAGTAACAAAAGAACAGAACCCGAACGTGCCTTACACCGTTGAGGAAATCGTGCGCGAGGCGAAGTCGGCCGTTGACGCCGGCGCCGCCATCGTCCACCTTCACGTCCGTTGGGACGACGGCACTCCAACACAGAGCCGCGAACGTTTCCAGGAATGCGAAGAGGCCATCCTCAAGGTCTGCCCGAATGTCATCCTCATCCCTTCGACAGGCGGTGCCGTCGGCATGACACCTGATGAACGTCTTCAGTCAACCGACACCGACCCGCTCCCGGAGATGGCCACACTCGACTGCGGCACATGCAACTTCGGTGACGAAATCTTCGACAACTCAATGCCGACGATGCGTGCCTTCGGCAAGCGCATGATCGAACGCGGCATCAAGCCGGAATATGAATGCTTCGAGATGGGTCACCTCGACACCATCCTCACCATGGCACGCAAAGGCGAAGTCCCGGGCGCACCGATGCAGTTCAACTTCGTCCTCGGCGTCCCAGGCTGCACACCGGCTACAGTCGCCAACCTCTGCTGGCTCGTCAACGGCATCCCTGCCGGCTCGACATGGACAGTGACAGGCGTCGGTCGTAACGCATTCCCGATGGCAGCGGCAGCAATCGCCATGGGCGGCAACGTGCGCGTTGGATTCGAAGACAACCTCTATCTCTCAAAAGGTGTCCTCGCCAAGTCAAACGGCGAACTCGTCGAGAAAGTCGTGAGACTGGCAAAAGAACTCGGTCGTCCAATCGCGACAAGCGACGAGGCAAGAGAGATTCTCGGACTCAAGACAAGAAAAGATAACTTTAATTCAAAGATTCAAAATTTAAAGATTTAAGAACAATTTTAAAAAATATAACACAATGCAGAAACACGGAAATAAATACGGTACACACCGCGTGATTGAACCAAAAGGCGTTCTCCCACAACCAGCTAACAAACTCGACAACAACATGGACGAGATTTACGACAACGAAATCCTCATCGACGTCCAGACTTTGAACATCGACTCGGCTTCATTCACCGACATTCACAATTATGCGAAACAGCAGGCCGGTGAAGGCGCAAGCGAAGCCAAGATCATGGAAGAAGTGAAGAAGGAAATGTTCTATAACGTTGAGCTTCAGGGCAAACACCGCAACCGCAGAACAGGTTCAGGCGGTATGCTCCTCGGCAAGGTCGAGAAGATCGGTGACGCTTTGAAAGGCAAGATCGACCTCAAGGTAGGCGACCGCATCGCAACACTCGTCTCCTTGTCACTCACACCTCTCCGCATTGACGAGATCCTTGAGATCCGTCCTGAAATCGACCAGGTTGACATCAAAGGCAAGGCCATCCTCTTCGAAAGCGGCATCTACGCGAAGATCCCGACCGACATGCCGGAGAAACTCGCTCTGTCAGCATTAGACGTCGCCGGCGCACCGGCACAGACAGCGAAACTCTGTCAGTATGGTCAGACAGTCGTCATCCTCGGCGCAGGCGGCAAGTCAGGTATGCTCTGCTGCTACGAGGCGAAGAAACGCGTCGGCGTCACAGGTAAGGTCATCGGCATCGCCAACAGCCCGAAATCAACACAGCGCATCAAGGACCTTGGCTTCTGCGACATCGTCGAGAGCGCGGCAGGCATGACACCAGTTCAGATCTACGAACTCGTCGAACGCCTCACCAACGGCAAGATGGCTGACGTCACAATCAACTGCGTCAACGTGCCGGATCAGGAGATGACAGCAGTCCTCTGCACAAAGGACGACGGCGTTGTCTATTTCTTCTCAATGGCGACAAGCTTCACGAAGGCATCACTCGGTGCTGAAGGCATCGGCGCTGACGTGAACATGATCATGGGCAACGGCTACACAAAGGGCCACGCCGAGTTTACATTGCAGGAACTCCGCGAGAGCGAGAAACTCCGCAAGATCTTTGAAGAACTTTATGCATAATCCTCTGTAATATGGGCGAATCAAGAAGAAAACAATTGTTTCCGGAAGTTACCGACGAACAGTGGAACGACTGGAAATGGCAGGTCAAGAACCGTATCGAGAATCTCGACCAGCTCAAGAAATACATCAAGCTGACGGAAGAGGAGGAGGAAGGCGTGACGAAGACCTTGCAGACACTCCGCATGGCCATCACACCTTATTACTTAAGCCTCATCAATCCAGACGACCCGCATGACCCTGTGCGCCGTCAGTGCATCCCGACAGCGGCTGAGACACACATCGCACGCGCCGACCTCCTCGACCCGTTGCATGAAGACGAGGACTCACCAGTCCCGGGACTCACACACCGTTATCCTGACAGAGTGCTGTTCCTGATCACCGACATGTGCTCGATGTACTGCCGTCACTGCACACGCCGCCGTTTCGCAGGCCAGAAAGATGACGAGTCACCGAAAGACCGCATCGAGAAAGCTCTCGAATATATTGAGAAGACAGAATGTGTCCGCGACGTGTTGCTGTCAGGCGGCGATGCCTTGATGGTCAGCGACGAGAAGTTGGAGTACATCATTAGCCGTCTTCGTAAAATCAAACACGTGGAGATCGTCCGCCTCGGAACACGCACACCTGTCGTGTGCCCGCAGCGTATCACTCCGGCTTTGTGCGACATGCTGAAGAAATATCATCCGATTTGGATTAATACGCACTTCAACCACCCGAACGAGGTGACACCAGAGTCAGCGGCGGCATGTGCACGTCTCGCCGACGCCGGCATCCCGCTCGGCAACCAGAGCGTGTTGCTCCGCGGTGTCAACGACTGCGTCTTCGTGATGAGAAACCTCGTCCACGAACTCGTGAAGATGCGCGTGAGACCTTATTATATATATCAGTGCGACCTCTCAATGGGTCTTGAACACTTCCGCACACCAGTGTCGAAGGGCATCGAGATCATCGAAGGTCTCCGCGGTCACACTTCAGGATTCTGCGTCCCGACATTTGTCGTCGATGCTCCGGGCGGCGGCGGCAAGACACCGGTCATGCCTCAATACGTCATCTCACAGTCACCGGGCAGAGTGGTCCTCCGTAACTTCGAAGGCGTCATCACGACCTACACCGAGCCGGCGGAATACCACAGCGACTGCAACTGCCCTGAATGCCAGGCGCTTAAGAAGAAACTTGAGGCCGAGAGAGTTGAAGACGTTGACAGAAACAAACCTGTTGACGGCGTGATCACGCTCCTCGAAGGCGAAAAGATGAACATCGAACCTGCTCATCTGAAACGTCACGAACGCAACAAGAAATAATTAACAGTTCACACAAAAGATTGGTCGGTTTCTTTCAATGGGATTCCGGCCAATCTTTGAAATTTTAAAAACACAAGTTATCATGGCGCAATATAAGAGTTTCCCAAGATGGAAGGCCGGCGTGATTTTCGCCGTGCTCCAGTGGCTTGCAAGCTCGGTGCTGGTTCTGATCCTGCACCCTACAAGCGGCAGATTCGAGAACATCATCGAGGCTGGCATATATGCAATCGCGGCTGGCGTGTTGTACATCGCTTTCACATGGTTCATCGGCGAGAAGATGAAAACAGTGAAGGTCGAAGTACCTGCCCCTGAAGAAAAGAAAGAGGAATAATCGTTTATATTGATAATCAATGCCTTTTATAAAGGAACTCGTTAAATACAAAAGCTGTTCTATCGTGGGGTTGGAGAAGAACACAGGCAAGACGGTCTGTCTTAACTATGTGCTTGACCATTTGCCCCTCGACGGAATGCGTGTTGCGGTGAGTTCCATCGGCATCGACGGCGAGACGACGGATCAGGTGACGCGAACCGCCAAGCCGGAGATAACATTGAAGGCTGACACTTTTTTTGCGACAAGCGAGAAACATTATCTGAGCAGGAAATTGGTTTCGGAGCTTGTAGATGTGAGCGATGAAAGCACCTCACTCGGAAGAATTGTGACGGCAAAGGCTCTGACAAAAGGAAAGATTCTGCTTTCGGGACCTTCGTCGAACTTCGGGTTGAGACGCTGGATGAGTTCGATGCGGAAATTCGACATCGATTTGATTTTGATTGACGGTGCGCTTTCGCGGATGAGCCTCGCGTCGCCGGCAACGAGCGAGTCGATGATTCTGTCAACAGGCGCGGCTTATTCCGCGAATATAAACACACTCGTCCAGAAGACCGCTTTCGTGGTCGAAATGATAAATCTTGATCTGACTTCTGAAGAGAACAGATTGAGATTCAATGACATTCACAGCGGCGTGTGGGCGGTCGATGATAATGACGGACTTCATGACTTGAAAGTGTCGTCGTCGTTGTCAACGAATCTTTACACTGACGGCATCGAACACTGCAAGACGCTGTTTTTGACCGGTGCGTTGACCGACACGTTTCTGAACCATCTTCGCGGCAAGCGGCTGTTCAAGGAAACAGAAGTTGTCGTGACCGACTTCACGAAGATATTCCTTACACCTTTATTATATAGAGGCTTTGTGAGCGGCGGCGGAAAAGTGAGCGTCATGATGAAAAGCAAGCTCATCGCCGTGACAGTGAACCCGACCGCGCCCAATGGCATGGTTTTGGATTCGGAAAAACTTTGTAACACACTTTCGGAAGCGATCAACCTTCCGGTTTATGATTTGATGAAAAACTGATGCAACTGAAACAACTCATAGATTCACCCTGCGGTCTGAAATACATGATCGACAACCTCGACACGCATTCGGGATACACGCGCCGTCTGCTTCTCGACACCGAGATGCCGAAGGACGAGTTTGAGATTGAAACAAAATATCAAATTCTCAAAGAGTTCTATAATGTTGTAAATCAAAAGGAAAACCTTAATCAAATCAATACCTTGCAATTCAAACTCTGTAATCTGAAAGAGATTCAGGGGACAATTAACCACCTTAAAAACAAATACATCTTGGACGACATCGAGTTGTTCGAGGTGAAACATCTGGCGATTCTCTCGTCAGACATACAGGTCATCATAGACAAACTGCATCTGGACAGTTGCGTTTTCATACCTAATCTCGAAGATGTTGTAAACATACTTGACCCGGATGGCATGAAAATTGCGACGTTTTATATATATGACTCTTACAATGAGCGGTTGAAAGAACTTCGCCGTTTGATGAAGGAGAATGATGAGTTTGACGAGACGTTGTTCGCCGAGGCAAATTCCATCGAGGACGAAGTGAGAGCCAAACTTTCGATGCAACTCTCAAAATACGCCGATGACCTTGAAGCGGCGCAGAAATCATTGGCGTTCATCGACTTGAACCTCGCGAAGGCGTTTCAGATGATAAAGATGAACCTTGTGTTCCCGATAATTTCGCACGACGGCGAGACGGAATACGAAGGTTTGTTTAATCCTGAAATAAAAGAAATTCTGGACGAAAAATTCCAACCCATTGATATCCGTTTCGGTACGCATCCGACCATCATCATGGGCACGAACATGGGCGGTAAGACTGTGGTTTTGAAAACATTAGCGTTGTGCCAGTATCTTTTCCAATACGGTTTCGGCATTCCGGCGGCGAAGGCGAAAATGTTGGTTCAGAACGAGGTTTTCCTTTGCACGACGGACGAACAGTCGGTGCGGAAAGGCTTGTCGTCGTTTGCCGCCGAGATGAAAAACATCGATGAGATTGTCAGGACATCGAGGGTCAGGAGCGGTTTCTTGGCCTTGGTTGATGAGCCGGCGAGGACCACGAATCCGACGGAAGGCACGGCGTTGGTGTCGGCGTTGGTGAAGGTGCTTCAGGAGAAACAGATGAGTCTGATAATCGTAACGCATTATAACATAAGCACATATAACAACCGTTGCCTCCGTGTCAGAGGCTTCGAGAACGGCAGGATGAACTACGAGCTTGTTGAAGTGAGTGACGGCGAGGTGCCGCATGAGGCGTTGAACATAGCGGAGAGTTTGGGAGTTGACAGCGAGTGGATTGAGGAGGCGAGGAAGGTTGTCGAAATTGACCACTTTAAATAATGTAAAACAAATTTAAATTATGAAAAGAAAGAAAGACATATCGGCTGACGCAACTTCCAACAACTCATTGGATGAAACCAATTCGCGCATGATTCTGTTCAAGACTGATGATGAACAGGTTAGCGTCGATGTGCTGTTTGCAGAAGAGACTGTGTGGCTGACGCAAGAACACATGGGATTGCTGTTCCAAAAGTCGAAATCAACCATAAGTGAACACATTTCAAATATTTTCAAAGAAGGAGAATTAAATCAAGAGTCAGTTGTTCGGAAATTCCGAACAACTGCGGCTGATGGGAAATCGTATGACACAAATTTCTACAATCTCGATGTGATTATTAGTGTTGGCTATCGTGTCAAATCATTGAGAGGCACGCAGTTCCGTCAGTGGGCGACGAAGCGTTTGAATGAATATATCCGCAAGGGTTTCACTATTGATGATGAAGTCGGTTTAATTATATCGAATTCGACACATTTAAACCCATCGAATTCGAGAGGTTTTGCATGAGAGTAACAAATTAAAATTATGTTGAAAGATATAAAAGGATAAACATTGTAAGTATGAATATCGTAGAAAAAATACAAAACGAAATCAAGCAAGATTACTATCAGCAGAATTATTCCAATGATGGACAGCGTTTTGTGGCATGGTATATGAGAAATATCCATTTGCTTGACGCATTGCAAGCAAAAGATTCAATTACCGATGGAGCAAACGACAAACAGATTGATGCTGTGTATATTGATGATGATGAGCAAAAGATTTTCATTGTCCAAGGCAAGTATTATCTTGGAGATAGCATTAATGCTGAACCAGTGAGAGAAGTGATTTCCTCATGGACGCAATTGAGAGATTTAGTATCACTTCAAGAAGGTGCCAATAACAGGCTGCAAATCAAGCTCAACGAAATTTCAAAAGCCATTAATGAGGATGATTACAACGTGTGTTTTGAATTGATTACGACATCAGAATTTACGGAAGAAGCGCAAAAAGATATTGCGGCATTTCAAGCAAGATTGTCAACCGAGGATGCTTCTTCGTTTGATGCAGAATTAGTTGTTGTTGATAAAAACGGTCTCGATGACAAGTACACGCAGACGATGGAAAAGGATAATCCGAGTCTTAATCATATCATCGAACTTGAAAGTGGAAAATACTTGTTTACCACCATTGGGACAACTAATGTGTGTTTGATTGCTATGCCGCTTAAAGAGTGCATCAAGTTTCCTGGTATAAGCAATGGAACACTGTTTCAAAAGAATGTTCGTCAGAGCCTTGGTATTAGCAATGCCGTGAACAAGAAAATACGCAAAACCATCACAGGAGACAAATGTGGTGATTTCTTTTTCTTCCATAATGGTATAACAGCCATCTGTAATAAAATGGAGTTGGAAGAAGGGAAACTGATTGTTCGCGGTGTTAGTGTAGTCAATGGCTGTCAATCGCTAAATACAATTTTGTCTTGTAGTGAGGTAGTAAAAAAACGTAACGATGCCTATGTTCTTTTTAGATTCTATGAGATTCCACAAAAGGATAGAGCGGATAGCATTAGTATCAATACTAATACACAGAGTGCAGTCAAGACAAGAGACTTGCGAAGCAATGACAAACGAGTAATGAGACTCAAAAAGGCCTATGAACAAAAATATTATCCATTCGGCTTTTTTGCAGCAAAACGAGGCGATCAACTTCCTGCCGACAAGAGCAAGGAATATTTTGTTGAATTGTCGTTTTTGGGTAAATACTTGATTGCATGGTATTCTCAGCGTCCTAATCTTTCGTATGGTGAAACCAAAATCTTTGATAAATACTTTGATACGCTGTTCAAAAAAGAATACAAACCAGAAGATATTTATGCATTAAATTATTGGTACAACAAGATAATGAGCGTATGGACGGAGGATAATCCATTGAGTATCCATCAGACAATCCTTACCATGAAAGCTTATGCCCCATACCATTTTCTGTTTACCATTTCGTCAATTATTGCCAAGTTGAACGGAAGAGATACAGTTCCTTCACCATATCAATGTCTCATTGCAGCCCAAAATCACAATATGGTTGATACCGTCATCAGTATTGTTGCCAATTGCATGAACAATGCTTATGCACAAGGTGAAGAGACGGCAAAAATTAAAGAAAAAGTATTCATTCCTCAAAACTGGGTCAAAAATAAGGATAGCATCAGTGCGATACAAGGAGCGGTGAACAACTATGTCTCTTTCTTGCCGTCAATGAATCAGCAGATGTTCAAAGACTTGAAAGAGGCATTCACTATTGACCCAACCTATTTTGAATACAGACTGGCCGCTGATTAATAAATGGTTCAAAATATTATAAACAAAAGATAATTTAAACGACGTAAATTTTGAAAATAAAAAAAAGATAAAGATTGTGTGATGGATAGAAAAGATATTATATCAAGCAAGACAAACACCCCGATTGCAGCTGATTCGCAGTCTGATGCTTTTGTTGTTGAGGTTCGTCAGATTATTGACGAAGCCCGCAGCAATGCCGTGCGAAGTGTCGATTTCTGCCGTGTTCAAATGTATTGGAATATCGGGCGACGAATTTTCGAAGAGGAACAGCAAGGAAAGGACAGAGCGGATTATGGAACTTACTTAATTGTGAACCTCGCAAAAGATTTGGAGCCTGAATATGGAAGCGGTTTTGGCTATAGACAGTTATATAGGGCAAGGCAATTTTATCGTCTTTACCCAATTGTGTCCGCACTGCGGACACAATTGAATTGGTCTCAGTACAAGCAACTTATCGCTATTGAAGATGCTGACAAACGCGAATATTACGAACTAGAAGCTGTCAATAATTGCTGGACGGGACGGGAGTTGGAACGCCAAATTAATTCCTTGCTTTACGAAAGACTTTTGCTAAGCAGCGATAAGGAAAGCGTCTTGGCCGTTGCTCGTAAACAGCGTATTCCTCAAGGTCCAAAAGAGGTTATCAAAGACCCTATGGTGCTTGAATTTTTAGGTTTGGAAAAGAAATCTCAATATTATGAAACAGATTTGGAGTCGACTTTGATAGAACATTTGCAAAAATTCATGCTTGAAATGGGTAACGGTTTTGCATTTGTTGCAAGGCAAAAACGCATTTTGATTGAGGATGATGAGTTTTTTGTGGATTTGGTATTTTATAACCGACTTCTGCGTTGCTTTGTTTTAATAGAGTTGAAAACCGGAAAGTTGACTCACCAAGATATTGGTCAGTTACAAATGTACGTGAATTATTACGACCGCATTGAGAAATTGCCTGAAGAGAATGCCACAATTGGAATTCTTCTTTGCACAAGCAAAAATGATACTGTTGTTAAAATGTCGTTGCCGGAAAACAATTCTACGATAATGACAGCACAATATACATTATATTTGCCATCTGAAGAACAACTTAAAAAAGAAATAGAAGAAGTTAAAAACACTATAGATAGAAAGTAAATAACAATCAAAATACAGTATTATGACAAGTAAATTAGGACTCGATTTTACGAAAGTTGAGTATGCCAGAGGTCTGGCGAAAAACATTGCGGAAGACGTCCAGTCTTTCGTCGAACAGTACACAACCGTCGCGGTGGAGCGCACACTCTGCCGCCTGATGGGCATCGACGGCATCGACGCCAATAACGTGCCGCTGCCGAACGTCATCGTCGATACGTTGAAAGACAAAGGCGTCCTCAACGAAGGCGCGTTGTTCTTCATCGCCAACGCCATGATCCAGACTGGCTTGAAGCCTCAGCAAATCGCCGAACAGGTCGCTGAAGGCAAGCTCGACATCACGAAAGTCGTCACACGCGACGCGAAGAAGATTGCAGAGACACTGCAGCCTATCATCGACGAGAACGTGAACAAAATCCGTGCGCGTCATGACCGCCGCGACCAGTATCTAAACACCATCGGCGAAGGCCCGAAACCTTACCTTTACATCATCGTCGCCACAGGCAACATCTACGAAGACGTGGTGCAGGCTGTCGCCGGCGCACGTCAGGGCGCTGACGTCATCGCCGTCATCCGCACCACTGGCCAGAGCCTGCTCGACTATGTGCCTTACGGCGCCACGACGGAAGGCTTCGGCGGCACGTTCGCCACGCAGGAGAACTTCCGCATCATGCGTAAGGCTCTCGACGAAGTGGGCGAGGAGCTGGGACGTTACATCCGCCTCTGCAACTACTGCTCCGGTCTCTGCATGCCTGAAATCGCCGTCATGGGCGCATTCGAAGGCCTCGATGTCATGCTCAACGACGCCCTCTATGGCATCCTCTTCCGCGACATCAACATGCAGCGCACTTTGGTTGACCAGTATATGTCACGCATTATCAACGGCTTCGCCGGCGTCATCATCAACACGGGTGAGGACAACTACCTCACCACCGCCGACGCTGTCGAGGCGGCTCACACCGTCCTCGCCTCCGACCTCATCAACGAACAGCTCGCTTTTATGGCTGGTCTTAAAGAGGAACAGATGGGTCTCGGCCATGCCTTCGAGATGGACCCGATGCTTGAGAACGGCTTCCTTCTCGAACTCGCACAGGCTCAGATGACACGCGAAATCTTCCCGAAGGCGACGCTGAAATACATGCCGCCTACCAAGTTCATGACAGGCAACATCTTCCGCGGCCACATACAGGACGCTCTGTTCAACATGATCGGCATCTGGACAAACCAGGGAATCCAGCTCCTCGGAATGCCTACGGAAGCAATTCACACCCCGTTCATGAGCGACCGTTACCTCTCAATCGAGAACGCGAAATACATCTTCAACAACATGCGCAGCATTGGCGACGAGATGCAGTTCAAAGAAGGCGGCATCTGCCGTGAACGCGCCAAGTTGGTGTTAGACAACACAATAGCTCTTCTCGAAGAAATCAACAAGGAAGGTCTGTTCACCGCTCTCGAAAAAGGCATCTTCGGTGATGTGAAACGTCCGAAGAACGGCGGCAAGGGACTTGAAGGCGTCACGATGAAAGGCGACAACTACTACAACCCGTTCGTGGAAATCATGAAGGGGAAGAGATAGTCTGCTAAATGTTTGTATATCAATATCCACATCCTGCCGTAACGACCGACTGCGTCATCTTCGGGCTTGAGGACGGTTTACTGAAAGTGCTTCTCGTGGAGCGCGGCGACGAGCCGTGCAAGGGCTGCTGGGCGTTCCCGGGTGGCTTCCTCAATCCCGCCGCGACGGTGGAGCAGGGGGCGTTGCGTGAACTTCAGGAAGAGACTGGACTCGATAGCGCGTATATGGAACAGGTCGGGGTGTTTTCAGACCCCGACCGTGACCCGCGCGAACGAGTGATAACGGTGGCATTCTTCTCGGTCATGCACGTCAAAAATGTCCGTGCTGGTGACGATGCGGCAAAGGCGAAGTGGCTGCCAGTCAGCGACTTGCCAGAACTCGCATTCGACCACGACATGATTCTCAAGACGGCTATCAAGCGTTTCCGTGAACGTCTTGTAATCGAACCGGATTTTCTTCGTAAGATGCCAGATTCATTTTCCGAAAAGGAAATGGAAAATGTTAAAAATGGAATAAGTTTGCATTATTAATCCCTTAATAAGTAAAAAGTTATGAAAAATAAGTTTGGAATGTCGCTTGTCGCGGCTTTGTTTCTTCTGACATTTATTCTGACAGGCTGCCGCCAGATCAGAACAGTCAATTCCATCGAACAGGTCGGCGACGACCCGTACCTCTTTGTCATGGAAAATCATTTCGAGTACGACCTCGATGAAGTCATAGAGAATGACATCAACAGCAACAACAAACTGCTCGTCTATGTCACGGAAAAAATCGGCCACGGACTGATGAAAGCCGACACCGCAAGCCTGTACAAGAACTCGGACTTCGGCTGTACGAGTTTTCAAGTCAAGAAAAAGGACGGTGACGGCTATTGGTACGGACGCAACTATGACTTCTTCAAAGACCCGACGATGGTTGTCATCAACAAGCCGGAGGAAGGCTTCGCCTCAATCTCTACCTGCGACCTCATGCAGCTCGGACTCGGATTCGACAAGCTGCCTACATCTCTCAAAAACAAAATGATATGCCTCGCGGGGGTCTATGCCCCGATGGACGGCATCAACGAGAAAGGCCTCTGCACGTCGATCATGGCGCTGCCTCACCAGGCCGGACACCAGAATACGGGGAAACATAAAGTCGGCACAAGCATCATCATGCGCCTCTGGCTCGACCGCTGCGCCACGGTGCAGGAAGCTATCGACCTGCTTGCCAAATACGACCTCTGCCATGACATCGAAGCCGGCTCAGGCTACCACTACATGGTGGCCGATGCTGACGGCGACTGTGCCATCATCGAGTTCGACAAAGACGACGCTTGGAAGACCATCGTGCTGAGAAAACCAGCCGACAGCAGCTACTTCCATGTCACGAACCACCTCCTCAACCCGAAACACGTCACGACAGAACCCGACCCGACGGTAGGAAACCCCGACAGCAAGAGCTGGTGGCGCTATGAGACTGTCAATAACTATATGATTGAAAACCACGGCGTTCTATCACTCGAGGGTATGCAGAAAGGCCTCGAGATGGTGCGCTGGGTCGATCTCGCACTGCCCGACGGCGAGGTGGAAGACACACAGTGGAGCAACGTCTATGACCAGACCAACATCGTGCTGTATCATCGCAACTGGAACAGCTACGACAAAACGTACATATTCACATTACAGGATTCGCACTAATCTCTCTTGACTCTCTTAATCTTACCCCGCTTGTAATCGATGGTGCTGATTATGACGGTCATGATGGGGCTGAGATAGTTGAAGAAACAATAGGGCAGGTACGCCAGCGTCGCGACGCCGAGCACCGTTGACTGCGTCATGCCGCAGGTGTTCCATGGCACAAGCACGCTCGTGACCGTCGTGGAGTCTTCCACGGTGCGGCTCAGCAGTCGCGGCTCATAGCCTTCTTTCTTGTAAAACTCCTTGTACAGACTGCTGTTCAGTATGATGGAAAGGTATTGGTCGCCGACGCAAATGTTACAGATGACGCCCGACACCGACGTTGCCGCCGTCAGGCTGAATACCGATTTTAGGTATTTCACGATAAAGTTTGTCAGTGATTCTATCATGCCGCTGCCGAGCATGGCGCCGCCGAAACACGACGCGCAGAGAATCAGCCAGATGGTGCCCATCATGCCCGACATGCCGTTGCAAGAGACGAGACGGTCGAGGATTGGCTGGCCGGTGTCGAACTCGCAGCCCTGGAATATGGATTGGAAAACCGCCTTGAAGATTCTTACGCCTTCACCGTCGGCCCCGACCATTATGTCAACGACCTGCGGCTGGCAGTGTATCATGAAAGGAATGGCTATAACTGAAGCCAAAAACAACGTTATGAGCGTCGGGAGTTTCAATGCAATCATGACGGCTGTCAATACGGGGACAAGCAGAAACCACGGACTGATGTTGAACAAACCATGTATCTGTTCAGTTATCTCAATGGTGTGTTCGGTCGGCCTGATGTCGGTCGTGAAACCTATCACAAGGAAAATCGCCAATGTCATTATAATGGTTGGCGTCGTCGTCTTCAGCATGTATTTGATGTGTACGAAGAGCGGTGTTCCGACGGTCTGCGACGCCATGATGGTGGTATCGGAGAGAGGGGAGAGCTTGTCGCCGAAATACGCGCCCGAGATTATCGCACCGGCGATCACCGGTTTCGGGATGCCGAACAGCTCGCCGATGCCGATGAGTGCCACTCCGAAGGTCGCGATTGTCGTCCATGAACTGCCGGTCATGAGTGATATGATGGAGCAGATGATTACCGCGGCGAAGAGGAATATCTTCGGACTCAGAATCTCCATGCCATAGACGATCATCGTCGGGACAACGCCGCTCAACATCCACGTCGAGCCGATCGCACCGATGAACAGCAACATTATCAACGCTGTTGACAGACTTTTCATGTTGTCAATAATCTTTTCCTCAATGTCGCTCCACGGAATCTTGCAAAACACCATTGCGATGAAGACCACAACAGCTGCGCCGAAGATTATGGCGATCTGCGCCGGACCACCTAATGCATTCTGCCTGAATGTATTGATTACCAACGTTAATGTTGTGACGAGAATCACTATCGGGATTAAAGATTCAATGAGTTTCGGCGCACGTCTGGCCTTGGCGTTTTTCTCTTTCATTTTTTATTTTCAAATTTGTGCAAAAATATGAAAAATAATGTATCTTTGCGCCGATTTATTTTTTCAAAATATGAAACCTTTTTTTAGTTATAAGTTCCTTGTGGACGCTTGCCTGATTGTCTTTTTCCAGACGTTTCAAATTTCAAACGTTAATGCGCAAAACGTTGAGACTCTGCGCATTGCCTTCTGGAATTTTGAGAATTTCTTCGACCCGTTCGTCGATTCGACGAGGACGTACAATGAGTTCACTGAAGACGGTGCGCAGCGTTGGACGAAGTCGAGATTTTACAAGAAACGTAACAATATGTTCAAGGCGCTGCTCTCCCTTTCGGGAAATGAGCCTCTCGCCGTGCTCGGCATCGCTGAGGTGGAAAACCATTATGTGCTGAACACCTTATTTAATAATACGCCTCTTAAAAACCATAACTACCGCATCATCCATTATGAGGGCGATGACCGTAGAGGCATCGATGTGGCGATGGCGTATTGCATTGACAAACTGCAACTTATATATTCAGAGCCGGTGAAAATAAGGAATCCTGACAACAAAAATTTCAAGTCGCGAGATATACTTTATGCAGTGTTTTCGGATAGGAGGGGCGACACGCTGCATGTCTTTGTGAACCACTGGCCGTCGCGTTATGGCGGCGAGCGCGAGACGATAGACCTCCGCGCTCTCGCGGCACGGACGCTGAGACATAAGATAGATTCGCTGTGTGAAGCCCGTCACGTCATGCCGAAGATGGTGACGATGGGCGACTTCAACGACACCCCCGACGACCCGAGTATCCGCGAGGTGCTGCACGCGAAGTCATTGAACGACTCCGACAAAAACGATGTCATGGTGAATCTGTTCACCGACGGGAAAAGCCTTGGCTTTGAAGGCACCCTGAAACATCAGCACAACTGGCAGATATTCGACCAGATAATGGTGAGCAAGTCGCTGATGGACAATGAATCAAGTCTTCATTACAAAAGTAAAAGTTCAACAATATTCCATGCTGATTTCCTCTTCGAGCCAGATGAGTCGTTCGGCGGCGTGAAGCTCTTCAGGACTTACGTGGGGCCGAAATATTTCGGCGGCTTCAGCGACCACCTGCCAGTGTATATTGATCTGGAGACTGCTCGGTCTTCTGTCCAAAAAAAATTAGAGGAATTATGATTTCCTGAAAAGAAAAACACTAAATTTGCCGAAAATTTATTAACGTATTTAATCATTTATTATGAAAAAACTATTACTTATCCTTGTGCTGATTCTGACTGCAACGACATCATTTTCACAGAATTACACACACTATCTTAATTCATGGTATTCAGACGACCTGATGGAGACGAAGGAGTTTTATTACGATGAAGACTACAAGCTCATCGCTGATTATTGGATTGACAACGTTTCGGATCCCATCACTGTCCGCGACAGCCTCGAATACGACGCCAATGGCAATGTCACAAAGCTCTCATGCCATCAACTGTTGAATGGCATTTGGATTTATGCGAATTATGTTGAATACACGTATAACGAACTGAATCAACGTCTTACGAGAGACAATTACAACAATTTCGGCGGCAGCTTCGAGCATGGCGGCACGTACAACTATCAATATGATGAGAATGGAAACCTTGTCCACCATGATATGTATCTTGGCACGTGGGGACTTTTTGAAACTGCCGATTACACCTACGACGAGAATAACAACTGCACGCTCATTGTCAGCTATTCGGAAGG
The DNA here is from genome assembly GCA_045600605.1 of Bacteroidales bacterium. GTDB lineage: Bacteria > Bacteroidota > Bacteroidia > Bacteroidales > F082 > Limimorpha. Next base: position 18,463 of record JAZRYG010000014.1, read on the forward strand.
CTTCAGCGGTGAATTTGAGCCGTCAAATATGGTTGAGTACAACTATAATGATGATGGCTTCCTCATTGAAGAGAAGAGTTATTATTACTATAACGGGTGGATTTTGAGCACGCATGTCGTTTACACCCGCGATGAAAACAACAACATCACCACAGAGGAGAACCTCGACCAATACGGCTCCGTCCTCGCACGTCATGAATATGAATACGATATGAATATCCTCTTTGACGAGGTCGCTCCATTCGTGAACCCTGAAGGCGAGTTGCCGAATCCGGAAAGAACCGTGAATGCGAGAAACAAGGACAAATATTGGACTGTCGCCGACAACGGCACACTCACTTACATTTGCGATTATTACTATTTCTATAAGGAGATTGAAGGCACCGGCATGACGGAGAATGTCGCTGACAATGTGAGCGTCTATCCGAATCCCGTCAAGGATGTTTTGACTGTGGAAGCGTCAGAATATCAGAATGTTGAGATTTTCGACCTTGCCGGAAGATGCATCATCTGCCGTGAAATCAGTGGTATTGCTAACATCGACATGAGCCAGATGCCGAAGGGCGTTTATTTCGTCAAGATGAATGATGAAAACGGCACTGCTACAAGAAAAGTTGTTGTTGAATGATACATGTATCTTGATTTTTCATTGACACAAAAAATACAAATAAAAATCTATGATGGTTTTAGTTGTCGTCGATTTTTTTTATTACTTTTGCCGTCAATTAATCTCTTAAACTTTTGATATGAGAAAATTTATCACACTGTTGTTAGTGCTCATCGGAGTAGAATGTCACGCTCAAGTTGAATCGGAATACGAGAGATACGTGAGGGAGCAGAAGGCCGCGATGGAGCAGATGAAAAATGATCAAGACTCCAAGATTGAGGAGATGAACAAGCAATACGAAGAATATGTGAAGGCGGAAAAAGAGGCATATTCGAAATTCGTGAAAGAGATGAGCGCAAAGTGGGGCGAAGGCAACGTCGCGGAAAGCACTCGGAAAGATTGGGTGGAATATTCCGATAACGGCAATTCGAGAAGCATCGTTGATTTCGAGAGCGGTGAAGCTACCGTCGAAGTCGTGACAACACCCGGCAAAAATGTCAACAGGGAGGAACTTGAGAAGACCGTTAAGATACTGATTCTTAACAAAGGTAAAACCAAGGATTACGACTCGTCTGTTGAGAAGGCGGAGCCGTTGTCGGAAGAGCCTGTCCTGCAAGGACTTGTGGAGACGCCATCGGGCGAGGTTGTCGATGAAAACAATGTCGATGAAAGCGTGAAGGAGATTGTCGAAAATGCGGTGGTTGAGGTTAAGACGGTTAAAGACCCTGATGGGAATGAACGCCAGATAACATCTGTGTCGTTCGAGCTGATACCCGACCACATCAGGGTGCGTGCCGAGAAATTCGCCGACCAAGTGAGCAAATATTGCGGACAGTTCAGTGTCGAGCCTTCATTGGCCTACGCGGTGATTCAGACAGAGTCGTCGTTCAACCCGAAAGCCAAGTCATACGTGCCAGCCTACGGACTGATGCAGATTGTGCCGGCATCGGCAGGGGCCGACTGCGCACAAAGCCTGAAGAAAAACTTCAGCAAGCCGACGGCGAACTATCTGTATGACCCTGACAACAATATTGAGATGGGCGTGCATTACCTCTACCTGCTGAGAAAGAGATATTTCAAGGATGTCAACGACGAGAAAAAACAAGAGCTTTGCGTCATCGCGTCGTACAATACCGGTGCCGGCAATCTGGCTCGAGCACTCCGCGGCGACACCAACATAAAAAAGGCGATACCGCAAATAAACGAGATGTCATACGACGAACTGTTTGCCTATCTGAAGAAAAATCTTCTTAAAGAGACACAGAATTATATCGTTAATGTGACGGAACGGGCGAATAATTTCAAAAAGTGGATGAAATAAACATAAAACATATTTGTTATGGAAGAAAACAAACTGAATGAAGAAGACGATGACATCTATTATTATGATGACAAGTACGTCGTAATAATCAAGACTGACGGATCGGCTGAGATAATTGATTTTGATGTTGAGTACTGGGATGAGCTGCCGCAATATATCGATGCCCGCCGTCTTGACGCAGTCCGTGTGGTGCCATTGTACGACATAGCCGAAAAACTCGGTCTCGATGACCATATCACTGGTTGGGTCGATGACCGCGGACTCCTGAAAAACCTCGACGAAAATCCCGTGGGCTGCAAAATCTATCCGGGCAAGATTGTCGGAGATATGATCCTTACTTTGGAGGATGATGAGTATAAACCACAGAGCTTCAATGATTTGGATACCGTTTACGATGTCTTGAATAAACTCGGTGTCACCGAGATAGAAGAGAATTTCGAAGAATATGATGAGGAAGACGGAAAATATGACGCATGGAGTTAAATTTTTTTTTAAAATGATGTAACATTTTTGTATTTTTGCGCACTATTAAATAAAAAAATATGAAACGACTTATTTCAACGGCATTATTCGTGATGGCTTTGGTTATGATGCCATCATTCGCGAAAGCACAGAACGACGACACTTTCAACAAGCAGACGCTGAAAAGCACAGGTACAGGCAACGCGGTGAAAGAGAAACGTGTTGACAGAAAAACGCACCCAGAGCAACCGGCAGTAAAACCGGCGGAGAATCCAGTTGTGAACAAACAGACAAAGCCGGAGGCGAAAAAAGACGAAATGGTCATTGTCAATCCATGCAGCGACTGGCTTGATTTTGAGTTTGTCGAACTTATTGGCAATACCAGCAAGCAGACACTTTCGATGACTTACAAAGTCACAAATCACGATGTGAACAAATCGATGTATGTCGGCCATGATGTTCTCGCATACGATGACAACGGCGGGGAACACAAAAATTCATGGGGGACAAGATATGACATGGTCACCGACGTGATGATTTCATACACAATGGATATTCCCGGTCAGGTGCTTCCTTCAAAAGTAAAGAAGCTGACGTATGTCAGCTTCAAAGTCGGTGATTGCAAGATCGAGATGCGGAATGTGAAGATTAACTGGAAATAATCCTACTATCTTCTCATTTCGTTCTCTCTCGCCTCCTTGGTCCATCTTACAAGCATGATGATTGAGTTGATGAGGAAGACGCACGACATCAGCAGGATGGCGATGTTCTTTCCGCTGGCGTTGAAGTCGTTGAACCAAAGGACGACATGCAAGATATTGACAACCAGCCAGATCCACCATTGCTCGGCGTAACGGTTGACGGCGATGATCATCGCTACGATGTTGCAGACCGCCGAGAATGAGTCGAGAATGGGCTGCTGGTTGTTGGTGAGTCTCATGATGTAACTGAATGCGACAGTTGCCGCGGCGATGATGACAATCCATTTGAAACGCGTGATCCACGTCATCTTTCTCTTTATAACCTCTTGAGATTCAGTGTTGATGTGTTTTTTCCATGTCACAAATCCAATCACTTCCATCGGAAGGAAATAGACGAGATACATCAGTCCGTTCATGTAAAGGCTGCTCTCCATCGCGACGATGCCGGTGAGGAGACACTGGACGAAGCCGAGGATGAAATTGGAGAGTTTGCCTTTCCCTGAAAGCACAATACCCGTCACACCGACCAAGCCGGTGATGAGTGAAATCGCGGTCGTACCTTTGATGATGCTGCCGACCAGCACAACTGTAAATGCGATGGTGAGCCAGATGACTTCTGACATCTTCCAACCTGTCAATTCATTGGAAATGAATGTCTTGAATTTTGATGAGTTGTTGTTTTCCATTATTAAATCAATTTGTTTCAAATTAAATCGGGAATAATATGAAGACGCTCACGTCCCACAGCGCGTGACAGACGATGAGTGGCACGATGCTTTTTGTGAGTCTGTACATGAAGCCCCAGAACAGCCCGCACACCAACGCCGCCATGATGAGCATGAAGTTGAACGAGAAGACATGCACGATGGCATAGACGAAGGCGGTGACAAGAACCGGCGCGAGCCAACGCCATGTCTCTGACTTGATTTTCAGCGACTTGTCGAAAATCTCGGAGATGCTTCTCTGAAAATATCCGCGCCAGAAAAACTCTTCCGCCGGTCCGATGACCAAAAGCTGCAATACTCCGATAATCAATACGTTGTTGCCGTTTTTCATGTCATAGATGCTGCTGATTTGTTCTTGTGCGAAACCGAACCATCGTGTTGAAAGATAGTTTCCAATCCAGAAAACGCCCCACAAAGTCGCTGCGCTCACGATACCTATTGATATGTTTGATAATGAGAGTTCTTTCTGGTTGATTTTCGTTTTGCCGATGAAAAACGAAATCGCCGTCAAAGCCAGGCCGGAAACGGACATCGCAACCCAGAAGTTGATGTGCGGAGACGTCCATGGCGAGAACATGATGAACCAAAGGACTGAGACGATGCCGGTGCTTGTTATCAGCTTTCTCATTGTAACATGTTGATTATAGAATTATTGGGGAGATGAAGTCGCCGATTGAAAGAAGCAGCGAGAAAACCAGCACGAGCTTTGCCGACTCGCCGTCGAGACTTGCAATGTCGGTCATTTCCTTGCATCTTGCCATTTTCTTGATATTTGCGAAGGCAATAGGGCTGGAGAGGAGAACCAAAAGGGCGGGAATCGGCAGGTTTCTGAATATAATATTCACAATAACAATGAGATAGGCCGTGATGACCATTCCGACATAATATATTTTCGAGCCTTTTGTCCCGATGATCTTTGCAAATGATGTGACGCCGGCTTTCGTGTCGTTGACGCGGTCGCGCATGTTGTTTGCGTGAAGAATGCTGACCACGAGGAGGCCGGTCGGTATCGTGACGAACAATATCGGGAGGTGGAAGATGCCCGTTCCGCAGAAATAAGTGCCGAGCGGAATCAGAATGCCGAAGTTCAACAAGATGCAGAGGTCGCCTGATGCATTGGCTTTCATGAAGAAATAGAAAATGGTGAGCAGCATTCCGGCAATACCGATGTAAAGCACCGGCAGACCGCATCTCGCCACGAGATATAATCCGGTGGCAATTCCTATCGCCATCAGGATGATTCCGAAACGTAAAATTGTCTTTGCAGGGATGATTCCGTCAACAATCGTGAGGTTCGTCTGCCCGATGTTGTCGTGTGAATCGACGCCGTGTTTGAAGTCGAAGTAGTCGCTGATAAGGTTTCCCGAAAGGTGGAAGATGGCCGCGCCAAAAAGAGCGATGACGGTTGCGACCCAATCGATTTCAACGGTTTGTGATAAAGATATCTTGTAAAAATAGATGTACGAGATTGTCACCAAGGCGGGCATGATTGATGCCGGCAATGACCAAGGACGTGTTGCTAAAAAATATTTCTTCATAAAAATGATTAAAAATCGGCTGCAAAGTTATGAAAATATTTGACATGAGAGAGCATTTTATGCTGTGATGAATTTGTAAAGTATTAAAAATCTGTTGTTTATATCAAAAAATTAATGATTTTATGAAATAAAACGATGATTGATGAAAAAATCATATCTTTGCACCTAAATTGTTATTAGAAAGTTCGACACATTGATGAGAAATTTTTTAGTAAAGATATTTGATAAGTTTCTTGACTGGCTTATATTCTGTTTGGTGCATCTGCTTTTCAGGCCCAAGGTCTATTATGTCAATAGATTAAAAAAGAAAGAGCTGTTTAAGGAGCCGACCATGATTGTCAGTCATCATATAGCTCATTATGATGGACTTATGATAGGTTCGGTGTTTCATAAGGCATCCATTTGTCACATGGCGGCCAAAGACCGTTTCGCACAGAAAGGGCTTGCATTTTTCTTCAGACATCTCAACGTGATACCTATTGATCGTCAGCAGCTTGACACGAGTTGGATATATCAAGCCTTGGACAAACTGAAACGTCAGAAAGAGATGGTGGCGATATATCCGGAAGGGTTGAGGAGTGAGACCGGCGAGATTCTTCCTTTCCATTCGGGGATCACGACGATAGCGACTCTCGCGCAGGTGCCTTTGGTGATGATTTACATCGAGGGACCTTACACTTGGCTGATTGGCAATCGCGTTAAACTGTATGTCAGTGAGCCGTTCCGTCTCGATCAGCCGCTGAACGGGATGAATGCGGACTATATCAACGAACAGACCATCAAACTTCATGACAAGATGGTTGATATGCAAAATGAATTTAATAACTTAAAATAACAATTATGAAAAACAAAAACTACTTCTATGAAATGATTCCCGCCGACGAGATGGCGAGACTTCAGTATGTGCCGACGATACCGCAGCTTCTTGAGAAAATGAAGAACGAATATTCCGCGTTGCCGGCAGTGTCGGACATGACCACGACATACACATACGCAGAGTTTTACGAGCGTATCGGCCGCCGTCGCACATTAATCAATGGTCTTGGCCTCAAGAAAGGCGCGAAGATAGCGGTGTGGGACCGCAATTCGGTCGATGCAATGGAGCTTTATCTTGCCATAACGTCAGCTGGTTATGTGACAGTGATGTTGCCTGCAACGTTGCAGGAGATGCAGATGCTCGGCTCGTTGAAGAAATTTGATGTCGAGGCGATGTTCGTGCGTGAGGAATTCCGCCCGATGTGCGAAAAGGTTCAGGTCAAGATGTTGTCAACAAAAGAGATTGCCGACACATTCACGCCAAGTGCAGAAGCAAAGAAAGAAGATCTTGCAAGCATCTTCTTCACCGGCGGCACGACAGGGATGCCTAAGGGTGTGATGTTGAGCCATGGCAATATGATGCGCGGCGCGTTCAACGGTATGTTCATGCCCTCGAGCGTCATCGGCAACCAACGTTATATCGCATTCCTGCCTTTCTCACATATCTTCGGCATCGTCAGAGGTCTGCTCGCGTGCTTCTTCACTGGCTCGCTCGTATATAGCTGCGAAGACATGAAAGCCGGTATCGGCACGCTGCCGAGAATAAAGCCCACTTGCCTCGTGCTCGTTCCAGGCCTCTGCGAGATACTGCTCGGCCTCACCAAGATGTACGGCCCGCAGTTCCTCGGTGGCGAACTGAAACTCATAATCGCCGGTGCAGCCAATGTCCCGCCAGTACTTATCAAGGCGTTCAGGGATTTGAACATCAGACTGTTGGGCGGCTATGGACTTACCGAGTCTTCCAACCTCGTTTCTGGCAACGCAAATGTCGAGGAATATCCGGAATCAGTCGGTCAGGTGTATCCTGAACAGGAATATAAGTTTGTCAACGGTGAGCTTTGGATCAAGGGCGACCACGTGATGATGGGTTACTACAATGACCCTGAGGCTACTGCCGCGACAATGGAGGACGGATGGCTTAAGACAGGCGACTTGGTGCATGAGGATGAAAACGGGTACCTTTATATAGACGGCAGAATCAAGAACATCATCGTGCTGAAGAACGGTGAAAACGTGCTGCCCGAGTCGATAGAAGAGAAGTTCTATATGAATCAGTTCGTCCGCGACTGCCTTGTCAAACCTACAACAATAAATGGCGACGAAGTCATTGGCATTGAGATACTTCCACGTATGGAGATGTTCAAAGACGCAACGCCTGAGATGATACAGAAGACCCTCCAGAATGTTGTTGATGAGGTGAACAAGGAACTGCCTCCATTCGCACGCGTAATTACAATGAAGGTGCGTACCGAGGACTTTAAACGCACAGGTTCACTTAAAGTTGACAGAAGAAATTCATAGTTATGGTTTTAGATAGATTAAAAAAGATTTTCGCAAACGTGATGCCTAATGTCAATGTTGACAATATCACGTTGGACACGCAGCTTCAGCAGGATTTGGGTATTAACTCTTTGTCAATGTTATTGTTGGCGTTGGCTATTGAGCAAGAGTTTGATTTCCGTTTCGAGACGGTGAACCCATTTAAGACAGTGGGGGAGGTCGTCGCTTACATCGAAGGCAAAATGCAAGACAAATAAGAGCCTGAATCTTTTCAAAAAAAATGACTGGCAGAAATTCTGTCAGTCATTTTTATTATGAATTGAAGTGATTGTTATTCATTGACTTTCGCGATATGTGCGAGGAGGTCGCAGACTCTTCTTGCGTAGCCCATTTCGTTGTCGTACCATGCCACGACTTTCACGAATTTCTCGTTCAGTGATAGACCGGCTTGCTGGTCGAATATCGAAGAATGGATGTCATCGACGAAGTCGGTTGAAACGAGTTGGTCGTCGGTGTATCCGAGAATCCCCTTGAGGTCGCCTTCTTCTGAAGCCTTTTTCATCGCGGCGCATACTTCTTCGTATGTGGCTGGTTTCTTCAGGACTGCTGTCAGGTCAACGACTGACACGTCTGTCGTAGGCACGCGGTAAGAGGTGCCTGTGAGTTTCCCGTTGAGTTCTGGGATGACCTTGCCGACGGCCTTTGCTGCGCCTGTCGTTGAAGGGATGATGTTGCTGAAAGCGGCACGTCCGCCGCGCCAGTCTCTGATTGAGTTGCCGTCAACGGTTCTCTGTTTTGCCGTGACAGCGTGTATTGTAGCCATCAGGCCCATCTCGATCCCCCAGTTGTCGTTGAGGACCTTCGCGATAGGGGCGAGGCAGTTTGTGGTGCATGAGGCGTTCGACACGAATTGCGTGCCTTTCTTGTAAGTCTTGTGGTTTACGCCATAGACGAACATCGGGGTGTCGTCCTTTGAAGGTGCCGACATGATGACGTATTTTGCGCCGGCGTCAATGTGTGCCTGACATTTCTCCTTTGTCAGGAATAAGCCTGTCGATTCGAGTACGTAGTCGGCACCGAGCTCGCCCCACGGGATGTTTGCAGGGTCTTTCTCGGCGAAGATCTTCACGTCTCTGCCGTTGACTGTCATGATGTTCTTCTCCATGTCATAGTCAATGGTACCATTAAATCTTCCGTGTACTGAATCGTATCTCGCATTATATGCAAGATAATCAAGAGGTTGGATGTCGTTGATTCCTACAACTTCGATATCGCCACGCTGTTCAGCGACTCTCATGGCAAGGCGGCCAATTCTTCCGAAGCCGTTGATGCCTAATCTAATTTTCTTCATTTTTTATAGTATTATGTCAATAAAAATCTGGCAAAATTACATATTTTTGTCGAGTGTATAACATCGGACTGAAAAAAAAGTTCATGAAAATTTTCTCAGATTTTTGCGCATACATCCGGGACTTCTGGTTTCCGGTATGGAGTGTTGTGAGAGGAGATTATGAATTTTGAAATAGTTGAAAATAAAAATAATTATTATCCAAATATTTCCTACTTTTGCACCGAGAAAATAATTGAATTTGAGAACGGTAAAAGTAAATATAAAAACACAAATATGTATAAAATCGTAAGAAAAAAAGAGCTTAACCCCACTGTGACGCAGATGGAGATTGAGGCTCCGATGGTCGCCAACAAGGCACTCCCAGGACAGTTCATCATCCTCCGTGTCAGTGAGGAAGGCGAACGCATCCCGTTGACAGTAGCCGGCTGCAACAAGGCCGACGGAACAGTGAAAATCATTTTCCAGATTGTCGGTAGCACGACAGAACAACTCAACCACAAGAAAGAAGGCGAATACATCCAGGACTTCGTCGGGCCGCTCGGAAGAGCCACGGAGACGGAGGGCAAGAAGAGAGTGTGCATCGTCGGCGGCGGCGTGGGCAACGCCATAGCACTGCCTGTGGCTGAAGAGTTCCACCGTCTCGGCGCCAACGTCACAAGCATCATAGGCTTCCGCGACAAGAACCTCGTGATCCTTGAAGATGAGTTCAGAGCCTGCTCCGACAGAGTCATCATGATGACTGACGACGGCTCATACGGTCGCCACGGCAATGTCACGGTGCCGCTCAAGGAACTGCTTGAGGCCGGCGAGACATTCGACGAGGTAATCACAATAGGTCCGGGCATCATGATGAAGTTCGTGGTCGCCACGGTGAAACCTTTCAACATCCCGGTGACGGTGTCGATGAACCCAATCATGATCGACGGCACGGGCATGTGCGGCGGCTGCCGTCTCACACTCAACCAAAACGGGAAGAAAGTCACGAAGTTCGCTTGTGTTGACGGTCCCGACTTCAACGGCTATGAAGTCGATTTCGACGAGGCCATGTCACGTGGCAGGATGTATTTCGACTTCGAGCGTCATGCGCATGAAGCCACTTGCAATCTTTACAAAAAAGCTTAAGGAGGAAAGAATATCATGGCAATAAATCCCAAGAAACATGAGATGCCTTCGCAGGATCCGAAGGTGAGAGCACATAATTTCAACGAGGTGACGCTCGGCTACACCATGCAGATTGCAGTCGATGAGGCGCAGCGTTGCTTGAACTGCAAGAACAGCCCGTGCGTGAGCGGCTGTCCGGTGAACATCTCGATACCGGAGTTCATAGCGCATATCAAGGAGAGTGATTTCGAGGGCGCGTATCAGGTGATAGCGCGGTCGTCGTCGCTTCCGGCGGTGTGCGGACGTGTCTGCCCGCAGGAGTCGCAGTGCGAGAGCAAATGCACGCTCGGCGTCAAGTTCGAGCCTGTCGGCATAGGCCGTCTTGAGCGTTTCGTGGCCGACTGGCACAACGCCAACAGCAAGGAGAAGCCTGTCATGCCGAAGCAGAACGGACATAAAGTCGCCGTCGTCGGCTCAGGTCCTTCGGGTCTGACATGCGCCGGTGACCTCGCGAAGAAAGGTTATAAGGTCTCGGTGTTCGAGGCGCTTCACACGGCGGGTGGCGTGCTGGTTTACGGCATCCCTGAGTTCCGTCTCCCGAAGGCCATCGTCGCCAAGGAAGTCGAAGGCCTCAAGGCTCTCGGCGTTGACGTGGAGACAAACGTCGTCATCGGCAAGACCCTGACCATCGACGAGCTATTCGAGCAAGGCTATGAGGCGGTGTTCGTCGGCTCGGGTGCAGGTCTTCCGAAGTTCATGGGCATCGAAGGCGAGGCGTACAAAGGCGTGTATTCGGCCAACGAGTTCCTTACACGTTCCAACCTCATGAAGGCGTACCGCGATGTCGTTGACACACCAATCATGAAGGGCGGCAAGGTCGTCGTCGTCGGTGGCGGCAACGTCGCCATGGACGCAGCACGTACGGCACTCCGCCTCGGCGCAGAGGTCACGATAGTGTATCGTCGTTCAATGGCAGAACTACCGGCACGTCGCGAGGAAGTGGAACACGCTGAGGAGGAAGGCATCGTCTTCAGACTGCTGAATAACCCGACAAAGATACTCGGATACAACAACCCTGAGAACCCGCGTGACCCGAAGAACGGCTTTGTGACGGGCATCGAGTGCATCCGCATGGAGCTCGGCGAGCCGGATGCCAAGGGACGTCGCCGTCCTATCGAGGTGCCTGGCAGCGAGTTCACGCTCGAATGCGACACGGTCATCATGGCTCTCGGCACATCGCCGAACCCGTTGATTAAAGACACTACGAAAGGCCTTGAGGTCAACGACCACGGCGGCATCATCGTCAACGAAGACGCACTCACGTCACGTCAGGGTGTCTATGCCGGCGGCGATGCGGTGACGGGCGCAGCGACAGTGATTCTCGCAATGGGCGCAGGCAAGAACGCGGCACGCGCCATCGATGAATACCTTAGTAAACGTTAAGAATTAAAAGAGGGTAGAGGCGTATCACGGCACGCACGTTTTATTTTTGAATATGAGAATAGCACTTTACGGAAAAAACATCAGTCCTGAAAGCCAAGGAATTGTCAAGGATGTAGTCAATGCACTGAAAAAAGCGGGTTCTGAGATCTTGATTTACAGACCATATCTCGGAACAATAATTCAGTGCATTGACGAAGATGTTGAGTATCATACTTTTGACGGCTTCGGACAGCTGAATGGCAACGCCGACATGGTGTTTTCTTTCGGCGGCGACGGCACTGTCCTCGACTGCGTGCCTCTTGTCCGTGACAGCGGCATTCCCGTCTTCGGAATCAACATGGGGCGTCTCGGGTTTCTTTCAAGCGTGTCGTCGGATGAGACGCTGAACGCCGTATCCAATATCCTTGCCGGAAATTATGAGGTCGAACACCGGACCATGGTACAAATCATCGACAACGAGGTGCTTTTCGACGGAATCAACTACGGGCTTAACGAGGTGAGCATTCAACACAGCTCGTACGACAGCCTGATTGAGGTGCAGGTGCTTGTCGATGGTCGGCTCCTGAATAGATATTGGGGCGATGGCGTGCTGCTTTCGACACCGACCGGCTCGACGGCCTATTCGTTGTCTGCCGGCGGCCCGATTGTCGCGCCTGACGTCAACAGCTTCGTAATCACACCGATAGCCGCACATAATCTGAGCATGAGGCCGATCATCATCTCTGATGAAAGCAACGTGAAGATAAAGGTGGATGGCCGCTGCGAGAACTACGCCCTCGGCATCGACTCACGCATCAAACTCGTCAACAAGACCTTCGAATTTGAAATCAAAAAGGCGGATTTCTTCTTCAATATCGTGAAAATGCCTTACCGCGATTTCTTCGGAACTGTGAGAAGCAAACTCCTCTGGGGAAACGATGTTAGAAACTAAACAATGACTTTACATACTATTTATCTTATTCTACAACAAGTACTTATCATCACGGCCTTTGTGCTCGGCATGATGATGATAATTGAGTTTATTAACGTGAAGACCGGCGGTCTGTGGTCGAAGCGGCTTCAGGCTTCGCCGTGGATTCAGATAATAATGGGTGCGGTGATGGGCGTGATTCCGGGCTGTCTCGGCACCTATACCGTCGTGTCGCTTTATATCCACCGAGTGGTGAATTTCCCCGCGCTGATGGCGACGCTTATCGCGACGGCAGGCGACGAGTCGTTCTTCATGTTTTCGCTTTTTCCTGGTAAAGCTCTGCTAATCACGGCGATACTGTTTGTGCTGGCGATAGTCGTCGGCGGAGTGCTGCAATTCACGATGAAAGACAAGTTCGTCGGACTGACGGAACAGTCATTCCCGTTACACGAAGGGCACGATGTCTGCCATCACCACGGACATCATCATGAAGACGAGAAATGCGAAGTGTGCGACCACCATCATTCCGTCAAGGAAAATTTCAGGAATTTGACGTTCGTCCGCGCCTTGCTGATGACGATGTGCGTGACGATTCTGGCGTTGATTCTCAGCGGCGTCATCGACGGGCAACACCAACTTAACATGTTGATGGGCGGGCGGAGTGAAGAGTCGGTTGTGGAGGCGTTCGGCGTTGAGCATCACCACGAAACTCACCACGAATTGCACGAATCACACGAATGTAATCACCACGAATTACACGAATCACACGAATGTTTGGAGCATCATCATGACCATGGCGGAGAGGCGGATTGGATTCGTTACACGCTTATTGCGATGTTCTTGATAATCATGGTGATAGTGGTTGTGGCTGATGAGCATTTTCTCGAAGAGCATTTGTGGGAGCATGTCATCAAGGTGCATCTTCCGAAAATAGTGTTATGGACGGCGGCTGTCATTGTCGGTCTGACTATAATCAATCATTTCGTTGATATTCATGGACTTGTGACTAAGAATCCGTATATTGTCTTGGCGGCGGCTTTGCTTATCGGCATCATCCCGCAGTCGGGGCCGCATCTGATATTCGTGTTGTTGTTCATGCAGGGCAGCATCCCGCTGAGCATATTGCTGGCGAGTTCCATTGTTCAGGACGGACATGGCGCGTTGCCGCTGCTTGCGGAGTCGAGGAAGGCGTTTTTCCTGTCGAAGGGCATCAGTGTCCTGCTCGGCTTGGTCGTCGGCATCGCCGGCTTGATGATTGGATTCTGAATTTATCTTGAAAGTCCTGAAATGACGATTGCAAGGTTTGATGCGAATAGCTTCACGGCAATCGCAAGGAGTATCACGCCGAAGAATTTCCTGAGTATCACGACGAAGTTGCCGCCGATGAGACGTTGTATCTTATCGACGGAGCGAAGCACGAAATAGTCGATTATGATATTGGCTATCAATGCAATCATGATGTTGATGTCGGCATACTCCGCGCGCAGCGAAAGCAGTGTCGTCAGCGCACCTGGCCCCGCGATGAGAGGGAATGCAATCGGCACGATTGACGCACCGCCGCTCGTGGCGTCGTTCTTGATAATCTCTATCCCGAGGATCATCTCCAACGCCAAGATGAAAATCACGAACGAGCCTGCCACAGCGAATGACGGCGCATCGACGCTGAAAAGGTTGAGCAACCCGTTGCCGGCATAGAAGAACGCGACGAAGAAAATCAAGGCCACCAATGCCGCCTGCCACGCCTTAATCGTCTGATTCTGAGCTTTTATGTTGATGAAAATCGGTATCGACCCCAAGATGTCGATGATGGCGAACATCACGATGAACGCGCTGATTATCTCTTTGAAGTTTATCAAGTTCATGAAGCTGTGAAGTTATAAAGTTTGTAAAGTTTCGTTGCAAAATTACAAAAACTATTCATTTAAAAAATATTTTCAAAAAAATCTTGCCGTGTAAAAAAAAACACTATTTTTGCGGCGATTTTGGTGTCCGGAAGGACTCAATAGGGAATCGGGTGAGAATCCCGGACAGTTCCCGCTGCTGTAAGCTCTCGCAGCGTTTGCAACAGTCACTGTTCATCCTCAATGAATGGGAAGACGCAAACGTAAGGAGTAAGTCAGAAGACCTGCCATAAATCAAAGACAAACAATGACTTTCGGGACAAGAGTCAGTCGTGGAATCCCTTCGATGACATCTTTCCCGAGCAAACTTTTGAACGTGGATATGAGAAAGTGTCTGATATTGCTTATGTTTTTCGCGATGGCGTTTTCCGCTTCGGCGCAGGATACCATCATGCTCCAAAGCGTTGAGATTAAGGCCGTTGCGATAATGAGCAACGAGCTTGAGACAACGATGGGGCGCCGGATGGACACCTCTGTCATAAACCGTCTCAGCTCGGTGCCGATGTCGCAGCTCCTGATACAACACAGCCCTGTCTTCATCAAGACTTACGGCCCCGGCGGCATCGCAACTGCTTCATTCAGAGGCACAACGGCAAGTCACACCCTCGTGCTGTGGAACGGTTTCCAGCTCAACGCGCCATCGCTCGGACAAGTCGATTTCAGCACGATACCAGTCTTCATGACCGACCAGATCTCGTTGAAATGGGGCAGCGGCACATCGACCAACAACGGCGGACTCGGCGGAGTGGTCAGTATCTCCAATGATGAATATTTCTGTAAAGGATTGATAGTTAATCTGAAACAAATATACGGCAGCTTTAACACCCTCGGCAGTTACGCCACCTTAGGTTACTCATGGGCAAACCATCTGCTGAGGGTTAAAGCTTACCGCGCGTCAAGCGACAATGACTTTACCTATAATAACATAGGTGTCATTCCGCATCAGAAGATGAAACAGAAAAACGCGGATTATACCGATTACGGCGTGATGCCTGAATATCAGTGGCGCTTCGGCAACTCGTTGATAACCATTGTGTCGTGGAACCAAAAAAGCCATCGTAACTGCCCGCAGATAATGCCGAATGTCGGAAATGACAACACTGTTGAATATACCGACAATGATTTCTCACGGAATTATATCTCGTTCAAAAATTATTGGAATACCGGAAAAATAGAGGTTAAGTCGTCGTATTTCTTTGAAAATCAACATTATGTGTTGAATACGTTCACCGACATCGGTACTCCGGTGACTACGACCGACTCGAAGAATACCGCGAATGTCTTTCACCAAATCGCAGATGTCGAGCAGAATCTGTTCCGCTCGTGGAAGATAAATGCTAAGATTCAGTGGGACCATGAGCAGGTGAAGTCGAATGACTATGACGGCGTGAAGAAACGCGATGTGTTCTCGACATACGCGGCGTTGAACGGCAACGTGTTGAGAAACATCGGATTACGCGCCACTTTGCGCAACGACATCGTTGATGGCAAGTCGGTTGGCTTTTTCCCGACGGCGACGGTTTCGTATTCATTCGCTTATCTTAATGGATTGAAAATCAGCGCGGGTTACAGCCACAACTACAGAAACCCGAGTTTGAACGACCTCTATTGGAATCCTGGCGGCAACCCTGACTTGAGGCCTGAGGACGGACGTACTGTTGACGGGAACCTGAATTTTACACGCGAGTTTGAACGGCTTTCCGTTGAAAGCCAGGTAGGGGCGTATTACTCGCAGGTGTCGGACTGGATTCAGTGGAAACCGACGAGCTACCGTTATTGGGTGCCTGAAAATGTCTCAACGGTGACGGCATACGGCGCTGAGATTCATTTGAAACTGAATTACAAACTCGAGCGTTGGAACTTCTCGGTTTCAGGGAATTATGTTTACAGCCATACTACCGATGAGAACGATAAACAATTGATTTATATTCCGTTGCATCACGCAAACGCCTTCGCTGACGTCAGTTGGAGAGGCTGGAGTCTGTCTTACACACTGGAATACACTGGAGAGAGAAAGACTTCGATGAACGACAATGAGTTTTATGGTTTCAGGCTGATGCCTTACGCATTGCATCATGTCTCGGTGGGAAAACATTTTTGGAAATTAGATATTGAATTGAAAATTAACAACTTGACTGATGAGGACTATCAGGCGATTTTATGGCGCGCTATGCCTGGCAGGAGTTATGAGGTCAGCTTAAATTTTAAACTATGAGGAAATTACATTTTATCATCGTTGCAATACTGATGATTGCAACCGCTTCGTGCAAAAAAGAAAAGAATCAGAATGACACTCCGGTAACGCCGATTTCAAGTGAGACAAAAGGCGTTTTCATTCTCAATGAAGGCACTTTCACTTACGCTAATTCATCGCTTTCTTATTATGACAAGGAGGCTGATACGGTTGGTAACAACTTGTTTTTCAAGGCGAACGGCTCGCCAATCGGCGATGTCGGACAGTCGCTGGCACTTTACGACGGAAGTCTTTACATCGTTGTGAACGGCAGCAAGTACATTTACAAAGTTGACGCGGAAACCTTGAAATTTCAAGCGAAACTCGAAGGCTTTACATCGCCGCGAAACATTTTCTCGGTAGGTGACGGCACGGCGTATGTGTCTGACCTTCAACGCGATGGCCTTTGGCTGATTGACCTTGAAAAGATGGAACACATACAGTTTATCGAGACTGGCAATTCAACGGAGGCGATGGTGAGAGTCGGCGACGAGCTTTTCGTTTCAAACTGGTCGAATTATTATGTACCTAATTCATCAAATAAATCGGTGCAAGTGATTGATATGAAGACGAATACACTTGTCGAAACCATTGATGTTCCGCAGGAGCCCAACGCGATGGTTGTTGACAAAAACGATGACATCTGGGTGCTTTGCAGCGGCGGTTACAATCCTGGAGAACAGGAACCGGCTTTGGTTCGCATCCATCCTGACACTTATCAGTGTGAAGCCCCTTTCAGATTCGAAGCTGGAACCGATTATCCCGACGGACTCGCCATCGACGGGGCGGGGGAGAACCTGTATTACCTGAATGGCGGATATAATGAGCTGAATGTATATAAGATGTCGATAGACGCGGCACAAACTCCCGATGAACCGTTCATTGCGGCGGAAGGACGCGTGTTTTACAATGTCGCCGTTGACCCCGAAAACGGCGACGTATATGTCACAAACGCGAAGAATTACGTGCAGAACGGCGACGTCGAGCGTTTCACAAAAGACGGCGAACTGCTGAGCAAATTCACCGTCGGCGTCGTGCCGTGCTATATGCTTTTCAATTAAGTGTTCAAAACAGGATTTTCGGGAGTGAAAAATTCCTGAAAATCCTGTCGTTCCTTTTGAAAAAATGTCTATCTTTGCAACAAAAGTTTTTGTTTTGAAGATAGCCGTAAACACACGTTTGTTGTTGAGTAACAAGCTTGAAGGAATAGGATGGGTTGCGTATGAGGCATTAAGTCGCATTGTCAAGGCGCATCCGGAGGTTGAGTTTTATTTTCTTTTCGACAGGAAGCCGGATCCGAGTTTTATCTTTGCGGATAACGTGAAGCCTGTTGTGCTTTTCCCGCAGGCGCGGCACCCGTTTCTTTACATAATCTATTTTGAGATTGCAGTTAAAAACGCTCTACGCAAGATAAACCCCGATGTGTATCTCTCAACAGACGCTTATCTGTCGCTTCGGTCGAAAGTCAGGCAAATAGCTGTGTTTCACGACATTAACTTTGAACATTTTCCTGATGACTTCCCGAAAGTCGCACTTTGGCATTACAAGAAATTCTTCCCGAAATATGCCGAAAAAGCGGAGAAGATAATCACCGTCTCGGAGTTTTCAAAGCAAGATATTGTTGAAAATTACAAAGTGAATCCGGAGAAGATTCACGTCGTGTATAATGGCGCAAACGAAGGCTTCAAGCCGCTTGATGAAACTGAAAAAGCATCGGTGAGAGACAAATATACCAATGGTAATCAATATTTTATGTTTGTCGGATCGCTTCATCCGCGAAAGAATTTGGCGCGTCTGTTTCCGGCTTTCGACATCTTCAAGGGAAAGACGAAGTCCGACATGAAGCTCCTGGTGGTTGGCGAGAAACGTTGGTGGACCGAACAGATACAGGCTGCGTTCAATTCGATGAAGCATAAGGATGACGTGATTTTCATCGGGCATCTCGCGATGGATGAGCTTAACAAAGTCACCGCGGCGGCTTTCGCTTCGGTCTATGTGTCTTATTTTGAAGGCTTTGGCATCCCGATTATCGAGGCGTACCGCTGCGACGTGCCTGTGATAACGTCAAACGTCACCTCAATGCCGGAGGTCGCAGCTGACGCAGCCCTGCTCGTCGATCCGTTTGATATTGAATCAATTGCGAATGCGATGATTGAGATACAAGATGAAAATGTCCGTAAGTCGTTGATAGAGAAAGGACGAATCAGGAGAGATGATTTCTCGTGGGACAAGACCGCGGAAGGATGGTGGGATGTTATAGTTAAAAGTTAAAAGAGGAGAGTTAAAAGAGGATGGAAGCCAATTGTCAACTCGTGAAACTTGTGTCAAAAACTTGTGCAACTTGTGTTAAATAATAATTTGTGTCAAAATGAAAATATTAGTTTTAGGTTCTGGTGGTCGTGAGCACGCCCTCGCTTGGAAAATTGCTCAAAGTGAAAGAGTATCAAAGGTTTATGTCGCTCCGGGTAATGCCGGTACGGCTTTGGTTGGTGAAAATATCAACATAAACATCGCTGACTTTCAGGCTGTTAAGAAAGTGGTGTTGAAGAATGAAATAGAGATGGTCGTCGTCGGGCCGGAGCAACCGCTCGTTGACGGTATCGTCGATTTCTTCAAGAAAGACGCTGATTTGCAGAATGTTAAGATTATCGGTCCTGACGGGAAAGGCGCACAGCTGGAGGGCAGTAAGGCTTTCGCGAAACGCTTCATGGAGAAATATGGCATCCCTACGGCGTCATGCTTCACGGTCACAGCCGAGAACCTCAACGATGGAATTGAATATCTTTCAACACTCGAGGCTCCTTACGTCCTCAAGGCCGACGGCCTCGCTGCCGGCAAAGGCGTGTTGATACTCAACGACTTGAATGAAGCCAAGACTGAACTCAAAGAGATGCTCTCGGGCAAGTTCGGCAACGCGTCGGCGAAAGTCGTCATAGAGACGTTCCTCAAAGGAATCGAGGTGTCGATGTTCGTACTCACCGATGGCAACGATTACGTCATCCTTCCTGAGGCCAAAGATTACAAACGCATCGGCGACGGCGACACTGGTTTGAACACCGGTGGCATGGGTGCTGTCTCTCCCGTTCCGTTTGTCACACCCGATTTCGTGCGGAAAGTCGAAGAGTGCATCATCAAGCCGACGATAAAAGGTCTGAAAGCCGAGTCGATTGACTATAAAGGCTTTATCTTCCTCGGCCTTATGAACTGCGGCGGCGACCCGTATGTCATCGAATATAATGTGCGTATGGGCGACCCCGAGACTGAAGGCGTGATGACCCGCATCGACTCCGACTTCGCGCAGCTGCTCGACGCCTGTGCACAAGGCAAACTCGCCGAAGCTCATTATAAAGCAAGTCCCGATACATCGGTCACAGTCATGCTTGTCTCCGGCGGCTACCCTGAAGCATATAAGAAAGGGATGATTATCAGCGGTTTGGATGATGTATGCCAATGCTGCACCGTGGCTCATGCCGGCACGAAGTCCGATGCTGACGGCAACGTCGTGACATCGGGCGGCCGCGTCATCGCTGTCACCGCACACGGAAAGGACGTCGAAGAGGCGAGGACGAGAGCCTATCGCGAAGTAGAAAAGATAAAGTTCGAAGGCGTGAATTTCCGTCATGACATCGGCCTCGATCTAATGAATCTGTGATGCTCAGGTTTTTCAGAAAAGACTATGCCGCGCAGTTTGCGGTCATCGTGCTGATGCTCGTAACTGCTTGGTTGCCAGCATTCATCAACGTACCTCGTGATTTGTACGCGAGCGTGAATCCAGCGCCGCTGTATAATGCCTTGGCCTCGGCTTTCAGTTCCGCACCATGGGTCATGACGGTGTTGACGTTCCTCATTTTCACTTTTTCTGTTTTCTTTTTCAACTCGATACTCACCGCCAACCAGCTCTCGGTGAGAAACAGCACAATTGGCGCGATGACGGCGATAGTCTGCACCTCGAGCGCTGTGATATGCGTCGAGTCATATCCGTTCATGCTCGCCTGTCCGCTGATTTTGGCCGCCTTGCAAACCCTGTATGTCCTTTTCCTCACCGAAAAACCAGAGTCGTATCTGTTCAACATCGGGATATTTCTGTCGTTGGCATCGATGCTGTACATGCCTTCTATGGTGTTGATATTGTGGGTCTTGCTTGTAATGATGACATTCGGTTACAAACAAATAAGGCTTTACATGATTCCGATACTCGGATTCACGACCCCATATTTCATAATGCTGGCGGTATGTTATTTCACGAGAGATCTGCAAGGCCTCATTGCGCTGTATTCCAATGGATTCCTCGGACTTGAAATCCAAAGTCTGACATTGACATTACAAGAAACGATTGTGCTTGGCGTGGAGCTTGTGCTTCTTGCGCTGTCATTTCTTGTGTTCAAGTCTTCAAATGCCGACAATTCCATTCCGACACGAAAGCGAGTCGGTGTGACGACAACGTTGTTGCTGTTCTCTGTTCTGATGATGTTTTTGCAAACGCCGGCGATGTGTAACGGAATGATTTTCATTTGTTTGGCAATTTGTTACACGATGGCGTTGTCTGTCTTGAGGAAATCGTTGATCGCCAATATTCTGATTATTATCATGATGATTGGTGCCTTTGCAGTACAATATTTACCGATGATATTATGAATTTGAAACAATATTATACTGAGAATTTGATTGAGGCCGGTTGTGACGAGGCGGGTCGTGGCTGCATTGCGGGGCCTGTGGTGGCCGCTGCTGTGATCCTTCCGCGAGGTGTCGATTTCCCTGATTTCGATGACTCGAAGAAACTGACCGAGAGACAGCGTGAAATGTTGAGAATCAAGGTGATGGAGAACGCTGTGGCGTATGGTGTCGGCATTGTCTCCGCCAAGGAGATTGACGAGATAAACATCCTAAACGCCTCGTTTCTGGCAATGCATCGCGCCATCGACCAGCTGAAAATAAGGCCGGAGTTGCTGCTTATTGACGGAAACCGTTTTAATCCGTACAAAGGCATCAGGCATCAGTGCATCGTCGGCGGTGACGCGAAATATCAGTCGATTGCGGCGGCATCAATTCTCGCGAAGACAACCCGTGACCACATCATGGAGGAATATCATAAAGAGTTCCCGCAGTATAACTGGTTGAAAAACAAAGGTTATCCGACTCCCGAGCACAAAAACGCCGTCGCTGAACATGGTGTTTCGCCAATCCACAGGATGACGTTCAACATGGCGATACAGCTGAAGCTGTTCTGAAAAAACGGTATTATCTCTTGATCTTGTTCATCAGGCTGATGTACTTTTATTTTTCAAACGGCAAAAATCCATAACCGACATTCGCGTCTTCGTGGAAAACTAACTCGTTGACTTCGGTTTGAAGTGTTTTGAAGTCTGCGATATGTTTTTTCAAGTCATTGCGAACTGATTGTTTTTCAATCTCTTCACGACGGTTCTTGCTCATGATGCAGTATTCCTCTTCTTGCTCGATTCCGGCGAATCGTCTTCCGCAAAGATTGGCGGCGATGCCTGTTGTCGAACTTCCGCTGAACGGGTCAAGAATCCAGTCGCCTTCGCTTGTTGAAGCGAGAATTATCCGTGTCAGCACGCTCAATGGTTTTTGAGTCGGGTGTTTGCCGCACGATTTCTCCCATCGACCGATTGCCGGAAGCCGCCACACGTCTGTCATCTGTTTGTTGTCGTTAAGACGTTTCATCAGTTCATAATTGAATTTATGAGGAATCTTTGGCGATTTTCTTGCCCAAATGATAAACTCTGTTGAATAGGTGAAAAAACGGCATGAAATGTTGACTGGCGGATTTGTTTTCTGCCAGGTTACGACATTCAAAATTCTGTAGCCAAGTTGTGTTAGACAATTTGCGACGGAAAAAATATTGTGATAAGTTCCTGAAATCCAAATTGTTCCGTTGTCTTTGAGTTTGTCGCGGCAAAGTCGGAGCCATTCCATGTTAAATTCCATAACTTCATCTTGCGACTTTCCTTTGTCCCAATCGCCTTTATCAACACAGACCACTTTACCGCTCTGTAGTGAGATTCCGCCGTTTGAAAGGAAATACGGAGGATGGATATATCAACGTCAATCTATAGCTGTCTGTAATCTTTCCAACAAGTTATATATTTGTTTTTTTTGTTGGTCTAATTCTTGATAATGTTTAAATTCATTATCCATTAAATAATTAACCACAACACGAATATCTTGTTTTATTTCATCGGTAAAAATCTGTTTTGATAAGGATTCTTCAATGTTAAATCCACAATTTTTAATCCATGGACAATCATTTTCCAAATGATTTCGGGCTTCTAAAACATCTTTTCCAAATGCACTTCCTAATACTTGACAATTTTCAACTTCTTCATCATCTTTTGGAGGATATGTATAACCTTCACATGTGTAAAATAGATACTCGTTCATAATCTTACCAATTTAATGTATTAATCTGTTTTAAATTTTCAAACAATCCAACAACTCTTTGATAATCCAAAAAACGCACTCTTTTTTCTATTGATTGAAACATTGAAACTTGTAATTTGTCTTCAAATTCTTCTTTACGATGTTGGTCTGCAACAATATAAAAATTAGCATAAAAATCTTGTAATTCGTAAAATTTCGAAAGAGAATTCTTTATATCTGTTGTATGTTCAACCTCATAAAAATCAGAAGGCATATTACGTTCATTAAACCAAATGACATCAACTGTTTTGGCTTTTTTCAACAAATTATCATAAGTGAATTTAGGGATATCTGTTGTATTTGTAATTTCACTTAATGGTTGCCCCATGAATTTGCGATTTTTGTCTTGAGCAGGAATATATGTGATTTTGTTTCGATATTTGCCAATCTCAATAAGTAATCCTTGGTAATAACCATGTGAGAATATTTCCTCGCTTTTCTTATCACCAACTTTCAGCTCAAATTTTCCAAGAACCTCATTGCGCATTTCTTCGAGAGCCCACAAACCTGGTTGTATTTTAAATATTTCTTTGGTTTGCTGAACAATTCGCCTAACAGACGCTTCGGGAGTTTTTGTCTTCCATGTTGAAAAATCAACAATTTCATTAAGTCTGCGCAAAGTCGCATATCCGCCCTCTTTTCGCATTGCCTCAATAACTTGAGTTGTTTGATTTGTTCTATTCATTTTGTTAGAAATTACTTTTTGAGAACTCTTGATACTTGTAATGTTATATGATTACAACATAATTATTTATATTTTTACACCCGACCTATTCCACTTTGTCACAAAAATGTTTCAACCTCATTTGAGACTCGTCATTAAATGCTTCTTTTGAATAATCATTAAAATAGGATGTCTCACTTAAAGGTCTGTATGGCGGATCCATATAGAAAAATGAATTATTGTCGGCATAATTCATCGTGTCTTCAAAATCACCAGTAATGATTTCAACTTTTCCAAGTAGTTGACTGTCTTTTCTTAATGTTTCTTCATCGCAGATTTGAGGATGCTCATACTTCCCGAACGGGACGTTAAACGAGCCTTTTTTGTTGACTCTGTAAAGTCCGTTGAAACAGGTCCTGTTAAGAAAGAAAAACAATGCGGTGTTTTCGACAGGGTCGAGTTTTTTCCCGTTGTACCTTTCTCTTGCTGTCAAGAAATATTCTTTTCTTGATTCTTCAGAAGAGAGTTCCCAATATTCTTTTTCAATGCCTTTCAACACTTTAATCAGTTCGTCTGTTTTGTCT
The DNA here is from genome assembly GCA_045600605.1 of Bacteroidales bacterium. Classification (GTDB taxonomy): domain Bacteria; phylum Bacteroidota; class Bacteroidia; order Bacteroidales; family F082; genus Limimorpha. The sequence continues at coordinate 42,761 of JAZRYG010000014.1, forward strand.
CTTACGGTTTTGTAGCAGCAAGTCAAGTCTTCGTTGATGTCGTTAATTACAGCATGTTTTATGTTCGGAAATTTCTGTAAAAGATAAAAAAGCATAGCGCCGCCGCCGACAAACGGCTCGATATATGTGATGTTTTCCGAACAGCCAAACTCAAAGGGCAATTGAGCGTCAAGTTGCTCAATCAACTGGCCTTTCCCGCCGACCCATTTTACGAAAGGTTTCGCCTTGCTCATGTGTTTTAATTTGTAAATTTGTGGCAAACGCTCTGATTATAAATGTTAGCCGTGCTTTTATTCTTTCCTGAATTTTTTTTCCTGCAAAAATACACATTTCCCTAAAATAATCAGGCGTTTTTTCAAAATAATAAACATTCAAATCTCAATTTTACGTATCTTTGCAACTTTCAATAAATTAACGTATATGGTCGATATGTCAGAGATGTTGGTCGTCGGTGTCACCTCCCGCGCGTTGTTCAACCTTGAGAAGGAAAACGAGATTTTCGAGCGCGAGGGCGTGAAACGTTACCGCGAATACCAGGAAAGAAATCAGGATGTGCCGCTTGAGATCGGCACTGCTTTTTATCTCGTGAAGAGTCTTCTCCAACTGAACAAACAGGCGCAAAAGCCTGTCGTTGAAGTCGTTGTGATGTCGCGCAACAGTCCGGAGACCGGCATCAGAATCCTTAAGTCCATCGAGAAATATGACCTCGGCATCACTCGTCTGGCGTTCACCGGCGGTGAGTCGATGGCGCCTTATATCGAGGCTTTCGGCATCGACCTCTTCCTCTCGAAAGACGAGAAAAGTGTGCAGTCGATCATCGATACGCACAGCTGCGCCGCGGCTGTCATCTATGAGCCGCCGACAGCGTTCAACCCCGATGACAACACCGTGAAGATCGCCTTCGACGCCGACGCCGTGCTGTTCTCCGATGAGGCGGAGATCTACTCCCGCGTCGAGGGTCTCGACGAGTTCCACCGCTACGAAGACGAACATCAGGACGACCCGCTGCCGGAAGGCCCGTTCGCGAAACTGCTGATGAAACTGTCGAAGATCCAGGCCTCGCTGCCCGTCACCGTCGAGCTCTCGCCGCTGCGTTTGGCAATCGTGTCGTCACGCAGCGCACCGGCACACATGCGCGTCATCAAGACCCTGAAGAAATGGGGCGTGTATGTCAACGAGGTCTATTTCCTCGGCGGAATGCCTAAAGACAAGGTGCTCAAGGCTTTCGGCGCACATATCTTCTTCGACGACCAGGATGTGCATCTCGCCACGTCAAGCAAGGTGGTGCCTTCGGGCAAGGTGCCGTATTCGTCCGACTCACCGCTGAAAAACATGTAAAAACGAAATATTTTTTGCGTTTTATATCTTTTCCACAATTCAAACGTTATCTTCAAAAAAATAGGAAATATGGCAAACACGATTTTATGGGCTGACGATGAGATAGAACTTTTGAAGCCGCACATTTTATTTCTGGAAAAGAAAGGTTATGAAGTGGTCACGGCAAACAGCGGCGTCGATGCGCTCGACCTCGTGCGCTCGAAACATTTTGATATTGTGTTTCTTGACGAACAGATGCCTGGCATCTCTGGAGTCGAGACTCTCGAAAAAATCAAGGCGGAGTTCCCGAACCTGCCCGTCGTGATGATCACGAAGAGCGAGGAGGAACGCATCATGGAAGACGCCATCGGCAGCAACATCGCCGATTATCTGATAAAACCGGTCAACCCGAACCAGATTCTCCTTTCGCTGAAACGAAACCTCGAAAACAAGAAACTCGTTGACGAGAAATCGACGTCGAAATACCAGCAGGAGTTCCGTAAGATAGGCATGGATTTGAATAACAACCTCAACTTCGACGAATGGGTCGGCGTGTATAAGAACCTGACACGCTGGGAGCTGGAGCTTCAGAAGTCGGCCGACGACGGCATAAAAGAGATTCTCGCATTGCAGAAGCAGGAGGCGAACAACCTGTTCTCGCGTTATGTCGAGAAGAATTATTGCGATTGGGTTGGCGGGAAAAGCGAGATGAAACCCACGATGTCGCACACGGTGATGAAAAATAATGTTTTCAACCGCCTCACCGATGACGACAAGCCGTTGTTTTTCATACTGATAGACAATCTCCGCTACGACCAATGGAAGTCGATACAGCCGCTGGTTGAGCAGTTTTTCCGTGTCGAAGACGATGCCATTTACTACAGCATCCTGCCGACGACGACGCAATACGCCCGCAACTCAATCTTCGCAGGCCTGATGCCGCTTGAGATACGCCGCCGTTTCCCCAATTATTGGACAGACGAGGAAGACGAAGGCACTAAGAATCAATACGAAAGCGAGCTTCTCGGCGAACAGCTGAAACGTTTCGGCAAGAACATTAAGTATTCATACAACAAGGTGCTGAACCTCGCCGCCGGCAAGAAACTCTACGAACAGATGGGCAACCTGATGCAAAACAAGCTCAACGTCATCGTCTATAACTTCGTCGACATGCTTTCGCACGCGCGCACCGAGATGGAGATAATCCGCGAACTCGCTGACGATGAGGAGGCTTACCGCTCGCTGATGCTGTCGTGGTTCGAGCATTCGTCGCTCTACGACATGATGAAATACATCTCATCGAAAGGCTGCGATATGGTTGTCACCACCGACCACGGCTCGGTGTATGTGAAGAATCCGGTCAAGATCGTGGGCGACAAGAATGTCAACACAAACTTGAGATATAAATACGGCAAGTCGTTGAAATACAACGCGAAAGAGATGTTTGAGGTGAAAGACCCCGAGAAGATTTTCCTCCCGAAGGTCAACGTCAGCACGTCGTATGTCTTCGCCCGCGCAAACGATTTCTTCGCCTACCCGAACAACTATAACTATTACGTCAATTATTATAAAAACACATTCCAGCACGGCGGCATCTCGATGAGCGAAATGCTTATCCCCGTCGCCTATATGAAGGCAAAATAATGGAAACAAAAACTTTTGAAATAAACAGCGTCGAGGAGCTTTCACAAGTCACGGACTTGCTTCTCTCGTGGCGCGACAAGTCGGACATCATCGCTTTCTACGGCCCGATGGGGGCGGGAAAGACAACACTCATCAAGAACTTGTGTCACCGTATGGGCGTGACGGATGAGGTCAACAGCCCGACATTCGCCCTTGTAAATGAATACCTTACGGATCAAGATGAAGGCTCGATATTCCATTTCGACTTTTACAGAATCAAACGACTTGAGGAAGTCTTCGATATTGGCTATGAGGATTATTTCTACAGCGGACACCTCTGCCTGCTCGAATGGCCTGAGCTCATCGACCCGCTCATGCCCGAGCATTTCATAAAGGTGGAAATAGCTTTGGGGAATACCGATACATCAAGGAAAATCACTTGTTCTGTAATTTAAACCATAATTTTTTACTCGATGGTGCTATATTCTGAAAATATCGGACAGCTACTGCAAATGATTGATTCTCATTCAAAGACATTCATTCTTGTCGATGGGAATACTATAAATTTATGCCTGCCGCTGTTTTTTGAAAAGACGAGAATCAGCAACTTTTCGTTGATTGAAATTCCTTCGGGTGAGAAGTTCAAGAATATTGATACTGTTCAGGCTATCTGGTCGCAACTTGTTGAAAACCATGCAGATAGAAAATCCATACTGATTAATCTCGGAGGCGGTGTCGTGTCGGATATGGGCGGCTTCGCGGCTTCGTGCTATCAGCGCGGAATCGACTTCATCAACGTGCCGACAACACTTCTGTCGATGGTCGATGCGGCGGTGGGAGGGAAGACAGGCGTTGATTTCCAAGGACTTAAAAACCAAATCGGGCTGTTTTCCGAGCCGTTGGCGGTTTATGTCGATGCGGATTTTCTGACGACATTGCCTGTGCGCGAGCAGAAGTCTGGGCTGGCGGAGATAATAAAATACGGATTCATCTCCGATAAAGCGTTTTTTGATGCGCAACTGCCTGTGAGCCAAGAGTTTGTGCGTATGGCAATTGCCGCAAAAGAAAGCGTCACGCAAAATGACCCGAACGAAAGCGGACTGCGGAAAGTGCTTAACTTCGGTCATACTGTCGGTCATGCCATTGAGACGTATATGCTTGACTCACAGAAAAATATGCTTCACGGCGAGGCAGTCGCCCTCGGCATCATCCCTGCCTTGCGGCTCTCCGAGAAATATTGCGGCTTGGATTCAAAATGGGCCGATTTTTATAAGAACTTGTATGAATGCAGGTTCGATTACTTCAATTTGAAGGATGTGAACTTCGATGCTTTGATTGAGATAATGCGTCATGACAAGAAAAACGCGGATGGCGTAATCCGCTTTGTGTTGATTTCCGAGCCTGAAAAACCGCAATATGACGTAGTTATCGAGGAATGTGACATCATTGAGTCGTTGGGTTATCTCGTTGATTTTCTTGAGGATGATAGTACCTTTGTTAAATAAAAACTTTAATGTTTGCGTTCCGCTTGTAGGAAGCAAAAGCGAGAGTAACCGCGCTCTGATGGTCTGTCATTATGCCGGTTTTGAACCGAAGATTGAAAACCTCTCAAGAGCCGACGACACAGTGTTGCTTTCGGAATTGTTAAAGATTATTGACAATAACAAAGACCCACATTCTTTCAAAGAGATCGACTGTCGCAATGCGGGCACGGTGTTTCGTTTTCTGGCGACAGCGTTGTCGTTGAAACCTGGCAGATGGCTTTTGACAGGCTCTGACAGGATGCGGAAACGTCCGGTCGGTGATTTGGTTGATGCTCTGCGGCAGATAGGCGCAAGTGTTGAATATCAGGACGATGAAGGTTTCCCACCTTTATTAATTAATGGCGGAAACTTAAAAGGCGGCGAAGTTTCTGTGAATATCAGCAAAAGCTCGCAATATGCGTCATCGCTGCTGCTCGCCGCCCCGACTTTTGAGAAAGGCCTCAAACTGCATCTCGAAGGCGAACTGACGTCGTTGCCGTATATCGACATGACAATTGAAATAATGTCGGAATATGGCGCGAAAGTGCATCGCGATGATCGTGAAATTGTTGTTGAACACTCTGATTATCAAAATGTTGAATATGTTGTCGAAAGTGATTGGAGCGCAGCGTCGTATTGGTATGAAGTCGTTGCGTTGAGCGACGGCGGACAGGTTTTTTTGCGGAATCTGAAGGGAAATACCATTCAAGGCGACAAACTCGTTTCGGATATTTTTGACGGTTTCGGCGTGAAAACGATATTTGAAAAAGGTGGCGCAACTATTGTGAAATCACCGTCTAATTGTAAAAAAATATTTGAATTTGACTTCACAAACGCGCCGGATTTGTTTCCGGCGGTAGTCGCGACCTGTGCCGGACTTCGTATGAATGCGACATTTACAGGCCTGAAAAATCTCGCCATCAAGGAATCGAATCGCGTTGAAGCGATGGTTTCTGAACTTAGTAAGATTAAAGTGAGACTTGAACAATTGTCTGATGATATATTGAAAATAAATGCTTTGCAAAATATTTCGATGTCTTCAGATGATAATCCTGTCGTCTTCGATTCGCATGATGACCATCGAGTCGCGATGGCGTTGGCACCTTTGTCACTGAAAATCGGAACTGTTGAGATTGAGAATGCTGAGGCGGTTTCAAAGTCGTATCCGAATTTCTGGGATGATTTGTCAAAAATATTTCGACGTTAAACAAAAAAACACTAATTTTGCGAAAAAATTTGAGATGACCGTTGACCTGTTTGTTTCCTGCGTGATAGACCAGTTTTATCCGATGACTGCAATGAATGTGCTGAAGTTGCTTCAAGCATGCAAAGTCGATGTTGAATATAATCCCGAGCAGACATGCTGCGGCAAGTTCGCGTTCAAGAGCGGGTTCGTGGATGAAGCCAAGACGTTGGGGGAGAAGTTCCTGAAAGATTTCCCGAACAACCGTCCGATTGTCGGGATCAACGCGTCGTGCGTCGGTTTCATCAAGACGAGGTACAAGGAGCTTTTTTACAACACAGGCTCGCATCTTGAATACAAACGTGTCGTCGAGAACATCCATGAGCTGACCGAATTCCTTGTAAATGAGCTGCATGCGAGTTTCACCGATGCTGTGTTCCAACACAAGGTCGTCTATCACGATTCGTGTTCGTCTTTGCGCGAGCTGGGGTTGAGAGAGGAGGGTAGGCAGTTGCTTTCAAAGGTCAACGGACTGGAGCTCGTCGAGTTGAGGCATCCCGAGGTGTGCTGCGGCTACGGCAACAGCCTCTTCGCGGTCCAGCATGAGTCGATTTCGTGCGCTTTGGCGAAAAAGAAACTTGATGAGGCGATTGAGGCGGGGGCGGAATATCTTGTCACCAACGACATGTCGTGCCTGATGCATCTCGACTCGTATGCAAAGAAACAGAATCTCCCGATAAAGATAATTCACATCGCTGACGTGCTGGCTCAGGGCTGGTGATGGTTTCTTGAGTTTGATAAATAAAAACCGCTTCGCGAAATGTCTGTAAATCAACATGATTTCGCGAAGCGATTTGCATTTCACGCCTTGGCGTGTCACGTTTACTTCAGTCCGTGTTTCTTCAGGAATCCGTCGAGACTCGGCTCCTGTCCGCGGAATTTCTTGTACTGAACCATCCCTTCGTCGTTGCCGCATTCCTGTAAGCAGTTGAGCCTGAATGACTTGGCGAGTTCGGGGTTGAACAGGTCGCCTGATTGTTTGAAGTAATTGAAAGCATCGGTGTCGAGCACTTCAGCCCAGTAATAAACGTAGTAACCGGCTGCGTAGCCGCCTCCGAAGATGTGTCCGTAATACGTGCTTCTGTAACGCGGGACGATTTCGTCGATGAGGCCGATTTTGTCCATCGCCTCTTTCTCGAAAGCGTTGATGTCCAGAGTCTTGACCTCTTTAACCTTGTGATATTCCATGTCTAAGATTGCAGCCGCGAGGAACTCCACGGTGTTGAAGCCCTGGTTGAAGTTGCCGCTGTTTTCGAGTTTGTTAATCAATGAATCCGGCATCACTTCGTTCGTCTGATAATGTTTCGCGTACATGCGTATGACTTCGGGGTCGTTGGCCCATTCCTCCATGATTTGTGAAGGAAGCTCGACGTAATCGCGCGGCACGTTGCCGCAAGTCCTTGTGTATCTGCCTTCTGAGAAGAAAGCGTGGAGGCTGTGTCCGAACTCATGCCACATCGTCTCGGTCTCGTCCCAGTTGAGCAGTGATGGCTCGCTGCCTGTCGCGGGCGTGAAGTTCATCACGAGCTGCACCAAGGCCGGATGACGCACGCCGTTGATGTCGTAGCCGCCTTCGCGGAACGAGGTGCACCATGCGCCGGTGCCTTTGCTCGCACGCGGGAAGTAGTCGAGGTAGAGGAGTCCTAATGTCGTGCCGTCGGCTTCTTTGACTTCAAATGTCTCAACGCCGTCGAAATAGACCGGGATGTCGGTTCTCTTTTCAAATGAGATGCCGTATAACTTGTTGGCAGCCATGAACATGCCGTTGCGCACGTTGTCGAGCGAGAGGTAAGGCTTGAGCTGGTTTTCGTCGAAGTCGTACTTCGCCTTGCGCACTTTTTCGGCGTAATGCCACCAGTCCCACGAGGCGAGTTTGAAGCCCGCGCCTTCATTGTCGGCGATGGCCTGCATCTCGGCAAGCTCTTTCTTCGCGACATTCAAGGCCGGCTCGAAAAGATTGGCGAGGAAGTTGTCAACGGTCGGGACGTCTTTCGCCATGTTGTTTGCCAATACGAACGACGCATAGTCTTCATAACCAAGAAGTTTTGCTTTCTGCAAACGCAGATTCACAATCTCGTTGATGACTTTCTTGTTGTCGTTGGCATTGTCGTTGTTGCAGCGGTTGATGTAACCCTTGTAGAGTTTCTCGCGGAGTGCGCGGTTCTCGGCGTAGGTGAGGAACGGAATCATGCTCGGCTTGGCGGTGGTGAAGACGTATTTGCCTTTAAGTCCCTCGGCTTCAGCCTGTTGTGCTGCCGCTGCGATGTTCGCTTCTGGAAGGCCTTTGAGGTCACCGACATTATCGACGACCATCTTGAACGCCGCGTTTTCGGCGAGCATGTTCTGGTTGAACTGCAGGTTCACGAGCGACAGGCGTTCGTTGATCTGACGCAGTCTGGCCTGGTCTTCGTCGTTGAGGCCGGCGCCGCCACGGATGAAGTCGCTGTAGTATTTCTCGACGACGCGGTTCTGTTGTTCGTCGAGGTTCATCTCGGCGCGATGGTCATAGACGTATTTGATTTTCTCGAACAGTTTGGCGTTCATCGCGATGTCGTCGCTGTGAGCGGAGATGAGCGGTGACAGTTCCTCCGCGATTTTCTGCATCTCGTCGTCGCTCATGCACTCCATCATGTTGTAGAAGACGCCTGCGACGTTGCCGAGAAGCTCGCCCGACTTGTCGTAAGCCCAGATCGTGTTCTCGAATGTGGGCGTTTCCGTGCTGTTGCAGATGGCTTCAATCTCGGCTTTCTGCTGTCTCATGCCCTCGATGAAGGCCGGCTTGTAATGCTCGATTTTGATCTTGTCGAATGCGGGCGCGCCGAACGGCAACTCGCTCTCAACAAAGAATGGATTCTGTCCGGCGTCTTTTGTCTTTATGCCGCAACTGTCTGAATTGCAGGCGTTTAATCCTATGATACCCATGGCGCAAAATGTTAGAAAATGTTTTACCTTCATGATTGTTACTATTTTTATCTTTTAATTTTTTCAACTTGCGAAATTACAAAAAAAACGAATGCTTTATTGAAATTTTTCTTACCTTTGCCGCCGCGAAAAAGTAACGAGTTGTAAAGTAGAAAGTTTATAAAGTTTGTAAAGTAGAAAGTTATAAAGTTAAAATTATATGAGGGAAGTTATTACATTGAGACACATTTTAATATTGATTTGTGTGATGTTTTGGGGTGTTGCGTCGCAGGCGCAGAACACGTCGCCGGTGTATGCCATTGAGTTCAACAAGATACAGAACGGCATTATGGACGAGGGGAAGTTGCAGAAGAACCAGCTTACGGATTACGACGACAACCCGGTCTGCTTGGTGAAGGTGAAGTCGCAGGGCTTCGACGAGGCGACGTTGCAGAAGATTGTCTTCGTGCCGCGCAACATCATGATAATGCACAAGGCCTACGAGAACGGCGAGTACCGCCTGTATGTCTCTTCGAGGAAGCCAGGCTCCATCCTGATTAAATACCAGGGCGAGTACGAGTTCAAGCTGCCTTACAACCTCGAACCGAAGAAAATCTACGAGCTTGTACTGGGCATGGAGACGGCGACGCTCAACATCATCACCACGCCCGACAACGCGACGATTTACATTGATGATGAGGAAGTCGGAGTCGGCTATGGCAGCAAGGCCGTGTCGATAGGTGCTGAACACCGCTACAAGGTTGAGTGCGAGAATTACATCACGGAGGAGAATGTCGTTGTATTCACGGAGAAGGAGAAGAAGGAGATTGCCGTTGAACTGAGGCCTAATTTCGGATATGTAACCGTGAAGACGACACCTTCGGGCGCGGACGTTTATGTCGATGACAAATTGGTTGGAAAAACTCCTTATTTGTCGGAGGTGATCAAGCGCGGCATGCACAAGATTACGGTTAATAAAGAAGGTTTTGAGACAGCAGTGCAGCGTGTGAACATCAATGTGAACGAAGAATCGAATGTTGAGTTTGAGTTGGTTGAGGGCGAGTCGTCGATGCCGGTGCAGCAGGTGGTGCAGCAGGTGGTGCAGCAGCCGGCGGTTGCGCAGCCCGTTGCAACTCAAAAGCCCGAAAACGGCGTGGTGACGGATGCCGACGGCAATGTGGTTGTCACCGTAAATGGTGTTGACTTCAAGATGATAAAGGTTGAAGGCGGCACGTTCACCATGGGCGAAGGTGAGAAAGAGGCCCACGAGGTGACTTTGAGCGAATATTACATTGGTGAGTTCGAGGTGACGCAGGAACTTTGGGAGGCTGTGATGGGCAACAACCCGAGCTATTTTAAGGGCGGCTATCTTCCGGTGGAAATGGTCAGTTGGAATGACTGCCAAGGTTTTATTGTGAAGCTGAACCGTCTGACGGGGAAAACGTTCCGTCTGCCTACGGAAGCCCAGTGGGAGTACGCTGCGAGAGGAGGAAACAAGAGCAAGGGATACGAGTACAGCGGGAGTAACAACAGAGATGAAGTGGCGTGGTATGGTTCCGTATTTGGCGAGACCCACGCCGCAGGCACGAAGTTGCCCAACGAACTCGGCATCTATGACATGAGCGGCAATGTTTGGGAGTGGTGTCAAGACTGGTACGGGAGTTACAGCAGCGGTTCTCTGGCCAACCCTCAGGGGCCGTCTTCAGGCTCAAGCCGCGTTCTTCGCGGCGGTAGCTGGAGCTACGGCGCGAGGTACTGCCGTGTCTCGCTTCGGTACAGCTATGCGCCCAGCCATCGGTTCAACTACAGCGGCTTCCGCCTCGTCCTTGTTCCTTAGTTTTACCAAAGGACATCAGATTGAGATGCTAAGCTGAAGCGAAAGAGGAAGGGAGAGAAGATGTTGGAGCAGGGGCGTTTCCTGCGGCGGAGTCGCCGAGGGCGGCAAGGGACGTAGCCGCACAGGGCGACGAAGCAGGCGGGAAACGTAGTAGAGACGGGGCATGCCCCGTCTTAAAATTTTTGATAAATTTTTGTAAATTCCTTGCGCTAATTTCATTTTCAGGTGTAATTTTGCGGCGGTTTTTGTTTTTATACATTCTATAATTTATGGAACTTTTTAATAAAATTCTTTCGCTTGTGACCAAATCACAAAACATCAAAGATAAAAATGACGACTGGGTTATAATTGGGGTTGTTGATAATGCTGAAGCTCAATTGATTGAGAAAAAAAACGGTCTCAATGTCGCAGGATTCAGCAGGATGATTGATGTCTCTGCAATAAGACATGCAAAAAAACGACATCCTAATCTTGAAGATGCCGATTTTTGTCTGATTCCATTGATAGTCTCAACATACGACAAAATTGAGAAGGGCGACAACGAACTTTCAATTGTTTATGCGAAATCATTTGAAAACACATACTATTATGTGGAATATGTCAGAAGCGGTCGGAAAAGGCTCGCGATGAAGACATTTTACAAAACAAAAACCGCGAAGTAAATCGCGGCTTTTAAGTCTTTTAGTGCTGTCTGCTGCCGAAGCCGTGACGCTGTACGTCCGAAACGTGCTAAAACAACGCGCAAAGATACATATTTTTTTATTTGAGAATTGTTTTTTTTTTGAATTTTTTTACGACTCAATAAAAAATCAGCATGACATACAATATAATTATCATTGTAAGAAATCAAAACAGTTTTTAATTCGTGGTCTTGAGACTGAGGTTGTTGTCAAACCGTCGTTGTCCGTTTGTAGAGACGGGGCATGCCCCGTCTGAACGCGGTTTTTAGACGGGCGGCGGCCATCCTCTACGGAAACAAATCGTCGTTATCTCAATGTTTATACCGACATTCCGACATTTTTTGGCATATAAAAGTGTCGGAATGTCGCTTTTTTTTCGAGATAACGACAAATATTCAAAATTTAATTGTACCTTTGCAGCTCGAAATATAATTGAAACTTATTATGGATCAGACTGTCATCGGAAGAAAATATGAGTTTGAATTGCTTGAGCGGTCAATGCAATCGGCTGAATCTGAATTGGTTATAATATATGGAAGACGAAGGGTCGGGAAAACATTCCTTGTCAACAGTTTCTTTGGCAACAGCTTCGCTTTCAAGCTGACTGGCGTATACAAGCAACCTGCCGATGTCCAGTTAGGACGTTTCGCCGCTGCGGTGGAGGATTATACCGGCGACCATATAGACACACCGACCGACTGGTTCAAGGCTTTCGACATTCTGAAAAAACATCTGAAGTCAATGACCACGGATGGCAAGAAAGTAGTTTTCATCGATGAGATGCCTTGGCTCGACACTCCTGATTCCGACTTCGTGCCGGCTTTTGAGGCTTTTTGGAATGGATGGGCCGCGGCGGAAGGCGGCATACTCCTGATCGTTTGCGGAAGCGCGACATCATGGATCACCAACAAACTGCTTGGCGACAAAGGCGGCCTGTTCAACCGTTGCTCATACCGCATGTTCATCAAGCCGTTCACACTCAATGAAACAGAGCAATATCTCGTGTCACGCGGCTTCGAATGGACCCGCTACGACATCGCCGAATGCTACATGATAATGGGCGGCATCCCGTATTATTTGAAACAGCTTAATCCACACTGGTCTTACATGCAAAATATCGACAATATTTTTTTCAAGGAAAAAGGCCTGCTGTGGGACGAGTTCGACCATCTCTACAGCACACTTTTCAATCAGGTCGATAACCACATCGCCGTTGTCGAAGCCCTGTCGAAAAAGAAAATCGGGCTGACTCGTAATGAAATAATTAAAGAAACCAAACTGAATGATAACGGAAATCTTTCAAAAATACTCAAGAATCTGACAGACAATGGTTTCATACGTGCTTACAATTATTTTGGAAGCAAAAAACGTGACATCACATATCAGCTTTCTGATTTTTACAGCATGTTTTATTTCTCTTATCTGAAAGATAATTACGGCCATGAACCGCATTTTTGGTCAAACAGCATCGACTTGCCGTCACGTCGAGCCTGGGCGGGATACACTTTCGAGCAACTCTGCCTTTGCCATATAGAACAAATCAGGAAAAGCATTGGCGTGAGCGGGGTGCAATGTGATGTATCTTCTTGGTTTTCAAGGGAAAAGATAGAAAAGGATGCTGCCGGACGCGGCGCACAAATTGACCTTCTGATTGACCGACGCGACCGTGTCATCAGCATCTGCGAAATGAAATTCTCAATCAATGAATACACTATTGACAAAGATTTCGATGAGATTCTGAGGAATAAGATTGATGCGTTCCGCCGCGAAACCAAGACGCGCAAGGCCATCCAGACAGTAATCGTCACGACGTACGGCTTGAAGAAAAACATGTACGCCAATCGTGTTCAGTCGGTTGTGACACTCGATGATTTGTTTGAATGACTGTCTCGCTGCATGATTTTTTAATGAATTAAATTTTCAAAAAAATCTTCACATTTCGACATTTTCTTTTTATATTTGCAGGTTTTAATTTTGAAAATTAATCTGTTAAGAAATATGGCTTACATCTCTTTCGACAAGCAACATTTAGTCAATCTGGAGTTTACCATGAACAAGGAAATCCTGCGGTCGAACCGCTCGGGAGCTTTCTATAACACTACCGTAATAGGTTGTAACACAAGGAAATACCACGGACTTTTAGTGATGCCGCAGCCACAGCTCGACAATAACAACCATGTGCTTCTGTCATCAATCGATGAGACCTTAATAGCCAACAAAGAGGAGTTCCATCTCGGGGTTCACGAATACAAGGACGGCACTGTGGCGCCGCGCGGACACAAATATCTGCGCGAGTTCACCGCCGAGCCGATCCCGAAGCTGACATACCGCGTCGGCAGCTCGTTCCTGACCAAGGAATACATCTTCGCGGAGAACGAGCCGCGCATCCTGATACGCTACACCCTGGCGGAAGCCGCACAGCCTATCACGCTGAGACTCACGCCGTTTCTCGCTTTCCGCAATGTGCACATGGTCACACACGAGAACTATTCGGCAAACAGGAAATACACCCCGCTGAAAAACGGCGCAGCATGGCAGATGTATGAGAACTACGACACACTGTGCTTCCAAATCTCTAAGGCGAATGAATACACTCATTGCCCGGATTGGTATCGTAACTTGTTTTATATCAGAGAGTTCGAGCGTGGATATGACGCCGTTGAAGACCTGTATGTCCCCGGTTTCTTCGAGGTCCAGATGAAGAAAGGCGACAGCATCGTGGTGTCGGCCGGAGTTGAGGAGAAAAATCCGGCTCTTTTCAAGAAACAGTTTGATAATCAGATAGAACACCGCATACCGCGCGACAGCTTCGAGCATTGTCTGCAAAACTCCGCGCAGCAGTTTATTATAAAAGGTGAGAAAGGCACGCGCATGTTCGCCGGCTTCCCGTGGTTCGGCTCGTGCAGCCGCGACACCTTCCTATCGCTCCCCGGCATCTGCCTCGCCAACGGCGACGAGAAGACCTTCAAGGAGATGCTAAAATATTTCATCGACAGGATGCAAGGCCCGTTCTTCCCGCATAAATATTACCAGAAAAGCCTGTATTACACCGCCGTCGATTCCCCGCTGTGGTTCTTCATCAATATGCAGAAATATGAGTCGATGCTGGGCAAGACGAAGAAGTCGATCTGGAAGGAATATGGCGACGTGATGACAAAGATAATCGAGAGTTTCATCCAAGGCGCCGACTTCAACGTGAAGGCGCAGGAGAACGGACTGCTTTATGCCGGAAACGAGAGCCTCGCCCTGACGTGGATGAACGTGTTCTGCGACGGCAAGCCGTGGACACCGAGGACGGGCTTCGCCATCGAAGTCAATGCGCTGTGGTACAACGCTTTGCGTTACGCCGTCGAGCTTCTTAAAGCCTCAGATAAAAAGAATGCACACCTCGCTGAATGGAGCGGCGTGGCGGGAAAAATCGAGAAATCGTTTGTGGCGACATTCTACGATGAACAATATGACGTTTTCTTTGATTATGTCAATGAAAACGAAAGGAATAAGATGGTGCGTCCTAACATGTTGATAGCCAGCTCGATGCCGTATTCACCGATGAGAGACGAGCTGAAGAAGAAGATTCTCGACATCACCCGTTCGGAGCTGCTGACAATCAGGGGGTTGCGTTCGCTCTCACCCCGCGAGGAGCGCGAATATCGTGGCGTCACCTTGGGCAATCATCGCGAGCGGGAGCGTGCGTATCATAACGGTACCGTATTCCCTTGGCTTATAATGCCTTACGCGGATGCCTGCCTGTCAATCTATGGGAAAGCGGCGCTGCCTTATCTCGAAGACCTTTACAACGGTTTCGAGCCCGCGATTTTCGTGAACGGCATCGGGAGCATCTCGGAGATTTATGACGGCAACCCGCCTCATGAAGCCCGCGGCTGCATCTCGCAGTCAACGAGCGTGGCGGCACTGCTGTATTTGAAGTATGTTATTGATTCACTGAAAGATAAAAACATAAGGATATGAGAGTACTGATGTTTGGATGGGAGTTTCCGCCTCATATCACAGGCGGCCTCGGGACAGCATGTTTCGGCATGACAAAAGGCCTCGCGAAGAACGGCGTCGAGGTGCTTTTCGTCGTGCCCAAAGCCCACGGCGACGAAGACCAGACCAATGTGCAGCTGCTCAACGCCAGCGACGTCACTGTCAATATCGACAACGAGAAGGACAGAAGTTATTGGGACCGTGTGCAATACATGGAGATCGGCTCTAACATCATCCCGTATGTCGGGCCGGAGCAGTTCACCACGATGGTGGAGGAATATCGTCACGCCACAGAACATTTCCACAGCTCGGTGATGGCGCCGCACTATGAGTTCTCCGGGAAATACGGCGCGAACCTCATGGAGGAAGTCGCACGTTACGCGCTGATCGGTTCGTCGTTGGCGACAAAATACGACTTCGATGTCATCCACGCGCACGACTGGCTCACGTATTCCGCTGGCATCGCCGCCAAGGAGACGACGGGGAAACCGTTGGTAGTGCACATGCACGCCACGGAGTTCGACCGCTCGGGCGAGAACATCAACACCAACGTCTATGACATCGAACGACGCGGAATGGAAGCCGCCGACCTCGTCATCACCGTCAGCGACTGGACACGTAACATCGTGATAAACAAATACGGAATCAATCCCGACAAGGTTATCACCGTGCATAACGCCGTCGAGCCGAGCGACAAGTCACTCGACGAATACGAGCGCAGCGGCCTGAAGTCCAAGGTGGTGACCTTCCTCGGACGTATCACCTACCAGAAAGGCCCGGAATATTTCGTCGAGGCGGCCTACAAAATCCTTCAGGTTGACCCGACGATACATTTCGTCATGGCAGGGACGGGCGACATGCTCCAGAAAATGGTCAAACGCGTGGCGCAGCTGAAGATAGGGAGCAACTTCCATTTCACGGGATTCCTGAAAGGCAACGATGTCGATCAAATGTTCGCGATGAGCGATGTCTTTGTAATGCCTTCAATATCAGAGCCTTTCGGTATCGTGCCGCTCGAAGCGATGCGCCTGAAGGTGCCGGTAATCATCTCCAAACAGTCGGGCGTGTCAGAGGTCGTGCAACACGCATTGAAAGTCGATTTCTGGGACATCAACGGCCTCGCCGACGCCATTTACGGCATCTGCAAATATAAAGCGGTGTCGGACATCTTCAGAAATGAGGGAAAGGAAGAGGTCGATAACCTCAAATGGGAATACGCCTCGAAGAAAATCAAGGCGGTTTATGAAAAAGCAATCAAAATAAAAAATTAGATATGAGATCTCTGTGCTTCTATTTCCAAGTGCATCAGCCTTACAGACTGCGCACTTACCGGTTCTTCGACATCGGAAAACGTCATTTCTATTTTGACGAATATGCCAACCGCACAACGATGCAGCGCGTGTCGGAATTGTGCTATCTTCCAATGAATCAGCTGATTATGAGGAAGGTTGAGAAACTTGGCAACAAACTGAAGTTCGCGTTGTCGTTCTCGGGGACCGTCGTCGAACAGATGCAGCAATATGCCCCGGCGGTGCTTGAGAGCTTCCGGAAACTTGTCGCCACAGGCAATGTGGAGGTGCTTGCCGAGACTTATTCACATTCGATAGCATCGATGGTGAATAAAGACGCTTTCAAGATGCAAGTCGCTGAACATAAGAAACTTATGAAGGAAATGTTCGGGGTGAAGACGCGTACTTTCCACAACACCGAACTCATTTATTCAAATGAAATAGGCAAGGATGTCTCGGAGATGGGTTTTGACTTGATTCTGACTGAAGGCGCCAAGCACGTCTTGGGGTGGAAGAGTCCTAACTATCTGTATGTCAATGCACTCAATCCAAAGATGAAGGTCATGCTCCGCAACTGGAAACTGAGCGATGAGATCGCCTTGAACTTCAGGAACGGGAACTTTACCGTCGATAGTTTCGTGGAGATGCTCAACGCCATCCCGAAAGAGGAGGAGGTAGTCAATATTTTTGTCGATTATGAGACTTTCGGCGCGAATGTCAGTGCCTCGACGGGCATCTTCGACTTCATGGAATATCTGCCTGATGCGGTGTTAGAACATACTGATTTCCAATTCGCTACGCCTCATCAAGTCGCCGACAGGTTTCAGCCGATGGGCGTGTTCGATGCGCCGATACCGCTCTCGTGCCGCGATGAGGAACGCGACATGTCAACATGGATGGGGAACGACCTTCAGGATGACGCGATAGCGACGCTGTATTCCAATTTCAAGAAGGTGAAAACCTCTAAGGATGAGGAACTTATGCGTGACTGGAACGCTTTGCAGGCGTCGGAGAACTTCGCCGAAATGTGCACCAAGCACGGCGGCGGCACACCATACGACTACTACATTAATTATATGAATATTTTAACGGATTTTAAAAACAGATTTTAATTGAAAACACCTGATTTTTTATTTGAGACCAGCTGGGAAGTCTGCAACATGGTCGGTGGGATATACACAGTGATTTCCACAAAGGCAGGCGAGATGAAACAACTCCTTGGTGATCATTATATTACGATTGGACCTGATGTCGTGAAAGAGGCTCACGAGACGTTGTATTTTGTTGAAGACACATCGCTTTTCGCGGAATGGCGCGAGAAAGTCGCCGCCACTCTCGGACTGAAGGTGCGTGTCGGGCGGTGGAAGCTGCCGTGCAAGCCGCTCGCCATCCTGGTTGACTACACATCATTGTATTCTTCTAAGAATGAGATACTTGCGCATCTTTGGGAGAAGTTTCAGCTTGACTCGATCCGCGGTCAGTGGGATTACATCGAGCCTGTGATTTTCGGTTACGCCGCCGGAAAGGTCATAGAGAGCTTTGTGGAGTGGAATGTGCGTGCCGACAACGTGGTGGCTCAGTTCCATGAGTGGATGACGGGCGCCGGCGTGCTTTACCTGAAGGAGAACTGCCCGCAGGTCGCCACTGTGTTCACCACACACGCCACCTATCTCGGAAGAGCTATCAGCGGAAACGGCTTGCCGCTTTATAGTCAATTAGATACGTACAATCCGCAGGCTATGGCGAACCGCTTCAACATCGTCTCGCAGCAGTCGATGGAGTCGAAGTCGGCACAAAACGCCGATGTCTTCACGACGGTCAGCGGAATCACCGCCAACGAATGCCGGCAGTTCCTGCAACGTACTCCTGATGTGTTGACAATCAACGGGATAAACGAGTCGGAGGCAAGAAAGGAAGACCTCGTGGCGAAGAGCCGCGCACGTGTGTTTGAAATCATTGACACGCTGAGCGGGGTGGAGACGCCTCGTGACGCGATGCTCGTTATGAACAGCGGCAGATATGAGTTTCATAACAAAGGCATCGACCTGTTTATCAAGGCGTTAGGCAAGCTGAACAAGGATGGCGGCCTTAAGAAAAACATCGTCGCTGTCATAGCGGTGCCGGGGAACATCGCCGGCCCGTCGAAGGATCTGACGCGTCGTCTCGAAAAACAAACCGAGATTGTCGGCCATACCGACTATCCGGCTACACATCATATATTTGACTATCAATATGATGCTGTTCTTAACGCTTTGCGCGAAAACGGCCTGCAAAACGATGCCTCCGACAAGGTGAAAGTAGTGTTTGTCCCCGCATATCTCAATGGTAAAGACGGCGTGATTAACATCCCTTACACCGAGTTTCTCTACGGCTTCGACCTCACCGTTTTCCCGTCGTACTATGAGCCGTGGGGCTACACTCCGCTCGAAAGCATCGCACACGCCATCCCGACCGTTACGACAGACATCTCCGGCTTCGGAAAGTTTATCTTGAGTGAAAAGATTGACAATGAGGCTGTTACTGTAATCCATCGTGATGAACAAAACTCGCAAAATGTCGTTGATGAGATTGCAGATGTCATTGTGAAAATGTCGGAGAAATCTGATGCCGAGAAACGCGTGATTTCCGAGAAAGCGTATGCTGCTTCGTTGAGATTCAGCTGGAAACAGTTGGCGGCCAATTACATGAAGGCATACGACATCGCATTGGAGAAGTTGTCGGGACGCGCGTATGTCAAGCAGACAAAGAAGTATTCGGAGGTGTTGCGTAATTTCAATTACAAGAAACAGGACGCTCCTACGTGGAAGAAGATGCTCGTGGAGCCGGTTTATTCTGAATCATTGGTGAAACTCAATGAGTTGGCCCATAACCTCTGGTGGTGCTGGAATGTCGATGCCATTGAGCTGTTTGAATCCATCGACCCTGTGGCGTTCGAGAACCTGGAGCAGAATCCGATCGCTTTGATGAGTCATCTCACCAAAAAACAAATCGATGAGCTCGAAAACAACACTGATTTCATCAGCAAACTCAACAAAGTCTATGCTGACTTCCAGAAATATATGTCTGTCAAGCCGGTTTCGGAGGACAAAATCGCGTATTTCAGCATGGAGTACGGGCTTTTGAAGTCGCTGAAGATTTACTCCGGCGGTCTCGGCATTCTGGCCGGTGACTACCTGAAACAAGCCTCCGATTCCAACGCTAACTTGTTCGCAATCGGGCTGTTATATCGTTATGGCTATTTCAATCAGGACCTCTCGGTGTGGGGCGAACAGCTCTCGCAATACCTGCCGCAGAAGTTCTCGCAGCTGCCCATCGATCCGGTCCGTGACGATGAAGGCAACTGGGTGACGGTGAGCATCGCCTTCCCGGGAAGAAGCGTGGTGGCTAAGGCATGGCGCGTCAACGTGGGCAGAATCAGCCTGTATCTGCTTGATACTGATGTGGAACAGAACTCGCCGGAAGACCGCGTCATCACCGGACAGCTCTACGGCGGCGACAGCGAGATGCGCATAAAACAGGAGATGTTCCTCGGCATCGGCGGCATCCGACTCATCAACGCCTTGAACCTGAAACCGACGATTTATCACTGCAACGAAGGCCACGCGGCTTTCTGCGGACTTGAACGCCTCAGCAACTACGTCACGAAACACAACCTTGACTTTGAAGTCGCCAAGGAACTCGTCAGGACTTCGACTTTGTTCACCACACACACGCCTGTGCCAGCGGGACACGACGCGTTCGAGGAGAACCTAATGAGGACCTATCTGCCTCACTTCGCAGGAAAAATCAACATCACGTGGGAGCAGTTCATGGACCTCGGACGTATGTATCACAATAATCCGAACGAGAAATTCTCGATGAGCGTGCTCGCCACCAACCTCAGCCAGGAGGTGAACGGCGTGAGTAAGATACACGGAAGAGTGAGCCGCGAGATGTTCCAGCAGATGTGGCCCGGCTATTTCGCCGAGGAGAATCACATCGGTTACGTGACAAACGGCGTGCATCTCCCGACATGGGCCGACAAACGCTGGCAACGTCTTTACAAAAAGGTGATGGGCGAGGATTATATCGCGAACCAGTCGAATGAAACGATGTGGTCGAAGATGCAGAATGTCTCCGACAATGAGATTTGGAATATTCGTAAAGAGTTGAAACATAACTTAATAGAATATCTAAAAGTGAAGATTGTGGAAGACATGCAGCGTCGTTCCGAGAGTCCGCGTCTCATCCTCGACACCGTTGACAACCTCAACGAAAACGCTCTGATCATCGGTTTCGCGCGTCGTTTCGCGACGTACAAACGCGCTCATCTGCTCTTCACCAACCTCGACCGTCTCGCCGAGATAGTCAACGACCCGAAACGTCCGGTGCTGTTCCTGTTCGCAGGAAAGGCGCACCCGAACGACAAGGCCGGTCAGGGACTTATCAAGAACATCATCGAGGTGGCGAGAAGAAAGGAGTTTGCAGGTAAGATATTGTTTGTCAATAACTACGACATGGAACTCGGCAAGCTCCTGACCTCGAGCGTCGATGTCTGGATGAACACGCCGACACGTCCGTTAGAGGCTTCCGGCACATCTGGCGAAAAAGCCGCGATGAACGGTACACTCAATTTCTCAGTCCTCGACGGCTGGTGGGCGGAAGGCTACCGTAAGAATGCCGGCTGGGCCTTGAAAGAAGAACGCACCTATCAAGACCAGAAATATCAGGATGAACTCGACGCCGAGACGATTTACAATACCTTCGAGAATGAGATAATCCCTCTGTATTACAATCGTAATCAAGAAGATACACCGACAAAGTGGATTCAGTTCATGAAGAACGACCTGATGCAGATCGCCCCGAATTACACGATGAAACGTATGCTCGACGACTATTTTGAGAGATATTACAACAAACTCATCGAACGCACCAACTGGATGCGCGAGAACCGTTATCAGAAGGCGTTCGAGATTGTCGAATGGAAACGGAAAGTCATGGCGAACTGGGACAAGATCGAGGTCGAGTCGATCAAAGTGCCTGACCCGGATGTGCGTCCGCTGACGTTCGGCGACGAAGTCATCGCGGAGATAACGCTCAAGACGCCGGGACTTGATAGAGGCGATGTCGGGATGGAGATTCTCTTCGCCGACAAAATCAACGATGTCATCGACAAGGTCAGTTTCAAGCAGGAGATGGAGATAGTCGAGTCGGGCGACGGCTGGGCGAGATATTACATCAGCCTGCCTGTGTACCAAGCGGGTGTGTTCAATTACACGTTCAGGATTTTCCCGAAGAACGAGATGCTGCCGAACCGTCAGGATTTGTCGTTGGTAAAATGGATTTAAGTATGATTGAAAAAGAGTTTAAAAATAAGATTTTCACCGTCGGCGACGTCTCTTTTGAGATGGTCGCCGTCCACGGTGGCACGTTCATGATGGGCGACATAGGCGACATTGACGGCGAGGCCGGAGACGATGAGAAACCTGCGCATAAAGTCTATCTAAGTGATTACTACATTGGGAAATACGAGGTGACGCGTGAGTTGTGGCGAGCCGTGATGGTGAGCGACCCGCCGGAGATCTCGATGATTAACGACGACACCTGCCCTGTTGAGAAAATAAGCTGGTTCGATGCCGTGGAGTTCATCGAGAAACTCAACGCGATGACGGGCGGGAAGTTCCGCCTGCCTACCGAGGCCGAATGGGAATACGCGGCGCGGGGAGGGGAGAAGTCACAAAACTTCAAATACAGCGGCAGCAACAACGCAGCGCATGTGGCATGGTGCTTCTTCAACAGCGGCTGCATGATAAACCCTGTAGGACATCTGAAAGCCAATGAGTTAGGAATCTGCGACATGAGCGGTAACGTCTGGGAGTGGTGCGCCGACTGGTACGGACGCTACGAAGAAGGCGACGTGATGAACCCGACGGGGCCTTCAGATGGTGAGCGTCGCGTCATCCGCGGCGGCAGCTGGGACTTCGGCGCGGAATATTGCCGTAACACAAACAGAAACAGCAGCAACCCGTCAAGCAGGTTTTATGTGAGCGGATTCAGACTGGCGTTGTAAAATCAAAGATTATATCAGACAAGATGCTCCTGTCGCAGATCATCAGCGATAGGAGCATCTTGTCTGAGCTTTGTGACTGGCTTCTGGTGACGTGTCTCTTACTTCACAACATTAAACTGACGAGTCGAGACTCCGTTTTTAGTATCAATGCGAAGAATATACATTCCAGCCGACAACTGCGACATGTCAATAGAGACTTCGTCACTTTCCACAGAAGTGTTATAAACGACCTGTCCCAAAGCATTTGTCACCGTAATCTGTTTCATATCAACGCCTTCAACCTTGAGAAGACCTCTCGTTGGATTCGGATAAACTGCCATCTTGACATCATTTTCATCTAATGACAGAGATGAAACCATAATAGAAGCCGGCTCCGTCTCACCTTCCGAAGCATAGACAGCCGTAACTTGATAGTAATAAGTACCGAGTTCAACATTGTCGAAATACTCGTAAGATGACTGATTTTCAACAGCCGGAACATTGGCTACCAACTGATAGTTACTATCGGTTGTCGAACGATAGACGTTGAAACTCTCAAGGTCAACAGGATTATAAGTAAGACGGATGTCATCGACAGCCAAGGCAAACTGATCTGTGCAATCGAAATGACGGAAGGCGATATAAACCTCCTGTCCGGCGTATGCACTGAGGTCAACGGCGTATTCCACCCAAGGAGTCTGGTTAAGTTTGTTTGGCGTAATGGTCCATTCGTCAACAGTAGTAAAATCAGCGTCATTGGTGTTTCCCGTGGTGGAAATTGCCACTCCGAAATGTTCCTCGCAATGATCAGCATCGGCAGAGCAGGCCATAAATGAAAGTATCGTGTTGCCAACTATCGGCAATTTTGGCGTAACAATATAATTATCAGGCGTATATGCTATTCCACCATTAACACCGTAGCAGTCTTTCGATTCGGAAATCAGGCAGATATAGCCGCTCGGGCATTCCAGACCCTGCACATGACGCCAACATACACCATCACCATCGGCATCAATAAGCGTCCAATCCTCAATCATGGTTTCCAAATCCCAGTAAAGGTCTTCTGGAACTTCCGAAATCGGAGCTTCCGATTTCCACGACAGATTCACGCCTGTCGGATTATACTGAAATGCACCATTCAGGTCGTAAGGAGTTGCGAACTTTGATTGGGCTTTGACCGAAATACCTGCGAGGCAAAAAGCGCAGGCAAAAAGCAATGATAAGGAAACTTTTCTCATAAAGGTAATTTAAATTTATTAAACAATTGATTATTAATATTATAATGAATTTCTGTTTTGTTTATTCCAAGAAAAAGTTGACTCACAAACGGGTTAAATCAAACACTTTCATCGCGATGACGGCGCATGCCTCTGCGTCAGCTAACGCGTGGTGGTGCTTGGTGAGGTCGTAACCGCAATGCGCGGCGACAACATTGAGCTTGTGGCTCTCCAACTCGGGGAAGACAATCTCCGAAGCGCGGTGAGTGCAGTAAATCTGATATTTCGGCTTGCGGATGTGATAATATTTGAACAACGCCTTCAGACAGTTGTCCTCGAAGGCCTTCCCGTGCGCCACTATCGGTAAGTCCTTGATTTCGTTCTTGATAGCGTTCCACACCTGCGGGAAAATCGGGGCGCCGTCGGTGTCTTTTTTCTTCAGTCCGTGAATCTTCGTCGTGTAGAAATCATAGAAATTCGGCACCGGCTTGATGAGGCTGTAAAACGTCTTGACGATTTCGCGGTCTTTCACAATCACCACGCCCATGCTGCATACGCTCGTGAACGCCGCGTTCGCCGCCTCAAAGTCAATCGCCACGAAATCCTTCAGGTCCGGAACGGGACTGTTATTTGACTTCTGCGTAGTAGATGTCGATGCCATCGTCTTCAAACATTGATTCGCTCAGGCAATACTGTCCGGGTTTGCCGTCTTCCTGAAACAGATAAACCGATGCCTTGTGGAATGTTATAGGTTGCTGGTTATTGGAAAGCTGTTGAACTTTTTCGTATGTAATTCCTTCAATTTTAAGGAGTTTCATCATCGATGCGAGGTCGAGGTCAACGTTCAGGAACATGTCGTTGCCGCCTTCTTTCCATGCGATGCTGATGATGCCCGTGGTGTAAAGCTCGAAGTCGCGTATCTCAATTTTCTTCATCGTGTAAAATTTTGCGCAAAGATAAGGAATTTTTCAACCGCGAACCGCACGAATCACACAATATGATATTTCTTTTTTCTATTTTTGCAAAAAATTTTTTTATGACAAAGAAACTTCTGTTTTTCATTGGCATACTATTAATATTAATAAGTGTAAAAGCGCAAAAAAATGTCGAACCGACGTGGGAGTCTATCAACCGGCGCGGCTATCCGCAATGGTTTTCGGATGCGAAACTCGGGATTTTCATTCATTGGGGCGTGTATTCTGTGCCAGCGTATGCCTCAAAAGAAGGCTATGCCGAATGGTATTACCGCGGTCTGATGACGCAAGACTCGGCGCGTGTTGACTTCCAAAGACGCAACTATGGCGTTGATTTTCAATACAAAGACTTCGATAAGATGTTCAAGGCGGAGCTTTGGAATCCCGATGACTGGGCCGAGCTTTTCAGAAAAAGCGGCGCGAGATATGTGATTCTGGTGACGAAACATCACGACGGCTATTGCCTTTGGGACAGCAAATACGCGCCGGGGTGGAACAGCGTTGACGGCGGCCCGAAACGCGACATCGTCGGCGAACTTACAAACGCGGTCCGCGAAAAAGGCATGAAGATGGGCTTTTATTATTCGTTGCCGGAATGGACCAATCCGCTTCACATCTGGTGCGTGGACTCTCCCGACTCAATCGGTGATTATGTTGATAATCACCTGATTCCGCAGTTTAAGGAACTCGTCTCCACATACAGGCCGTCGATAGTCTTCACCGACGGCGAGTGGTGGAACACCTCGGAGCAATGGCACGCCCGCGAGCTTATCTCGTGGTATTACAACCTTGTCGGCGATGAGGCAATCGTCAACGACCGTTGGGGTTCCGGCGGACAACACGGTTTCCGCACGCCTGAATACAGCTCCGGCATCACCGCGACCGACCGGCCTTGGGCGGAATGCCGCGGACTCGGACGCTCCTTCGGACTGAACAGAAACGAGCCGCTGTCAAATTACCTCACCTCCGATGAACTGATAAGACATTTCGTGCAACTTGTCTCTGCTGGCGGCGGAATGACCCTCAATGTCGGGCCGGCAGCCGACGGGACAATCCCGCTCATTCAGCAGGAACGCCTCGCCGATTTGGGCAAATGGCTGGAAATCAACGGAGAGGCGATTTACGGGACGAGGCCGCTTTTTATTAACCAAAACGATGTTCCTCATTTTTATGATGAGAAACCGGTTTCAGTGAATCGGCACGATGAAACGATTGACTTCGACTGGGTCAGGAACTCGCCCGACAAACGGATAAGTTACGATAACTTCAACGCTGTTTGGACAGGCACCTTCACACCTGAAAGGACCGATGTCTATACTTTTGATGTTGAAGTCGATGATAATGTGAGAGTTACAATAGGCGACAATGTCGTGATTGATTATCTCAAAGCCGTTGCGGAAGAGTCGCAGAGCAATGCGGAGGAGTCAATGACAAAGAGTCTCACTACAGGGAAAATAAAATTGAAAAAAGGCGTTACTTATCCTGTAAAGATTGAATATCAAGAGATTAACGTGAATGCGATGATGAGGCTTTTCATTTCCTGCAAGGAGATTAAGAAACATATTTTCAAGGCCGACAATGGTTTTGAAGCCACGTATTCGTGTATGCAGCCATACGTCTGTTACACCACAAAAGACGGTGTCTTGTATGCAATCGCCGTTGAGTTCCCGCAGGATGAGCTGGTCTTGAACATCCCGGAACCGGCTGATGGCACGAAAGTTGTGATGCTCGGCTGCGACAAAATTCTTCCTTGGCGATACGAAAACGGCAAGATGATTATCGATACTACTCCGTTGAGATACAGCGACTTAAAGTCAACGGCCGCATGGAGTTTTGTGATTTATTAAAAAATAACATGGGGTGATTAAGAGTGTTGGCACAAGAGTTTCACTCTCCGATAAAGCCTATCAGTTCATCGGCTGCCGCCATGAACGCGATGCCGTCGCGCTCCCACTCGGGGTACGCGGCTTGTTGCTGACCTCTCAGCCCGTCCATCTTTTCGAGGTATTTTGCCGATTCCTGCTCAAGCTGTTTGAACATCGGCTTCATCTTGTGGCACACCGACTGCGCTTTTTCAAAGTCGTGCTCGGTGATGGCCTCGTTCAAAACTACAAGGCTGTCGGCGGTCGATTCGACAAACGCGTGCAGGATGCCGGCGATGGTGTCATCGTCGTTGTCGAACATCGCGCACAACGACGGGAAATCCGCAGCATAAACGCTCGGCTTCGTGTCTCCTTCAACCCAGTCGCTGTGCAGAAGGTCTGCTAAGTCCTTAATCCTGAATGGTTTCTTGATGCAACCATCGAAGCCGTCGGCCTGTGCCGATTTCATGTCATATTCGTCACGTGCCGTCATTATCACCACCTTCATCTCCTCGTTTTTCTCCTTGACGGAATGCAGCACGTCGAGGCCGGTGAATGTCCCCATCTCGCGGTCGGTGATGATGAGGTCGAAGCTCTCGAGGACGCTGAGATATTTGCTGAACTCCAACGACGAACGGCAGATGTCGGACTTATGCCCGAGCTTTGCGAGCATCGAACTCGTCACGGTGAGCAAGGTGTTGTCGTCATCGACAAGCAAAACGTTAAGCGTCTTGTTTGGCTCAACGGCTTGTCGCTCAATAATTTGCGGTGTGCTGTCAGACTTTTCGCCGATAATCTTTGCGGGGATGCGTATCTCAATGTCGGTGCCTTTGTCGAGTTCCGACTGTACGCGGATGTCGCCGCCGAGGATGTCGAGGAGGCCTTTCACGACATAAAGCCCGAAGCCGTTGCCCTCGGCTATGCCGTTGTTGTTCTCGGCCCGACTGAATGGCTTGAACATGTCGTTGAGCTTGCTCTCGGGTATGCCGATGCCGCTGTCTTTGACGCCAAAGATGATGCCGTTGTCATCGTTTCTCACGCTGAAATGTACTTCGCCTTCGATGGTGTATTTCAGGGCGTTGGAGATGATGTTGCCGACTATCTGTTTGATTTTCAGCTTGTCGGAGCTGATGAAGAGATGTGCCGGAATGTCTTTGTGATAAACGAAACTCAGCTGTTTGTTCTCGGCTATCGGTGAGAACATCGCCCGCAGTTGGTCGCACAACTCGCTGACATCGAAGTCGGAGCGCACGAAATACTGATGTCCTTGGTCGAGGCTCGAAAACTCCAAGAGGTTTGACAGTAGCGAGAGGATATGCTCCGACGAGTATTTCATTGAGTTCAGCCTCATGACATCCTGCGGCTGGAGTGGCTCGGTTTTCATCAAGTCGATGTATCCGATTATCGACGACAACGGCGTCTTGATGTCGTGTGACACCGAAAGCAGCAGTTTGTGCCGGCTCTCCATGATTTCGGCGGTGCGCTGCATGGCCTCTTCGCGGTCTTTCCTCGCCTTCGCGACTTTCCGCATGTCGTAGAAAATCAGCGTGATGAAAAGCAGGATACATGCCAACGCCACGGTGCCGCTGTAGATGGAATAATCCAAATTCCTTTTAATCAACATCTCGCTCTTCTGAATCTCCGTCATCACGCTGCTGAGCGTCTGTTTGTGAAGTGTCAGAAGCAGTTCCGCAATCTCTTCCGAAATCTTTTGGTCGGCCTTTATGAAATTTTGGTATTGATTTTCAATGGCTTTGATGTTTTTCAGGTATTCAGCGCGGCCTTTCTCGCTGTAAAGCTGTATGTCGCGCTTCAGTCTCATTGTATCAGCTGTAACTTCGTCTATCGTGTCTAACGTCATGTTTGTCACCATGATGATGCTGTCTCTCGCGTTGTCGGAGGAGAACAGCCGCTTGAAGAAACTTTGTTTTTCCGACTTGCGCACGATGGTGTCTTGTGTGGTGGTGACAACGACCCGTTGTCTCCGTTCAGGCCTGTAATTTATCACGATGTCATACAATTCATTGTACGGATTGAAGTCGTTGTATTGCTTTGATATATTGCTGATTATTAGTTTTTTGCGGTTGAGAAGTGTGACAATATCATCAAGGATGACTTTGTTTGTCGTGTCGTTTCCCGAATAAAAAACGATAGAGTCGTTGACGGCTTTTATTGAGTTCAATTTGTTTACATAGAGTGAAAACTGTTTTTTATTACCCGAAAAAGTGTAAAGCTGTGCGCACGACTGTGCGTCGTTCACGCTGATTATCAGGTTGTTGGTCATGTCGAGGATTTTCTCGTTTCGCTTGATGTTGAGTCGTTGCTCGGAGATGGTGTCCCGCAGGTCGGAGACGTAATGAATCATGCCGACACACAACAGCGTGACCACTATATATATAATGGTTGCGCTGATTCTAACCCTTCGTTCGTTGCCGCTTTTGCCTGCTTTTTTCATACCTTCAATATTTTTGCAAAGATAGGTTATTTTTCTGATTGGTTTTAAAGATTATTTAATATCTTTGCAGTAATATTTTTATTTAAAAAATGAAATTAAATACATACTAATCAATGATTTATATGAGAAAATTATTTTTATTGCTCATGGCGGCGGCACTTATTGGCTGCGCGAAAAAATCTGCGCCTAAGGTGGCGTTCGATCCTGTCATACCGGTTCACGTGATGACGGTGGAAGAAATTGATAAGGATAACTACAGAAATTACATCGGTGTTTTGAAAAGTGAGGTGGAGATACCGCTTTCGTTCATGTATGGCGGAACGATTGTCGGGGTGTACGTCCATAACGGACAGTATGTCAAAGAAGGCGATTTGTTGGCTCAAGTCGATGATGTGACGGCACGCAGTTTGCATGAGACGGCTCTTGCTTCCTTACGTCAGGCGGAAGACGGTTACGAACGTCTGACGAAGGTCCACGATGAAGGCGGCATCAGCGATGTCCGTTGGGTTCAGATGCTCACGGATTTGGAGAAGGCGCGTCAGGCCGAGATTTCGACACGCAACCACTTGGAGAGCTGCTCGTTGTACGCCCCGAAGGATGGCGTGGTGAGCATGGACAATATATCTGTTGGGACCGACATACGTCCGACGCAGACTTTCTGCAGGCTCGTTGACCTCGACAAGATGGTCGTGTCGTTCACCGTTCCGGAAAAGGAAATCGGCTTGGTGAGTGTCGGCGACAAGGCTGTCTCAAAGATTCCTGCATTGAATAATGTGGAATATGAAATTAATATATATGACAAATCGCTGATTGCCAATCCGTTAGGACATACATACGCAGTGAGGGCAAGATTCGTCTCTGAGGCTGACAAGGCGTTGCTGCCTGGCATGATAGCCAAAATCAGCATGTCGGCGGCGGCCACGACAGGCATCATCGTGCCGGCGTCGTGTGTGCAGACTGTTACTAAGGGCACCGCGGTGTGGGTCGTGAAAGACGGTGTTGTGTCGCGTCGCATGATAGAAGTCGGCGAGTTCGTCAGAAACGGCGTCCTCGTGAAAAGCGGGTTAGACTACGGTGATGTGGTGGTTTCGGAAGGTTATCACAAACTATATGAAGGTGCAAAGGTTTCATACTGAATGAAATGCTAAGTCGTAACACGAAATTTGATTCTTATGAATAAAGAGAGAAATATAGTTGAGTCGGCGATGAAGAACAACGGGATAGTGTTTTTCTTCCTGATTGTTCTTGTCGTGTTCGGTTTCTGGTCGTTGCCTCAGCTGAAGAAAAACGAGTTTCCGGACGTCACGATACGTCAGGGTGTTGTCGCGGTGGTGTATCCGGGTGCGACGGCACAAGAGATTGAAGAACGTGTCGCCGGCGTCACAGAACAATACCTGTTCACCTTCGGCGACGTGAACAAGAAAAAGACCTACTCATATTCAAGAGACGGCATGTTGTATGTCTTCGTGACCTTGAACAACGACACTAAAGACGCGAAGATGACATGGTCGCGCATCCGTCAGGGACTGACGTTGTTCAAGTCGCAGTCGCTGCCGCAGGGCGTTCTCGCCACGGCGGTCATCGATGACTTCGGCAATGCGTCGTCGCTGCTTCTCGCCATCGAGAGTGACCAACGTCCGTCGAGGGAATTACGCGAATACACTGACAAGCTCGCGGCCAAGCTGCGCAATATCGAGACGATGGGTAACATCAAAGTGATAGGCGAGGAGAAGGAAGAGATAGCAATATATATGGACCCGTCGCTCATGACGATGTATCCTGTGTCACCCTCGACAATATCGGCTGAATTGGCTGCTCACAGCCTCCGTACAATTACGGGAAAGGCTGATAACGAAGACGGTAACGCTGTCGTACACGTTAATGTCCCTTATGGCAGCGTCTATGACCTGTCAGAACTTATCGTGTTCTCTGATCCGGTGACAGGCCAGGTGGTGAAACTGCGCGATGTGGCACGCATCGAACGCCGTTATCAGGAGGCTTCGGAATATATAGTGTATTCCGACAGCATCGTCGATAACAACAAATGCATCATGCTTTCCATGGAGATGCGCCCGGGCTATAACATTGTCGATTTCGGAACG
This sequence comes from Bacteroidales bacterium, assembly GCA_045600605.1. Taxonomy (GTDB): domain Bacteria; phylum Bacteroidota; class Bacteroidia; order Bacteroidales; family F082; genus Limimorpha. The sequence goes on from JAZRYG010000014.1 coordinate 73,799, forward strand.
GAGGTCGATAAGGTCATTGACGAGTTTCTCGCCAAGACGCCGCAGGACATTAGAGTGCACCGTATCACCGACCAGCCGGTGGTGGTGAACAAGTCGGTGTGGTCGTTCATGAGAGACCTCATCGCCGCTATCCTGATAGTCATTTTTGTCATGCTCACACTGTTTCCGATACGCACAGCCCTCGTGTCATCGACGTCGGTGCCGGTGTGCATCGCCGCGGCGTGGGCTACCATGTATCTGTTCGGCATCGAGCTTAACACGGTCACCCTCGCGGCTCTAATCGTCGTCTTGGGCATGGTGGTCGATGACTCCGTCGTCGTGATAGACGGCTATATCGACTACGTGAATGATGGATATTCGCGCTGGTACTCTGCGACGGTCTCGACCAAGAAACTGATGTCATCGATGATTGTGGCGACATGCGCCATAACATGCATCTTCTTCCCGATGCTGTCAATCATGAAAGGCACTGCACTTGGTGACTTCATCAATTTGTTCCCTTGGGCGATATTCATCACACTGGCATTCAGCTTCTTGTACGCCATCTGGGTCATCCCATACATGTCTGTCAGAATGATTGGACCAACGAACAAAAACAAACCTACTGCCATCGACAAGATGCAGTCGGTGTTCTTCTCAGGCTTGCAGAACGGTTACAAGAAACTTCTCGACATCTGTTTCAAGCATAAAGTTTGTACGATAGCCGTGGCGGTGTTTTTCGTGTTGTTGGGAACATTCCTGTTAACGCGGCTCAACATCCAGATGCTCCCTAAGGCTGAACGTGACAGTTTCGCCGTCGAGATTCATCTGGCGCATGGCTGTTCGATAGAGGAGACGGCGGCGGCCACCGATGTACTTTCCAAACTCTTGAAGCAAGACAAACGCGTTGTCTCTGTGACATCGTTCATCGGGATGTCATCGCCGCGTTTCCACATAACATACGCCCCGCAGCTCGCGTCAAACGCATATTCGCAGCTCATCGTGAATACCGTTTCGGAGACGGCCACCAAGGAAATGATTGCCGAATACGCCCAGAGATATGAGAACATTTTGCCGAACGCGCAGATACGCTTCAAGCAGATGGACTATAATTTTTCACCTGCACCTGTCGAATATTTCCTCATGGCTGATGAATATGAACTGATGGAGCCTGTCCGTGACTCAATCATCAAATTCATGAAACAGGATGAGAATCTTTTCTACGTGAATTCAGATTATGATGATACTGAAGAGGTTATCGAAGTGGAACTCATTCCGGAAGAGGCTAACCAGCTCGGGGTGACACAGGCCGTGCTGTCGGTGTATCTGTCGAATGCCTTGTCGGGCAACAAAATGCTTTCGGTATGGGAGGGCGATTACAGATTGACGACATCTATCTACACAGATGGAGTTCATGATATTGACTATGAGTCGATTAACGATCTGTTGATTCCGACAATAAAGCCTGGGATGTGGGTGCCGTTACGCCAAGTCGCCAAGCTGCATCCGCGTTTCATTCACAACAACCTCACACACCGCAATGGCAGGCGCAGCATCACCATCTCGGCTGATGTCATGCCGAATGCCGGTCAGCTTGCGGAGTTCAAGAAAATCGACGACTACATCAAGACCCTTGACATCCCTGAAGATGTGACGATACAGCAGGGCGGCTCGGCACTCCTGACGAAGGAGACGATGCCGTCAATCATCATGTCGATAGTTGCTGCCATAATCGTGATGTTCGTCATCTTGATTTTCCACTATCAGGGAATCGGCATCTCGGTGCTCTCGCTCTCTGTGTCAGTGCTTTGCATCTTCGGCTCGACATTCGGACTGTGGCTGTTCGGTTTGGATATGTCGGTGACGGCGATACTTGGTCTTATCTCACTCATCGGCATCATCGTGCGAAACGCCGTCATTATGTATGATCACGCTAATGAACTTATTGATAAAGAACATCTTACACATGGTCAGGCCGCATATAACGCTGGTATGCGCCGCATGCGCCCGATATTCTTGACTTCTGTCGCGGCCGCTCTCGGCGTCGTCCCGATGATAATCGCGCGGACGCTGCTCTGGGAGCCGATGGGCGTGGTGATCTGCTTCGGCACACTCATCACCTTCCCGCTCGTGGTGACAGTGCTTCCTGTCGCTTTCAGCCTCGCCTTTGACGGCAAAAAGAAAACACGCGCGATTGGAGCAGAAAAGATTGAAAATGATTAGTTTTGGATATGAGATGTAATATTTTTAGAATGAAAAATGATATGAAAAAGTATATAATCACCACATTGATAGTGATTCTCGCCACATGGCTCAAGGCACAAGACGTGCTGACCATCGACTCGTGTTTCGCTTTGGCGAAGGCAAACAACGCTGAACTGAAGACAAAACGTCTCGACATACAGAGGGCGCAAGAGGTTAAGGCACAGGCATTCACTAAGTATTTCCCTCAAGTCAGCGGGTCGGTGATGGGTTATGTCGCCGCAAATCCGCTGTTGAGGTTCGGTGTCGATGACATTTCAAATGAAGATGTACGTGTGTTGTTGCAAGGCATAGTGGATTTCTTTGAACCCATTACCGGTTTCAACGGTGAGTTCTCATTTCTTGAAAATGGTGTGACTGCCGGACTAACAGTCGGGCAGCCTGTGTACATGGGCGGCAGGATCGTCAATGGCAACCGACTCGCAAAAGTGGGTGTCGAAGCCGCCGAGTTGAATGCCGAAGTCACTGAACGTGAAGTGCTTGAGAATATTGAGACGACATATTACCTCGTGGTCGGACTTCAGCAGAAAGTCAAGACAATCGACAATGCACTTGCTCTTCTCGATACGTTGGACAGAGTGGTGCAGGTGTCGCTGAAAGCCGGCCTCATCACTTCCAATGACGCGTTGCGCGTGTCGCTTGAACGTAACAAACTAAACGCACAGCAGCTGCAACTCAACAATGGGATTCATCTTGCGTCAATGCTGCTCTGCCAGCAGATCGGCATCGAACTGCCTGAAAACGGCTTGTCACTTGAGTTTGAAAAAGAAGCTGATAAAACAGAAACAAATCCAAACTTTGTCAGACCTGAAGTCGAACTCCTTGACCTACAGATACAAGCGGAAAAATTGCGCAAGAAGATGACTCTCGGCGAATCGTTGCCTAATGTCATCGTGGGAGGCATCGGTTATTATGGTAATTTGGTTAACAAGAGATTCATGGCCAACGCCTTCGCTTTCGCCCGACTCTCAATCCCGTTGACGCAGTGGTGGGAGACTTCCCACAAACTCAAGGAGCATAAGATCAAGATTGATATGTATGAGATTGATAAACAGAATCTTACAGAAAAGATGTCGATACAGGAACAACAGGCTTACAATAATATGATTGAGGCCGAAGTGCTTCTAAAATCCGACTCGGCAGCATACGACATGGCACGCGATAACTACAGAATCGCGAGTATCAACTATTCGGCAGGCCTTAACACGATAAGCGACGTGCTTGAAGCCAACACATTGCTGCTGCAAGCCGACAACGCCATCATCGACAGGAATATCTCTCTCATTTCCTCAAGACGCAGATACCACGATTTGACGGGGAAGTAGTTCTGTCGGCAATATGTTAGCTAAAGCGCATTGAATATCAGTGCGCTTTGACTTTTTCAGTAGATAAGGTATTTCTCTCTGATTTTCAGATATTTATCGATGTCGTCCTGCCACGATGCGCGTATCTCGTCTTCCGAGACACCGTCGTTTATCATCTCGCGCAGACTCTTCACGCCGGCGAGTTTCTCAAAGTAATTGTTGAAGAACTTGTCATCGTCTTTAAGCTGTTTTCTGGCATCAATAAGCCATTGAAGCTGAATGCGTTGTTCGTTTTTCTTGAAGTTGTTTGCATATCCCGTGAGGTCTTTCCCGTGACATTCCTTGTCGGAATACAACGGAGCGTTGTGACCGGCAGCGGTTCTTGGAGTGAATGAGAAAGCATCGGCCATCTGCGGATGTCCATAGACCTGAAACGGGATGTCGGTGCCGCGTCCGACGCTTACATCAGTGCCCTCGAAGAAACAAAGAGAAGGGTAGAGATACACTGATTGCCAGTTTGGGAGGTTCGGTGACGGCTTGACCGGAAGCCTGTAGATCGCGTTTCTGACATAATTCCTCATCGGGATGACAGTGAGCTCGCATTGGACGCTGTCTTTCAGCCAATGCTCGCCATTGACCATCTCGGCGTATTCCCCGATTGTAAGTCCATATACCACAGGCACTTGATGCATCCCGACAAACGACGAGAACTCCGGTTCAAGCACAGGACCGTCAACATAAAAGCCGTTGGGGTTGGGGCGGTCGAGGACGATGACAGGGATGCCGTTTTCGGCGGCGGCTTCCATCACGTATGTCATTGTTGAAATGTAAGTGTAAAAACGCACTCCGACATCTTGAAGGTCAAACAGCAGAATGTCAATGCTTTGCAGTTGCTCCGCGGTTGGTTTTTTGTTTTTCCCGTACAGCGAGACTATCGGAAGGCCGGTCTTGGCGTCGATGCCCGAAGCGATTGCCGCGCCTTCATCGGACAATCCGCGGAATCCGTGTTCCGGCGAGAAAATCCTGACGACATTGATGCCAGAGTTTAGCAACGTATCGACAAGATGCACTCCGGCGAACGTACTCGCTTGATTTGCAACGACTCCGACGTTTTTCTCTTTCAGCAACGGGAGGTAAAGCTCTGTCCTTGACGCTCCTACGCCGGCATCGTCGGCATCAAGCAATAATAATTTTTTGCATTTTTGCGCATTGACATTCAATGATATAAACAAAAATGTCACAAAAACGGATAAAAAAAATCTTCGCATACGAGATATTTATTTATTTTTGCAATTATAAGAAAAATATGAACGCGGCAACATTTATATCGAAAAGAATTTTTTCATTGTCGAAGGCAAATCTCTCTTCGACGGTAATGCGTATCGCCGTTGCCAGTGTAGCCCTCGGAATCGCTATCATGTTGGTTTCCATCGCTATAGTTGTAGGTTTTAAGAATCAAATAAAAGACAAGGTCATCGGGTTTGTCGCGCCGATTCATGTACAGGCGTTGAACCAAAATGAGTCGATAGAAGAGACTCCTTTTTTGTATGACAGCGTGCTTAAGGCTCGTCTTGACAAACCTTTCATCACAGCTGTGCATCCGACGGCCAATAAGGCTGGAATCATCAAGACCGACGATGAGATTCAGGCGGTTGTGCTCAAAGGCGTCGATTCAAGCTATGACTGGAGTTACATCGGAGCGAATATTAAAGCCGGAGATATTCCGCAATATGTTGATGATGAACGCTCTAACGAGATAATAATATCGAAAATCATTGCAGACAAGATGGAACTTTCTGTCGGAGATGACGTCAGGATTTGGTTTGTCGATAGTGACATGAAGGCGAGGGGCAGGAAGTTTTCGGTTGAAGGCATTTATGAGACAGGGCTTTCGGAATGTGATGAGCGTTTTGTCTATTGTGACCTGAATCAGATAAGAAAGTTGAACGGCTGGAAAGACGAAGAGGTCGGCCATCTTGAGATACACATCGATGAAACGACAACAGTTGAGGAGGCAAACCGTTCGGTCTATTTCAGCGTCCCGCCGGAGCTCGTGTCATACACCGCTATGGAAAGCTACCCGCAGATTTTCGATTGGCTCGATCTTCAAGACATGAATGTGGTCATCATCATCGCATTGATGCTGCTTGTGGCAGGTATCACGATAATCAGTATGTTGTTGATAATCATACTCGAAAAGACTTCAACCATCGGATTGCTGAAATCAATGGGGGCGAGCAACCAACTGATAAGACAGATTTTCCTGAGACGTTCATGCCGCATATTATTAATAGGTATGCTGATTGGCAATGTGGTCGGAATCGGCATCTGCCTGATTCAGAAAACGACAAATATAATCTCACTGTCGCCAGAATCATATTACTTGTCGTCAGTCCCGATTGAACTTAATTGGACTTATTTCGCAATGCTTAACGTCGGGACATTTGTGATATGGATTGTGATGCTTTTGATTCCAACTATGTTGATAAACAATATAAGACCTTCAAAATCAATAAGATTTGAGTAATTTAAATAAAAATGCAACTAAAAAAATGGAAAATTTTACAATTGAACCTTTGAAAGGATTCGGCGACCTCAGATTTGAGATGACGCTCGATGAAGTGGTGAAACTCATTGGAAAACCAGACAAACAAGAAGAGATTGAGCCTGTTGAGGAAGGCGATGACAATAATGTCGTGGTTCTTGATTACTATGACCTTGACATGTCGTTGTACTTCGAGGGCGACGCTGAACTAAAACTTTACAACATCTACAGCGTCAATGAAAACACGACTCTTTACGATGCGAAACTGTTTGACCTCAACAAGGATGAAATCATCGAACTGATGAAGCAGAATGGCTGCGAGAAATACACTGAAGACAACGATGACGGCAACTGCATCACTTTCGAAGATTTGAATATTGACATGTATTTCGAAGACGACGAGTTGGTTGAGGTGTTCTGGGGAGAAGAGTGAGACTTGCAGTAATGGATTGAAAATGATAGAAGTAGCACCTTGAGTTTCAGGGTGCTATTTTATTTGAAACGCGGATGATGCTGAATCATGACCTGACGCAGATACTCGTCGGAGATGTGAGTGTAAATCTCTGTGGTACAGATGTTTGAGTGTCCGAGCATCTGTTGCACTGCACGCAGGTCTGCGCCGCCTTCAATGAGGTGCGTGGCGAACGAATGCCTGAATGTGTGAGGGCTTATCTCTTTGTGGATTCCCGCTTTCTCGGCGAGTCCTTTCACCAGAAGGAAAACGCTCTGACGTGTCAGACTTGTCCCGCGCCGGCTGATGAAGACCTTGTCGCTGAATTTCGGCTTGATGTCTTGATGCAGACGCTCGCCTTTGACGTAAAGCATCAACTCTTTCAATGTCTTTCTGCCTATCGGGACGAGCCGTTCCTTGTCGCCTTTGCCAAAGACTTTTATAAACTCATCTTTTTCAAAAATATCGCTGATGTTCAACGAGATGACTTCGGAGACACGCAGCCCACAGCCATACATCACCTCGATAATCGCATTGTTGCGATGACCGAACGGCTGACTTAAATCAATGCTTGAAATCATGCTCATAATCTCTTCAAAACTAAGCACTTCTGGAAGATGTCTCCCAATCGATGGCGATGAGATAAGCTCTGTCGGATTCTCCTCGCATATTTTTTCCTGAATGAGATAACGGTAGAAACTCTTCAGCCCCGACAAAATTCTCGCTTGCGATATCGCGCTGATCCCGAGCTCGAAAAGCTGCGCGAAAAATGCCTCAATATCTTCTTGTCTGATGTCATTGATAGACCGATTCACCCTTTCATTTTCAATGAATTGACGAAAAAGTTCGACATCATGGCTGTACGCCGCCACGCTGTTGTCGGACAGCGAAAGCTCAAGTCTGAGGTAGTCGGAGAAACGCCGGATTATGGTTGAGTCGAGGATCATTAATATTTCAAAATTATCGTGCAAAGATATTCAAAAAAATGTAAATTTGCAGCTTGAAAATTCTAAATTTTACAAATATGAGAAAATTATTACTTTCACTGGTGGCCTTTTTGTTAATAGGCTCATTATCAGCACAGAACGTGGCACGCGAATGTGTTTTGTTTGAAGTTTTCACAGGTGTTAACTGTCCGTATTGCCCGGCTGCGGCGAACGGCATTGCGCAGATGCTTGAAGAAGGTTTGGCAATAGCCCCGATGGGATACCAGACAAGTGCATTTTCTACGGCTGAGTTTTACACGGCTGAAACTAATGCGAGAGCAGCTTACTACAACATCAGTGCATATCCGACTGCAAAAGTTGATGGCGTATTAAAATACGAAGGAGGCGGAACAGCGTCGCAGACACTTTACAGCCAATATAAAAACCTTTACAATCAGCGCATTAACGAGACAAGCCCGTTCACTATTGACCTGTCTTTCAGCTATTATGCGGGGACACAATGTCAGGCTACTGCTGTCGTGACGAAGGTCGGTGAGTGCACCGCAACAAACGTCAAGGTTTTCATAGTTCTGACAGAGTCGCATATACAGCGCAACTGGCAGGGGATGACAGAACTCAACTGCTGTGTGCGCGACATGATTCCGGATCAACTCGGCACTGCCTTCACTGGCGAGTCAATGACGGTGACAGGCCTGTTCGACATGTCGGGCTTCAAAAAAGAGAACTGCCAGCTCATCGCATGGGTGCAGAATTACGCCGGCACAAAGGAAGTGTATCAGGCCGTGAAGTTGAATATAGCCGAATCAGGTGCCGACTATGACATTGGCATTCAGAACGTTGAAGGCGCCACGCCGTCGTCATGTTCAGGCAAGATGAACTCGACATTCGAGTTTAGGAACTTTGGTAATCAGACAATTACATCTGTCGATTTCATCGCAAGAGATGAAAATGACAATAAGATAGGTGAATATGCATGGACAGGCAATCTCGCAAAAGACGGGATTGCTTCGTTCGTGATGCCAGAAATCGACTTCAGCGATGCCTCACAAGTGGTGGTGGAGGCGACGAATATCAACGGAAGCCACGATGACGAATATCCGTTTGATAATTTCTATTCAATGGACGTGACCGATGCTTACGTGATAGAAGATGGCTATCTGAAAGTGCAGGTCAAGACCGGTTCAAATCCACAGAACCTCGCTATCGAATTTATTGATACTGAAAGCGGTAACGCAGTCGAGACTTTGACATACGACCAGGCAAACCATGCATTTACAAACGAAGTCAACCTTCCGGCTTCGGGCTGCTATTGCATCAGATTCAGCAACGCGGTCGGCAATGGTATGGATGGCGGCTTCTTTGAAATCAAGGATTCCAAAAACAATAAAATCATCACCTGCAAACCTTCGGATAATATTTTCGACTATGTTTATAATTTTGAAGTGAATTACTCACCGACAGGCGTCAATGAAGTGAATGATAATGAACATGTTGGAGTTTATCCTAACCCTGTTTCGTCAAAGATTAACATCGTTGGCGATGTTAATGAGGTGAAGATTTATAATGCAATTGGTCAGGTCGTTTATTCAAATGATGGTGAATTGAATGGTTCTTCTATTGACGCGACATCATTTGCCAACGGATTGTATATCATAGATTTGACCGACGCTAATGGTGAGAAGTCATCACAGAAGATTGTTGTTGATAAATAGTTTGATATGAAGAAAGTCCATTTCATCGCTGTCGGCGGGAGTGCGATGCACAACCTTGCAATCGCCTTACACAGAAAGGGTTACGAGGTTACGGGTTCTGACGATGAGATCTTTGAGCCGTCGCGCTCGCGTCTCGAAAAAGAAGGCATACTGCCCAAGGAGTTCGGCTGGCATCCTGAATTGCTCGACGACTCGTATGAGGCCGTCATCCTCGGGATGCATGCCCGCATCGACAACCCGGAACTCATTCGCGCACAGGAACTTGGACTTAAGATCTACTCATATCCCGAATATCTTTACGAGCAGAGCAAAGACAAGATCCGTATCGTAGTAGGCGGCAGTCACGGGAAGACCACGATTACGTCGATGATTCTTCACGTGATGAAACACGCCGGCATCGAGACGGATTTCATGGTCGGAGCGCAGCTTGAGGGTTTCGACGTGATGGTTCGCCTCAGCGAAACCGCAAAATACATGGTCATTGAGGGCGACGAATACCTCACGTCGCCCATCGACCGCGTGCCGAAATTCCACAAATATCACCCTGATATCGCGGTGATCAGCGGGATAGGGTGGGACCACGTCAATGTCTTCCCGACTTTTGACAGCTATCTCGAACAATTCAGAATTTTCATCAGGACAATAGAAAAAGGCGGTTGCCTCATCTATGACGGCAATGACAACGAATGCGGCAAACTCGCGGCGGCGGCGAAAGTGCCTGTCTATGGCTACGACTTTCACAAAAACCGCATCGGCGATGATGGCACATATCTCATTCTTCCTGACGGGAAGGAAGAGAAAGTGCAGATATTCGGACAACATAACATGAAGAATATCAACGCGGCACGTTTCGTGGCACATCAGATAGGAATCAAGGACGCGACATTCTACGAGGCGATGAAGTCGTTCAAAGGAGCGGCACGCCGTCTCGAGATGCTTTTTGAAAACAAAGAGAAAGACAATGTCGTTTTCCGTGATTTCGCCCATGCCCCGTCAAAGGTACTTGCGACTGTTAAAGCCCTGCGCGAACAATATCCGAACAAGAACCTGTTGGTTGTCTTTGAGTTACACACATACAGCAGCCTCAGCGAGGTGTTCATCGACCATTACGCGGGTTGCCTCGACGACTGCGACCAAGCCGTAGTCTTCTATGACCCGCACGCGGTGGCCATAAAGAAACTCGACATGATGACCGATGAGAGGATTGTTGACGGCTTCAAGCGTCCCAGCATCAGAGTGGTGCATTCCAAGGACGAGCTTGTGGGCCTTTTGAATGAAAAGACATACGAGAATACCGTCGGCGGCTTCATGAGCAGCGGCGATTTCAACGGTTTGACGACAGAGGATCTGAAAGCTGTTTTTTAGCAGCACGACCCTCCGTCGTAAAACTTTATTCTTTGTTTCTCTCCTTTACGATTTCCTCCTGTTTGTCTTTTGGAGTCGGTGCGTATTGATAGAACTCCATCGAGTAGTTCGCGCGTCCCGACGTGACGTTGCGGAGTGCTGTGGCGTAGCCGAACATCTCCATGAGCGGCACGAAGGCATCGACTTTCTGCGAGCCTTTGCGGAAACGGCGCATCGCCTCGATGCGTCCGCGGCGTTTGTTCAGGTCGCCGGTCACGTTGCCGATATAATCATCTGGCGTGTTGATCTCAACTTTCATCACAGGTTCGAGAAGGACAGGAGTTGCCTTCATGAAAGCCTGCTTGAAGCACATCTGTGCGCAGAGCTGGAACGCCATGTCGCTCGAATCGACGGGATGGAAACTGCCGTCAACGAGGACGCACTTCACATCGACGACGGGATAGCCTGCAAACGGGCCTTTCAGCATCGCGGTCTGCAAGCCTTTCTGCACTGACGGGATGAACTCCTTCGGGATGACACCGCCTTTCGTGATGTCAACAAACTCAAAGCCTTTGCCCGGGTTCGGCTCGAAGCGGATGACGGTGTGCGCGAACTGTCCCTTGCCGCCGGTCTGCTTGACAAACCTGTAGTTGCACTCGAACGCCGAGGCGATGGTCTCGCGGAATGAAACAGAAGGTGCGCCGACGCTGACCGGCACCTTGAATTCTTCTTTCAGACGGTCAACGATGATTTCAAGATGAAGCTCGCCCATGCCCGCTATGATGGTTTCTTCGGTCTCCTCGTCGAAATGTGCGCGGAACGACGGGTCTTCGTTGCAGAGTTTCGCCAGCGCCTCGCCGAGCTTCCCGCGGTTTTTCTTGTCTTCAAGATTAATCTTCATCTCGATGACCGCCGGAGGTATGTGTATGTTTTCCAACAAGATAGGGGCGTTTTCGTCGCAGAGCGTGTCGCCGGTCCTGGTGATTTTCATCCCGACGAGAGCCACGATTTCGCCGGCTCCGGCTTCGGTGATCTCCTCGCGTTCCTTGGCTTTGATGCGGAAGATACGCCCGATGCGCTCGGTCTTGCCTTTGTTGGTGTTATAGACCGACATGCCGCTTGTGAGCTTGCCGCTGAACACACGGATGAAGGTCTGCTGTCCGACATACGGGTCGTTGATGAGTTTGAACGCCAACGCCGAGAACGGCTCGTTTTCAAGCGGGTTGCGCTGTATCGTCTTCTCTTCGTCGTTCGGGTCGTGGGCGATGATGGCGCCGAGGTCTTTGGGCGACGGCAGATAATCGACGATAGCGTCGAGCAGAAGCTGTATGCCTTTGTTTTTATATGCCGAGCCGCAGAGTACCGGCACCATCATCAGCTTGATGGTGGCAGTGCGGATGGCGGCTTTCAGCTTCTCGACGGGAATCTCTTCGTCGGCGAGATAAAGCTCTGCAATCTCGTCATCGAAGTCGGCGACATGCTCGACGAGGTTGTGATGCGCTTCAATCGCCTGTTCTTTCAGGTTCTCAGGAATAGGCCCCACGATGCGTTCTTTATCCTTGAAAACCACTGAGTTCATGTTGACGAGGTCAATCATCCCTTCAAATGAGTCTTCCTGTCCGATGGGCATCTGAATCGGCACCGCGTTGGCACCGAGGTATTTGTTCATCTGGTTCACGACCTCGTTGAAGTCGGCGCCGGTGCGGTCCATCTTGTTGACGAAGGCGATACGTGGCACGCGGTATTTGTCGGCCTGGTTCCACACCGTCTCGCTCTGTGGCTGCACGCCGCCGACGGCGCAGAAGACCGCCACCATGCCGTCGATGACTCTCAGCGAACGCTCGACCTCCACCGTGAAGTCAACGTGGCCGGGAGTGTCTATCAAGTTGATCTGATGGTCGTTCCAATGTGTCGTGATGGCAGCCGACGCGATGGTGATGCCGCGTTCCTGCTCCTGCTTCATGAAGTCCATCGTGGCCTGGCCGTCGTGAGTCTCACCGACCTTGCGGTTCACGCCCGTGAAAAACAAAATTCGCTCGGAGCATGTGGTCTTGCCTGCATCGATATGCGCCGCAATACCAATGTTTCTTAATTTTGATATATTCAAACTCATATTGTAATTATTTGATTTTCAATTTGATAAATAAAAAATCTTCTATCTGAAAATTTTTTGCAAAGGTAAGAAAAATCTTGATGTCTCCAGTAAGAAACCAAATTTGTTTTTGCTTATTTTTGCAAACCGAAACGACAGACTACTGATGATTGACAATTCCGAAGCGACAAAACTGCCCGCGTATTCGATTGCCGAAGAGGTGAATCGAAGATTGCAGGAATGTAACAGGTTGGTTATCACTGCGCCTCCTGGTGCGGGAAAATCGACGCTGCTGCCGCTGACGATTCTTGATGGCTTGAAAGATAACGGAAAAGTCATCATGCTTGAGCCTCGTCGTCTCGCCGCGCGTCAGATAGCCGAGCGGATGGCCTCGCTTTTGAACGAGAATGTGGGCGAAACCGTCGGCTTTCGGATCCGTTTTGAGAAAAACGTCTCTTCAAAGACGCGTATTGAGGTCGTGACGGAAGGCATCCTGACGCGGATGCTCATCGCCGACCCGACGCTTGAAGGCGTGTCGGTCGTCATTTTCGATGAGTTTCATGAAAGGAGCCTGAACTCCGATGTGTCGCTTGCCATGACCCGTGAGTCGCAGGACATCGTACGGCCAGACTTGAAAATCGTGATAATGTCGGCGACGATTGACGCGACGACGATTTGTCGTGACCTTGATGCACCGTTGATTAACAGTGAAGGCCGGATGTTTGATGTCGAGGTCTTCAATTCTGAGCGTGACATCGATGTCCGAAACGTGTCGGAAGAGGTGGCGCGAGCCGTCTGCAAGGCACATCGGGAGCACGAAGGCGACATCCTCGCTTTTTTGCCCGGGCAGGCCGAAATCTTGAGGTGCAAGGACTTTCTCGGCAGTGATTTGCCTGGCACAAGCGTCATCCCGTTGTACGGAAATCTCTCGTCGCAGGAGCAGAGGACCGCGATAATGCCTTCTGCGAAAGGCTGGCGGAAAGTCGTCCTCGCCACTCCGATAGCCGAAACATCATTGACAATCAACGGGGTGAGGATTGTCGTCGATTCAGGTTTTTGCAAGACGTTGGTCTTTGACCCGCGCAATGGGTTGAGTCGTCTTGAGACCGTGCGGATCAGCATGGACATGGCAAATCAGCGGAAGGGGCGTGCCGGACGAGTGGCGGAGGGTGTCTGTTACCGGCTTTGGAGCAGGGCGACAGAGTGCAGGATGGCCGAGAGCCGCAAACCTGAGATCGTTGAGGCCGACTTGTCGCCGATGATGCTTGACGTTGCGGCGTGGGGCGGGGGCGAGGTCATGGAGCTGCCTTGGCTGACACCGCCGCCGCAAGGCAATGTCGCCCGTGCATCAAGGCTCTTGCAGATGCTCGACGCCGTTGATAATGAAGGTAATATCACGGAAATCGGGAAGATGTTGTCGAAGATGCCCTGCCATCCTCGAATCTCAAAGATGCTCGTTGCTGCAAAAAACGACAGGATGAAAGCCCTTGCAGCCGACATTGCCGCAATTCTTGAGGAGAGAGACCCGCTTTCATCTTCCGAAAACGACGCCGACATCAACACGCGAATTGGTCTTTTGCGCAAAGCAAAAAAAAATAATTTTGATGCGAAATGGAACCGTATCATATTGATTGCCAATGAATATCTGCGGCTTGCTCATGTCCGCTCCGACAACGAGCAGCCCGATGCTTTTGAAACCGGCGAGCTTGTGGCTTCCGCCTATCCAGAACGTATCGCGAAATCTTTTGACAGCAACGGGAAATACAAACTTGCGAGTGGCGACAACGCCATTGTAAATCCGAAGGACGACCTCGCGTCGCATGAGTGGCTTGCGGTGGCCGAGCTGAACGCTTCGAGCGGGAATGTGTTCCTTGCCTCTCCGCTGAGAAAAGAGACGTTGCCGGCTTTGGCAAAGATGCGCGACAACATTTATTGGGACAGCAAAAAAGGACAGGTTATTGCACGAAACGAGTTGTATATTGGAAGTTTGGTCGTTGAGAGCTGTCAGATTCAAGGTGATTGCAATAAACAGATTATCAAGGTTTTATGTGAGGCGTGTGCAAAAGAGGGCAGGAGTATGCTCGATTTCTCCGATGAGGTGGAGAGGCTTCAGCGGCGGATTTCCGTTGTCGCGTTGTGGCATCCCGAGCTTGAGCTTCCTGATTTGAGTACGGAAAGAATCCTGAAAACCGCAGAAGAATGGCTGCCGTTTTATCTTGAAAATGGCGGGAAATTGAAGACAAACATCACTGAATTGAAGAAAATCGACCTTTGCGCGGCGATATGGGCGATGCTTTCGTATGAGCAGCAGCGGGCTGTTGACCGTCTCGCGCCATCGCACATCGTAGTTCCGACAGGCAGCCGGATTCGTGTCGATTACCGTCAGGGAGCTGATGTTCCGGTTGTCAGCGTGAGGCTTCAGGAGTGTTTCGGGCTTGCCGACACGCCCTGTGTTGACGACGGGAAGCGTCCCGTCTTGATGGAGTTGTTGTCGCCAGGTTTCAAGCCTGTCCAGCTGACGAGCGACCTCCGCAGTTTTTGGCGCAGCGCATATTTTGAGGTCAGGAAGGAGTTGAGGCGTCGTTATCCGAAGCATTATTGGCCTGATGCCCCGAGTGAGGCGGAAGCTGTGAGAGGGGTGAGGAGAAGTTGAGAGCGAGAGCGTTTTAACCAACTATTTCACAATCCAGAAACCGTCTTTTCTGCCGCCGCTTCGTTCGAGACGACCTGCCGACTGAAGCTCCAACAAATCACGCTGCACTGTGCGACTTGTTACATTATCTCATTATAATTCAATGAAATAAACTTGAAATATGTTTACATTTTGTATTTAGTAAAGTGGCTGATTGTATTAGAATGTTACAAAATGTAAAATTTTGGACCTATAGGTCAAAACTTTTTTATCTGACATCAATAATTTATATTGCGAAAACAATTTACAAACAATATTTCTTGAATGCCATTGTTAATAATGATTTTAACCTGCCGTTTGCATGTTAAAAAATTATAAATCCATCTTAAAAACCTAAGTAGATTGTACCGAATGTGCATTCAAAATGCTCTCGTGACTGATACAAAATCAATAAACCCCAATCTCGTCAACGAAAACCCATGCCGGATAACCGTAACCCGAATGGCCTTTCGGACAGTCAAACGGCTCGATTATGACCTCAACATAACGTGTTTTTGTTGCGGGGAACTCAACTTCAACAGGATAAATCGGCTTCTCGAAATCTTTGGGAAGCATCTCGAAATCTTTTTGGAATATCTTTCGGAAACCTTTGCCGTCGTTGGAAACCAACACCTTGACCGACTTCGCGTTGAAAATCCAGTCGTTCATGTTGATGATGTTGTTGAACTTAACCTTGCTTATTTCCGTCTCTTCCTTCAGGTCGATCGTGGCGTCGATGTTCTCACCGAAAAATCCGAGCCATCTGCCGCTTCTGTAGTTGGAAGTGCCTTTCAAGCCGTCAATCAGCACGTTGGCACCGTCGAAAGTGTAATTCTTGTTCGGCTGGTTTTTCAACGTTATCGGTTTCATCGAGGCTTTGCTAAAGTCAAAATTCGTTTCAAACATCTTGCCTGTCGTGCCGTCGGGACGAATCACAACCGCCTTGAAATCACAATTTGTATTGATTTTCAATGGTTCATTATATAAAACGCCTTTTACCGCTGGGTTTTCTCCGTTTGTTGAATATCTGATTTCGCCGTCAACCAGCTTCGACATGTTTATTTTGAGACAACCATCTTCGACATTCGGAGTGATTTCGACATTGATATCGAAAATGTGCGTGGCGTAATTCCAATTATAAAAATCGTAAAGTTTTGAGAGGCGGTATTCGCGTTTCACAAAGTCGTTGTAATCTTTTTGTTCAGGGTTGCACCATTGGACCTCGGCAAGCGCTCCGATTCTCGGTGACATCATGTAAGTCAAGGTGTTAAAGTCGCCGATGTATTCGGTCCAGAGGTTGGCTTGTGCTCCGAGGATGTATTTCTCTTCGTCATTTTCAAGGCCTTCAGGTATTGGCTCGAAGCCGTAAACTTTCTCGACGGGGACGTATCCGCCTATCGTCAGCGGCTCGTTGTCGGAATCCAACGACTGGTAATAGTCGAAATACATGTAGTCGTTCGGGGTCATGATCACGTTATGATGCAGTTTTGCTGCTTTGTAGCCGCCTTCGCTGCCGCGCCAGCTCATCACCGTCGCGTTCGGCGCCAGCTCGCCTTCAAGCATCTCGTCCCAGCCGATAATGTGACGTCCATGACTCTCTATGAATTTTTCCATTCTCGACATCACATAGCTCTGAAGATAATCCTCGGCGGTGTGTTTTTTGTCTCTTTTGATGCCTAACTCTTTGATTTTCTTCTGACATTTCGGGCATTTCTCCCATCTTACGCGCGGGCATTCATCGCCGCCGATATGTATGTATTCGCTTGGGAACACGTCCATCACCTCTTCAAGAACATCTTCCAGAAACATCATCGCGTCTTCGTTTCCGGCGCAGATTACGTCTTCGGCGACGCCCCAGTGCCGCCAGACCTCATACGGGCCGCCGGTGCAGCCGAGTTCCGGGTAGGTGGCGAGTGCGCCGAGCATGTGGCCTGGGAGGTCGATCTCAGGAATGATGGTGATGTGGCGGTCGGCGGCGTATCTCACGAGGTCACGGAGCTCGTCCTGTGTGTAGAACCCGCCGTGGCGGATGCTGTCGTAAGCCATTGTCTTTCCGATGATTGTGCCCGAACGCCAGGCACCGACCTCTGTCAATTCCGGATATTTCTTCATCTCCATACGCCAGCCTTGGTCATCGGTGATGTGAAGGTGAAACTTGTTGAGGTTGTGCATCGCCATGATGTCGATGTATGTCTTCACATTCTCGATAGGGAAGAAGTGACGGCTCACGTCAAGGTGCATCCCGCGGTAGCCAAAACGCGGATAGTCGTAAATCTTACATGCCGGGAACTCAACGGTCTTGCCTTCTTCCACGGCGCCGACGCTTTTCCTCAAAGTCTGTATCCCGTAAAACACACTCGCCGCGTCAGTGCCGATGATGTTTATGTTGTTTTTTCCGACAAGAATCTTGTATGCGTTTTCTCTGTCAAATTGTGATTTGTTGATTTTCAAGTTGATAGCGTTCTGCATCTCGTTGTCGCTCACCCTGATTATCGGCCCGAAACCAAATATGTCTTCGATGTATTCCGCCAAGAGATTCGCCTCGTTTTGCAGTTCGCCCTCCGACTTCGGATACGTGATCGCGGTCTGCTTGTTCATGATAAAACTTGTGCCGTTTGTCAGTTCGATTTGTTTTGGTAATGGAATAATTTGATAATCAGCTTGTTGTGATGGCTTTTGGCATGATTCGATTCCTAATGCTAAAATTGCAATGATGAGAGCGTGTCTTATAGTCATATCAAAAATTTTCGCGAAAATAAGAATTTATTCGATTTGTCTAAAATTAATTTGATAATTTTACAACTTCAATTTTGACGGAATAAAAACCAAGTTTGTTTTTTGTATTTTATTGATATTCTTTGTGTTACAAAAATCATTCGGTAATATGGCATATGATTCTGTGAGATATAAAGATCAGATTTTTGAGGTTGATACGATAAAAGACATTGTTTATGCAAATGTGAAGGGTTATTGGGATTCGTATCCTGATGAAAATGTTGATGTCAAGGCATTGCGTAAATTCGTGTTCTCAAAGCATGAGGTGCGGGATTTGGATTTGAAAATGGACATCTATCTTCCCAAGAATGACACGCTCGAACGCCGTCCTCTGATAGTATTTGCGCATGGCGGCGCGTTTTACATCGGCGATAAAGGTGTGGATGCATATAAGAAGTGGTGCAGTTATTTCGCATCGCTCGGATATGTCTGTGCCTCAATAAATTACAGATTGGGATTTTCTAAACTTACGACAAGAAATATTGAGAAATGTGAGTATCGCGCGATGCAAGACGCTCATGCTGCAATCAAGTTTTTGGTTGAAAACAATGAAAAATATGGTGTTGACACAACAAATATCTTCGCGGGCGGTACGAGTGCCGGAAGCATGATGATGCTTGCCGTGGCGTACATGAGAAATGAAAACAGGTTGAAATCAACTTACCGCAAAGGTGATTGCGGCGATTTGGAAACATCTGGCAATAATCTTCACAACACGTTTAAAATCAAAGGATTGGCTAATATGTGGGGCGCGGTTTATGACCTGTCAATTCTCGAAAACGACTATGTGCCAATCGTCTCTTTTCATGGTGATGCCGACAAACTTGTTCCCTACGGCAAAGGACGCGTGATGAAAAATGTTTGGGTCTTGAACTTGGTCCATAAGAAAATGTATGGCTCACACAAAATAACACAAAAGACCGAGGAACTCGAAATCAATTCATTATTATATACTTACGAAAAACAAGGACACGCCTTGCATCTTGATAAGGGCAAAGGCGTAAACCAAAATTTTTATGACATCCAATACAAAATCAGGGATTTCTTTTTTGACCTAATCGAGAATTGAAATGATTGAAAATCAAAGCCTTTTGCAAATCGACTTAAATTCGCAGAAACGACAGTTTTGCACTTTTTCTGTCTGTGAAAACGGAATGTCCTGACTCAAAACCTCCTCGAAAAACCTTACGAAATAGCTCTCGCAGTTTGTTGTGAAGTCATCATTAAAGTCTTGATTTTCAGACGTGTTAAGACTGAAAATACCATTGCTCAACTTCTGGAAACCAATGATTCCAGGCTCGATGTCATCGGGATCTATTTCCGGATTTTCTTTCAGATACAGATACTTATATACCAACAGCTGAATTGATTTCTCGGCCATCAGGGTTATATCGGTTTGGTCTGCTTTGACTTTAACGTTGCTGTCTTCAACCTTTCCTGTTTTGTAGTCGATGATTCGTATCGTGCTGTTAATCTTGTCTATTCTGTCGGCAAATCCTTTCAGCGTGATTGCTTTTCCGTTGATATTGAATGTGTTGCACATTTCTTTCTCCATGTCAATCATCGACATTTCATATCTTTGGCTGCCTGTTTCGCCATCTTTGATGAACTTTTTCTCTTCCCTGAAAAAGTTTGCTAACATATTGTCAATCACTGTTTTTGTAAGGTGGTTAAATCCTGTTTGAGGCAATCCGGAATGGAAACCGTTACTTTCAAGCGCGTCTTGATAGCATTGGTCGAAATGTTTGTCATACAGCAATTCAAACAGCTTCGAGGTTATCGTGTCGTTGTTGAATTTATGATAAAAATTCTCCAAAACCTTGTGAATGATGCTGCCAACGACGTTAACCTGAATCTCTTCATTTAGTTTGTTGTCGCGGATGCCTTCGATGTATTTGAAATAATACTGAAGCGGACATCTGACGTAAGTGCCGATGGAAGTGGGGGAGAATTCCGTGATTTTTTCAAGCATCTCAGGCGTTTTCTGTATCGAAATGGCTGGGCTTTTCTCATTGACCTGAGGGCTTTTGTATTGGATATGAGTCAGTTTCACGTTTTTATAATTACGCGCATATTCATGTTCAAGTTGTCTGATGAATCTGCTTGGCTCGCCGAAGCCCGACAAATCAGCTAATGAATTGTAATACAGATTGATACGTTTGGCATTTTGCAAAAGTCTGTAGAAATGGTAGGCATATACGGCCTGTTGCTGTGTGTGCGTCGGCAGACCGAAAATCTTTCGTATGTCGAACGGAATCAAGCTGTTGTTTGTTTTCGACAATGGCAGTACGCCTTCGTTTACGCTTAAAAAATGAATGACGTCGAAGTCCAAGTTTCTCGTTTCGAGAAGTCCCATGATTTGCAGTCCGTTGGAATCACCTTTTAAATTAATAGACGATTGCATGGAGACTTGCGTGAAAAGTACCTGTAAATCATCGGTTTGTATGTAATTGTCGTATTTTTTAATCAGGAGTTCAATCCTGTTGGTTGTTCGGCTCGCAACGCTGATTTGATTTTTTATGAAATTGTTTTTTGTGTCGGAAATTTTTCGCATCGCTATTTCAAGGAGCCGCTTTATTGATTCGATGCAAGATGTCGTGTCTTTCCATTTTGACAATGTAATATTAAGAAAATCAAATAGTTCTGTATCATTTTTGAAAGTTTCAACATCTGATTTGCTGAAATAATATTGCGAATCATTGGCGAGTTTGTTCAGCCAGTTGTTAAGGCGGTTTTGCTCTTTCCCGCTGAAAATCAGTTTGATGAAATCTGAATTGCAGAATCGGATAAAAGTCCAGAGATAAATCTTGTTTTCATCGGCACTGAGGCTTTTCTGGTATCTAAACAGTTGATCAATAAAGTGATACGTCGCTGTTTTCTGATAAGGGTAGCCCATCGTGACTTGAATCTTGTCAATCGAATCCGGAATTGAATTTAATGTCGGAATCAAGATGGACTCGTCCGCCAAAACAATTACGCTGTTGGTTTTGCCATCGTAAATATTCTTTTTAACTTCTTGATTTAGTTGAAGTTGAAGCGCGTTTGTCTGAACGGAGTTGCCGGAAACGCTAATCACGTTGATTTCTTTTTCCTGAGTTTTGTAATTGTTTCCGATGAAGTTCTTTTCGATATTCGGGTGTTTTTTGAAGAATTTCCTTGCGAATATGCCAGCTTCCTGTTTCTCGTCATCGAAATAATATTCATCTAAATCCCAGAGCATCACGGCGTTACCGCATTCAACAAGTCGCACGATGATGTCTTCTTCCGTGTTGGTGAGGGCGTTGAAACCTGCGAAGATTATTTTCCTGTCTTTCGTCTTTTGAATCAGTACAGAATCATCGTACGAAGCTATCTTCTTGGTTATCAGTCCGTAATAGCCAAATCCGTTCTGCTGCAACGAGTTTCTCAATGCGTTGTAATATTGAATCAGCGATGCGAAAAACCTGACATAATTCGACTCGATATTACTGTTCAGTTCCATGTTCCAGTCTTCAATTTCTTTCGCGCTTGTGAGGTGGCTGAAAAGACTTTCTGCATTGACATTGTATTGGTCGATTTCATCAAAATCTTTCGCCATTTGTGCTGCGAGGCCGAAAAAGCTGTGGTTCATCTCCTCGTTATTGTGAAATGAATCGTTGATTTTGATTAACTCAAAGATAACATCTACATTGTCAATAAGTTGCAAGTCGCTCCATTCTTCCATGGCCTGCTGGATGGAGATGATATTCGGCACCCAGAAGTTGTAAGTGATGCGTTTCTCGAGTTCATTGCGGAGCTGCAATGCCGCACGTTTATTCGGGAATACGATGGTCAGATTGTCTTTTGACAAATCGTAATGTTCTGTTATATAATTGGTTATCTGTTCGATGAAAACCATTGTTCAGCATTTTTCAGTTGTTCTTGAGTTCCGAGGTCGAACCAGTATTTTGAAGTCGTGAGTTTTGATTTCACATGGGCGTAGCCTGTGAATTTTGCGGCTTTTTCGAGTTTCTGGTACAGCTCAAAAATGTAGCGTGGTTTTAATTTGAATGTCTTGAAATATTTCGGTCTGAAAATATGTATTCCGCTGAAAGACAGCAATTTGCTTTCTGTCGGAAGTGCATCGCCGCCATCAAAGTCTTTTGTTTCGATGTTGTATCTTCCGACGAAATTATCATATTTGTCGAAAACGAGTTTCCGTTTGTTGTCGCGTTCTTGCGTGAGAATCCAAGCCGAGTCTTCGCTTTTGACGAATTCGTCGTAATATGTTTTCAGGTCAATGTCCGTTAGCACATCGACGTTGTGAACCAGCACAGCCTCGCTGTCTGAAAAATAGGGAAGTGCCTGTAATACAGCGCCGCCCGTGTCCATCAACTGTGGCCGTTCGTCAGATATTTCTATTTTTACATTGCCGAAATTTTCGTTGTCCAAAAATTCAATAATCTGCTCGCCAAAATGGTGAATATTGATTACGAAATGATTAAAACCTTGGCTTATTAAAGATTCAAGTGTTTCTTTAAGTAATGCTTTTTCATTTATGGTTACCAATGCTTTAGGTTTGTCTGATGTCAAGTCTTTTAGCCTTGTGCCAAGTCCTGCGGCGAGGATGAAGGCTGTCCTTTTATTTTGCTTCATAAACATGATTTTTGTGTTGAATCAAATGATTAATTTTAACAATGACCATCGGGTAATTTGCATGAATTGTCTCGCCGATTTTCTGTGCGAAATAAACCGAACGGTGCTGTCCTCCTGTGCATCCGAAGTTCAGTTGCAGGTTCTTGAATCCGCGTTCAATATAGTTGTCAATTGACTGGAAAACAAGCATTTGCACGTTTTGCAGGAAGAAATGTGTGTCTTGATACGAGTCCATGAACTCTATCACATCTGCGTCCTCGCCGGTGCTGTTTTTAAATTCTTTGTAACGACCAGGATTGGGCAACGCGCGACAATCGAAGACGAAACCGCCACCATTGCCGGAGTTGTCGTTTGGAATGCCTCCATTTTTGAATGAGAAGCTGTTGATTGTTACTGTAAGTGCCTCTGGTTCAGTGTGTTCGTATCTCGACAAGACATTCTTCAAATGCTTTATCATCGACCTGAGTTCCTTGAGGTCAAACGGAAGACTCCAATTTTCTTCTTGTCTTAAAAGTTCTTTTATCGCAAAAGGAATGCTTTGCATGAAATGTAACTTCTTCTGTATCAGGCCTCTGAATCCGTATGCGCCAAGAACCTGAAGCAGACGCAACAATATGAATGCCGGATAAAACCTCATGAAATCCTTTCCACATGTTTTGTTACCACTTTTCTGTTCAAGATTGGTGAGATAGTGGGCGAGTAGTTGCTCGCGGATTTCCGCCGGAATGCAAGCCTTGACCTGATAAAGCAAAGATACCACGTCATATTGCAGCGGCCCTTTTCTTCCACCTTGATAGTCAATAAAATATGGTGTATTGTCTTTGACCATTATGTTCCTCGACTGAAAGTCACGGTACATGAAGAAATCTGACGGCGCTTCAAGAATGAAATCGGCAAGACGTTGAAAATCAGCGTTTAAGCGCGTCTCGTTGAAAGAAATTTCTTCGTTTATTTTCAAGAAGCAATATTTGAAATAATTCAGGTCGTCTAAAATCGACATCTTGTCAAAACATGCGGTCGGGAAGGCCTTGGAATAATCGAGTCCGTTGTGCCCATTTATCTGAAAATCAATGAGATGCTTAAGCGTTTTTTTGTATAACTCAATTGTTTCACCGTCGTAACAACCATTTTTGAGGCATCGTTCTACGTAATTATATAAGGTGTTGTCGCCAAAATCAGATTGGATGTAAATGTCTTTCGCGTCGTTGACCGCAAAAACTTCAGGGACGGGCAGTCCGCGTTCGAGAAAATGTTTTGAAAAAGTGAAAAATGCGACATTTTCTTCGATGTTCGGATTGTAAGTCCCGATTACACTTCTCGTTTTTGTTGTGATTCTGAAATATTTTCTTGAAGAGCCGGAAGACGGCAGGTTTGTGAAATTGACAATTGTTTCGTGTAATATGTTGTTTGTCAATTCATTAAACACTTCTTTAATGTCGTCAAATGTTCGCATAGGCGTTATTTTTGTAAAAAATTCAAACCACAAAAGTACGAATTTTCTTTCAAAGAAATGGTTTAAAAATATTTCACAAAATATTAGTTTAACGGAAATAAATTGCTATCTTTGCAGCGTTTTATTACCAATGTCGGCGTTGAAGATTCGACGCGTGATAACGATTTAAATAATTTTGTATTAACATCTATCGAAATCCGAGAGGATGGAGAATTAAAAAAGAAAGAAAATGAACGCTGCTGAACGCAAAGAAATTGAAGAGCTTAACGCTTCTACAATTTTACCTAACACCTTGAATGTCAATATCATTCTTGGTGAAAATGAAGATGCAATGCCAAAAGATGAACCGCTTCCGAATGAAGAGGAGATTGATTTGGCGAACGACAATGAAGAAGAGGAAGAGGAAACCGAATGTGATTTCTCAAATTGCAACAAACTACAACTCGTCGAATTACTTGAAGAGGCGGTGCAGGATGTCGATGTTGTCAAGATTAAGGACAAAGTCACCGCGATAAAGATTGCATTCCTCAAGCTGAACAAGGAAGACCGTGACCGCGAGCTTGAACAATTCATCCTTGACGGTGGCGACAAAGACAGCTATGAGCATTCCGACGACCCTCTTGAAACGCGCTTCAAAGCAGCTTTCAACATTTATAAGGCAAACAAGGCAAAATTCAACGAAATCCTTGAGCAGCAGAAGGTTGAGAACCACAAGATGAAACTTGCCATCCTTGATGAGCTCAAGCAGCTGATAGCTTCGGAAGAGACCTTGAAGAAGACCTACGATGATTTCAATGCCCTTCAGGAAAGATGGAAGGCGATAGGTCAGGTCCCTGCAAATGAAATCACAAACCTCTGGAACACATACCATTTCCTCGTTGAGAAGTTCTACGACAAGGTTAAAATCAACAGGGAACTCCGTGACCTTGACCTCAAGAAGAACCTTGAGGCGAAGATTTCCCTCTGCGAGAAAGCCGAGGAACTTCTTGTCGAGAAGTCGATGACCAAGTCGTTCAAGCTTTTGCAGAAATATCACGATGAGTGGAAGGAAATCGGTCCGGTCCCGCAGGATAAGAAAGACGAGGTCTGGGAACGTTTCAAACTGACAACTGACAAGATCAACCAAATCCGCCGCGAGCATTATGCAAAGCTCGAAGAGGAGCAGAAGGCTAATTACGATGCGAAAGTTGCTATTTGCGAAAAGATAGAAGAGATTATCAATGAACAAGTTGCAAGCATCAACGCATATCAGAAGAAGTCAAATGAGGTGAACGAACTGTTCAAACTGTGGAAACAGGTCGGCCCGATTCAGAAGAAACAGAGCGATGAGATCTGGAACCGCTTCAAGACCTCTATGAACACTTTCTTTGAAGCCAAGAAAGATTTCTTCAACAAGCTGAAGGTGCAGCAGATGGAGAACTACAACAAGAAGCTCCAGATTTGTGTTGAGGTTGAGAACCTTGTGGATTCAACGGAATGGAGGAAGACGACAGAGACGATTAAGAAACTCCAGGAAGAATGGAAGGCCATCGGTCCGGTGCCGAAACGTCATTCCGACAAGGTGTGGAAACGCTTCCGCGCAGCCTGCGACGAGTTTTTCAAGAACAAAGCCGAACATTTCTCGGGAATCAAAGGTGAAGAAGAAGGTAACCTCAAGGCAAAACAGGAGATCGTTGAACGCATAAAGGCCTTCGAACTCCAGAAAGACCGCAACGCCAACATGGAAGCCATTAAAGGCTTCCAGAGAGAATGGATGGCAATAGGACATGTGCCGATGAAACTGAAAGATGCACTTCAGAATGAATACCGCAGCCTCATCGACGGCTTGTTCGATAAGATGAGAAGCAATGATAATGAAGCGACTACAGCGGAATACCGTAACATCGTCTCTGTAATGAAGGATGATCCGGATTCACGCGACAAGGTCAGAAGGGAACGCACAAACCTTCAGAATCGTATTCAGAAACTGCGCGATGAAATAGCCACACTTGAGAATAATATCGGGTTCTTTGCCAACAGCAAACAGTCGGAAATCCTCAAGGCTGAATACGAGAAGAAGATTCAGAAGATCAAGAACGATGTCAAAGTCCTTGAGGCGAAGATGAAGATCTTGAATGAACAATAATTGTAAGGTTTAATGTTTTAAAACCCCACAAGTGCGTGATGCGCCGCGTGGGGTTTTTGTTAATATAACAACAATAATCGCAATGAACGCAAATACATTTGGCAACGCCTATTGTCTCACAACTTTCGGCGAGTCGCATGGACCGGCTGTCGGTGGCGTGATAGATGGTTGTCCCGCTGGATTGGAGATTGACAAATCATTCATAATGAGTGAATTGTCGAGACGGAAACCCGGTCAAAGCGCGATGACGTCAACAAGAAACGAACCGGACGAAGTGGAGTTCCTGTCAGGCATCTTCGACGGGAAGACGACGGGTGCTCCAATAGCGTTCATCGTGAGGAACAAAGACGCCAAATCATCTGATTATGACAATGTCAAGGACTTGTACAGGCCGTCTCATGCCGATTTCACATATCAGATGAAGTATGGAATAAGAGATTATCGCGGTGGCGGACGCGCATCGGCAAGGACGCTTGTTCCTTGCGTTGTCGCCGGTGCCATCGCCAAGCAAATACTTGACAAACACGGTGTTAAGGTCGTTTCTTCAGTGACGAGGCTTGGACAAGATGATTGCTCCGAAGGCTTCGCGACAAACGAAATGGAGGAGATTCTCTCCAAATACAAAGAGAGAAACGACACTGTCGGCGCTGTGGTCCATTGCGAAATAAAAAATGTTCCAATTGGTCTTGGTGAGCCTGTATTTGATAAATTCCACGCTGTGTTGGCTCATGCCATGATGAGTATCAACGCCGCGAAGGGCTTTGAGATAGGCGAGGGGTTTCACTCCGCCGAGATGTCAGGTTCGGAATGCAACGATTTGTTTGTCAATGAAAACGGAGAAATCAGAACTATAACCAATCACTCCGGCGGCGTGCAAGGCGGCATAACGAATGGCGAAAACGTCACCTTCAATGTCGCGTTCAAGCCGATTCCGACGATAATGCAACCACAGCAAACCGTTGATATTCATGGAAATGAAGTGGAATATCAAATTGAAGGCCGACACGATGTCTGCGTCGTCCCGCGCGTCTTGCCAGTGGTCGAGGCGATGACGGCAATGGTGACGCTCGATTTTGTGATGATGAAGAAAATCAATAAGTTATAAGCTGATTCGACTTATCTCCAATTCTTGTATGGATTTTTTGACAACGCCGAATTATAATATCTTTGGTCTCCGGTGACCTCTTCGCCGAGCCACGCGGGTCTGTCGAAGTTTTCATTTTCGTTGTTCAGCTCGATTTCCGCGACTGTCAATCCTGTGTTATCTCCTTGAAACTCATCGACTTCCCATGTGTGAATGCCGTCGGTGTTCTTGACGAGATAACGCGTCTTGTCGATGACACCTGTCTCCGCCAACTTTAACAATGACAAAGCGTCATCGACCGAGATTTCCTTTTCCCATTCAAAACGAGAAACACCGGAATCGTTACTTTCGCCTTTGATGGTGATAAAGCCTTTGTCGCCTCTAACTCTCACTCTTACAACGCGTTCCGCCACACTGCTGAGATAACCTTGGCAGATGCGAACAGAGTCGTGAGCGTATTTTTTGAAGTCGCCGACAACCAAGAATTTCCGTTCAATCTCAAAGCCCATAATTCAAATTTCTAATTTACTCGAACTCTTCAATTTCCTTTATGATATTGCTAATCAATTTGTTCTTAAGGTTATAAAGGTCATCGGAAATATCAACTTTGTAGTAATGCGGATTTATTAAACGTTTCTCCGTGTCGTCGAGATGCGAAAGGTTGTCGAGATAGAAGTTACGTTTCTCTTGAATTGTGTTGTCGTTGTAACTTATCTCTCCGTCTTTCATAACTTGTTGCTGCAGTGTGCGATAGCTGTATTTGCCGGCTGGGAATGTCAACGAGCGCAGCCGGTCGGTTTCATCGCGGACTGTTATCTCTTCGCAGTTTTCTATCGCCTTCGACATTAAGTCGCCTCTGAGACAGGTGACATCGCATTTGAATTTGTTGTTTTGGATGATTCTGTACGTGATTTGAAATCCCGGGTTAATGAGTTTGCTTGATTCCTCGGAACGTTTCAAAACGGGCATGTCATCGACTTGTACGAGTTTATAAACGTTACCGAAACAAGGGTTGTGTTTGCTTGTGGCGATGGCATCGCCGACGCCGTAGCAGTCAACCATGCAGCCCTGCCGCTCGAGTTCTGTTATGAGATATTCGTCTAAAGCGTTGGTCGCGAATATCTTACATTTTTTCAAACCAGCCTCATCGAGCATCTCTCTTGCTTTGACCGACAGGTATGTCAGGTCGCCGCTGTCGAGACGAATGCCATAGCCGTGAGGGTAGGAGTCGTCTATCCCGTTGGCTTTGAAGGCCTTGATTGCGTTTTTTACACCGCATTTCAAGGTGTCGTAGGTATCGACAAGAAGAATTAGTATTTCTTTGTTATGTGTCTTGATGTATGTGTCAAATGCTTGATACTCACCGCTTACTGTGCTGCCGAAAGAGGTAACGAAGCTGTGCGCCATCGTCCCCGATGACGGGAATCCGAATTCGACGCCGCTGACGATGTTCGATGTGTTCAGGCATCCGCCGATATATGCAGCTTTGCCGCCGTAAATCGCGGCCCAAGGTCCGTGAGCTCTTCTGCTTCCGAATTCGCTGACGGGTTTTGTCGTGCTGCGTGTCACACGCGAGGCCTTCGTCGCAATGGCCATCTGATGGTTCATGATGCAAAGCATCGGAGTCTCAAGCACTTGCGCCTCGATAATCGGAGCCTCGATGGTGATGACAGGCTCCTTCGGAAACGCTATCTCGCCCTCACGCATGGCGTAAATGTTACCCGTGAACTTCATCCGCGCGAAATATCTTCTTACCTCCGCATATTCCT
The DNA here is from genome assembly GCA_045600605.1 of Bacteroidales bacterium. GTDB lineage: Bacteria > Bacteroidota > Bacteroidia > Bacteroidales > F082 > Limimorpha. Next base: position 102,926 of record JAZRYG010000014.1, read on the forward strand.
CACCCGGCAGAAATTGTTCGAAAAACTTCTCATCGGCCTGCCCGATGCCTTTGACCATCTGCAAAACCTCGCTGATGCCGCTCACCACAGCCCAGTTGTTGGTGTCGGGCGCCTTCCTGTAAAACATGTTGAAAATAGCACGTTTTTCTTTCATTCCGTTGTCATAGAACGACTTGCCCATCGTGTATTGATACTTGTCTGAGCAGTAAGAAATGTTCAAATCCATGATTCCCAATAAATTTTTTGCAAAGGTAAGAAATATTATCATATCCGACGAAAAATTAGTACTTTTGCGCCCGATGAAAGGCGTTATCACTATAAACAGTAAAGAGTTGAAATACAACCTTCTCCGTTCGTGCAGACGTAGCGTCACGGCGAAGATTTGTAAGGACGGCACAATCGAAGTGCGCGCGCCTTTGCTGTACGGCGTGGACGACATGACAAAGTTCCTTCAGCAACATTGGCGCTGGCTGACAAATCATTACGACAAAGTCGTGGAGAAAGCCAAGAACCAGAATAAGTTGTATGTTTCCGGCGAGACTCATTATTATCTTGGCGAAAAATATGAGCTGAAAGTTGTTATTTCAAATTTAAATTCTGTTAAAATAGTTGGTAATCAACTGATTGTCAGCTGCAAAGATGCTAAGTCAGCTGAAACGGTTTTGAAAGACTGGTACAGGAAAATGGCTGTAGAGAAGTTGAACGAGCTGCTTCCGCAGATTGTTGAGAGTTTCAGGAAATACAATGTTTCGCCGAGGAAATTCACTGTCCGTGACATGAAATCGCGGTGGGGAAGTTGTTCACGGCAGGGCAACATCAGCCTTAACCTTCAGCTAATCAAGCTGAACGAGAACTGCATCAGGCAGGTGATTGTCCACGAGATGTGCCACTTGGTTTATTTCGACCATCAGGCTGGTTTTTATTCGTTGATGGAAAAAGAGTTTCCTGAATGGAAAAAGTGGAAGTCGGAGCTTAAGTTTTTGTAATTTTGCGTCAGTTTTTAGTTTGAAAATGGTCATATCAATCTATCATATTTTAGGAATCATCCTTGCCATTGCGACAATTGAAGTAGTTGGTATTCTGTCGGTTAAGAAGGTGAAGAATGCAAGCGACTTCACCACCGGAGGCGGAAAGGCCGGCACATGGGTCGTCACCGGCACCATCATCGGTACGCTCGTGGGCGGACAGTCAACGGTCGGGACGGCGCAACTCGCATTCACGTTCGGCTTGTCGGCATGGTGGTTCACGATGGGAATGGCGCTCGGGTGCGTGGCTCTCGCGATAGGTTACGTCATCCCGTTGCGGCGAAGCGGAAGCACAACATTGCTCGAAATCGTCTCAAAAGAATACGGAAAGAAAGCCGAGATGACAGGCTCGCTTCTGTGCTCGCTCGGAATGTTTGTGAGCGTCATCGCCCAAGTGCTCTCATGCTCCGCGATGCTCATGACACTCTTTCCGATGAAACTGTGGGTCGCTGCGTCGATAGCGGCTGTCACTATGATAATATATGTTGTCTTCGGTGGACTGTGGAGCGCGGGCATCGGCGGCGTGGTCAAAATCATCCTTCTTTGCCTCTCGGCTCTCGCTGCCGGAGCTGTCGTGCTGTTCCTCTCAAAAGGCTATTCGGGGCTGATGGATTCAATAAGAAATATTCTGTTATCAACTGATTTACAGTTTATTGACGGATTTGCTTCAAGTGATGATATAAGTCATGCCTATCAATATCCGTTCACCCGTGGCGTGTCGAACGACCTCGGCTCGTGCATCTCTGTGATTCTCGGAGTACTCGCGACGCAGACCTACGCTCAGGCGATTTGGGCTGGGAAATCAGACAGCGTCGCTCGCAAAGGCGCGATGATTTCCGCTCTGATTTCGATTCCAATAGGATTCGCTTGTGTCCTTGTCGGGATGTACATGCGTGCGCATTATATCACCGAGGCGGAACTTAATTCGTTGATTGCCATCGGAAAAGACATTCCCGAAGGAGTCGGCGTAATAGCGACTTCCGCGCAGGCGTTCCCGATGTTTGTGACGAATCACCTGCCTAATTTCCTTGGCGGAATAGTACTCGGCACATTATTGATAACGGTGATTATCGGCGGCTCCGGCCTTACGTTGGGCGCATCGACAATATTGGTCAAAGATGTCTTCATCACAATGTCGTCAAAGTTCAAGGAATCAAAGCTTAACCTGTTGATTACGCGCTCAACAATCGTTGCGATATTGTTGCTTGCGGTGGCGGTAGCCACTTCATTCTCTGGCAGTTACATCAATGACCTCGGATTCCTCTCGATGGGGCTGAGGACAACGGCGGTTTTTGTCCCGCTCACGCTCGCACTGTTTTTCCCGAAGAGATTCAAATCAACTTGGGTGTTTGCATCAATCCTTGTCGGAACTGCTATGTTGTTGATTGCCAAATTTTTGCAGCTTTCGATTGATGGTATGTTTCTCGCACTTGCCGCTTCACTGCTTTGCTGCATATTCGGTCTAAAAAAGAAAAATATGTCTTTGAAATAAATTTAAAAAATGGGGTTGAGATGGTTGATGACTCCACTCTCAACTCTGCAAACTTAACACTAAATAAAATGAAAAGAGGTTTTGGAAGTGACAATCATTCCGGCATCAGTCCGGAGGTTTTGAAAGCGATTGCCGATGCGAATGTTGAACACGCTTTGGCATACGGCGACGATGAATATTGCGCGAGAGTTGAAGAGCTGTTCAGACAACAATTTGGAAATCAAGCCGTTGTGTCGTTTGTCTTCAACGGCACCGGTGCCAACGTCATGGCCATCGACTCGATGGTTCGTTCACACGAAGCGGTGGTCTGTGCTGAATCTGCTCACGTGAATGTTGACGAATGCGGTGCGCCGCAACGTATCGTCGGCTGTCGTTTGCTGACCGTTGACACGCCCGACGGCAAACTCACGCCGGAGTTGGTGAAGACCCGTCTTCATGGTTTCGGCTTCGAGCATCACTCGCAACCAAAGGCTATAACTATCACACAATCAACGGAATTAGGAACGCTATATACCATTGGTGAAATCAAGGCGTTGGCTGAATTGGCGCATGAATACAACATGTATCTTCATGTCGATGGGGCGCGTTTGGCGAATGCCGCGGTCGCGTTGAACTGCACCTTCAAGGAGATGACAACCGATGCCGGCGTTGATGTCGTTTCGTTCGGCGGCACCAAAAACGGACTGATGATAGGGGAGTCGGTGTTGTTTTTGAATCCTGAGTTGGCAAAAGATTTTAAATATCGCCGCAAGCAAGGTCTTCAGCTATGCTCGAAGATGAGGTTTTTGGCCGTCCAGTTTGAGGCGTATTTCAAAGACGACCTCTGGAGGCGCAATGCGGCGCATTCAAATAAGATGGCGCAGTTGTTATACAACAAGGTGAAAGACATCCCGCAGCTGAAGGTCATGTATCCGGTTCAGGTGAACGGCGTCTTCGTGCAGCTGCCGCGCGAGGTCTGGACGGAATTGCAGGAGCAATATTTCTTCTACGATTGGGACATTGACAATAACGTGGTGCGTTGGCTTTGTTCGTTCGACACGACGGAAGAGGATATCGAGAATTTCGTGAAGGCGTTGAAGGAGTTGTTGTAAGTTTATAATATTACGCAGGAAGAATGTGTATGTGATGTTGTCGGTATAGTATATTTAATCGGAAACAACACACAAATTATATCATAACTTTATTTTTTGATAAACTTCCCAACTTTGCTTCCATCGATTCTATAAACATAGACTCCGCTGCTAATGTCTGATATGTCAATCTGGTTTTCGATTCCAGAGACATTAATGTTCTTTATTGATTTCCCATCTGACGACATTATTTCAATTGATCTCATGTTTTCGCAGGTAATGTTGATGTAATCAGAAGCTGGATTCGGATAAACAAGGGTTTCAGATACTGAAATCTCTTCGATGGCGTTGTATTCATTGATATTTTCGAAATCATCCCAGACGAAAGCATTTTCATATTCTTGGCAACACCCCATTGGAACATAAAGTGTCGCGGTTTCTTTCGTTATATCGTCAAAGACATTGCGATTTGGACATAGTGGAGGAATTGCCGCATTGCAATATATTGTTTCAATTGAACTACATTCAACAAAGTTATATTCGTCAATAAATGTAACAGAACTGCCAATTGTAATTGATGATAACTTTGGGCAATCGTAAAACGCACTTTCTTCAAGACGCTCCACTGAATCTGGTATTGTTATTGAACTGATATTGGATCCGCAGAATGCGAATCTGTCAATAGACACGACAGAGTTTGGTATTATTGTGCTTTTACATCCCAACATCAACGAATTTGATGAAGTGTTAATAATCGCATTGCAATTTTCACGGCTGTCGTAGGTCTCATTTCCTTCCTCGACTATTAATGAATTTAACTTTGAACTCTCACGGAAAGCATCTTCTCCGATAAACTCCACTGAGCTTGGTATGGTAAGCGACCTCAGCTCTTCGCAAAATGAGAATGCGCTGGTGCCAATGTTGTTTAATGAATTGCTGAGTGTAAGCGTTCTTAATTCAGAACAGCCATAAAATGCCCCTTCGCCTATTGATGTAACAGAATTTGGTATCTCCAATGACATCAACGAGTTGCAACCATAGAAAACTCTATTGCCGATTTCAGTCAGCGAATTGCTGAGCGTAAGCGATGTTAATTCATAACATCCACTAAATGCCTCATCGCCAATGTATGATACGGAATTAGGTAAATCAAGTGACAGAATCATGCAATTGATAAAAGCAGATGCATCTATTATCTCCAATGAATTGCCTAAAACGACTGACCCAACAGTACATCCATCAAAGGCTCTTTCTCCTATTCTGGTAGCTGAATTGCCAACAACTACTGATGAGAGGTAAAAACATTCGTAAAATGTATAGTCCTTGATTTCTGTCACCGAATTACCTATCACTGCAGATGACAAATTATTACAATAGCTAAAAGCATATTCACCTATTGTTACAACTGATTCGGGAATAACTATTGATTCCAGCAGAAGACATCTTGAAAATGCGTTATTCCCAATAGTAGTGACGGAATTGCCAATAATGGCTGATGTCATATTGCATTCACAAAATGCTTCGTCACCAATAGTGACGACGGAATCCGGAATCTCCAATGATTCTAGGTTTGTCCAATAAAAAGCTTTATCACCTATTGTGACCAAGTCGCTGCCGAAAGTTATTGACGTTAAATTGTAGCAATTTGCAAATGCACTATGACTAATTGTAGTCAATGAATTAGGTAGCGTAATAGTTACAATATTATTATTGTGAAAGAAAGCTCCTTCGCCAATGGTTTCAACTGAATTGCCAAAAGTCAGGTCGTTTATATTTCCACATTCTGCAAAAGCGTAGTTGTCAATTGTCGTCACTGAATTTGGGATTACAAGTGAAGTTAAGGAACTGCAATGATAGAACGCCAATTCACCTATCTCAATTATTGAATTGGACAAAATAGCTGTTGAGAGTGTTTGGAAGTAATTAAATGCATTTTTGCCTATATATGTCACACCATCTTCAATTATTACGGTTTGACAATAATTATCCCATGGTATTAAATTTTCATCAAAATCAAAATCCCACATAGGGCCAGTTCCGCTGATTGTAAGCGTTCTCGTCGTTGAGTTATAACTCCATGTCAAGTTATTGCCGCATTGCCCTCCGTCGGCTTTCGCGCTAAACGTAATCATCAAAGCGGCGAGTGTGATAATCATACTTTTTCTCATAGTTGATGAAATTTTAAGTTATTCAATTACTGTGGGTATCCTGTGTTCCTGGCATCTTGCATTCCTAATCTCTTCTCAACCTCTCCACGATCGCGTTGATGTCGTTCAGCCTTGCCGGAATGTCGATTTTCTGCGGACAATGCGACACGCACTGACGGCATCCGATGCAGTGCTCTGTCTGACGGTCGGCCTCGAGCTGACGGTTGTATTCTATCAGGAAACGACGGCGCGACTTCCTGTATTCCGCCGACTGCTTGTCCTCGACAATAGTGCCTTCGTTCACGCATTTATTATAGAAACTGAAGTTCGTCGGGATGTCGATGCCGTAAGGGCACGGCATGCAATACTGGCAGCTGGTGCACGGTATGATCGGATATTTTAGATACATGTCGGCGACGTTCATCAGCAGGTCTATTTCCTTGTCGGAACACGGCTCAAGCGGGCAATAAGTGCGCAGGTTGTCCTGAAGATGTTCCATGTATGTCATTCCGCTCAGGACGGTGAGGATGTTCGGGAATGTGCCGGCGAAACGGAACGCCCACGACGCCACGCTGCGTTCCGGAGTCCTCTGCCTCAACGAGTTGGCGAGAACGTCTGGCAAGTCGGAGAGACGCCCGCCGAGCAACGGCTCCATTATGACGACGGGGATGTTGAGGTCGGTGAGGCGTTGGTACAGATAATCGGCGTTGATGTTGTCGGAGTCGATGTCGTGAGCGTGCTTCCAGTCAACGTAGTTCATCTGGATTTGCACGAAGTCCCAATGATATTTCTCTTGATTGTCAAGCAGATATTCGATGACGTGCTGGTCGCCGTGGAACGAGAATCCGAGGTTGCGGATACGTCCGGCTTTGCGTTCCTCCATCAGGAAGTCGAGCATGCCGTTTTCGATGTAACGCAGGTTGAATGTCTCCCAGCCGCTGCGATTGCGGCTTCCGTTGCCCACGGAATGAAGCAGATAATAGTCGATATAATCCGTTTTCAGGTATTCAAATGAGTTTTTGTAAATCTGCATCGACGCCTCGCGGCTCCATGTGCTTTCGGCGAAGTTCGACAACTTCGTGGCGATGAAATATTTGTCGCGCGGGTAGCGGCTCAACGCGATGCCCATTGCTTCTTCCGATTTTCCTTTGCAATAGACCGGTGCGGTGTCGTAATAATTCACGCCGTGTTCCATCGCGAAGTCGGTCAGTCTGTTGACCATCTCCTGGTCGATGGCGTTGTCTTTATGAGGCAGCCTCATGCAGCCGTAGCCGAGGATTGAGACGCTGTCGCCGTTGTTGCGATTTGTGCGGTAAGTCATCTTATCTTTCGGGATGTCGCCTTCAGCATACGTTGTCGTTTGTTCCGAAGTCTCTGACTTGCAGCCTGATAACGCTATCGTCGTGACAGCCGCCGTCGCTCCCAATGTCTTGAGAAAATCTTTTCTCGATATATTTTGTTTCATTTCACTTTTATCTTTACAAACTTTATGAACTTTCTAACTTTATGAACTTTCCGACTATCAAATCATTCTGTGAACCTCGTTGCCTTCTACATAAATTGCGCTGAACGGTCGGGCGGGGCAGACGTGTTCGCAGGCTCCGCAGCCGATGCAGCGTTCTTGGTTCACAATCGGTACCATCGGTGATGACTCGTCGTCGGCGTCGCTGTGCATCATGGTGATTGCGCCTGAGGGACAACGTCTTGTGCAGTTGCCGCATTCCGTCTCACCGTTGAAAGAAACGCAATTCTTGGCGATGAAAACCACGTGTCCGATCTGAATTGACGACTTCTCTTCTTTTGAAACTTTTCTTATCGCTCCGGCCGGGCACACTTCCGAACACGCCGTGCATTCAGGACGGCAGTAACCGCGTTCGAACGACATCTCCGGCTGCATAAGGTTTTCGAGTTTCGTTGACGGTCTCAATACATTGTTTTCGCACGACTGTACGCAAAGCTGACAGCCTGTGCAACTTGAAGTAAAGTTCTTAAGACTTTGTGAACCAGCGGGTTTTAAAGGCGTATTGCGTTTCGGCGCTTTCTTGTCTTCGATAATCGCGAGACCGCCGTCAACGATTTTTTCCTGCGCCTTTACAGCGGAAACCGTGGCGAGACCGGCTATCGTGGCAAGAAACATTTTTCTTGAAGTGTTTCCCTCATCTTTTATCTCTCCTTCATCTTCTCTTTTAACTTTTAACTTTTCACTTTTAACTAATCCGTAGCTAATCGCCCCGCGGTTGCATTTAGCAATGCAATTGAAGCACGTCACGCATTTTGAACAGTCGATTGTCTTTGATTCTGAATCAATTGCGCTGCATCTGCAGTTCTTCTCGCAAAGTCCGCATGACTTGCATTTTTCGGTGTCGATGTGTGGTTTCAACAATGAATATTTCGCGAAAATCCCCAAAACCGTTCCGACAGGGCAGATGTTGTTGCAATAGCCACGACCGGAAAACATTCCCGAAAGGGTGATGCCGATGAAATAAACCAATGAGATGATGAAAATCGGCAGGCTCTTGATATAGACATCGACGTGATAGAATGCGTAACTGCCCCATCTTTCAGCAAAGTATGCGAAAATATTGTTAATTGATTGATAGACAGGCGCAAAGATGTTCGAGGCGATTCTTCCGTAGATGCTGTAAGGCGCAATGAGAATGGCGATCCAGTTCAGTCCGAGGAAGAGCAACGCGGCGAAAACTATTGCTATTGAATATCTTAGCCATTTGCGGCTTTTCCTGTAACGGAAATGATTCTTGCGGATTTTCTCGCCAGTCCACGAGATGCCGTCTTGATAAACTCCGAGAGGGCAAATGATTGAGCAGTAAACTCTTCCGAAGATCAGCGTCATCACGATGATTGCCGCGACAACGATGAAATTGGAGGCGAGAAGTGCCGGAAGGAACTGGAGTTTCGCCATCCAGCCGAACCAGGCGTGTAAAGTCCCCGTGAAATCAAGGAAAAGCAGCGTTATCAGTAAAAAAAAGATAACAGCTAATGTAATTCTGAGTTTTTTTAACATTTTATTTTAGTTATTCATTTCAAATTTTCTAATCGTAGATGTCGTTCTTATTCGATATGTCGGACTTGACTTTCGGCGCGTCGTTGATGTAATTCACCTTCTCGTCAATTTGCAAATCCTTGCCTTGTTCGACGTAATTGTCATAGAACCAGAGTATTTCCTCAATGTTCTTATTGTAGAAACCAGCCACGGCGTGTGCGTAGTTCTCGTATCTTCTAATGAAATACGGATAGTCGTATTTCTCAAACCGCTTGACAAGTTTGTCGGAGCCGATGAAACCGACGTTGAAAAACTTGATTTGTTTGTATGGGACGAGTTTGTCTTTCATGCCGTGGAAGAACATCGTCGGGGCGGGGGAGTGCATTTTGTATTTCGCCTTGCCGTTGACGGAATAGATCGCGCCGGAAAAAGGAATCACGCCGGCGAGGTGGAAGTCATCGGGCAGAATTGCCGAGTTGCCTTTGCCGTTGCAGATGAAATAATCGGTCTGCAAAGCAGTGATGGCTCCTGCACTCGAACCGCTGATTATTATTTTCCCCGTATTGATTTTCAACTCTTTGGAATGTTTTATGATGAAGTCGATGGCTGAAATGGCATCTTCTGTGGCCATGTAAATGGCGTCTTTCACGGGCTTTTTGTTGAAGATGCCGATGTGTTTTGCGCCTTTTAATCCAAGTCGGTAGTCGGCGGCGATAGCAATGAAGCCGTGTTCGTAAGCCATTGTCTCACAGAATTTTACGACGGTCGAGTCGTTCCGCGCCCCAGTGATGAAACCGCCACCGAAATAAAACAATATGCATGGATGCTGTGCCATGCCGTCATCAGGGAAATAAACGTCAAGGCTGAGAGTCTGTCCGTCTTTTTCTGCGAAATCATACGTCTTTGAGTGTTGCGCGAAGCATACATTCGCCACCAACAAGCAGATAATCAATGTAATGTACTTTTTCATAATTTTAAATTTTTTTTTAAATGATTGGTTTATAAATGTTTTAAAATAAAGTCCATGTCGTCATCGTGAGTGGTTTTTCTTGCCCGATCATCTTCATGAATTCCGCTTCCGACAAGATTTTAACACCAAGCGACTCCGCTTTCTTCTTCTTTTCCGGTCCCATCTTGTCGCCTGCGACAACAAAGTCGGTCTTCGCGGAGATTGACGATGCATTCTTACCTCCCAGATCCTCAATGACTTGCTTGATGCCGTCTCTTGAGAAATTCTCGAATACGCCGCTCACGACTATCGTCTTTCCGCTCAGAACCTGATTCTCGGTTGCGGCTTTCTTTTCCTGCTTAAATTGAAGTCCGAACTTCCTTAATCTGTTGATGATGTTGATGTTGCGTTCGTCATCAAAGAACTCTCTTATGTTATGGGCTATTGTCACGCCCACGGAATTGATTTTGCACAGCTCTTCGACAGACGCGTTCATAATGGTGTCAATGTCGCCCAACGCATTGGCGATAATTTTTGCCGTCACTTCGCCTACCTCTTTGATTCCCAATGCATAAAGCACCTTTGCGAACGGCACCTCCTTGGATTTCTCCAACGAGCTTAAGATGTTTTTGGCCGTCTTTTCCTTGAAACTGATTTTCTTTGGGGCCGACTCGCCCAAGACGTTGTTCTCGTCTTCAACAATGATACTTTCAAGCCCATATAACTGTTTGTATGTCAAGTCGTAAAGGTCGGCATAACTTCTGACGAGTTTATGATCGAAGATGACCTCGACTTTGCCTTCACCGAGACTTTCGATGTTCATTGCTTTTCTGCCGATGAAATGCTCGATTCTTCCTTTGATTTGTGGCGGGCAGTCAATGGCGTTCGGACAATACCACGATGCTTCTCCTTCATTGTTAATGAGTTCCGTGCCGCATTCAGGACATCTTCTTATAAACTGTATCTCGCTGCTGCCGTCTTTTCTGAGTTCTGTGTCAACACCGATGATTTTGGGTATTATCTCGCCGCCTTTGACAACGATGACGGTATCATCGTAATGTAAATCAAGCTGTTTGATGAAATCAGCGTTGTTTAATGTGGCGCGTTTCACCGTTGTTCCGCCGAGTTGCACTGGTTCGAGGTTGGCCACCGGCGTTATCGTTCCGTGTCTTCCAACCTGAAAATCAACGCTTAACAGTCTTGTCTTCACTTCCTCGGCTTTGAATTTATATGCTATCGCCCAACGCGGTGACTTCGATGTCAGACCGAGTTTCTCCCATTGTGCGAAGCTGTTCACCTTGATGACAATGCCGTCGATGTCGAACGGCAACTCATGCCTTTTCACATCCCAATAATTGATAAACTCCTCGATTTCGCCAATGGTTTTGCAAACTTTAATATGGTCTGAGATGTTGAATCCCCATTTTTTTGCTGCCATAAGACTCTCATAATGTGATGAATACGGCATCTTGTCCATCATCATGTAATAGCAGAAATTGTCAAGATGACGGTTGGCGGTCTCTTTTGAATCGAAAAGCTTCAGCGATCCTGACGCTGCGTTACGGCAGTTGGCGAAAACCGGAAGCCCAAGGTCATCGCGCTCGGCATTGATGCGGTTGAAGCTGTCGTGAGGCATGATGACCTCGCCGCGCATCTCGAAAAAATCGGGATAGTCGCCTTTGAGCCTAAGAGGTATAGTCCTGATAGTCTTGATGTTATTGGTGACTACATCGCCTTGCATGCCGTCACCGCGCGTGACGGCGCGAATCAAAACTCCGTGCTCGTATGTCAGGCTTATCGACACGCCATCGAACTTCAATTCGCAGACAAACTCCACCTGCTCGTTGTTGTCGTCAAGCTGTTTTTTTGCCTTTTCAATGAAGTCTGTTATCTCGTCTCTGTTATATGAGTTGGCGAGTGAAAGCATTGGGTATCTGTGCTTTACAGTCGGGAACTCTCTCGACACATCGCCGCCGACGCGTTTCGTCGGTGATGTCGGTGACGCAAACTGCGGAAATTTTTTCTCCAACTTGATAAGCTCATCCATCAGCAGGTCAAAGCTGTAGTCGCTGATGGTCGGCTGTGACAGAATATAGTAGTTATAGTTATGATTGTCAATGATGTCACTCAGTTCGGCAATCCTTTTCTGCGCTTCTTTTTCATTCATGGCTCACTTTGTATATCGTCACGCAACCGTCTTCTTGAGAGCGGTTCAGCCAGTCGTACATGATGAATGCAAAATATGGCTTGTACGTGACTTCGTGTTTTATGTTCGGATAATAGGTTTTCATGTCTTCAACACGCTCATTCAAGTCTTTATTCCCCCTGAAAACAATGTAATCAGCTTCTTTGTTCAAAGATGAAACGACGTTGATATTCTCTTGATTTACAATGATATAGTCTGACCAATTCTTTTCATAAAAGAGCGGGGGACGTTTGGCTTCGTATGAATCTTCATCATTGATAATGAACAGATTGACGTTTTTGTCTTTTGAAAGATACGTCATGGCTTTCACCTCTGGCTTGTTTGAGTACATCAAAGTGGTGGTTATCAGAAGAACAGTGTTGACAAAGATGCAAATGGCATATAAATATTTATGTAACTTATTGCATTTGTGACATTTACAATGTAAATTGATATTCCTTCTGTAAACTAAGAAACAAACAATCATCAATATTGTTAAAATCGCGATGACATAATAGCTAATTGGCATTATTAGGTTGATATTCAAGATGTTGGAAAAGAATGCACGCATTTCTACCAATGGGCGTCCCCATACGATGAGGTCAGGGACCGTTTGCGTCACTCCGATGGTGACAAGAAATCCGATTAAGGTCATTGTGCTTCCTTTGATGTTTTTCTTTGCCGAAAGAACAATGATTACTGCCAAATATAACAATATGCTGTAATACCAAATTGAGAATCCAAGTGCAAAAAACACGCCGGCTACTATGAATGAACTGCGATGTAAGTTGTTGCTTTTAAATTCGTTACGCAGCTTTTCCTGTTTCACGACAAGCAATGTCCCGTACAATAAAAACGGCAATGAGACCGCCTCTGCAATTGTATGAACGCTGATGTACGGAATGAACCAAAGCAACCCGAGGACCCATGCGACATTTAGCGCGAATCGTCTGTTGGAGACAATCTTTGTGATTCGGTATCCTAAAGTGATGACTGTCAATGATAAAAGACCGTGGATGAGTCTGCTGAAAAACATCAGCCACTGCGGATTGTGGATTCCGAAAAGTTTGAAGAAACCGAATATCAGATAGTTGATTGTGACGTACAACAGACTTATGCCTTGAGGCGTGCTGTATCCATCGTTGTCAATGTTGTCGAGCCATGCATTTGGCGTCTCCACGTAATAAAAGTATTCGCCTTCAAAACCATAGCCCTTTGAAAAAATCATTGCGACGATTTTGAAGAACAAAGCCGTCAGCAAAACTATTGATAACGGGTGTTTATTCTTGATATTCAATAGTTTATCCTTCATGGCTATTTCTTTTCGTAGATGCATTCAATGTCATGGCCTTGCGGATTGATGTGCGTGTCTGTCTTGTAGTATTTGTCCCAATCCTTGCAGTCACTTCTTGAGTATGAATTGTACATCACTGAAGATGAATTTGTTGTGTAATTATAGCAGACGCATTGCTTCTCGCATGATGAAAGCAATAATCCGAGTAATGCCATAGCAATCAATGAAATTTTTTTCATGTTTTCTTGAATTTTTAACTCGCAAAAATACGTAAATTATTTCAAAAATCAATAGGCGACCGCAAAAATAAAATGAGAATTAATGCGCTTCGATTATGGAAAAAATATTATTTTCGCAAAAAGAAATTAATCGTATTTAATATGAAGATAAAGTTTTATATCTTATTGATTGCTTTTGCATTACAGATAAATGTTAAAGTAATAGGTCAAGAAATAGGTGAGTGGTGGAACGACGTTTCAGTTTGTCAGGTGAACAAGCTCGAACCTCGTGTGAACGTGATTCCGTATTCGGATGAGAACGGAATTGAGGACCTTGAGTATCAGAAATCGTCATACTACCAATGTCTTAACGGAAATTGGAAGTTTGACTGGGTTGAGGCGCCGTCATCAAAGCCGCAAGGTTTCCACGAACAAGGATATGATGTTTCGGGTTGGGAGGAAATTCCAGTTCCGGGCAACTGGGAGCTGAATGGTTATGGCATTCCGGTTTACACGAATGTCTCAAATGAGTTTCCGGCGAATCCGCCGTATGCGCCTGAAAAATACAATCCTGTAGGATGCTATGTGCATGATTTTCAAGTTCCTTCAGGGTGGGGTGGACGCAATGTCTATATTAATTTTGGCGCAGTGAAATCAGCGTTTTATCTGTGGATTAATGGAAATTTCATCGGCTATTCCGAGGACTCGAAGACTCCGGCGGAGTTCGACATCACACCTTATATTAATATGTCGGGCTCAAACCGACTTGCGGTGGAGGCTTATCGTTTCTGCGACGGCTCGTACCTCGAAGACCAAGACTATTGGCGCATGAGCGGCATCACACGCGACGTTTTCATCTATTCAAAACCCAAACTGAATATCGCAGACTTCTTTGTAAATGCAGGCCTTGACGAGAATTACGAAAAAGGCGTTTTCGGTATCGCCATCGACTTGAATTTCAATCTGAAAAATGTCCCTTCAAAGTTTTCTGTTGAAATTGAATTGAAAAATGATGTAAATAATAATTCTAAGTTTAACAAGTTGTTTGTCAAGCAATTAACCAAGAAAGAACTGAAGAAATACAAAAATTCCTCATGTTATTCATTTGTTATTGAAGATGCAGTTTTGGATGGCGTGAGACCTTGGTCGGCGGAGAAGCCGAATCTTTACAACATGATAATCCGCATCAAGGACAAAGACGGTGATGTGATTGAAACAGTCGGCTCGAAAGTTGGTTTCCGCACAACGGAAGTCGTTGATGGTCAATTGAAAGTGAACGGAAAAGCCATCATGGTGAAAGGTGTCAACCGCCATGAACACAGCGGCTTCACCGGACAGTGCGTTGACCGGAAAACGATGGAGCAGGACATCAAAATCATGCTTGAAAACAACATCAACACAGTGCGCACATGCCATTATCCCGACGATGTATATTGGTATGAATTGTGCGACAAATACGGGCTTTATGTCATCGATGAGGCCAATAATGAATCACATGCGCAAGGGTACGGCGAAAACAGCCTTGCGAAGAAAGACGAGTGGAGAGAGTCGTTCCTGTACCGGTGCCGCAACATGCTTGAGCGCGACAAGAATCATCCTTCGGTCATCGTGTGGTCAACGGGCAATGAGTGCGGCGACGGAGTCTGCACAAAAGCCTGCTACGATTGGATGAAACAACGCGACACGCGCCCCGTCATCTGCGAACGCGCACTCTATGACTACAACACTGACTTCATCGGAATCATGTATTCAAGCGTTGATTACTTGGAACGCTTTGTAAATGAACATCTTGACTCGTTGAACCGCCCGTTTGTCCTTGTCGAATACTGCCACGCGATGGGTAACAGCCTTGGCAGTCTCGCGGATTATATGGAGGTCTTCAAGAAATATCCTCAGCTTCAAGGCGGCTGCATCTGGGACTTCGTTGACCAGACAATCGTCATGTACGATGAAAAGAAAAATGTGAAATGGTACGCCGCCGGCGGTGACCTCGGCTCGCTCGAAGGCATCGGCAATGACGACAGTTTCTGCGTCAACGGATTGATTACCAGCGATAGAATACCACACAACCACATGGCCGAAGTGAAGAGATGCTACCAAAACATCGACGTGATTCCTGTTGACGTTGAAAAAGGTGTTTTCAAAATAACGAATAATTTCAATTTCACAAATCTGAATGAGTTGGATTGCTCTTATAGCATTTATTCAAATGAAAGAAAATTTGAATCCAAGACATTGAAAATCAGTTGCAATCCAGATGAGTCAACTCAAATTACAATTCCTGTTTTAAATTTAAAAGAAATTGAAATCAGACCAAGAGAAGAATTTTTCATTGACTTTTCATTTAAGTTGAAGGAAAGTAAAGGCATGTTGCCTGAAGGATATGAAATTGCATACGATCAAATTAAATTATTGGTGGAATCGACTGATGCTGAAGCTGTTAAAAACGCACCAACCTTGGAATGTCATGTGAAAATGAACAAAAACAAGCCTTCAACAATCACTTTCAGCAACGAGTCTTTCTCTTTTGACATCGACTTGGAAAATGGTGCTGTGCCAGCCTCGTTTGTATATGAAGGAGAAGAACTTCTTTCAGGAAACATCACTCCTAATTTCTGGCGTGCCCCGACGTTGAATGATGATGTCGATGGAAACGGACGCCGCCGCTGGGAACTCGCCGGACTTGACAACCTTACAGTTGGAAATGCCATTTCTTTCCACATCGACAAAATTGATAGTGGTCATGCATACGCCACCATTGAGCTTGAGTATTTTAACAAAAACAATGATTTAGTATTGAAAACCAAACAGTTATATCAAATTGACGGTTGGGGTAATGTCGTTGTCACGATGAATGTCCAACCGACAGACAAGGTGGTGACGTTCCCTAAAATCGGAACTCAATTCCACATGCCATTGACTTTCAACAAAGTGAAATATTTCGGTAAGGATACAGAAAACTATCCTGACAGAAATGCTTCCGGCAGGTTTAGAATTTACGAAAAAAATGCCGTCGATTTCTTCGAGATGCACGAAGAGCCGCAGGAAAGCGGCAACCGTTCAGATGTCCGTTGGTTTGCCGTGACAAATGAAAACGGCCACGGGCTTTTTGTCGATGGCGAAGAAAACCTCAATTTCAGCATTTATCAATATTCCGATAAGGCTCTTACAAAAGCCGAGAGAATCAATCAGATAGAGAAAAATGACTCGTGGACTGTCAATATTGATTACAGGCAGGCACCGCTCGGGACAGCTACTTGCGGCCCTGATGCGCTCGAGAAGTATCTCATAAAAAACGGAGTTTATGAATATACTTTCAGACTGAGACCGTTCAACCTGTCAAACGAAAATGTTGATGAACTTTACAGACAAAACGTTTTTTCAATGAAAAAGCATGTGAAAACGCCTGTGATTTCGTCTGAATTTGAAGAGTTTAACAAGCCGATGAAGGTGACGATTTCCGTTGATGAACCTGATGCGAAAATCTATTACACTGTGGACGGCAGCGAGCCGACCGAGAAATCAAAACTTTACAAACAGCCTTTCACGATTGACGAAACTACAACGGTGAAGGCGAAGGCATTTATGAAAAACGCAATTCCTTCATTTACAATAGAAAAGAACTTCAAGCGGATTTTAATTGCAAATACGGTTTACAAAACTGAACCTCATAAAAACTATTCGTCGAACAAAGAAACGGCGTTGATGGACAGCAAGATAGGCGTTGTCGGGAACTGGAGCGAGCACTGGATCGGCTTCTCCGGCGATGACATGGACGCCACGATTGAGCTTTCAAAACCAACAGATATATATAGGGTGTTTGTCGGTTTCGCCATTCATCCTGATGCCTGGGTGCTTTCGCCAAAAGCCATTTGGGTCTCGACTTCAGCGGACGGTTTCAATTTCTCGAAGCCTGTGCTTGCGGAGTTTCCGATGTTTTCCGGCGAGAACGGCCTCCGCGCAGAGGCAAGGGCGAAAGTCGATGCGTATGAAGTGAGATATATAAATGTTAAGGTCGAGAATTTCGGCGTGTTGCCTGAAAAACACGCATACGCAGGCGAGAAGGCATGGATAATGATAGACGAGATTCGAGTTCAATAGAGATTTAAAGATTCAAATATTCAAATATTCAAATATTTAAAGATTTAAAAATTCAAAAAATTAAATTATGTTTAAAGGTCACCCTAAAGGTCTGTATGCCTTGGCGTTAGCGAATACTGGCGAACGCTTCGGCTACTACACAATGCTTGCGATTTTCGTATTGTTCCTGCAAGCTAAATTCGGTCTGGCGGCGGAGTCTGCCGGACAGCTGTACGGCGGTTTCCTCGCTGCCGTTTATTTCATGCCAATCGTCGGCGGCTTCATCGCCGATAAGTTCTGGGGCTACGGCAAGACTGTCGTCACCGGCATCATTGTGATGTTCATCGGCTACATGCTTCTGCTTTTGCAGAAAGACGCTGTCGGCGGAATGGCGTTGGCAATGATGATAATCGCGTTGGTCTGCATCGCGGTAGGCACCGGCCTTTTCAAAGGCAATCTTCAGGTCATGGTCGGAAATCTGTACGATGACCCGAAGTACGCAGCCAAGCGCGACGGTGGTTTCAGTTTGTTCTACATGGCTATCAACATCGGTTCGATGTTCGCGCCTACAACAGCCACCGCTGTCACGAATTCATTTCTCGGCAAGAGCGGTTTCACCTACGACGCCAACATTCCTTCGTTGGCTCACCAGTTCCTTGACGGGACAATCACCGCTGACGGCATGACCCGTCTTGAGACACTCGCGGCAATCCAAAGCAGTTTTACTGGTGATATTACTGCGTTCTGTAACAGCTATATCGATTCATTGTCAGTGGCTTACAGCTACGGATTCGGCGTTGCCTGCCTGTCGTTGATTCTGTCAATCGCCATCTATTTCGGTTTCCGCCGCCTGTTCAAGCATGTTGATGTCCGCAAAGACGCAAAAACAGCCGCTACCGAAAATGTCGTTGAACTCACTCCGAAACAGACGAAAGAACGCGTCGTGGCTCTCTGCCTCGTCTTCGCCGTCGTGATATTCTTCTGGATGGCGTTCCAGCAGGCCGGTCTTACATTGACATATTTCGCCCGCGACTACACCGCGTCAACCGCAACCGGCTGGACCAGAATCGGCTTCGATGTCTTCACACTCGCAATCATCGCAGTCGGCGTCTATGCGTTATTCGGTTTATTCCAAAGTGAAAATGGGAAAGGAAAGATTGTTTCAGCATTGATTCTCGCGCTGTGTGTGGCGGGCGTGTGGTACAAAGCCGCAAATGTTGATGACACCGTCAACTTGCTTCCACAGATTTTCCAGCATTTCAACCCGTTCTTCGTCGTGGCTTTGACACCGGTCTCGATTGCGCTTTTCGGGGCATTGGCGAAGAAAGGCAAAGAACCGTCGGCACCACGGAAAATCGCGTTGGGAATGTTGGTCGCGGCTCTCGGTTACTGCGTGATGGCAGCCGCCTCGTTCGGACTTCCTTCACCAAAGGAACTCGAGGTGACAGGCGGCGTGAGCAACATACTTGTATCACCGAACTGGTTGATTTCCACGTATTTGGTTCTCACATTCGGCGAGCTTCTCCTCAGCCCGATGGGAATTTCATTCGTCTCGAAAGTCGCACCTCCGAAACTCAAAGGCCTAATGATGGGTATGTGGTTTGGCGCGACGGCAATAGGTAACTACCTCACATCGGTCATCAGTTCGATATGGAACACAGGACTCTCGCTCGTGATGATCTGGGGCGTGCTGATAATACTCTGCGTGATTTCCGCGATATTCATGTTCGCAATGATGAAACGTTTGGAAAATGCAACAAAAGAATGCTGAAATAACGATTAAGGAAGCTCAGGAAATAGTGGACAACTGGATTAAAACCGTCGGTGTCCGCTATTTCAATGAGCTTACGAACATGGCGGTTCTCACCGAGGAAGTGGGGGAGGTGGCGCGTGTTATCGCGCGGACGTACGGCGAGCAGTCGTTCAAGGACTCCGACAAAAGCCACGACCTCGGCGATGAGATGGCCGACGTGCTTTGGGTTTTGATTTGCCTTGCGAACCAGACCGGCGTTGACCTGACAGATGCATTTCGGAAAAACATAGAGAAAAAAACATCGCGTGACAGCGAGCGGCACAAAAACAACGAAAAGTTGAAAACAGATTCATTTTCTGACTGAAAATAATTATCTTTGCATCAAATTAAATAAACAAAAATTATTCATTAAATTGTTAAATATCAAATAATTAAGATTAAAAAAACAAACATATTATAAATCATAGCGTTTGCATGAGATTTGAAATGAATGAATGAAAGAAACAACATAGTACAAAGCACGATTGACGCATCTTTTCTTGCCGAAGTGAAACACATCGTTGAACAAGGACGCCAACAAGCCTACGCTTCTGTAAGTCGGCTGATGATTGAAACCTATTGGAAGATTGGCGAACGTATTGTGTTGCAAGAGCAAAAAGGTGCTAACCGTGCCGAATATGGAACTCAGCTAATTTCACAACTTTCGGAGGAATTGACACGAACATACGGAAGGGGATTCAGCAAAAGAAACTTGCAGTATTTTCGTTCATTTTACTTGGCATTTAACGATTTGGAAATTGTGCACACGCGTGTGCACAATTTGTCATGGTCGCATATACGAACTGTCTTACGTGTAGATGACATAACGGCTGCTCGATGGTATATGCTTACTGCCTCGCAAGAAATGTGGAGTGTGCGTACACTTGACAGAAACATTTCCACGCAATATTACGAACGCCATTTCAAACAAACACAGTTGGTCGAGAATACCGAAAAAGACAATAATGTTGACAAGTTGGAAATCCTGAAAAGTCCAATAATGGCTGAATTTCTTGGATTCAAGCAAGATACCGACTTTACAGAGACCGAACTGGAAAAAGGAATTATTCAACATCTTCAAGATTTTCTCATTGAATTGGGACGCGGATTTGCTTTTGTGGCACGTCAACAGCATCTCTTCACCGATGCTGGCGATTTTTATATAGATTTGGTGTTCTATAACTACATTTTGAAATGTTTTGTTCTGATTGATTTGAAAAAGGGACAGATAACTCATCAGGATGTTGGGCAAATGGATATGTATGTTCGAATGTACGACGATTTAAAACGTACAGAAGGCGACAATCCAACCATAGGAATTGTACTTTGTAGCGAAACGAGCAAAGACATTGCACGTTATTCTATATTACGGGATAGCGATAATCTATTTGCTGCTAAATATATGCCTTTAATGCCTACCGAAGAAGAACTCCGCAGGGAGATAGAAGCACAAAAAGAATTGTTTAATTTACAAAATGACAAAATAGAATAAGAAAGATATTTTTAACTAACATATTATAAATCATAGCGTTTGCTGCTATACTGAAAAGATATCGAAGCGATGCCGGAAAATTTGATAAACAATAATAATTTATATGCTGCAGTCTCTTTCGTTTTGCAACAAGCAAGACAGACGGCTTATCGTGCTGTAAATTTCACAATGGTGACAGCCTATTGGGAGATTGGACGTTTGATAACAGAAGATGAACTTAAATGGGAGCGTGCTGAATATGGGAAACAGGTTTTGAAAAATCTGGCAGAACGACTTACCAACGAGTTCGGGAAAGGGTTTGACGAAAGCAATTTAAGATATATGAGGTTGTTTTTCAAGGCGTTCCCAATTTGTGACACACTGCGTCACGAATTGACATGGAGTCACTATAGGCGGTTGCTTAGCGTTGATAATGAAACAGCTCGGCTATGGTATATGAACGAGGCAGCCGACGAAGTTTGGTCAACAAGGCAGCTCGACCGACAGATTTCGACTCTATATTACGAACGATTATTGTCAAGCAGAGAAAAAGAACCTGTTGTAGCGGAAGCGAAAGAAAAACTTTCTCAAGTTTCTCCATTGGAGTTTATTCGTGATCCATACGTTTTGGATTTTCTTAATTTGAAAGATTATCCGTCTCTGCATGAGTCAGATATTGAAAAATCTTTGATCTCACATCTTCAGGATTTCTTGCTTGAATTAGGCAAAGGTTTTTGTTTTATGGCTCGACAGAAACGGATGCGCTACGAAGAAGATGACTTCTATGTTGATTTGGTGTTTTACAATAGCATACTTAAATGTTATGTGTTAATTGACCTGAAATTAGGGAAATTGACTCATGGCGATGTGGGACAGATGGACAGTTACATCAGAATGTTTGATGAATTGACTAAGCAGCCCGATGACAATCCTACAATTGGCTTGATATTGTGTTCTGAAAAAAACGAAGCGATTGTTAAATATTCTGTTTTAAATGACGCGAAACAGATATTTGCATCGAAATATAAATTAACTTTGCCTTCAGAGGAAGAGTTGAAACTCGAACTTGAAAAGGAAAGAAAGAAATTAGAAAAATAGTTTTATACAAAACAGAAAAAATATAAACTAACATATTATAAATCATAGCGTTTGCTATTTATTCGAAAAAAATGAAAGATGGAAGATAAATATTTAAACAAGATTATATGTGGAGATTGTCTGACAGTTATGAAAGAAATGCCAGACAAATGCGTAGATTTAGTCATAACATCTCCGCCTTACAACTTGAAGAATAGCACCGGTAATGGCATGAAATGCGGAAAGGGCGGAAAATGGAGCAATGCGGCTTTGATAAATGGATATGCGACCTATAGCGATGATATGCCGTATGATTTATATTGCAGTTGGCAGCATGATTGCCTCAATGAAATGTGGAGACTATTGAAAGATGATGGTGCCATTTTCTACAATCATAAATGGCGTGTGCAAGGGGGACTTATTCAAGATCGTCGTGAAATCGTCAACGATTTTCCTATTAGGCAGATAATAATATGGAAAAGAAAAGGGGGCATAAATTTCAACAGAGGATATTTTTTGCCGACATACGAAGTCATCTATTTGATTGCCAAAAAAGATTTTAAATTGCTGCCCAAAGCCAGCGGTTATGGTGATGTATGGGAATTTACACAAGAACTCAACAACGAGCACCCTGCACCATTCCCTGTTGCATTAATTGATAGAATTGTATCTTCAACATCATCACAGATAATCTTAGATCCTTTTATGGGAAGTGGAACTACCGCTGTTGTAGCACAAGGTTTAAAAAGAAATTTTATAGGGATAGAATTGTCAGAAGAGTATTGTGAAAAAGCAAATGCTCGTATCGAAAGAAATAAAAAAAATCCGGAAGTGGCCAAGTTTCATATGCAAACTCTATTTGATACACTAAATTTTGATTGAAAACAAGTGAAATAAAGTTGTTAATTAAATAACTGAATATGTGTGATTAATTATTTCGTATCGTATTATGTTGTTTTTTAACAATATAAAAGAACAGCCTTTATGTCAATTAATCTTAAGCTAATTACAAAAGAAGACCTTATCAGAAAATTTGAGGAAATAGAAAAGATGGGGTGGATTGAAAACAGACGAATCGGGAATGATGGTGGTGTTGGCAATACCTTGGAAGATTTACTTGGTATTCCTGAAAATAATCTTCCGATACCCAATGCTGCTGAATGGGAATTGAAAGCCCGTAGAAGCAATTCATCGTCTTTGGTTACATTATGTCATCAAGAACCATCTCCAAGGGCAACTAAACTTGTTCCAGACCTTCTTCTGCCAAAATATGGTTGGCCCCACCAAAAAGCCGGCACTCAATATCCTGATACAGAAATGTCATTTCGTATGACTATAAATGGTAATAGTTATACTGATAGAGGTTTCGGTATTTATGTAAATGATGTTGAACGTAGGATAGAAATCGTTTTTGACTCGTCAAAGGTCGCAGATAGACACGCAGAATGGTTAAATTCTGTTGAAAGCAAGATTGGGCTTGGACCATTGCCGGTATTGCCATACTGGGGATACAATGATATTTATACGAAAATCGGAACGAAATTGATTAACTGTTTTTTTGTTCAAGCAGATGTGAAAAGAGAAGACGGTATAGAATATTATCATTATAATAGTGTTGTAATGTGCAAAACCGTTGATTGTGACAAGTTCATTAAAGCTGTCAAAGATGGAAAAGTGTATATAGACTTTGACGCACGGACAGGTCATAATCATGGTACGAAATTTAGAATTAAAGAATCCGACCTACCTTTGTTATATGCATCTACGACCAAAATAATATAATGATCCAAATCCATACGACGTTGAAATATGCCTGCAAAGCGGATAAACAGCATGCCTTGAAAATTGCATTTTGCGATGAAATTCGACCTATGCGCCATAATTTACGAAAGTGTACGCTACTGCATTTTGCAATTTGGTCTATACGCCTAAAATTATACTTGAAAATTGTAGAATACTCCGATGACATACATGGAACCGACTGGAGTTTGCTGAAAAAAGTGTTTTCCGCCGTAATTTAACTCAAAACCCCGGAGCTGACCTTCAATAATCCGCCCCGGGTTTGTTATTTTCAATGAAACATCATTTCTTTACCAATCGACTTCCTGTCGTTTCAATGGCATCGTCATGCATCTGGCGCCGCCGCCGCCGCGCGACAGCTCGTTGCCTTGGAATGCCACGACGCAACGCTGGTAGTCGTCAACGTTCTTCTTTCCTGAAGCGACATCGGCGGCATCGAGGATCGTAAAGCCGTTCTGACCTAATGCGTTAATCGTGTTGTAGTTGCGTGCATAACCCAAAACTTTTCCTGGTGCGAAGGCGAAGAAGTTGGCGCCGCTGTGCCACTGCTCGCGTGCTCCGGCGTATTCGTTGTCACCGCCGCAGAAGACAGGCTCGAGGTTCATGCCGAGTTTGCGCAAAGCATCAATGAGATTGGCCTCTTCAGTAATCTTCGTGTATTCATGACCTTTGACCTCGATATGCACGGTCTTGAACTTGCCGCTCATAATCACCGGCTTGAACGCCATGCAACGGTCTTTGTCGAGCAGAGTGAACACCATGTCGAGATGGATGAACGAGTCGGGTTCAAGTGGCAGTTGCTGCATGATGAGGTGACGGACTCCGCCCAAACACCTGAGATGCTCCGCCATGGCGTCGATACCCTCACGGCTCGTCCTCGCACCGCAACCACTCAAAATGATGTCATGACGCGCTATCTCCACATCACCGCCCTCAACGGAACCAACGCCGTTGATGCCATAACACTCAATGGGGTGCGTGACCTTCGTGTCGATGATTGACGAGTTTTTGAAGATAGCGTCAAGAATCAAAGTCTCACGATCGCGGACCGTCGTCGCCATCTTGCTGATCATCACATTGTTATACATGGTGAACGATGCGTCCCTCATGAAAAACAGATTCGGAATAGGAGGGAAGAGGTACCTCTCCGAGAAACTCTTGCTGTCGTAACCCTCGATAAGGACGCGCGCGAGCTCTTCCTCGTCAAGGTCATTGAGCAACTCGATGAAATACTTAAGGTTCTCTCTCTCGCAAATCCTTTTGACGAGGTCTTCCCTGACATCTTTTTTCTTCAAAATATCAACAAGCAAATCCTTGAAATACAATACATTAGTAACCTTGTTAAGGGTTCCTTCAAAATTCTTGTAATTCTCTTGGGCTTCTTGATAGTTTAAAATGTCACTGAAAAGGAACTTGTGAGCATTCTCCGGCGTCATGTTCTCAATCTCACGACCAGGGCCGTGCAACATGACATATTCTAATTTTCCAATCTCTGATTCAACGCAAGGTTTTACGCATCGGAAATATTCCATAAAATATTTTTTCGTTCAACAA
Organism: Bacteroidales bacterium; assembly: GCA_045600605.1. GTDB lineage: Bacteria > Bacteroidota > Bacteroidia > Bacteroidales > F082 > Limimorpha. The sequence goes on from JAZRYG010000014.1 coordinate 128,081, forward strand.
TAAGGGTTCTGGACCCTGAAATTTCAGTCGGCAAAGTTACGAAAAAAAAGTATGTTTTCGGTTAAAAAAACAAACTTTTTCTTTGCCTGTCTGTCTCAACATTTCTGGGCTAATAAAGTTCAATAAATTCGTAGCCGTTTCCCATCGCGTCAAGGAATTTTATGAAATCATCTTTCTTTATAACGCATGTTGCGGTGTTGTCGTTCGGATGGAAACTGAGCCGTTCGGCATTGAGCAGGTTCTTGTCAATGTACAGATACACATGATGTTCCGTGTCGTTGATGATGCCGAAAGGGGAGACGCTGCCGGGCTTCAGGCCGAGGTATTTGTCCATCCTCGCCTCCGACGCGAAACTCAGTTTACCTTGATGGAGTCGATGTTCGAGGTCGTGAATCGCCATCTGCTGCATGCACTCGAAGATCACGAGATAATGGCGGTCGCCTTTGTGGTTCCTGAAAAACAGGTTCTTGCAATGCGTCGAATCGAATTCATTCCAGTAGTTTATCGCTTCTTCGATTGTCGGGATCGGCGGATGGAAATGAATGTCGAAAGGGATGCCTAACTCATTCAACTTGTCAACGACCTTGCGCTGACGTTCTGATAGTTCATGATCTGCTGTTGTCATTGTTGTATTAAAAAGTGAACGACCCACCCGTTTGTATGGATGAGCCGTTCGGAGGTAAAATGAAAATTATTTAAAAATCTCTTTGATGCCGCCGATTGAACCGAGCAGGTTCGTGGCTTCGTACGGCAGATAGACGGTCTTGTTGTCCTTGCCGCTGGTCATCTCCTTTAATGTCTCAATATATTTTGTCGCAAGGAGGTACGATGCAGGGTCGGTCTTTGTCGCCTTGATTGCTTCCGCGACGAGGCTGATGGCCTGCGCTTCGGCTTCCGCCTGCATGATCTTCGCTTTCGCAACACCTTCCGCTCTCAGCAGTGTTGACTGTTTCTCTGCTTCGGCTTTGTTGATGGCCGATGTCTTTTCACCTTCCGAATTAAGAATCGCCGATGCCTTTTCACCTTCGGCTTTCAGGATTTCCGCACGGCGGTTGCGTTCGGCCTGCATCTGTTTCTCCATGGCTTGACGCACTGTCTCAGGTGGCGTAATATCCTGAAGCTCAACGCGGTTGACCTTAACGCCCCATTTATTTGTGGCATCGTCAAGGACAGCGCGGAGTTTTGCGTTGATGGTGTCGCGCGATGTCAGCGTCTCGTCGAGCTCGAGCTCGCCGATGACGTTACGCAACGTGGTCTGCGTGAGCTTCTCGATGGCATTCGGCAGGTTGTCAATCTCATACACCGACTTTATCGGGTCAACAATCTGGAAATACAGCAATGCGTTGATTTCTGTGGTCACGTTATCTTTCGTGATGACATTCTGTTTCGGGAAGTCATACACCTGCTCCCTGAGGTCAATCTTCGATGTCTCGCTCATTCGCACAATCTGACGGCCTTGATAGCCGTTCTCTACCCTTCTCGTCGTGATTATCTTAGGACGGTCGATGATGGGCCAGATGATGTTGAGACCGGCCGGAAGCACCTTGTGGAACTTGCCGAGGCGTTCAATTACTCTCGTTTCTGACTGCGGGACGACTTTAAGCCCGGCCAACGCAAAAATCGCCACTATCGCAGCGGTTACTAATACTACCCAAATCATGATTCTGAAATTTTAGTTATTAATTGTTGTAAATGTTATTCCTATCTTTTCATTGTAAGAATGACGCTTTCTTGGGCGACGACTTTCAGCTTTTCGCCTACTTCGGCTGATGTGCCGTCTTCCATCTGTGCCTTCCAGTCATCGCCGTCAATCTTAACGCGGCCAAAACCTTCACCTTCAATGCGTTCGGTGACAACGGCATTCCTGCCTATTATTTCATCGACATTGGTTTTGATATTGTTGCTGTTCGTCTTTTTGTCCAAATATTTGATTACGAAAGGCCGGACGAGTACAAATGCAAGAAAAGTTCCGATTGCAAAACCAAGGAACTGCCAAGTTGTTGAAAGATGACATGCGTCGAGGATAGAAGCGAAGACGCAACCTACTGAAAAACAAGCGACTGCGAAGCCACTTGTGAAAATCTCAATGATAACGAAGACCAATGCTACCAATAGCCATATTTGCCAAACTGTCATAGTTTAATAATTTAAAATTTGCGCAAATATACTATTATTTTTCGATAATCAATATTGTTTTTTCTAAAAAATATTAAAAATGCAGCATTGGTCTTTCGCTTTGATTTTCAAGATGTTATGACAACATCGCTTTTATGTCATCATCCACTTTGTTTATCGTGCCGAGTTTGAAATTTTCAATCAGCACTTTTCTGACATTGGGCGACAGGAAAGCGGGGAGTGTGGGTCCGATGTGAATGTTCTTGATACCCAACGAGAGAAGCGCCAACAGCACGATGACGGCTTTCTGTTCGTACCATGCGATGTTGAAAACAATGGGCAGGTCGTTTATGTCGTCAACTCCGAGTTTTTGTTTCAGCCATAAAGCGGTCATTACCAATGAGTAGGTGTCATTGCATTGTCCCGCATCGAGCACTCGCGGTATGTCGCCGATCATGCCGAGGTCGAGTTTGTTGTAGCGATATTTCGCGCACCCTGCCGTCAGAATGACAACGTCTTTTGGGACTGCCTTCGCAAATGCAGTGTAGTATTCGCGTTCTTTCATCCTGCCGTCACAGCCTGCCATGACAACGAACTTGCGGATTTTGCCGCTTTTGATTGCTTTCAGAACTTCATCGCCGAGCTTGATGATCTGATGATGTGCGAATCCGATGGTCACAGTGCCTTCGTCGATGGGTTGCGGCGGCTCACACACGTATGCCAGTCTGATCAGGTCGGAGAAGTCTTTCCAGCCATTCTCATCGGCTACGATATGTTTGCATCCCGGGTAACCTGCTGAGTTTGTGGTGAACATCCGTCTGACATAGTTTGCCTTAGGCGGTGGCGGCACGATGCAGTTTGTCGTCATCAGTATCGGGCCGTTGAATTTCTCGAACTCTTCTTTCTGTTTCCACCATGCATTGCCGTAATTACCAACGAGATGCGGATATTTCTTGAACAGAGGGTAGGCGTTGGCGGGAAGCATCTCGCCGTGTGTATAAACATCAATCCCGATGCCTTTTGTCTGCTCAAGTAGCATCTCGAGGTCTTTCAAATCGTGGCCGGAGATGAGGATTGCATGTCTTTTCATCACGCCTGTGTTTACGTATGACGCCTCAGGATGCCCGAACGTCTTGGTGTTTGCCTTGTCGAGAAGCTCCATGGCTTTGAATCCGTAGCTTCCGGTTTCCAAAACGAGCATTGTAAGCTGTGTTTCGTCAAGGTCTTTCACCGTGATTGCGGCGATGGTGTTCTGGATGAAAGCGTAACACTCATGGCTCTTGAAGCCGAGGTTCCATGCGTGTTCGAGGTACGCCGACATTCCTTTTAATCCATGCATTATCAGTTCTTTCATCGAACGGATGTCTTCGCGTTCCTCTCGCAAGACCCCGATGCTTTTCGCTTTTTCGTAGTAGTCATCGGGGTTTCCTGAATACATGGTCTCGTCTGTTCCCGGAATCTTGATGCCGTTTTTTGTGGCTTCCTTAATCATGGTGTCACGGAGTTTGAAGCCCTTTTCAACTTTCCGCTGAATGGTCTTCTCATCGAAGTTGGCGTTTGTGATTGTGGTGAAAAGCGCATCCAGAATGAATATGTCAACTTTTTCCGGAACACTGATGCTGTTTTTGCGCAGCAAGTTTGTGACAACGCAAAGTCCTCTGACAGAGAACAATAGCATATCCATCATTGCAGAGGTCGTCACCTCTTTGCCGCAAACACCCCTGAGCGTGCAGCCTGTACCTTTGGCCGTTTCCTGACATTGGAAACAAAACATTTTTTCGTTCATATTGTGTATTGTTGGTTGTTTTCATGCAAAACATAATATGAACGAAAATGTTCTTTTAGTTGGTGAATTTTTTATGTGCGTGTGCCTCGACGACGTTGATGACGTAGTCGCCGAGTCTCTCGCATTCGCAGATGATGTCCATATACTGAACGCCCGCCTGATAATTATAACGGTGTTCGTTGATGTCGGTCAAGTTGACGTCTTTCAGCTGCGAGCGGTAGTTGTCGATCTCATTCTCGATGTTAAGCGACTCGTTTATGTCGATTTTTTTCTGGTCATCGTCAAGCACTTTCTGCATGTGTGTCAAAGCCTTGTCGCAAAGCTCGAACATGTGTCGGATGTGGTCTTTCTGTTCTGCGGTGAAATGTTCGTTGGCTGAATGTTTGCGCATGATAGTGCGTGCCAGGTTGTAGCAGCTGTCGCCGATACTTTCCAGTTCGCCGACTTCGCGCAGCATATAACGTATCTCGGTTTTACTCTCGGCACTCAGCCGGCCTTCCGTCACCTTGTTCAGATAGTTGGCGATCTCTATTTCCATCTTGTCGGAAATGCTTTCGTATTTCTCTATTCTGGTGTAGAGTTTGCTGAAATCTTCTTCGTTTTTGGATTCAAAGAGCAGGGTGGGGACGAAGCCGAACATCTTCTGTGTGCGTGTGCTGAACAGGCTTATCTCCTTCTGTGCCTCGAGTATCGAAAGCTCGGCTGTTGACATGATGCCTCCGGAGATGAACTTCAGGCGTGAGTCTTCATCTTCCTCTTTTTGCTTTATGAACCTGCACACGAGCTTCTCGATAGGTTTGATGAACCATATCAGGATCAACACGTTGCAGACGTTGAACGCGGTGTGGAACGCCGACAGCGCATACGTGACCGTGACTTGTCTCTCAGCTATTTCGGCTTCCGACTGCGGGATGTAGTCAGGGTCGGGGTCGAAGCCGACGAATCCGCAGACCATGTTCACGAATGGCTTGAAGACCAGCAACACCCAGATGACGCCGAACACGTTGAAGACCATGTGCGCCAGGGCCGCCCTCCTCGCATTTGTTGACGCGCTCAACGCGGCGATGTTCGACGTCACCGTCGTCCCGATGTTCTCGCCCATGACGAGCGCAATGCCTTGATAAATGGGAAGCACGCCGCTTGAGCAGAGGATGAGCGTTATAGCCATTATCGCCGCCGACGACTGCACGCACATTGTCAGTATGCTGCCGACGAGCAGGTACAGCAGCGTTGACGCGAATCCCCATTGCCCTGTTTTTGCGAAAAAGTCTATGACGGCGGCATTGCCGGGAAGGTCCATCGCGATGGCGTTTTCACGTAATGTGCATAGACCGAGGAACATGAATGAGAATCCGAAAATGAACTCACCGAACGACTTCCAGGTAGGTTTCTTCTGGAATATCAAGATTATCGCAAGGGCGAAAAGAGGGAAGACCACGTTACTCATGTCCATCTGGAATCCGAACACCGACATGATCCATGCTGTCACCGTTGTGCCGATGTTAGCTCCCATGATGACCGAGATTGCCTGCGCCAGCGTGAGAAGCCCGGCGTTGACGAAACTGACCGTCATGACGGTTGTCGCGGTTGAGGATTGAACGGTCGCCGTGACGAAAACTCCGGTGAGAAGACCCGTAAAACGGTTCTTTGTCATTGTTCCCATGATGTTGCGGAGGTGGCTTCCGCTGAGTTTCTGCAAGCCTTCGCTCATCGTCTTCATGCCGTACATGAGAAGAGCGAGGCAGCCTAATAGCTTCAAAAAAAGGAAAAGCGTCATAATAATTTGAAGTAGTCGTTATGTTACGATTTGTTTTCCAATGGTTTGTGTTTAATGAACATAAACACCCAACAGGGTGCAAAAATAATTAAAAAAGCACACCGCGCAATGTTTTTCTCAAATTTTATTTCTCGGCATCTGATGCCCTAAAACCGATACCTGAATCCAACTCCGAAAAGGTTGGTTATGGCATTATAAGTGGTCGTGACCTTGTCGCTGAAATCCTTGGTGTTCTTTAGCAAGGAAATATTTGCGGAAGCACTGATGTCGAATCTGTTGAAATTTTTGGTTAACACTATGCCGGCGAAAAGGTTGTTGCCCAATGTTTCATTTGATTTGATGACATTGCTGTTGTACGTCAGGCTTGTCGTGAAACTCCACCCGTATTTGAATCTGAATGTCGGACTGATCATTGAATTGAAATATGTGTAATGGTCTGACGACTGGTAATCTTTGCTGCCGATATTGTTGAACACATTGGCGGTGAAAAGAATTGAGAAGACTTTCCTCTTGTAGAACATCATGAAGTTTGTTTTTGCAATATAATTGCCGCCGTTGTTGAGGAATGTGTAATATTCATCGGACGCAAAAAATGACGGTAACTGTTCGTTGCTCTTTACAATCACATCATTGACCTGAATGAAGCCGAACCCGATATTCATCATTACTGAATTGGTTGTGTTGTCAACTTCCGTTATGTAATCAATGGTTATTTCATGCGATAGAATTGGTTTCAAATCAGGATTTCCTTTTATAAAGACGAGGTCTTTCGGATTTAAGACCAAGTAGGGGTAAATCTGGCTGCTCGAAGGACGTTTGATCTTCCTGTCTGCTATCAGTCGGATCGTCTGGTTTGGCGCGAATCTGTAGCCGATCATCAACTTGCCTGTAAACGCCTTGTTGCAGGTCTGGTACCTGTCGTTCTGTCCCTGAATTTGCATGAACTGATGTGGGTTGTCGCTTTTCACGTCGTATTTATAGTACTGGTATTCGAATATCCCTTTGACCGACAGCTTGTCATTGATGTATTCTGCCTGAAAATACGGTGAAAGGAAAGTCGTTAGTTCTTTTGTGTCTAAAAGGAAAGGCGTTGGTTCTTCTGTGTCCAAAACATTTTTATATCGTGTGATGCCGGTAATATTGAGGTCGCTGTCGTCATTTGAATTGCCAATATTGAAGTTCGTTCCGATTTTCAAATCCATCTTGTCGGAGCGGACTTGTCTCGCAAGCGGAAGCAGATATTCGAGTTTGCCTGCTATGCTTTTGAAATTGTCATCATCATTAAAAGAATAAAACTCCTCACATTTGTTCAACTCTTTTGTCGGCTTGTACGTCATGGTAGTCTCGAACTTCAGCCTCGACTTCTCGCTTTTTGGTTTCGATGCAGAACCGAAATAATGGTTGTACTCGAGTCTTGCAAAAATATTGGTTAGTTTTTTCTCGTCAGTGTACGATGATGTTAACAGTCCTGTACTTGAAATGGTTGTTTCTACATTTGTTGCATTGTCTTCTTTTCTCCAGTTTTCCGACAATGACAGTGTAAATTCGTTGTTCGCCGTCGGGTTATAGACCATCTTGACCATGGCCAGTTCTGTTACAAATTTGTAATCACTTGATTCCGACGTGTGTTTGTTGTCAGTCTCGTTGTCAATGTTTTTGACGATGTTGTTCTGGTTGAAAGCTTCGGCGATAGCCAAGGCCTGGATTGAGAATTTGCCTTTCTTGTAACCAACGTTAAGACTTGGGAAGATGTCCAACGGATAACTTGCTCCCAATGAAACGCTTCCGGTGACTTTGCCGTTATCTTCAAGATCGATGAGATTGATGCTTATCGACCCGCCTTCACCGTTATTCTGATAACTTGATATTGGGTTCTCAGAGACTTCAATATTTTTGATGTCCGAAATTCGGAGCTGTGACAGCACGGCGTCTCTCGCGTCACCGACATCAATACTGTTGATTTCAATGGCGTAGTTTTCGTACATCCAGGAGGACGGGCGTGAAAGCAGTTCGGGCAACATGCGCAGTACATCATTCAATGGCGTATTTTCGGGAAGACCCAACTCGTGGACGTTTATTTTCTTTTTGTCGTTGTTAACCTCTATCATCGGTTTTTGTGCAGCCGCCAATGTGCAGAATATCATGCCGATGAACAGTAGAGTGACTTTTATCGTTTTCATTGTCAATGGGTTTTAATCATTTAAATTTTTATCAAACAGGATGTCGGTTACAACGTCCTGTCGCGCAAACTTTATTTTTGAATTACTTGTCTATTGTCGCAATAAACTCTTCGTTTGATATTGTCTTTGATATTCTGTCCTTTACAAATTCCATTGCTTCGACTGGGGTCATGTCGGCGATATGGTTGCGCAGCGCCCATACTCTCGCCAATGTGCGTTCGTCAACGAGCAGGTCATCGCGGCGTGTTCCCGACGCGGTAATGTCGATGGCAGGGTAGATGCGTTTGTTTGAGAGACGGCGGTCGAGCTGAAGCTCCATGTTGCCTGTGCCCTTGAACTCTTCGAAGATAACCTCGTCCATCTTTGAGCCTGTATCGATAAGTGCCGTTGCCAAAATCGTCAGCGAGCCGCCGTTTTCGATGTTACGTGCCGCGCCGAAGAAACGTTTCGGCTTCTGCAAAGCATTGGCCTCCACACCACCTGACAGCACCTTGCCTGATGCCGGCGAGACGGTGTTGTACGCGCGGGCGAGTCGTGTGATTGAATCGAGCAGGATGACGACATCATGTCCGCATTCCGTAAGACGTTTTGCTTTCTCCAACACGATGTTGGCAATCTTAACGTGTTTGTCGGCCGGTTCGTCGAAGGTGCTTGAAATGACTTCCGCCTTCACGCTGCGTGCCATGTCGGTGACTTCCTCCGGACGTTCGTCAATCAGTAATATAATAAGGTAAACCTCGGGGTGATTCGCCGCGATAGCATTGGCGACTTCCTTCAGCAAGACCGTCTTACCGGTCTTTGGCTGTGCCACGATGAGTCCGCGCTGCCCTTTGCCGATAGGAGCGAAGAGGTCCATGATTCTCGTCGAGACAGTGCAGCCCTTGTGACCCACGATGTTGAATTTCTCATCAGGGAACAATGGCGTGAGGAAGTCAAACGGAATACGGTCTCTAACGTCTTCAGGGCTGCGTCCGTTGATTTTGTCAACTTTCACCAACGGGAAATATTTCTCGCCATTCTTCGGCGGACGGATTACTCCGAGAACCGTGTCACCGGTCTTGAGACCGAAAAGCTTGATCTGTGACTGTGACACGTATATGTCATCTGGTGAATTCAGATAGTTGTAATCCGCCGAGCGGAGGAACCCAAACCCGTCTGCCATGATCTCAAGAACTCCCTCTGCCTTGACGACTCCGTCAAATTCAGAAATGAGCTCGTCATGCTTCGGAGGCATCTGTGGCTGCTGCGTCTGATTCTGCGACTGTGTCGGTGCCGGCTGTTCGTCAAATGTCTCAACTTGAACATCGTTATTCTCAACAGGATTGCTTTCTTCAACAACTTCATTATCAACAGGATAATTCACGACAAAATCGTCATCTTCCGTTTCGTTTACGCTTTCAAATGTTTGGTTCGTTGTATCAACGACAGCCTTTGGTTTCGGCTTGTTGAAAGATAAATGCTTACGTAGTTTGTCATCGTCATTGTTTTCAAAAGTCGTCTTTATCGCATCCATGCGTTTGCCGATTCTCGGACGTTTGGCACGCTTCGGGGCATCACCTTTTTCAGGAGTCTCATCAGCTGCCTTTGGCGCTTCCGCAACAGGCTCTTTTTCAGTGATGTGTTCTTCGTATTCGACTTTTTTCTTTCTTCCAGGTCTGCCTTTTGGCATTTCTGTCATTTCTGAGTCTTTGTTATTTTCTGACATATCTGTTTTCTTTTCGTTTTTGTCATGATTTTTTTCAACGATAATGCTGGGATGAGATTCTTGGACTGTAAGGATGTCATACACAAGATCGTTTTTGGGCTTGTCGGCGATGTCGATTCCAATCTCTTTGGCAATCGCCTTCAATTCAACTAAAGTCTTGTCGTTTAGTTCATAAATGTCGTACATGGATATAAATCTTTCCTTTTCAGTGAATTATAATAATGAACTTTCTTGAAAATTCTGCGGAACAGATCCGTTACCGCTCAATCGAACAACTACAATACCTTGTTGTTCATTTGCGGCGCAAAAATACAAATAAATTTAGTTTTGCAATAAAAAAAATTCTATTTTTGCAAAAATTTTTAAAACAATGATTCAAAGAATCCAAACCCTCTTTCTATTCATGGCTGCCGTGTGCAGCGGATTGCTTTTTAAATTTAATCTCGCATCTTTTGACTACGGCGAAGTAATGATGAACCTGTCGGTTCTTGGTGTTGATAATCAGATAGATGCAACGTATTTCGGTAGTTTATATACATTGCCGCTCGAAATATTGGCTGCCATAATGACGATTCTTCCGGTCATCACCTTATTAATATTTAAGAGGCGTCACGCTCAAGTTAAGCTTTGCCAGCTCGATATGCTCATCACTCTTGCTTTTGCTGTTTTGGTGTTGTTGTATTATGTTTCCGACATTCAAAAAAGTATCAATTCCGAAATTATGACCTTTGGAATAGGAATTTATTTACCAATAGCAAGTTTGATCTTCAACATCCTGGCAATCAGAGGTGTCAGGAAAGATATTGAGCTTCTGCGTTCCGTTGACAGAATCAGGTAATAGTCAGAAATCGTTTGGAGCGAGCCGTCTGTCGAGCTCATAAACCTCCATATTGGAGATGTCTTTTCCGTCGATTTGAAATCTCACCATCGTGATAACCTTATGAAATCCGGAGTTGCCGGCTGCGCATGGGTTAATGTGCAATAGATTCAGTTTCGTGTCGCGCATCACCTTCAGGATATGTGAGTGGCCGCTGATGAAAATGTCAGGTTTCTCGCTTGCAAGAAGTATTGTCATGCCTGTCTCATATCTTCCGGGGTAACCGCCGATATGTGTCATGATGACTTTAATTCCTTCGATATTAAATATTTGTATTTTTGGAAACATGAGGCGCAGTTCTTGTCCATCCACATTACCGTAAACCGCGCGTAATTTCTTGAACGCTGAGAGCCTGTCGGCGACATCAGTTGTCCCGATGTCGCCGGCATGCCATATCTCATCGCAATCCTTGAAGAAGTCAAGGATTTTAGGATTAAACCAACCATGTGTGTCGGATAATAATCCTATCTTCTTCATTACTAATGAATATTGTATGAAATTCCCAAGCTGAAGACTTCCTTGAACTGAAGGACTTTGTCGGCGCATTTGCCATCAACCCACGGGAAAACGTCCTCATCATAGACGAGTCTTGCCGAGATGTTGCAGTTGAGCCAATCGTTCACTTTGAGTGTCAGGAGGTTGTCCCAGTCGAAGTCAATAGGGCAGTTGTAGCTTCTCTTCAGCTCGTTGATGTAGTCGAAGAACATGTCGAGTTTTGAAGTGAAGACGACGTTTTTGAAGACATCAGCTTTGAATTTGGCTGTCACTTTGGCACCAAGTTCCCAACGAGTCTTCTTGCTGTGTGTGACAAGCATTGTCGTGTCATTGCCAACAATTGAGTATTCAATTTTCGCGCCTTCCATACCATAACGGCCTTCGTCGGCGAATGCCTGGTTGTTGACCATGGTCAGTTTGCCGGTGATAGGGGCGACGTTCATTGAGAAGACCACGCGTGCATCGGCTGGTGTGGGGGTCCAATCGACACCAATACCGAGTGTCGTGTAAGCAGGTGACATGAATTCCGAGACTTTTGCGGTATCGGGTGTGTTGTAGTCGTAACCATCAGCCAACTGTGTCTGGAAAGTGAGGTTCGCTGACAGGAACAGCTTATCTTTCACAATGTTATAGCCATACAGTGACCCGATGAACAAGCGGTCGTCGGTCTTGATAGGCCTTTTCTTGAGATTGAAGTAGTTGTAACCCAACTGCACATCAAAGTCGTTTTCCCATTTGTGTTTGTTTTTGTTGTAATCGATGTTGTAAACGACTGTTCCGAGCAGGTTGATGTTGTCTTGTCCGCCTGCCGCCCAGTTGTCGAAATGGCTTTGTGCGAAGTTAAGTCCGACCAATCCGCCGTGAGTCCAAGGTGATGCTGGCTTTTCCGCATCTTGCGCGAAAGCCACCTGCGCTGTCATGATGAGCGCGATCAATGGTAAAAATGCTTTTCTCATTTTTGTTTAATTTTAATTATACTTTAATTTTAATAGGAATTTCCATCATAATAATTTCTCTCACCAATCTTGAATGTGATTTCCTGTGATGTGCGGGTTCTCACAAGACTGTCATTCTTGACCCCGGGAATCCATAATAGATTCTGCACCAACCTGATGGCTTCGTTGTCGCAACCACCGCCGACACTGTTTTCAACCACGATGTTCGACGCTCTTCCGTCGGTTTCAATGACGAAGTTGAGTTTCACAGTGCCTTGTATCTCAAACTGTTTCGCCTGTTCCGGATATTGAAGCTCCGTGCGGAGGTAACCTACAAGCGTCACTTGCTTGTTTTCGAAATATGGCTGGGGGTGAATGTAAAGTCCTTTGGTTTCGTAAATCTTGTTGCTCGTTTGCGCCGGATAAGCCTGTTCCGGCAACATGACTCTTTTGTTTTTGCTTTCAGATTTCAAATACGTTTTAGGGGAAAATTCCACAGTGTAATTCGTCTGATATTCAATAGGTTTTCCAATCTCGGTGGCTGGTTTCCATTCAATCATCTTCACCAGTCGCAGTGCCTCCTCGGCGCATTCATCGTCGAAACTTTTAGCAATTTTGAAGTCCCTTGCAACGCCGTCCTGTCCGACGGTTAATTCCACAACGACCTTCCCGCCTTTCTTTTGTTCCAATGCGTTTTGCGGATATATCTGATGATTCTTTATTATTTTGTTGGTCAATGATTTACCGGCTACAGGCTCTGGCAGCGTTATCTGCGCATTAACGTTCATGTTAAATGACGCCAACACTGTGAAAATTGCCAAAAGCGTAATAAATTCTTTTCTCATTTTATTTAAAATTTCAAGGCACAAATATAGTACAATTTATTCACGTGATGTTACAAAATTTATACTATTTTTGCTAAATTAATTTTGAGTATGGAGCATCAATTTAAAAAAGAAGATTCAAACATGGTTTTCGGCATTCATCCCGTTGAGGAGGTCATCAAGGCCGGAAAGGAATTTGAAAAGATATTTGTACAGAACGGGCTGCGGTCGCCGCAGATTTCAGCGATATGCGGCTTTGCGAAGGAACACAACGTCCCGGTGCAGTTTGTGCCGGTTGAGAAACTGAATCGTCTGACGCGTAAGAATCATCAGGGGATAGTGGCTTTTGTCTGTCCTATTTCATATCAAAACATTGAAAATGTGATACCTATGGTTTACGACGAAGGCAGGATGCCGTTTGTGGTGATTCTCGACAGAGTTACCGACGTGCGCAATTTCGGGGCGATAGCGAGGACTTGCTACGCCGCCGGCGTCGATGCCATCGTCATCCCGTCACGCGGCTCGGCGCTCATAAACGGCGACGCGATGAAGACATCTGCCGGCGCACTATCATTAATTAATGTATGTCGGGTCGAGAATGTGAAAGACGCCATCGACTTCCTGAAGGCAAGCGGACTGAAAATTGTCGCGTTTTCTGAAAAAGCCAAGCAGACCATCTGGCAGGCCGACCTCACAGGACCTATCGCCATAATGATGGGCTCAGAAGAGGATGGCATAAGCGAAGCATACCTTAAACGTGCTGATAATCATCTTATTATCCCAATGCCTGGCGACATCGACTCGCTCAATGTCGGAGTGGCGACGGGCATTGTCGCATTCGAGGTCGTGCGGCAGAGAATGGGCGAATAATCACTTGATTGCTGCGTGGTATGAGTTACAACGAACAGACTATCAAAGAGATAGTAGAACGACAGAGAGCGTTTTTCCGTGCCGGAACTACGCTTGACATTTCATGGCGAATCGCACAACTTAAAAAACTTAAGAAAGCCGTGATAGCTCACGAGAACGATTTCATGGCGGCGTTGAAAACCGATTTAGGCCGTTCCGATGTCGAAGGCTATCTGTGCGATGTCATCCCGACGATAATAGAAATCAATGAGACAATTCGCGGACTGCGAAAGTGGGCGAGACCTGAGAAACATTTCAGCGGAATGCTCTGTTTTCCGAGCATCGTGACGAAAGTGTATAAGATGCCTTACGGTGTGTCGTTGATTATCAGTCCGTTCAACTTCCCGATATTGCTCACATTAGGCGTTTTGACAGCAAGCATAGCCGGCGGAAACACCGCCGTCATCAAGACGAGCTCGAAATCAGCGGCATGTACCGCGGTGTTGAAAAAATTTATCGCGGAAGTCTTTCCAGAAAACTACGTCACGGTCATCGACGGCGGCCATGACATTGCTGATATGTGTTTGGCGCAGCGGTTCGACAAGATTTTTTACACAGGTTCGCCTTCCGTCGGAAAACACGTTTTATCCGAAGCCGCCAAAAATCTCACTTCTGTCGCATTGGAACTCGGCGGCGAGAACGGCAATTGGTGCATTGTCCGCAAAGACGCTGACTTGAAAGATGCAGCACGCAAAATCGCGTTTTTCAAATTGTGCAACGCCGGACAGATTTGTATCAATATCAATCAGATAGCGGTTGCAGAGGAAGTCGCGACGCAATTTCTTGAAGAACTGAAAAAAGAATTTACGCGTCAGATAGGGGAGAAACCCACTGAAAACGAAGACTATCCGAAACTCATCACTGATGCCGCTTATGAAAAATGTGCGAAAATCGCTGAAAGTCACAGAGACAGAATCATTTACGGCGGTGAAGGTGACGAAAAAACGCATCGTTTTTCGCCAACGATAATCTATCCCGTCAATATTGATGAGGACATCGTGCAGCATGAGCTTTTCAACCCGATTCTGCCTGTCGTTCCGTTTAAAGACAGTGACATTGACTCTTTGATGGAGACGATTGCGAGCCGCGAACATCCGTTGGCGATGTATCTTTTCACAAAGGACATCCGTTGGGCAAACAGCGTCATGAGTAGCCAGCAATTCGGCGGCGGTTGCATCAACGAAGTCTGTATTCACTTGATGGTCAAGGGCGTGCCGTTCAACGGAACAGGTCATTCCGGCATGGGAGCATATCATGGCGAATGGGGCTTTCGCGAGTTCACGCATCCGCAGACGGTTCTCAAAGGCAAGGCGTTCTTCAATCTTCCGTTAAGAGAACATCCGTATTCCGGCAAGGCGGGGAAGTTGAAAATGCTTGTTCTGAAGAAGTTCGGCAGGTGGCTGTGAAAATATTGTTTTGAAAAAAAATGTCGGAGGCGGTGTCAGAATAAAAAAATATTTCACTATTTTTGCAGCGTCAAAATATCAAAGGGGTGTCCTCGCGGACTGAGATTATACCCTCAAAACCTGATGCAGGTAATGCTGCCGTAGGAATTGAGTCACAAAGTTTCTTGAAATTCTCCAAACCGGATGCTTCTTTGAATAAAAGTATTGATTTACAATATGATAAACAAAGAACATCTTGTTAATGACTTAAACGCAGTCCGACAAAAGTCGCCGTTGGTTCACAACATCACAAATTATGTTGCGATGAATTTCAGTGCCAACGCGCTTCTCGCAATCGGCGCGTCGCCGGTCATGGCACACGCCGTCGAGGAAATGGAAGAGATGACCGCCATCGCCGATGCCTTGGTGATAAACATCGGAACGCTTGATTCCCAATGGATTGACGGAATGCTCAAGGCCGGAACAGCAATGAGAAAACGCGGCGGCGTGATAGTTCTCGACCCCGTTGGCGCTGGTGCCACCTCTTTTCGCACCGATACCGTATGGAAAATCATCGAGACATGCCACCCCGATGTCATCCGCGGAAACGCTTCTGAAATCATGGCGTTGACAAACCGCAATGTAAGAAGCCGTGGCGTTGACAGCACAGAAACACCAAACGATGCGTTGGAGTCGGCCAAAGTTTTAGCAAAACTTACAAATTCAGTTGTAACAATCAGCGGGCCAACAGATTACATAACCGATGGCGAGCGCGTTGAGACAATTGCAAACGGATCTCCGATGATGACGCGCGTCACCGCGATGGGATGCACGGCTTCATCGATGGTCGGAGTCTTCGCTTCGGTGAACAAAAACATATTCGAGGCCGTTGTCCACGCGATGGCGGTCATGGGTGTCGCCGGCGAAATGGCCGCTGAAAAATCCGCCGGCCCAGGCTCTATGCTCGCCAATTTTATTGATGAACTTTATTTATTAACACCAGATATTTTATTAAAAACTTTAAGACAATGAGTAGATACAATTTTGACTTGTCACTTTATTTAGTCACCGACCGTGAACTTTCAAAAGGTCGTGACATTCGTTGGGTTGTCGAAGAGGCTGTGAAAGGCGGTTGCACGATGGTTCAGCTTCGCGAAAAGGATTGTAGCACAATGGATTTCCTGAAAATTGCACAAGACCTGAAAGAGATTCTTCGTCCTTATAACGTGCCGCTTATCATAAACGACCGTATCGACATCGCCCTTGCTGTTGACGCCGACGGCGTGCATATCGGGCAATCGGACATGCCTTACGATATTGCGAGGAAACTTCTCGGCCCCGACAAGATAATCGGGATTTCAGTCGAAAGCATTGATGATGTCAAAGCTGCTAATATCATTGATGTTGATTACATTGGCGTTTCCCCGATTTTCGCCACCCCGACAAAGACAGATACGAAATCGCCGTTCTTATTAGCTGGTGCGCAGTTAGTCTCCTCAATTTCAAAACATCCTACGGTTGGAATCGGAGGAATGAATCATGGGACGGCTAAAGATGTGATACTCAGTGGCTTGGATGGAATAGCCGTGGTCTCGGACATCGTTTCCGCCGAATCGCCAAGAATAGCCGCAGAGACCCTTCTCCAAATTGTTAAGGAATCCAAACGAAACTCGTGAAACTTGTGTTAAAAAACTCGTGAAACTTGTGTTATAAAAACTCGTGAAAAATGAAATACAATAAAGTGTTGACAATTGCAGGCAGTGACTCTGGCGGCGGTGCTGGAATCCAGGCCGATATTAAAACGATTTCTGCGTGCGGGTGTTATGCGGCATCGGCAATCACCGCGATCACGGTGCAAAACACGTTGGGTGTCAAAGCGGTACACCCGATTCCTGTTGATATAATCGAGCAGCAGATTGAAGCTGTCATAGAAGACATCGGCGTTGATGCAGTGAAAATCGGGATGTTGCACTCGGCGGAAGTGGTTTGCGGAGTCGCAAAGACACTTGCTAAATTTGATGTTAAAAACATTGTCCTTGACCCAGTTATGGTATCGACTTCCGGTCATCGTCTTATCGAGGAGAATGCGATATACACACTAATTGCAAAATTGATGCCAATGGCGCGTGTCATCACTCCGAACATTCCCGAAGCGGAAATGCTTCTCGGCGGAATGAAACTCGAACATCAGTCGGAACTACCTGATGCCGCACGAAAATTAGCCGAAAAAATCGGCACATCGGTCCTGCTCAAAGCAGGTCATCTCACCGAAGACAAACTCGTTGACATATTCTATAACGTTGATAACAAACGCATTTACGAGCTGCCGTCGGTGCGCGTTCACACCAAAAACACCCACGGAACCGGCTGTACGATGTCGTCGGCCTTCGCGTCGTTCCTCGCAAAAGGACTTTCCTTGCATGAAGCCGCCGCTGAAGCCAAAAATTATATCAATAACGCAATCATCGCAGGCGCCAATTACGAAATCGGACACGGCTTCGGCCCCGTGAAGCATTTCTTCGGTTTCTGGAATGACTGAGATTTCTGTCTTGAAATAAAATTATTTATAATAATTCTAAATAAGAAGTCGTTCTTGTCTTAAAAAGTTGTATTTTTGCAACCGAAAATTTTTTAAGATGAGCGAATGGAATTTTATATGCAGCGGACAATGTGAGAGATGCTCAAACGGCAGGTCGTGTATCAGAATGGCTGCCTTGCGCGAGCGAACGCTGCTTGTCCTCGTTGTCGGAATGCCCGGCAGCAACCATACTGCATTGCTCGAACGGATATATGAAAATGGTGAACCAACCGACGAGCCTGATGCTCTCGTCTATAACGGACAGACAATCAGGTTTGTTGATATACAGGACGTTGACGGCACCGACCCGCAGGCTGCGGAGAGACGCGTCGCCGGCTTCGTTAAGAACCACAAGCCGGACTTGATTCTGAATGTCGTCGATTCGACGAATCTTGAGGAAAGCCTTCATCTCACAGCGCATCTCATTGACATGCACTCGCGCCTTGTCGTTGCTTTGAATAAATACGATGACCTTCTCGCCACTGATCATTCCGTTGATTATGAACAACTTGGTAACATGATGGGTTTCAAGGCGACTCCGACCGACTCATCGAGCGGAAAAGGCATCAACGAACTTCTGAATGTGATAATCGGTGCCATCGTGAACAACGAGGGCGTGAAGCATACGCACGTACCTTACGGTCAGGACCTTGAACGTTCAATCGCGAGGATTGAAGAAGCTGTCATGTCATTCCCCGATTTGCTTGATTACGATAAAAGGTACGTGGCAATCAGACTGTTGCAGGATTTCGGGAGTTGCCGCGAGTTGCTGAACGGTCACGACAAAGAGATAGAAAATGTGGTGAGTGGCGAGGTGAAAGTGTTGAGGCGTGAGTTTCACACTTCGCCGGCCGAACTTTTGGACTCCGCGTGTCAGGGCTTCGTGCACGGCGCGTTGCAGGAGACGTTGCGTCACAGCAATGACGACAGCGACCATACGTTTTTGCAGAAGCTCGATGCCGTGCTGACAAACCGTTGGCTCGGACTGCCGCTTTTGCTTGTGGTGTTGTTTTTGGTGTTTGAAGCCACGTTCACCCTTGGCGCGTATCCGCAAGGCTGGATTGACAGTGGCATCAACATGGTTGCAGAGTGGCTGCGCGGCGTCATGCCCGACGGCTGGCTTGGCAGCATGGTCATAGACGGCATCGTGATGGGAGTGGGGGCGGTGCTTGCTTTCCTGCCGAACATCATAATCCTATTCTTCTTCCTCTCGATGCTTGAAGACTCAGGTTATATGGCGCGTGCGGCCTTCGTGATGGACAAAATAATGCACTTCATCGGGCTGCATGGTCGTTCGTTCATCCCCATGCTAATCGGCTTCGGCTGCAACGTCCCTGCGATTCTGGCCGCTAAATCTATCGACAACAAGAAAGACCGGACGCTCACCATGCTGATGATACCGTTCATGTCGTGCTCGGCGCGACTGCCCGTTTACATGTTGTTTGTCGCGGCGTTTTTCGCAAAATACAAGTCGTTGGTGATGATTTCAATGTATGTCATTGGCATCATCTTTGCGATACTTTTTGCATTCATAATGAAACGCACGAAATACTTCAGGCAGGGTGAAAACGACTACGTCTCGGAGTTGCCGCCTTTTCGCAGGCCGACGTTGCGTAACACCGGCGCACACATCTGGGAGCGCACCTCGGATTATCTGAAAAAGATTTCGACGGTGATACTCGCCGCATCGGTGATTATCTGGGCTTTGGAATATTTCCCGAATGACAGGACTGACAACGGGGCGGTCAAGGAGGAGTCGTATCTCGCGATGATAGGGAGAGGCATGGAGCCGGTGATGAGCCCGCTCGGTTTCGACTGGAAGATGAATGTCTGCATCCTGACAGGCCTTCCGGCGAAGGAAGCCATCGTAAGCACCATGGGGATACTTTATCACGTTGATGATGAGGAAGGTACGGCGGCCTTGGCCAAGGCCATGCGCGATGAGGTCTATACCTCCGGACCGAAAGCGGGACGGCATGTCTTCACGCCGGCGGTGAGCTGGGCGTTCATGCTGTTTGTGCTGCTTTATTTCCCGTGCATCGCGACGATAGCGACACTGCGCCGCGAAGCAGGAGGGAAGTGGGCCGCTTTCTCGGTGATCAATTCACTTGTCTTAGCTTGGGTCGTGGCATTCGGAGTATATCAGATTTTCGGATAAGTTATTAAAAATGAATATGTAAAATGAAAAGAAACTTGGTTTTAATCTTTGGTCTTATTTGCTGTACCGTCCTTATTTCCTTGACGGAAGATGCTTCTGCACAGCAACGCAAACACACCACTTACTACGAACAGCGAGCCACGTTGTTTGATGAGCTGCCGACAAGCAAAAAAGACATCATTTTCCTTGGCAACAGCATCACCGACGGCGGCGAATGGAGCGAGCTGTTCCAGAACAGGCACTGCAAGAACCGCGGCATCAGCGGCGACGTGTGCGACGGCGTCCTCGACCGACTGGCAACCATCACGAAGGGGCGACCTGCAAAGATCTTCCTGATGGTCGGCATCAACGACCTCGGGCGTGGCGGTCACCCCGACACCATAGCTATGAAGACTCGGCAGATTGTCAGAAGAATCAAGACGGAATCACCACGCACAAAGGTCTATATTCAAAGCGTTTTGCCGACAAACGACCACTACGGCTTGTTCGGCGGCCACACGGCACGCTGGAAAGACATTCCGGTGACCAACGAATTGCTGCGGCATGTCGCGGAGGAAGAAGGCGTCACATACATAGACCTGTTCTCACTTTTCGCCAACGAGGAAGGCAAAATGAACATCAATTATTCAAACGACGGACTCCACCTTACCGGAAAAGGCTACACGGTTTGGCGTGATGCAGTAAAATCTTATTTGTAAATAATGGAAAGAAAACTCGGCTTCGGCCTCATGCGGCTGCCTCTTTTGAACCCGAACGATGAAGGCAGCATCGATATTGAACTTTGCAAGAAGATGTTCGACAGCTTCATCGAACACGGCTTCACTTATTTCGACACAGCTCTGATGTATTGCGGCGCGAAAAGCGAAAGTGCTGTGAAACAGGCTCTTACGTCACGGCATAAACGCGACACTTATACGCTTACCACAAAGCTCCACTGCATGTATCTGAAGACAAAAGACGACCGCGACAGCATCTTCAACCATCAGCTTGAGAAAACCGGCGTCGATTATTTCGACTACTATCTCATCCACGACATCGGCATGGACTCATATAAGACATACACTGAGTTCGACTGCTTCAACTGGTTGATTGACAAGAAGAAACAAGGTCTTGTGAAGACAATAGGCTTCTCGTTCCACGACAATGCCGAACTTCTCGACAAGGTGCTGACGGAGCATCCGGAAATGGAGTTCGTGCAGCTTCAGCTCAACTATTTAGATTGGGAGAGCGTCGCCATACAGTCGCACAAATGTTACGATGTCTGCGTGAAGCATGGCAAGCCGGTCTTTGTGATGGAGCCTGTGAAGGGTGGCACCTTGGCCAACGTGCCGAAAAGCGTGGCGAAGATGTTCAAGGATTACAATCCCGAGATGTCGGTGCCGTCGTGGGCGGTGCGTTTCGCGGCGAGCCATCCCAACGTGAAGATTGTGCTCAGCGGGATGAGCGACATGGCGCAGCTTGACGACAACATGAGTTATATGTCTGATTTCAAGCCGTTTGGCGACGATGAGTTCGAGCTTGTGCGCCGCGCCGCCGAAGAGATAAACAGCACCATTGCCATACCGTGCACTGGCTGCTCGTACTGCACCGGCGGCTGCCCGCAACACATAGCCATCCCGAAGTATTTCGCGCTTTACAACGCCGACAGACAGGAGGTCGCGAGCAAGGGCTGGACACCGCAGGGCGAATACTACGACCGTCTGACGCACTCCTTCGGCAAGGCCGGCGACTGCATACAGTGCGGACAGTGCGAGAAGGCGTGCCCGCAGCATCTCCCGATAATCGAGAACCTGAAAGAAGTGGCTAAGTATTTCGGGAAGTGAAGACGGATAGGCGTCCACTTAAACCAACTGATTGGAATCAATGATTGAGGATTGGACGCTTATTGACGCTGATGGTGACGGCGTGCTTTGGCGTCATGTGCAGGGCCTGGAATGCCCAAGCGGTTACATCTGCCTGATTTCGGAATCGAAAGACTGCTATGGCACATTCGGCGGTATTCCCTACACGCCAGATAATTACATCGTTACGCCTAAGTTGCCGATAGTTGGAAACACGGTGCTTTCGTTTATGGCCTGCTCGGCTGATGCGGCCAGCTGCCAGGAACACTTCGGAGTCGCGGTCTCAACCACCGGAAACACCAATGACGCCGATTTCACCACTCTCGCCGAATGGACCATCATGCCAGACAAACTCAACCAGACTCCTTGGCTTGAATACACCGTTGACCTCAGCGCATACGCCGGACAAGAGGTCTATATCGGCTTCCGTCATTTCGGTTGCACAAATCAGTATGCCTTGGCTGTCGATGATATCCGTCTCACCTATAATACTGTTGACCTTGAGAGTTTTAACGTCTATCGCTCGCCAACCGACAGCGACTATCAGCTGATAGCCAACGTCCTGGCAGTCGAGAACCAGACGTCTTACGAGTATTTTGACAATGTCGAACTCGGCACTTATTACTATCATGTGACGGCGGTCTATGCTTCGGAGGGCGAGACGGAGGCGGCTTCTGTCATGGTCTCGTGTCAGTCATTGGATGAAAACAATGTCGATGTGGCGGTTTATCCGAATCCGACGAGAGGTCTTCTGAAGGTTGAAGGCGTTGATATGAAACATATTACGGTGACAAACGCTTTGGGGCAGGTCGTCTATGACGCCTCCGTGGGAGGTGACGAGGTCTCGATAGACATGTCGCAGTTGCCGGCGGGAATGTACATTCTTCGCATTGATACGGAAGGCGGAGTCTCAACTCGTCAGTTTGATGTTGTGAAGTAAGGCGTTTCGTCAATAATAAATATTTACGGATTTCAAACAATTATGACTTTCTGTTGTTAAATGTGAAAAAATAACAATATGAATATCTACGACATCAAAGTTAAGAAAATCGAAAACGGACAGGAGTCCGAGGTTTCGTTCAGTGAGTACAAAGGAAATGTCATGCTGATTGTCAACACCGCCACTGGCTGTGGCTTCACGCCGCAGTATGAGGCTTTGGAACAGCTTTACCGCAAACATCGCGATAAAGGCTTTGTGATCTTGGACTTTCCGTGCAATCAGTTCATGGAGCAGGCGAAAGGCACCGATGAGGAGATAAACTCGTTCTGTTCGTTGCATTACGACACCACATTCCCGCGCTTCAAGAAGATTGAGGTTAATGGGGCGGGGGAGTCGCCGCTATATACTTTCCTCAAGAACGCAATGACAACACGCGATGACAAAGGTCACTGGATGAAGGAAAAGGCACTGTCAGTGACATCTCGCCTCAACGGGAAGAGTGAGAAGGACAACGACATCAAGTGGAACTTCGAGAAGTTCCTTGTTGACCGCAGAGGAAATGTGGTGAAGCGTTATGCGCCTTCGGTGACACCAGACGAGATTGAGGAGGAGATTGTCAAAATTCTGGAAGGTTGATGAATAGTGACATGACATCATAAAGACTTGTTTTGTCTGCAAGAGGCCGTCAGCGCAAAGTTGGCGGTCTTTTTGCTTAGGTGGAAGTATGGTGCGTAAGTTCACTTGTGAAATATGAAAATGGAACGATTGGTACTGAATGTTTGCTCACTTCCCCACGCAAAATCTTCCGAAAATATTTCCGAGCACCTCGTTGTTTGTCACCTCGCCGGTGATGCTGCCGAGATGATAAAGCGCATCCTTCAGGTCCTCCGCCAATAAGTCGGCCGACAGGTTCATGTCCATACCGTTACGGACTTGACGCAGACTTTGTGCCGCATGAACCAACGCCTCATAATGACGCACATTTGTCACCAATGATTCGTTTGATGTAACCTGATGAATGTCACTATATTTGATAATCAATGATTTCAAAGTGTCGATGTCTGCGGTGTCCTTCGCTGAAATGAATGAAAAATGGATGCCTGAAAATGATTCTTGCAACTGAGAAATAGGGAAGGAGCCGACCAAATCGCGCTTGTTACCAATCAGCAATAGAGTTTGCTTTTTAGAATCGATTTTCGAAATGATCAGTTCCGCCGACTTGCAGACGCTTTCGTAGCCTTTGGTGAGGTCGAGCATTCCAAGGATGATGTCGGCTTCGGAAATCTTGCGGAAGGTACGCTCGATGCCGATTTTCTCAATCGTCTCCGATGTCTCGCGGATTCCGGCCGTGTCGATGAAACGGTAAAGCGTCCCGTTGATGTTGAAAGTCTCCTCGATGGTGTCGCGTGTGGTGCCTTCGATGTCGGAGACGATGGCGCGTTCCTCGCCAAGGATGGCGTTCAGCAACGTGCTTTTTCCGGCGTTTGTCTCGCCGACGATGGCGACGGGGATTCCGTTTTTAATGGCGTTACCTAATCTGAATGAGTCGGTTAGCTTCCCGATATGTGTTAACGACTCGTTTAAAATATCGCGGAGCTGGGTGCGGTCGGCGAACTCCACGTCTTCTTCCGAGAAGTCGAGTTCGAGTTCGAGAAGCGAGGTGAGGTCGAGAAGTTTGGCACGAAGATCCTTCAGTTCTTTCGAGAACCCGCCTTTGAGTTGGTTGACGGCTATCCGGTGCGATGCCTCGTTCTGTGACGAGATGAGGTCGGCGACGGCCTCGGCTTGCGTCAGGTCGAGTTTCCCGTTGATGAAGGCGCGTTTCGAGAACTCGCCCGGCTCGGCGAGACGCGCCCCTTGATTTACAAGGAGTTCGAGGATTCTCTGTTGTATATAAATCGAGCCGTGGCAGCTGATTTCAACGGAGTCTTCGCCGGTGTAGGAGTGGGGGCTTTTGAAAAACGTAACGAGGACTTCGTCAATCATGTCGTCTGACTTCGGGTCGAAAACCTCGCCGAAATATGCCTTATATGCTTCAATATCATTGACATTCAGCATGTTGTTTTTTTTCCTAAAAACGGAAAGTGCTATCTCGTGGCTTCTCTCGCCGGAAAGTCTCACCACCGCGATGGCACCCATTCCGGAGGCTGTCGAGACTGCACATATTGTGTCGTTGACGTAAATACCCATCTCCTGTGACATTTTATAATAGAAAAGGCAACGACTTCAATTCGTTGCCTTTGGTGAACTAGGCGGGAGTCGAACCCACAACCGCCTGATCCGTAGTCAGGGACTCTATCCAATTGAGCTACTAGTCCAATTCGCCTCTCACTTTCCCTTCGTGATTGACGCCGCAAAGATACAGCTTTTTTAGATTTGTCAAGCAAAAAATGAAAAATATTTTTCTTGCTTTTATATATTTGAAAATCAAGTCAGTATAAAACGCGAATCAGTAAATACAGTCCGATTACACACCAAACATCTGACTGTTTCTGCTGTATCTTACGTTTAAAAACGGCATTACTAATACAAATCTGTCATTTTTGGCGAATAATGCCGCTGTATGACCGCAAGAAGTATGTTGGCCGCCTCCATCGGGGAGTAGCCGAGCGCGTTCTGTCCCATGTTCAGAAGAGTGTTTATCTCTTCGATGTTAAGCTCTTTGTCGGCCATGACGATGGAGATGAGGTAGATGAACATCGCCTCGCGCATATTCGGGTTTATTTCCATGATTTTATTTACAGAATCGGCGAACAACTTGCCAAGGGCTTTGGGCTTCATCTTCGCGACACTTTCGAGGAAGTTCATCGGGAAGATCTTCGTTGCCGAAAGTTCCTCAAGTATCACTTCGATTTCTTCGTTGCTGTTGCTGTTGTCTGCGCTTGCCATCATCAATCCGGCTGTGGCGATGAAATTGGCCATATGGCTGTCAAGCTCCGAGTTCCTGACTCTCAACAAGATAGAAATCAAGTCGTCCATCTCATCCTGAAGTTTCTTGTGCGTTGTGCCGCCTTTGACGAAAAACAGACTCTTCGAGAAATTGTACAACGCTTCAACTCTTATCGGGTTGACGGGATGCACGTCGAAGTTCAGCCCTTTGTCGTTGCGGAAGAAGTCGAGCCGCTTGCGGTTCTCCTCAATGAATTTGTCGATGTTGACTTTCATCTTCTCGAAATCGAGGCCGGAAGCCATCTTGAAGAACGCTGATATACAGACGTTTATGTCGGGCATCGCAAGGAAACCGTAACGGTCGGCGATGAGCTCGTTGAGTTGCCCCCAAAGCCTGATTTTATATTGAAGCGTAACGGGAGCTTCTGTGTCGCCGGGATAAACGAAATTGATGAGGCGCGTGAGTTTGGTGTTTCCATTAATAAGATGCCCCATCTCGTGACCGACGACAAAACGCAACTCGTTGTCAGTCATCAGTTCGATGAGCGACGAGTTGACGTTGATGATGTTCGGCTCCTCTGGGTTCATCGAGCAAATCGAAAAAGCGTTGACGCTTGAGTCGCCGGTGATATAGAAGTCGATGTCGCCTTCAAAGCACAGTTTCTCCTTGATTTCATGAAACATCTTGTAATAATTGGGGAGTGTGCCTTCTTCGACCTTGAAACTATGGCCTTCGAGTATGCTTCTGTAGTCGTTTATCGGATTCTGAACTTTCGCGATCTTTGCTATCTGCTCAACGACATCACCTTGTAATGCGTTGTAAATCTGTTCGCTGAGAGCTTTCTCCAACGGGAGTGCGTAGTCTTCTGGGTTGAATTTCTTTGCCATTATATGAATGATTTTAAAATGCAAAGGTAAATAAAATGTTTGGAATCGACGCTTGAAACAGAATTTTTTTACAAAAAAAAAGAACGGCTTTTGACCGTTCTCAGTTTGCATCTCGTGGGGGAGGGTGGACTCGAACCACCGAACTCATCCGAGGACAGATTTACAGTCTGTTGCAATTGCCGCTATGCGACTCCCCCTTGGATTTGCGACTGCAAAAATAGATATTTTTTAAATACTTTTAACAAATATTTTCAAAAAAATATTATGATATTAAAAATTTGAAAATCAATAGATTATTGTTTTTCTCCGTATTGCCGCGGCATAAAAATAGCCGACAGCAGTGCCTTCCGGGTATATGTTTGTGCACACATTTGACGGTGAGCCCATCATCGGATTGCTGCCGTTGCTTGAAGAAATGCCGGAAATATAAGCGGCATAGCCGGATGTTATCACCGACAGATCCATTCGCACCGTGTCGCCATGATGCAGAACTTTCAACGAATCAGCTCCTGATTCTTCCGTGAGGAAACTCCACACCGGTATCTCGCCGGCAAGATACGCCATCAACGGCCCGTTGACATACCATCCCGACATTCCGCCGAGGTTGTAAATTCCGCAATTCGTCAATTTGTTGCCACCAGCAAGGCTGTCGTTGACGTACGCCTTGACCATATAGTAAGCATCTTCATTATTCAAAGATTGGAAATACGGATACAAGCCCAACATATTATTAACCTGGACATTGGCGACTTGGTATTGTTTTATCACAATAGAATCAACGTCTGTTATGCTCTGAAGCATCTCGGCCAGCGCATAATAATGCCCGCCACCTTCATGCTCCGGCAGGTCAATTGACAAATAATAATTGTGATTTTCCTTGCCGGAAAACTTCTCAACGCTTTGATAGACACCGTTTTCTTCGGTCTCTTCGTACAAAACAGTATCGATGTTGTCGTACACAAAGACCGTGGCGTCAGAAACCATTTCCTGTCCACCCGTGGCATAAAAATCTGATGTACGGCTTAAGGTGATTTTGTGATTTTTGAATTCATCGGTGATTGAGCCATAAACGCCCAAAAGCTGCGGACCTTCCTGTGGCTCAATTGTAATTTTCTCTCTGCACGACACGATGAACAGGGAAAACAGAAAAATGTTAAATATATGCTTCAACTGTTTCATAATCAAATCAGAATTTAAAGTTGTACGATACAGACGGCACCACCGAGAAAAGATAAATCTTATCTGTTGTGATGGTGCCATTTTCTTCGCTCTTGAACATTATCGCCCACGTGTTATGTCTCGCGTATGCGTTATAAATAGAGAAACTCCATTCGCCCTGCCAGCGTTTATGAGGCTTGCATTTAAGATTTGCAGCGAGGTCAAGTCGGTGATAATCAGGGTATCTGCTCTTATTGCGATAACCATTGTATATCGAATAACTGACGCCTTCAACGGTATATTTCCCGTAAGGCAATGTCACCGGTTGTCCTGTGTTGTAAACCCAAGTTGCCGACACATCAAACCTGTCGGAGAAGGCGTAATTCACCACGATGCTGATGTTATGCGGTCTGTCGTAAGGCGACTGATATTCTTCATCATGACTGATGCCTTTCACCGTCCTGAAGGCGCGGCTGTAGGTGTATGCAACCCATCCGGTCAGCTTCCCGTAGTTCTTTCTCACAATAAACTCGGCTCCGTATGAGCGGCCCTTGCCGATACGCACCTCTCCGTCAATCAACGCGTTAGCAATTAAAAAGGCATCGTCCGCAAAATCAATGACATCAGTCAGATTCTTGTGAAACAGCTCCACCGAAGTCTCGATGTCATTACCTCTGAAATTCCTGAAATAGCCGGCGGCGAACTGGTCGCATTTCTGCGGCTTGATGTTCGGGCTGGTAGGGAACCAGACATCAAAAGGCAGTCCGCCGGTCGAATTTGACCCGATTTGAGCATATTGCACAGTCCTCGCATACGATGCCTTGATTGACGACGTGGCGCTGACCTGGTAAATCATCGCCAACCGTGGCTCAAGATGCGCCTCAGTGTGGAATATCTCACCTTTTTTATATATGGCAGAATCAACCCATTTATGGTTATCATTGAAAAGATAGAGCGTCTCAGCACCAATGTTGTTGAACATCGACAACCTTAATCCATAACGCAATGAGAACAAAGGTGTTATCTTATGCTCATTGGTAAAATACAATGCTGATTCCAATGCTTTTCTGTCGAGACGCTCGTCGTCAGCAGTCTTGATATATGTCGCGACAACACCTGTCCTGTCTTCAAGTTCTCCTAAAAGATATTGATGATAAGTCGATGATAATCCGTATTTTGCAGTCATGTTTTCGTTTATCAGCCAAACAAAATCGTACTTCAAGGAATAATCGGTGATACCTGCGGTGACAGTGAAATCATACGGATTGGCCATAACATCGATGTTGTATCTATATTTTGAGTACATTAGCGACAGGTTTGAGGTAAGCCGGTCGTTGAAAATATGATTCCAGCGCAAATCCGCAGTGGTGTTGCCATAGCCAAGCCCCATCATTTTATCCATCCAGACCAAATCGTAGCCATTGTATGCCGAAAGATAGATACGGTTATTCTTATTGAAGACGTGTGTTATTTTACCGTTAAGATCGTAGAAATACAGCTTGGTTTTCGTCAGGTCTTTAAGCAGATACGATGCAAGGATGCCACCGTAAGTGATTCGTCCTGCGAGCATTACGGAAGTGCGCTGTTTGTTGAACGGCATATTCAGCATCAACCTGCTTGTCAGGATGCCAATTCCGCCTGTCATGGTGAATCTGTCGGGCACCTCATCGAGCGTCTTCACGTCAAGCACCGACGAGAGACGGCTGTCGTAGTTGGCTGGAATGTCACCTTTATATAATGTCGCCTCTTTCACGACATCGTTGTTGAAGACCGAGAGGAAACCGAGGAAATGTGAGGCGTTATAGACTGGCGTGTCGTCCAAAGTGATGAGGTTCTGGTCGGGGGAGCCGCCACGGACGCTGAAGCCCGAAGAACCTTCGCTCGACGACTGTACACCCGGCAGTAGCTGAATCGCCTTGATTACATCGACTTCACCCATCAATGCTGGAATCTTCCTGATTTTCACCATCTCCAACTTCTGGACGCTCATTGCGAGCTCGCGGACATTCGCGTCTTTTTTCTTGCTCGTGACAATGACATTCTCAAGAAGTTGACTTTCCATTTTCAGTTCAACATTAAGCCTTTTTCTCGACTTGTCAACAGTGACGATGGTCTCTTGAGTGTGATAACCTAAATAAGAATACCTTATTTTGTATTTTCCGACTTCAAGTTTTAATTCATAAAAACCGTTTTCATCTGTCGTTGTCCCAATCTGCAATGAATCTACATAAACGGCCGCACCAATCATAAGTTCTTTGGTATCAATGTCTTTTACCACGCCAAAAACGCTCGACTGTTGCGCTTGGATGTTCGTCATGACAAAAAACAGAAGAGATAATATGACAAAAATTCGTTTTTTCATTTTTTTATTTAAAAGTTTGCAAAGGTAATAATTTTAAATTGAAAAAAATGTTTTAAATTTAAAAAAAAATCTGCAATTTTGCACCTTCAAGTTTGACCAACTTTTAAGATTAACAAACTTTTAAACTTTACAAACTCTCGAACTATGAAGTACAACTTTGACGAAGTGATAAATCGCATTGACACTCAATGCGTTAAATATGATTTAAGAAACAATGTCTTCGGAAATCCAGATGTGATTCCGATGTGGGTCGCCGACATGGATTTCCGCACTCCTGACTTCATCCGCGATGCCGTCATTGAACGCGCGAAAGGCGATGTTTATGGTTACACTTTCCGCGAAGACTCTTATTATCAGGCGGTTGCGGATTGGATTCACCGCCGTCACGGATGGGACGTGAAGAAAGAGTGGATCTCTTACACGCCGGGCGTGGTCTGCGCCTTCAACATGGCGGTCATGGGGCTGACGGAAGAAGACGACGAGGTGATAATACAGCCGCCGGTCTATCCGCCGTTTTTCCATGCGGTCGAAAGTCACGGCAGAAAGCTCGTTCTTAATCCGCTCATCGAAACTGAAAACGGCTTCGTGATGGATTACGAACTTCTTGAAAAACAGGCTAAAACAGCCAAGATGTTGATTCTCAGCAATCCGCATAATCCTGTGGGTCGCAGCTGGCGGCGCGAGGAACTTCAGAGACTCGGCGAAATCTGCATGAAAAACAATGTGCTCGTTTTCTCCGATGAGATTCATTGCGACCTTGTGCTTCCAGGATTCAAACACACGCCGTTTGCCTCGTTCTGCGAGGAGTTCGCGCAGCACAGCATCACGGCTCACGCTGCGAGCAAGACGTTCAACATCGCTGGAATGGCGACTTCGTCAATAATCGTTCCAAATGAAAAATTACGCAAGCAATTCGTTGATTATGTGCATAATACAGAAATCGACCTCGGAAACATCTTCGGCAAGATTGCGACAAAAGCCGCGATGGAGAAAGGGGAGGAGTGGCTCCAGCAATTGCTTCAATATATAAAAGGTAACATCGATTATGTTGTTGACTTCATTGGCCGTGAGCTGCCGAAAGTGAAGGTTCACAAGGCGGAGGCGACTTATATGTTGTGGCTTGACTTCTCGGCTTACGGACTTGATAACGAGGCACTTAACCATAAGATGATTTTCGATGCCGGTCTTGGCTTGAACAACGGAAAAGAATTCGGCAAGGAAGGCGAACAGTGCCTGCGGATGAATCTCGCCTGCCCGAGAAGCGTTGTCGAAAAGGCGATGTCGAAGATGAAGGCGGCGTTTTAAAGTTGAAAAATACCTTGAAAAGTCCTTGCGAAAACGTGAAAAAATGCTTATCTTTGCATTTTAAAATTTGACAAATCATGGGTTCAGAAAAGATTTCGATACGTTTTTTTGAAGATCAAATGGTTCGTGCTCAATGGGATGGTGACAACCAATTGTGGTGGTACGTTGTTACAGACATCGTTGCGGCGATAACAAAAAGTGAAAATGCACGAAAATATTGGAGCGTACTTAAAACACGCTTAAAGAAGCAAGGTAATGAGTTGGCTACAAATTGTAGTCAACTGAAATTTGAAGCGTCTGATGGCAAAAGATATAACATGGATTGTATCAAACAGTCTGATGTTGAAGAACTTGCGAAATTGATACCAAGCAAAAACGCCATTACTTTTTTGGATTGGTTCACTTATAGTGACAATACAATTGATGGCAGAAGTAAAAAAAAGGCTTACACTTTGTTTGAAAGCGGACTTATAAACACAATTGAAGTTGGCACTTTCAAAGGTCTTCAGCAGATTCACGCTTATATTTTTGGCGGTTTACACGACTTTGAGGGAAAGATGAGGACTGTGAACATTGCAAAGGGCGGGTTTCAGTTCGCAATGGCGCGTTTCTTGCCACAAACCATCGAATATGTCGAAAAAATGCCTCAATCCACATTTGATGAAATAACTGATAAGTATGTTGAAATGAATGTGTCTCATCCTTTCCGTGAGGGAAATGGACGTAGCACACGAATTTGGTTGGATATATTGTTGAAAAACAAACTCGGCAAATGCATAGATTGGAGTAAAATCGATAAATATCAATATCTTGATGCAATGTCTAAAAGCGTGGTGAACAGTGCTAACATAAAACTGTTGCTTCAAAATGCCTTGACCGACAAAATCAACGACCGCCAGATTTTCATGAAAGGCATTGACTATTCATATTACTACGAAGAGGAAAATGATGTTGTTGAAGAGTTTATATATTAAATGAAACATCATATCCCGAACATTATCACTGCGTTACGGATTGCTTTGTGCATTCCGATGCTTCTTGCCGAGACGATGTCGCCGATGTTTGTGAGTTGTTATCTGCTTGCAGGAGTCTCCGATATGCTTGACGGTTTCCTCGCAAGAAAACTTTGTGTCTCAAGCGAATTTGGTGCGCGGCTCGACAGCGTCGCTGATTTCGTATTTGTCATCACAGCATTCATGAAACTGTTTCCGTTATTGAATTTTCCATTGTGGATATGGTTGACAATCATAATGATAACTGTGGTGAAAATAATAAGTTTGATTGTCTCAAAGTTGAGAAACGGAAAAGTTGTCTTTCTTCACACCAAAGCAAACAAAATTACAGGATTTGTGCTTTTCACAGGGATGCTTTTTGTGAAAACCTCTTGTTTTCAATATGTTATGATTGGTGCCATCATCATGGCGGCGTATGCGGCTGTTGATGTAATGGTGATGGTTGTGATAAAAGCTCATATCACCAACGGTGCAACACAAAATTCGCCACAAAAAAAATTACACAAAAAACTTGCTCGTATTGAAAAATGTTGTACTTTTGCATCGGGTAAGTCTTATACGACCAGCTCCTGCCAAACTCCCCCAGGGCCGGAAGGCAGCAAGGGTAGGCGGTCGAGCGGTGCGATACAAGTAGCTTACCCTTTTTTCATGTTATGAATATTAACCTCACATACACGAAAAAGCAATATTGGCTTACAGCATTGATTTCGGGAATGCTGCTAAGTCTTATTCTATCAGCATTTTACATGTTTATGTACGACAGAATGTATGTGGAGTCGTCTTATTTGTTCTCGATAATTTATCTGTTTCCGTTTGTTTGGCTTAGCCTGACTTTGGCATTCTTCAAGTGGAAATTCGTGTTCTCCGAATTTTCGTACAGGCAGGCTTTTTTGTTGAGTCTCTGCACCGGTATTTGGGGTTCAGCGTTGTTCTGCGGCGTGATTTTTGTCATCCTGACATATTTCGGGATAGAAAGCAGAATGGAAATTTACAACAATGGTGAACGTTTGAAAGACTTCATGTCGCCCAAAGCCATATCGTTGTCTTTTTTAATAATTAATCTGATTCTGTCGCTGTTTTATTCACTTATTATCGCTATTTTTGCACGAAAAAAAATTACAAAATGAATATATCTGTCATTGTTCCTTTGTTGAATGAGGAAGAGTCGCTTCCTGAACTCGAATCGTGGATCAGCCGTGTGATGAACGAGAACAATTTCACATACGAGATTGTCTTTGTGGACGACGGCAGCACCGACGGCTCATGGAATTGCATACAGAAATTGAGATCCGGCAACCAGAATATCAAAGGAATACGTTTCAGACGCAATTACGGAAAGTCGGCGGCACTTAACGAAGGCTTCAAAATCGTTCAAGGCGATGTGGTAATCACAATGGATGCTGACCTGCAGGACAGCCCTGATGAGATACCCGGGTTATACAAGATGATTATGGAAGACGGCTACGATGTTGTAAGTGGCTGGAAAAAAGTGCGTTACGATTCAAAACTCGCCAAAAACATCCCGTCGAAGTTTTATAACTGGTCAACAAGAAAGATGACAGGCATCAAGCTGCATGACTTCAACTGCGGACTGAAGGCGTACCGCAATGAGGTGGTGAAAAACATTGAGATTTATGGTGAGATGCATCGCTACATTCCTGTCATTGCAAAAGCCGCCGGATTCGGTCATATCGGGGAGAAAGTCGTGCATCATCAGAAGAGGAAATTCGGTACCTCGAAGTTTGGAATGAGCAGATTCTTAAGGGGTTACCTTGATTTGCTGACAATCACTTTCATCTCGAAATTCGGCAAACGCCCCATGCATCTCTTCGGCGGATTGGGCACATTGATGTTTTTGATCGGCTTCGTCATCGGAGTCGTCCTGACCGTCAAGAAATTCGCATACGGAGCTTACGGCATGACAAACCGCCCGCTGTTCTATTTCGCCCTGATTTTCATCATTGTCGGCGTGCAGCTGTTCCTGACAGGTTTCTTAGCCGAGTTGATTCAATCGACGTCAGGCAAACAAAAAGTGTATGGGATAGCGGAGAGGTTATGAGTTGAAAGACAAAAGGTTACAACAAAAAAATCGGGAAGTCTGTTTGAACAAATCAATCAAGCTTCCCGATTTTTTAATTCTTTGGTTTAATAATTGTCGTTGTACGGATCCTCGAAAGGCTCGTTAAATTCGTCCTCATCGAAAATCTCGTCTTCATCAAAGATGTCTTCTTCGTCTTCAGCGAACATGTTTTCGCCTTCTTCCCAGTCGAAATCCTCCTCGAGCTTGCTCTCGTCAAACTCGTCAATGTCGTTCATGTCATTCATGAATTCTTGGAGTTCATCATCGCTCATCTCATCGAGATTCGCGGTCAAGAGCCTGTTGTCGCGTGACATCGTCTTCAATTCCTTGAGGACATCGGCAGCGACATAAAACTCGTCAATGTTTTCTTGGCAATATTTAATGTATTTCGGGTCTTTCTCGAATACTTCGGCCAAAGTCTCACCTTCATATTTCCCGGAGGTGAAGATGTCATCTACATCGTAAAATTTCATATTCGTATTTTTAGATTTTCAATTTAAAATTTCCGCAAAGATAATTTTTTTAATGATGTGCCGGCTTATTTTTTGAAAATAAAATAAACAGCCAATATCATCAGCCCGAAACCGATGAGGTGGTTCCAACTGAAAGTGCCCATTTTAAACACCTTGATGGTGATAATCATGAAGACGGTCAAACTTATAAACTCTTGAATTACTTTGAGTTGCACGAGCGAGAACGGGCCGCCGAAGTTCTCATGCCCGATTCTGTTGGCGGGAACCATGAAACTGTATTCAAACAACGCCACACCCCAACTGCATAATATGACAAGTATCAGAGGCCAGCTCTTTGTCGTGTCGGCCAACTTGATGTTGCCGTACCAAGCAAATGTCATGAAAATATTCGATATGACAAGTAATATAATCGTGTATAACGCTTTCATTCGACAAATTTTTAACGCTGCAAAAATCGGGAATTTTTCTGAATAATGACATAAAAAAGGCAAATTTTATTATTTTTGCAAAAATTTTACAAAATGACGAACATTGAGCAGATTATCAAGGATTCCATAGATGTAAAGAGCTTGATTATCAATGATAAAGAATTTATCGACAGAATACAGAGAGCCGCCGACATTTGCATTGAGTCGCTAAAGGCAGGCGGCAAGATTCATTTCTGCGGCAATGGTGGCAGTGCGGCTGACGCCCAGCACCTCGCCGCCGAACTGAGCGGAAGGTTCTATTACGACCGTCCGCCTCTCAACGCCGAAGCGCTTCATGTCAATTCAAGTTACCTAACCGCCGTCGCTAACGACTATTCGTACGACGTGATATATTCCCGAATGTTGCAATGCTCGGCAAAAAAAGGCGATGTCCTTGTCGGAATCAGCACATCAGGCAATTCAACGAATATAATGAATGCCATCGATGTAGCTAAGTCGTTGGGAGTCAAAGTGATTGGCATGACAGGGAAGACGGGCGGAAAGATGGCCGGCCAATGCGATGTCCTCTTGAATGTCCCGAGCAATTGCACACCGCGAATCCAGGAATCGCACATAATGATTGGTCATATAATCTGCGAAATCATTGAGGCAACAATATTCCCGAGATAATGGATTGGAAAAAAATGATCGATAACAACTGGACTCTGTTCCTCGACCGTGACGGCGTGATAAACGTCCGCCTCATCGATGATTATATCAAGAATATCAATGAGTTCGAGTTTCTGCCTGGTGTTTTGGATGCCCTCAGAATATTTGCAGAGAGGTTTGGCAAAATAATAATCGTGACAAACCAACAAGGTGTCGGCAAAGGCCTGATGACGCTTGATGCTGTCGGTTTAATCCATGATTTCATGAAGAAACAGATTGAAAACCAAAAGGGTAGAGTTGATGCGATATTTGTTTGTCCTCAACTGAAGACGGAACCTGACAACTTCCGCAAACCAAGCCCCAAGATGGCATATATGGCTCAGGTAGATTTTCCGGAAATTAATTTCGAGAAATCAATAATGATTGGCGACTCAAATTCTGACATTGAGTTTGGTCATAATGCAGGGATGCACACAATATTAATAGGTGATGAGGCGACAAAATCTATTGCAGATGATAGATTTGATTCGCTAATTCAGTTCGCAAAAACTTTAAAGTAATACAACAAAATGTCAACGTTAATTCTTTCAGTATTCGTAATTTACACGATATTGATTTTGTTTATTGCACATTTGACTTCGCGTAAATCAGACAATGAAACTTTCTTTACCGGCAACAAGAAGTCGCCGTGGTTTGTGGTCGCATACGGGATGATTGGCGCCTCACTTTCAGGTGTCACTTTCATGTCGGTGCCAGGCAATGTCTATTCGAGCCAATTCACGTATCTGGGCATCGTGTTCGGCTATATCATTGGTTATGCGATAATTGCGTTTCTGCTTCTGCCATTGTATTACAAACTTAACCTGACCTCAATTTACACATATCTTGAGATGCGTTTCGGGAAGCAGTCTGAGAAGACCGGCGCTTTGTTCTTTATAATCTCGCGGCTTCTCGGCTCAGCACTCCGTATGTATTTGGTTGTCTTCGTGTTGTACGAATTTGTTTTCAAGGCTTGGGGCATACCATTCTGGGTCCCAGCCGTTGTTTTCATCGTTTTCATCTTGGCTTACACGTTCAAAGGCGGCATAAAGACCGTTGTGTGGACCGATACGTTACAAACTACCTTCCTGCTGCTTGCGGCAATAATAACAGTCGTATGCATATTGAAAAGTCTCAATATGTCAGTCCCCGATCTGCTCGCCGCATCATCAGACAACGGACTCACCAAGGTGTTTGAGACTGACCCGAATAACAGTAAATTCTGGCTGAAACAAATTGTCAGCGGAGCTTTCATCACCATCGTAATGACGGGACTTGACCAAGACATGATGCAGAAAAGCCTGACATGCAAGACGTTGCGTGACGCGCAGAAAAATGTAATGACATCAAGCCTGCTGTTCATCTTCGTCAATTTGATTTTCCTTTGTCTTGGCGCGTCACTCATTTATTACGCGCAACAGACCGGTTATCAGCTTCCAGTGAATGGAAGTGGAGTAGTGGTCAACGACAAGATTTTCCCATCTATCGCGTTTTCGTTCAGTAAATTCACAAGTGTAATGTTCGTACTCGGACTTGTGGCGGCGGGATATTCATCCGCCGATGGCACACTGACCGCATTGACCACGACAACATGCTACAACTTCTTGAATTTCAATGACAGAACTGACTTGACCGAAAAGCAGAAAACAAAGACAAGAAAGTATATCCATATCGGATACGCAATGCTTTATCTATTGGTTATCATTGTCTTCCGTCCATTTCACAACCAATCATTGATTGATAAGGTTTTTGAAATCGCCGGATACACATACGGCCCGCTGTTGGGTTTGTTCTCGTTTGGTCTTTTCGTCAAAAACCGTGTCCCAAACGATAAATGTGTACCTTATATTGCAGTTTTGTCGCCTGTTTTGTGTTATCTGCTGAACATCTATTCAAAACAGCTGTTCAACGGATACCAATTCGGTTTTGAGATATTGATAGTCAATGGCTTGATAACGTTCATTGCGCTGATTGCAGTAAGCAAAAGGCAAGTATTGTTCAAATAAATATTATGAATCGCATGAAAAAATTGTTTTTAATTTTACTGATGTCTGCTTCATTATTTTCTGAGGCTCAATATTACACTTCAAATACAAAAGACATGTCATCGTGTGATGGTGTTGTCTATTTCCTGCCGCGTAACGTGTTAAAGGTGGAATTGACCGTCCAAGAGACGGATTATTACGTAGGACCATACGCGGAATATGCCAAATCTGTTTTTGGCTCAGATGATTACATCAAGGAAAACAAGAAAGCATTCAGCATTCAAGGTGCTGATGTTCAGGTTTTCAGCCAAGCTGACCCAGAAGCATCGTATTGTGTTTGGCTTGATGATAAATCAAAAGATGGGACTTTGGATTTATCGATGACTGACGATGGAGTCATTTTGTCTTTTGGTGATAAAGTCTCAACGAAAGGTTCCGATATTAGCTATATGACTGTAAATCAATATAGTGAATTAAGTGAAACAGATAAATCGGAGGTTCATTTTATGAATTATATTGGATTGCAGCATGAACCGGAAGAAAATGAGGACGGTGAAGTTGTTTCTCCCAAAGAACTGACCAAGGAAGATAAGGCGAAAATGATTGTTGAAAACATCAACGACATTAGGAATTTATATAGAGAACTTGTCTCTGGCTTCCAGGAAGTATCGTATGGCAGCACACTCAATGACATGGCAACTAAAACAAAACTCATTGAAGATGAATATGTAAGCCTGTTTGTTGGGAAAAAAGAAACTCACATATACAAAAAAGTGTTTTATATCACACCAAAAGCAAGTGATAAAAATGGCATCATTTCTGTTGCAAAAATATCTGAAAATGAAGGCGTTATGGACGTTTCAGCGAAAAGCGGCAGTGCAATCAAGATTCAGTTTTCAACATCAGAACCGATCGCTTCAAATATCACAAATACCGGCTCTGACACAGAAAAAACGATTTTCAACAACAAGTTGTTTTACAGGATCCCTGCGTTTGCAAATGCAAAAATCACGTGTGGGAATGATATACTTGCAGAATATTATCTGAAAATCAGTCAGTTTGGTGAAACGCTAACCATTCCGATAAACGGATACGGAATTGTTTTCAACCCGAATACCGGTCAGGTTGTGAAAATAAAGAAGTGATATACAACACATTATAATAAAAGAGAGTGATTTCTGGTTGAAATCACTCTCTTTAAGTTTTCGTTCCATCAAAATTAGAACGGGAGGTCATCGCCGTTGTCGGAATTGGCGAAATACGCCTCATTCACCGGTGGCAACGGGGCTTGTCCGCCAAGATTCTGCTGTGGCTGAGCCATCGGCTGCGGCTGTGGTTGTTGCGGCTGCTGCGGCTGACCGACCGGCTGGCCCTGATTGAGGTCGAACCTGATGGCTCGGACATCGGTGTACCATTTGCCATTAAATTCACGCGATTCAATGCTGATTTGAATCGTGACGACCTGACCGACAAAGAATCCGTTGGCTTCGTTGACGCGCTCATTCCAACATAAGACACAAATCTTCCTCGGGAAGTTTTCAATTGTCTCGATAATCAATTCCTGTTTTTTCCATGGACCGCGCGGACTGCTGCCTTCGGTCAGTGTTCCTAATTGTACGACTTTACCAATGAGTTCCATATAGTTATATATTTTTTAATTTGATTTTCAATCGTTTTACAACTGATTTTTCTCGCTGCAAATATAATTCAAAATTTTTATATTGAAGCAATTTTTACATATTTTAACATTTGAAAATCTAATATGCTGATACATAGCAAAATTGTAAAATTTTGCTTACAAACGAATGCCACTTTTTGGAAATAATATACATTATGTTAAATAGTTTGTTTGAAAAATACATTTAAACTCTTTTCTTCATGCAGTTATTGTCAACAAAAAAGATGGCACAACACCTTTTAGGCTGTGCCATCACAAGAAAAGAGTAAAAATTAATTTGAAATTAATTAAGTTCTGCTGCTTTGTCAGCCATTTTCAAACGGACATAGCACATCTTGAGGGCTTGCTTGATTGCCGGCTCCGGGCTGAGTTCGTATGCCTTGACGACGTACGGCAATGCTCTTTCATCAAATGCCTTACCTTCTTCCATCATCGACTTGTATTCAGCGACTTTCTCAATTGGAAGGTCATTTGCAGCATTATATTTGTCAGCGGCCTGGTCAATCAAGATACTGCCAGCATTGATGTATGCATCAACATAATTCGGGTCAATCTTAATCACGTTGTCATAGCATACAATCGCGTTATCAACGTTGAAAAGATCCGACTCACTATTTCCGTAGATGGTTCCGAGAATGAAATAATACACAGGCTGTGTTGGATTCTTATCAGCCATTTCAAAGATTTGATTGATGATTTCAGATTCTCTATGAAGTGTTAAATATGTGTTAATCATATCGTTAACAAGCTGTGCATCTTCAGGATACTTCTCTCTTGCGATATTGATTATTTCGATTGATTTCTCACCATTTCCAGCCTCTCTGTACGAATTGATAAGACCTGAATAGATATTTGCCTCATCAACGCCATTATCGATAAGTTGTTCATAGATCTGAGCCGCTTCGTTGTATTTTTCAATCTTTGTGTAGCACAATGCAAGGTTTGACATTGCCGCATCGTCAACAAGACCGATCTTCTGTGAAGCATTGACAGCTTTCTGGAAATTCATGCAAGCGTCTTCATAGTTTCCATTGTTAAAGCTGTCAACACCAAGCTGATAGAACCCATTGCCGATGTTTCTGACGTATGATGAAAGCTCCTGGCCCATCTGTACGTAATACTCAGGATCAAGCTGCATGATTTTCTCAACTGCACTGAGAACCTTCATGTTAGCTTCCATGTCGATACTTGCAAACTCAGGATATGCGCTGATGTAGTAATAAACCACTGCATAGTAATGCCATGTCTTTGCCTGATTAATTGTTGACTCGTGATTTGATGCGGCATCAATTGCGTCTTTTGCCTTCTGCATCATCATCTTGGCATTTTCCATCTGTTTTGCTGCCTTCTCGGTCTTGTTCTGAACCTTATAGGCATCAGCCTGTTCAATGTACTGCTTCGCAGCCTTCTGATTATTGAAAGCGTTCTGAACCTGAACGTTTTGCGCGAATGCAAATGAACTCATCAATGCAACCGCTAATGTTAAAACTAATCTTTTCATTTTTCTAATTTTTTAGTAATACAATTATTCTTCTGTTTTGTTCACTTGATTATCAATGTTTTCTTCTCTTTCGACATTTTCAACGTTTTCTGAATCTTCACCAAATTCTTCCTCATCATCTTCAAAATGCTCTGCTTTGACTTTGGTGACGGCAGCAATCTCGTCGTTGTCGCGAAGGTTGATAAGACGCACGCCTTGTGTTGCACGTCCCATAACTCTCAGAGTATCAACAGCAATTCTGATAAGGATGCCAGACTTGTTGATGATCATAAGGTCATCTCCGTCAACAACGTCTTTTATTGCGACAAGTTGACCTGTCTTGTCGGTGATGTTCATTGTCTTGACACCCTTACCGCCTCTGTTTGTGATGCGGTATTCTTCGAGTTCCGAGCGTTTGCCGTAACCTTTTTCAGACACGACAAGGACATTTGTCTGCGGATCATCGATGCAGATCATGCCGACAACTTCATCATTGTCATTGTCGTCAATTGAAATCGCGCGGACGCCTGATGCTGTCCTGCCCATCGGTCTGACCGTCGATTCCGGGAACCTGATTGCCCTACCAGACTTCAAAGCTATAAGAATCTCGCTGTTGCCGCTTGTCATCTTGGCCTCAAGCAGTTCATCGCCTTCACGGATACCGAGCGCGATAATGCCTGTTGCGCGTGGTCTCGAATACGCCTCAAGCGTAGTCTTCTTGATGATACCTTTCTTGGTGATAAGTGTAAGATAATGATTCTCAACAAACTCCTGACTCAAATTCGTCAAGTTGATATATGCCTTGACATTGTCATCCTTGTCAATGTTGATGAGGTTCTGAATTGCGCGGCCTTTGCTCGACTTCGTGCCTTCAGGAATCTCAAACACCCTGAGCCAGTAGCATCTGCCTTTTTCTGTGAAGAACAGCATGTAATTGTGGTTTGTCGCCACAAAAATCTGTTCGATGAAGTCCTCGTCGCGGGCGTCGGAGCCTTTCGAGCCTTTGCCTCCCCTACTCTGACGGCGGTACTCGCTCAAGTTGGTTCTCTTAATATAATTAAGGTGTGAAATTGTCACGACAACAGCGTCGTCGGCGATGATGTCTTCAATCTTGAAGTCGTCAGCGGTAT
Organism: Bacteroidales bacterium; assembly: GCA_045600605.1. GTDB lineage: Bacteria > Bacteroidota > Bacteroidia > Bacteroidales > F082 > Limimorpha. The sequence continues at coordinate 170,142 of JAZRYG010000014.1, forward strand.
GTTCGATGGTTGTCTTTCTTTCGTCACCGTATTTTTCCTTGATGAAAAGAAGCTCATTTTTGATTATGTCGAACTGCATGCTTGTATTGGCAAGAACTTCTTTCAAATGATGAATTGTCTGATGCAGTTGTTCGAGTTCATCCATAATCTTCTTGATTTCGAGACCAGCGAGTTGTCCGAGGCGGTAGGCCACGATAGCTGCGGCTTGTGGGTCGTCGAACCCGAACTTGTCCATTATGGCTTGTTTGGCCTCAAGCGAGCCGCCTTTACAGGCGCGGATTGTCGCGATAATCTCATCCACGATGTCAATGGCGCGGGCAAGACCTTCGAGGATATGGGCGCGTTTCTCGGCCTCACGCAAGTCGTGCTGTGTGCGGCGGACGACGACCTCATGTCTGTGTTCGACGTAATACTGAATCAACTGCTTGAGGTTCAATGTATAAGGACGGCCTTTGACGAGGCAGACGTTGTTCACGCTGAATGAGCTCTGCAATCCGGTGTATTGGAACAGTTTGTTCAGCACCACGCTTGACACGGCGTCACGCTTCAGGTCATAGACTATTCTCAGACCGTTTCTGTCGGATTCATCGCGGATGTCGGCGATGCCGTCGATCTTCTTTTCGGAAATGAGGTCGGCGGTGCGTTTGATCATCTCCGCCTTGTTTGTCTGATAAGGCACCGATGTTGCGATGATTCTCTCATGTCCGCCATGTTCCTCAATTGTGGTGTTGGCGCGCAGCACGATACGACCGCGGCCGGTCTCAAACGCCTCGCGAACACCCTCGTAGCCGTAGATGATGCCGCCCGTCGGGAAGTCAGGTGCCTTGATAAACTCCATCAACTCGCTGACTGTTATGTCGTTATTGTCGATATACGCAATGATTCCGTCAACGACTTCGCTAAGGTTATGAGGCGGCATGTTGGTTGCCATACCGACGGCGATGCCGCTTGCGCCGTTGACGAGGAGGTTAGGGATGAGTGCCGGCAGAACTGTCGGTTCCTGCTCCGAGTCGTCGTAGTTGTTCATGAAATCGACCGTCTCCTTGTCGAGGTCGGCCAACATTTCCTCCGCGAGTTTGCGGAGACGTGCTTCCGTGTAACGCATGGCCGCCGGCGGGTCAGCGTCGATGGAACCGAAGTTACCCTGACCGTCGATGAGAGGATAACGCATGCTCCAATCCTGAGCCAAACGGACCATTGCATCATAAACTGATGAGTCACCGTGCGGGTGATATTTACCTAAAACTTCGCCGACAACCTTCGCTGATTTCTTATACGGACGGTTTGACAAGACACCCATCTCGTTCATTCCGAATAGGATACGGCGGTGTACCGGTTTCAGACCGTCCCTGACATCAGGCAGAGCACGCGCCACAATCACCGACATGGAATAGTCGATGTAGCTCGTTTTCATGTGGTCTTCAATGCCAATCGGCACTATTCTTTCACCTTCTAACTGTTCTTCCATTTATCTTTTCTCTTTTAATTTTTGATTTACAAATTAAGTTACAAAAATACACATTTTTTTAATTGCTTCGCACACGAAACATCGATTTTTTTATTTAATTAAAATAACCTCAAATACCACTACAAAACAAAATTTGTTTGTATCTTTGCAACCCGAAAAAAAAATTAATAAATGGATCAGAAATTTTCACCGAGAGTGCGCGAAATAATGTTTCATAGCCATGAAGAAGCTGTGAAGATGGGAAATCCGTATATCGGTTTGGAACACATTTTCCTTGGCATTATTGATGACAAAGACAACAATGCGGTCCAGATTTTGAGAAACATGGACCTTGACGTTGAAGTCTTCAGGGAAAAACTCGAGGCATCGATAAAATCGGTGTCGGTAATGTCATCAAACAACGATAATATGCCTTTGACCAAGCAGGCCGAACGCGCATTGAAGTTCACATATCTCGTCGCAAAAGAGTTTAACAGCGACCAAGTTACATCTGAACATCTCATGCTTGCCATTCTTCATGATGACAACAATATTATTTCACAAAGACTTGAATACGAAGGTGTTACGTTTGAAAAATACAAAAAAGAGGTTAGAAAGATAATGCCTGAAAGCATTGTTCCCAAAGATGAGAAGCCGGCAGAGGCACCGAAGAATATCTTTATGGATGACGAAGACGACGATGATGATATAAAAGTAACAGAAACGCCGAAACAGAAAGGCAACTCGAAGTCGAATACGCCTGTCTTGGACAGCTTCGGCCGCGACCTGACCCGCGCCGCTGAGGAAGGACGCCTTGACCCTGTCGTCGGACGTGACAGAGAACTGGAGCGAATCGCGCAGATTCTTTGCCGCAGAAAGAAAAACAACCCGATATTAATAGGTGAGCCCGGCGTCGGCAAGTCGGCAATAGCCGAAGGCCTCGCCATAAGAATCAACGAACATAAAGTGCCGAGAACGCTCTACAACAAGCGTCTCGTCATGCTCGACCTCGCATCGGTCGTGGCAGGCACCAAGTACAGAGGACAGTTCGAGGAACGCATGAAGTCGATACTCAATGAGTTAGAGAAAAATCCCGACGTCATCCTGTTCATCGATGAGATTCATACCATCGTAGGCGCAGGTAACGCCAACGGCTCCCTCGACGCTTCAAATATGTTCAAGCCAGCGTTGGCCCGCGGCGAACTGCAGTGCATCGGCTCTACGACCCTCGACGAATATCGTCAGTACATTGAGAAAGACGGCGCACTCGAACGCCGTTTCCAAAAGATTCTGGTGGAACCGACGACACCTGAAGAGACAATACAGATTCTGAACAATATCAAAAGCAAATACGAAGACCATCATCTTGTGAAGTACGATGATGATGCAATCGCTGCCTGCGTGAAACTCACAAGTCGTTATCTGTCAGAACGTTGTCTTCCCGACAAGGCAATCGATGCCATGGATGAAGCCGGCGCGCGAGTACATATCAGCAACATCAAGGTCCCGGTAGAAATCAACGAGCTTGAAGCCGAACTCGAACAAATCCGTGACGAAAAGAAAAAAGCCATATCCGAACAGAAGTTCGAAGAGGCCGGAATGCTGCGCGACCGAGAGAAAAAAGTGCTCGACAGGCTTGAACACGCCAAGAAAGAATGGGACGAAGAGCTGAAGAGCCACAAGGAAGTCGTTACAGAACAGAATGTTGCGGAGGTTGTCGCGATGATGACGGGCGTGCCGGTGCAGCGCATCGCCCGCAATGAAGGCGACCGTCTCATGAATATGGAAAACGAACTGAAAGGAACGGTCATCGGACAGGACGAAGCGATTAAAAAAGTCGCTCGTGCCATCCGCCGCAACCGTGCCGGACTCAAAGACCCGAACCGCCCAATCGGGACGTTTATGTTCCTCGGTCCCACAGGCGTAGGAAAGACATATCTCGCCAAGGTCCTCGCCAAGTATCTCTTTGATTCTGAAGACGCTTTGATAAGAATCGACATGAGTGAATACATGGAGAAATTCGCCGTGTCGCGTCTCGTCGGCGCACCTCCAGGATACGTCGGATACGAAGAAGGCGGACAGCTGACAGAAAAAGTTCGCCGCAAGCCCTACTCCATCGTTCTCCTTGACGAAATCGAGAAGGCGCACCCCGATGTGTTCCATCTCATGCTTCAGGTGCTCGACGACGGCCAACTCACTGATTCTCTTGGTCGTAAGGTCGATTTCAAGAACACTATCGTCATAATGACATCAAATATCGGCTCACGTCAGTTGAAGGATTTCGGACAAGGTGTCGGCTTCGGCACGAAGGCGGTCAAGGACGGGAAAGGTGTCCACGACCACAGCATCATCGAGAACGCGCTGCGCCGTCAGTTCGCGCCGGAGTTCCTCAACCGCATCGACGACCTCGTGATCTTCGATTCTTTGAGCAAGGAAAGCATCAACAAGATTATCGACATCGAGCTTAAAAATGTGTACGAGCGTGTCAAAGAAATGGGCAACACATTGGTTCTCACTGACAAAGCTCGTGACTACATTGTAGAGAAAGGCTGGGATGAACAATATGGCGCAAGACCGCTCAAACGCGCAATCCAGAAATATGTTGAAGACGTTCTCGCAGAAGAAATCATCAAGACAAAGCTGCTCAAAGGCGACAAGATCGTCATTGATTATGACAAGGAAAAAGATGACATGACAGTTGTTGTCGAACATCTGGAGCTGCCGGAATCTGCTGTCAATGAGGAAGTTAAACAACTTGAAGAACCCGCAGAAGAAGCGTAATGAACTTATCAGAAAACATCAACAACAGGTTTTTCAGGCTTATTGCCGAATGCAGCCGCGAGATGGGCTATCAGACATACGTCATCGGCGGCTATGTCCGCGACATCCTTCTGAGACGCAAATCCAATGATATTGATGTAGTTACAGTCGGAAGCGGCATCGCTTTGGCAAAAAAAGTCGCCGAAAAAATTCACGGTAAGAAAGACGTGAAGTTTTACGGACATTTCGGAACTGCGATGATAAACGTCGGCGGCCATGAGATTGAGTTCGTGGGCGCACGGAAAGAGTCGTACAGCCCTGACAGCCGCAAACCGGTATGCGAAAACGGCACTCTTGAAGACGACCAAAACCGCCGTGACTTCACCATCAACGCATTGGCAATCAGCCTGAATGAAGATACTTTCGGAGAACTCATCGATCCGTTCAACGGACTGCAAGACCTTGAAGACAAGATAATTAGAACGCCTCTCGACCCTGACGTGACATATTCCGACGACCCTTTGAGAATGATGCGTGCAATTCGTTTTGCTACGCAACTTCATTTCAGGATTGAAGACGAATCATTTGAGTCAATCAGACGTAACGTTCAGAGAATCAAGATTATATCAATGGAACGCGTCACCGAGGAAATCAACAAGATGCTCATGTCGAGTGTTCCGAGCATCGGATTCAGACTCCTTGACAAATCAGGGCTTCTTCCTGTGATTTTCCCGCAGATGGCAGCGCTGAAAGGTGTCGAGATGCAGGAAGGCAAAGGCCATAAGGACAATTTCTATCATACATTGGAAGTGCTTGACAACGTGGCTAATAGCGGCGGTGACCTCTGGTTGAGATGGGCTGCCGTGCTTCACGACATCGCCAAACCGCAGACAAAACGTTTCGAGAAGGAAATCGGCTGGACATTCCACGGACATGAGGTTAAAGGCTCAAAGATGGTTCCGAAGATTTTCGCCAATTTCCGCCTGCCGTTGAACGAAAAGATGAAGTTTGTGCAGAATCTCGTTTATCTCCACCTCCGCCCCATCGTCCTCGCACAAGACATCGTAACTGATTCAGCAGTGAGACGTTTGCTGTTCGACGCTGGTGACGACATTGACGCTTTGATGATTCTTTGCGATGCTGACATTACATCGAAGAACGAAGAGAAAAAAGCACGTTTTCATCATAACTTCCAGATTGTCAGGCAGAAGCTGAAAGAGATTGAGGCGAAAGACCATCTGCGCAATTGGCAGCCGCCCGTCAACGGTGAGGCTATCATGGAGACATTCGGCATTCCGGAAGGACGCGAAGTAGGCGTTATAAAAACCGCCATCCGCGAAGCAGTTCTTGACGGGATTATCGGTAATAATTTCGTTGAAGCATACGACTTTATGAAGAAAAAAGGTGTCGAACTCGGGCTTCATGTCGTGAAAGAGATTTCTGGAACGGAAGTCAAAGTGAAAAACAACGGACCGGTTCCTGTAAAATAACCCTGTTTTGAAGAAGAAACACCTCATAGTCATCGCCGGGCCGACGGCATCAGGCAAGACCGCCACCGCAATCAAGGTCGCGAAAGCATTTAATACTGTCATTATTTCAGCCGACAGCCGCCAGTTTTACAAAGAACTTTCGATAGGAACGGCGGCGCCAACTGAAGAAGAATTAAGCGAAGTAAAACATTATTTCGTTCATAATCTTTGTATTGAACAATCGTATGATGTCGCTGATTATGAACAAGATGTATTGTGTTTATTAAATGAATTGTTTAAACAACACAATGTCGTTGTGATGACCGGCGGCTCTGGGCTTTTCATAGATGCGGTATGCAACGGACTCGATTTGATTCCCGACATTTCTTCCGAAACGAGAAACAAAGTCAATGAGATTTATAAAAAAGGCGGACTTGTCGCTTTGCAGTCTGAAGTCGAAAAAGTTGACCCTGAATATTACAAAATCGTTGACCGACAAAATCCACGAAGATTGCAACGCGCCATTGAAGTCTTTTTGCAAACAGGCAAGCCCTACTCCACTTTCCGCAAAAACAAACACGTTGACCGCGATTTTAACATTATCAAGACCGCACTTCTTTGGGACCGCGATGAACTGATAAAAAGAATCAACAGACGTGTTGACAACATGGTGGAGTCCGGACTTCTTGACGAGGTGAAATCAGTTTACGACAAACGACATCTAAATAGCTTAAACACAGTTGGTTACAAGGAATTATTTGAGTATTTCGATGGGAATACTTCTCTTGAGCAAGCGGTTGAACAAGTCAAGATAAACACTCGACAATATGCGAAACGACAGATGACATGGTTTAGGAAAAGCAATGATTATCATTGGTTTAGCATTGACGAGTACGATAAGATGCTTGATTTTATAAAAGAGCAATTGGCGTAAAGAAAAATTGAGTATTTTTGCGTCCTGAAACAAACATTGACGCGAGTGCGTCCGTGTGCTTGAACACCACGTTAAAAACAAGGACAATGAAAACGAAAAACAAAAGCGTGAGTGTGCCATTTTTCTTGATTGGTGCACTTTTTTGTATCAGTCTCGTGACTGCCAACTTATTGGAAACCAAAGTGATGCAAGTATTGAACATCACTTTTACAGGCGGTTTCTTAGTCTTCCCGATTTCATATATTCTCAACGACTGCATCTCTGAAGTTTACGGCTTCAAAAAGGCCCGACTGATTATCTGGACCGGTTTCCTGATGAATCTTATCTTTCTCATTTTCTGCAAGATAGCGGTTGCGCTTCCGTCGGCTCCTTTTTGGGAAGGCGACGACGCTTTCAGATTCGTCTTCGGCCTCGCACCAAGGATTTTATTAGCGAGTCTCTGTGCTTTCTTGGCCGGCTCTTTCCTTAATGCATTAGTAATGAGCAAGATGAAAGTCGCGAACAATGGCCGTCATTTCTCAATTCGCGCCGTCTTGTCATCGCTTGCCGGAGAGTCAGCTGACTCGATAATCTTCTTCCCGATTGCATTCGGCGGACTGATGCCACTGCGCGAATTGCTGAAAATAATGGCAATACAAGTAATCGCGAAAACGCTTTACGAAGTGCTGATGCTGCCATTCACAAAGCGTTTTGTAAATTATCTCAAAAAGGTTGAAGATACTGATATATACGACAATAACATTTCTTATAATATCTTCAAAATCAAAGATTTATAATAAACATTTTAAGTCTTTCTTTAATTTTTCTACTCCCTCAAATCTGACCGATTTAATTCCTACGTTTATCGCCCCATCGACATTGGCTTGATTATCGTCGATAAAAAGGCATTCTTCCGCAACGAGATTGTATCTGTCAAGCAAAACCTTGTAAAGCAATGGATTAGGCTTTAAAAGTTTCTCTTCGCCCGACATTACAATATAGTCTATCAACTCAAAGATGCGGTATTTCTTGCGAACTGTTTGAAAAGTCTCCGCCGACCAGTTTGTCAATCCGTAGATTACTGGGAAACCATTGTTTTTCAATGAATTAATCAGTTCATACATTCCTGGAATCTCCTCTCCCATCGTCTTCATCCAGTCGGTGTGATAAAGCCTGATACCCTCTTCATAATCGGGGAATTGCGCGATTCTTTCAGCTACCGCCACGGAAAACGGCTTGCCGCAATCCATCTCGGCGTTCCACTCGCTGTTGCAGACGTTCTTGATGAACCAGTCGGACTTTTCCTCATTATTGAAATAATCATCGAAAAGATAATGCGGATTCCAATCGACGAGAACGCCTCCAAAGTCGAAAATTATGTTTTTTATCATTTTGTAAATATTTGATTTTCAATATCATTTATCTCCCAATGACCACCTTTGTCTGGTCCAACACGTCGAATTATATTGCCGTCTTTCATTACTTTGATCAAATTCATTGTGTATCTCAATGATATTTGTAGTTTTAGCGAAAAGTCATTAGCACTTGCGCCGGGATTTTCCTTTATGATTGACAAGATGTCCATAGACTTTTTAAATGCCTTGTTCAGTTTCTTGTCAATTTCGAAAAGATGGTCAATTCCATAAATGTCATCTTCATAATCTTTAGTTTTCAATGCATTTTTCAATGCATTTTTTAGTGCATTTTCAAACCTATTTTGCTTCTTCTTATTCTTGTTGATGACAAGTTTGCCATTTAAAAGCATGGTTTTCAATGTCTTGAGAATACAGTCGAGCATAAATTTGATGAATATCGTGCTTTCTCCGCGGTTGTCGGCGATTAGCAGCACCTTATAATAATTCTGTTGGTTTTCCCTGATGATATTTTCTATTGGAATCCATGCGAAAATCGGCTTCCATTTGGCGAGGAGTGCCGTCTGCCAGAGCCGTCCCATGCGTCCGTTGCCGTCAAGGAACGGGTGTATGAACTCAAATTCATAATGAAACACGCAGCTTTTGACCAGCGGATGCACGTTGCTGTTTCTGACCCATGCGAACAGGTTCAACATGTTGGCCGGCACGATATTGCTTGGCGGCGCCATGTGGATGATGTTCACGCCGTCGGTGACACCGACGCTCTTATTTCGGTATTTGCCGCTGGTTTCCACGAGATCGCCCATCAAGATACCGTGTGCTTTTTTCAAGTCTTTCTCAAGAAAAGGGTCCAAATCAGGAAGCAGGTCGTAGGCCTTGAATGCGTTTTTCACCTCTCTGATTTCCTTTTCGGAACCGGCGACGTGTTTCCCGTCGAGGATGTCGGTCACCTGTTCAATGGTGAGCGTGTTGTTCTCAATCGCCAACGAAGCCTGTATTGTCTTGATTCTGTTTTCTCTACGGAGAAGCGGATGCATCCCGTCGGGGTTGAGGATTTCCATTTCGGAGACAAGTTCCACGATTTCGGCCACCTGATTCATGATTTCGTCTGTGATTTTGTACGGCGGAATGTTGTAGTCGGCCTGCTCTTCCCTAAGGTCGTATCCGAACGACTCGAGTGTTGTCCAGTCTGGGTATTGATGTGAGTTTTTCATATTAAAAGGTTTAAAAAACGCTGCAAAAATAGCAAAAAAATCGACAAAAAGCAACAGGGAAGCTGTGAAAATTATTGCTCAATTGCATTTTTTATTTTGAGATTTGTCTTTGAAATTTTTACCTTATTTTCATGTTTTTTGGCAACAAGATTATATAATTTTTCATATTTTTGCGGTCGAAATTCATCAAAAAAATGAAAAATATCATCTTTACAATCATCGCGGCGACGCTGTTACTTTGCGGTTGCTGCAACAAAAGCGAAAAAACAAACGAAAAAGCAATGAACTCAACTATGGAAGACCTGCTGACGCGCCGCAGCGTGCGCAGCTACACTGACGAAGTGCCTCCGATGGAGGTTATTGAAGAAATCTGCAAGGCCGGCACATACGCCCCGACAGGAATGAACAGGCAAGCTCCCGTCATCATTGCGGTGACGAACCGCGAGGTGCGCGACAGACTTAGCAAACTCAACGCCGGCGTGTTCGGCAAAGACAACGACATGGATCCGTTCTATGGTGCGCCTGTCGTTCTGGTGGTCTTGGCCGACACCACAGCCGCGCTCACATGGAAAGAAGACGGCTCGCTCGTGATGGGCAACCTCTTGAATGCGGCGCATGCCAAAGGGCTTGGCTCATGCTGGATACACCGCGCCAAAGAGGTGTTCGAGACCGAAGAAGGCAAAGCCATCCTCCGCGGCCTCGGCATCGACGACACGAAATACGTTGGAATCGGCAACTGTATCCTCGGCTACGTGAAAGGCGACTATCCGACAGCAAGACCGAGAAAAGACAACTACGTCTATTGGATCAAATAGCGACAGACAAAGCGTGTTAGAAGATTGACAGCTCATTGATTAGTGAGCTGTCTCTTGTGTCAATACACGTAAAAACTGTAAAATGACCTATACACAAAAAATTATTTGTAACCTTGCGGCCAAAATATAAGACGATGGATATCAGGTACAGGCAGGATTACAGATGTTACACTACGAGACTATCGAGCCAGCGACACCGGAACTTTTAAAAGAGCTGCAGCGGATTCCATCAGAGAAGTTACTCCACTGAAGTTGACCCGAAACACCAAGAATAAAGATTCGGCTTATATATTTTATTTTTGACAAAAGTTTTCTGTAATATTGAAAACTTTTATACATTTGCAAAAAAGTTTTCAATAGAATGATACCAAGAGAGCACTACGTTTCAAAGGTTCGTCCATTTTACGAATCGGATCTGATAAAGATAATAACCGGCATTCGCCGTTGCGGAAAATCGGTGATATTCAGTCAAATAATGGAAGAAATCAGAAAAAAGACCGACAACGTCCTTTACCTGAATATGGATGAATTTTGACACTCATACTGAAAACTTTTGCTCATTTTGATAAAAGTTTTCAGTAGGATTGAAAATTAAAATTTGGTGACAAATGGACGGATGCAGTCATATTATTTTATTGCTGTCTGATAAAAGGTGTTTTCCGAATTCAGTCTCGGTTCAAACGTCGGGCGCATCACCATGAACGGCAAGATTTTCCTGGCTTTCGACGACATTTTGTGGTACATCCCGAAAAACAAGTTCAAGAAATTTGGGATAACGGAAGTGGATGGGATTGAGTGAAAGTTGTTGAATTATAATAAAATCAAATCGCAGTCACAGTATCGCAGAGTTTGTCGTCAATCATTCTTATATTTTCCCTCCGTTTGCTTGGCAGACTTCCCTTACATCGTTGATTGCATATTCAAAGTCGAAAGTGTGAATGACATTGTAAAATTTATTGACAAAGGCTATTCCTTTATAACGGTCGAGATAGTTGAAAGCCTGTTTCTCGGTGAGTCCGAATTTCTTGGCGAACTCGCTGACAAACAACATTATATAATTTATTTTATAAAGTTTCTGTTTCGACATTAACATAAAATTTCCGCAAAAATACATATAATTTTCGAGAAAGTGACATAAACGGAAAACAATTTTTCAATTTTTCAGAGTTGATGTCGCATCACTCATCTTTTTTGAATTTTTGCAAAGACAGCCACTCCAGGCTTTAGTCTAAATTTTGGGTGACGTTATAGAAAAAACCGATTGCAATCGCCGTTTTCCGTGAAAATCTCAAAAAAACACCTCTCAACGGCACGTTTCACCGAAGTGTAAACGCGGCGTGCCGCCACTTCCCGAAGAGGCCGTTGATTTGGTCGGACTCACGTTAATACAAATTTCAAATAAATCACACCTTGCCCTATGAGATAAGAATCCTGACAGACTACGGCTTCAGACAGCCAATAGGCACGACCCATACGCCATCATTCAGCCGTTTGCCGGCATATTGTCCTACCGCAGTGAGCACCATCTTGAATGCCGGGGCTTTCATCTTTGACCGATCTATTTTCGATTCCAATTCATTCAAGGTAATTATTCCCTTTTCGATGTTTGTATTCCATATTCTGACCTTGATTTCAAAATCGAGTGCAAGGATACGAAAAAATAATTGACGCATGCAAATTTTTCGGGAACTTTTTACAAATTCACTTGGGAACTTTTTGAAAATTCACTTGGGAACTTTTGAAACGAACACCCTCTACTTGTACCGGAGCGAACTCCTTTTCAAAATACGTCCAGTCGATCTTTTCTATAATGCACCCATTTCTTCAGACCATTTTGTTGCCAGGTTAAGGTGATAAATCCTCGCTGGTGTTCATTTTTTCTGAATTTTGTGCAAAAAATCACTTCGGCCTCCAATCTGATTTTTTAATATTTATTATATGAAATTTTTCTGCTACCCATTTCAAGATTTTGTTTTACTTTTGCAGACAATAATGTTTGAGACAAAACACTTTTTAGGACAATAAAATTGGCAATTAAAAACATGAATATTGATGATTTGGTGGCAGAATGCACGGCGTACGATTTTAAAGCGATGCTTGAAGAGAAGAAACCTAAGAGTTGGTTGAAAAGTGTCAGTGCTTTTGCTAATGGTTTAGGAGGTTTGCTGTTGTTTGGTATTCAAAATGACAGACAAATATGCGGTTTGGACGACGTGCGGCATGTTTGCGAATCCATCAGTTCATTTGTTCGCGACCGTCTTGATCCGTTGCCGGAAACAGATTTGATGCCATTGGAAATTGATGGCAAGCATGTCGTTGTGTTGAAAGTCCATTCTGGTAAATATACACCATATTATTATGTTGGTGACAGCCAAAGAATAGCATTCGTGAGAATCGGAGATGAAAGTATTCCGGCAACCGATGAGCAGATGTTAAGATTAGTGCTGAAAGGTGCAAACAGAACATTCGATTCCTTGCACACCACATACCCGCAGAATGAGCATTCTTTCTCAATATTGGCTAATACTCTCAAAAAAGAATCGCTCAACCATGGGATGCAAAATTTCTAAAATCATTTGGGCTTGTCAATGAAGACGGAATGCTCACCAATGCAGGCGCGCTATTCGCGGATGACTGCCCTATTGTGCAGTCGCGGTTGTACTGCACCAGGTGGAACTGCAACGAGAAGGACGATGCCATCAACGATGCTGAATACACAGGCAATATTCTTATGCTTCTCCGCGAAGCGTTGAACTTTGTAAAATCAAACACAATAAACGGCTGGGAGAAAATCCCGAACGGACGGAAAAATCATCACGAATATGCCGAACGTGCTGTACTGGAAGGGCTTGTAAACCATTTCATTCATCGCGATTACACTGTCATCGGCGGCGAGGTTCATCTTGACATCTACAATGACCGTTTGACATTGACATCGCCTGGTGGCATGTACAGCGGATTAATGATTCAGGATTTGGATATCAGCAATGTGCCTTCTGACCGTCGCAACCCGGTTCTTGCCGATGTGATGGCACAACTCGACTACATGGAAAAGCGTGGCAGCGGCCTTAACCGCATCTGCAAGGCCACTCGTGAACTTGATGGTTATAGCGACAATTTAAAGCCGGAGTTCAAATCCACAGTGAGTCATTTCATGACCACGTTATATAGGGTTGACATAGCCGCTAATCATAATGAAGAATGTATCACAAACGGACAACAAACGGACAACAAACGGACAACAACGAAAGCTGCTTGCCATGCTGATGGAGGATGACAAATCAATAACTGATCTGATGGAATTTTTTGGTTATAAGAAGCGTGAGAGTATAAGAAAAGCCTTGCTAAATGATTTGTTGACAGGTGGTTATGTTGAAATGACACACCCTGAAAATCCAAATCACAGAAATCAACGTTATAGAATAACCAACAAGGGAAAATCTGAAATCGAGTCTGTAAATGTTAAACCTATGGTTAAAAACAGGACGTAGCTACGTCAATTTTTGGTGGCATAATAAGTTTGCTCGTCACCATTCACCAGTCAACCGCCGTTTCGACAAGCTCAACGAGCTAACACCCGTCACCTAACATCATTCACCCAACACCCATCATGCTTATTTCTTGCTCCAAGTCGTTCCTTCCTTGCCGTCTTTCAGCACGATGTCGTATTTAGCCAACTCGTCGCGGATGAGGTCGCTGGTGACCCAGTCTTTCTTGGCGCGGGCTTCCTTGCGGATGTCGATGATGGTCTGCATGAGGCCTTCCACCAAGTCGCTGCTGTTGTCGGCGGCATCGCTGTCGATAAGGCCGAGAATGTCGAAGACGAAACTTTGGAACAGTTTGTTGAGCAGTTCAAGTTCGGCAGGATTGATTTGCATCTTGCCGTCCTTGATGGTATTCACAATGCGCACGGCTTCGAAGAGGTTGGCGATGACGATTGGACTGTTGAAGTCGTCGTTCATGGCATCGTAGCAGGCATCCATAATCTTCTGAATGCCAACTTCTTCTGCACCTTCTGTCGGGACGATGCT
>JAZRYG010000015.1:0-1374 GCA_045600605.1 Bacteroidales bacterium
CGGCATCACACCGGAAAACATCAAGTCGGCTCACGACTCAAAACCGAACAATCCAATCATGGCCAGTGTCCTATACAAGACCACTTGGCTCGAAAGCTGGGGAAGCGGCGTGAAGCGCATGGTTGACGCTTGCCGCGAGCAAGGAGTGCCTGAACCGTACTACGAAGTCCGCCCTGGCGGAGTGGCTATTATATTCACTCTCGCCACTCAAATCGGCGAGAGTAATTTCGGTGGTAATTTCGGTAGTGATTTCGGTAGTCAACTTTCTGACAGACAGGCTGTTATCTTATCGGCAATCATCAAAGACGGCAAAGAAACTGCGAAACATCTTGCGGTAGTGCTTGGCGTTAGTCAGCGTAGTGTAGAAAACGACTTGTCGTATCTACATAAGAATGGTTTCATAGAGAAATCAACCAAAGATACAAGAAGTCCTTGGATTGTCTTGAAAAGGAAATAATCACTTTCCCATAATTTATGCCGACGCCACAAAATGTCGGTAAAATCGAAAAATGACGGTAAAAAGAACGAAATGTCGGCATAATAAACTTTGCGAATGTCATCACACATTTTCATGGCTCGACGCTCTATTACAACAAGTTCTTCCTAAAAACATTCACTCTAAAAAAATGAAATATCGAAAAATTCCAATGTCGAAAAACTAAAAAGGAAATCACTCTAAATCAAAGTGTTCTCGTATTTTATAAAAGTTAAAAAAGGAAGCCTCCGTCTCGCAACCAAGCCCCGTGTAGCAAAACGGTCCAGGCGGTGAAGCGGTGTTCCTCCCTCTTCCGCTTTGTCGGCGTTCCATGCCTGGCAAGGGCTTCGCGAGCGGCTGCAAAAAAAATCTCCACCCTGCGGGTAGTATTTTTTTTGCGCCGCCCTTGCCAGCCACCGCGCTATGGCGCTTGGAACCGCCGCCAGCACGCTCCATCGGTCGTCACTCGCGGCTTCCCCTGCGCCCCCCGACCCCCTTTTTTCAGCGGTGCGCTACGCGCATCTTTTCAGGGTAAGACACAGTCGCCGCTTTTGTTATAGCGCGCCGCCGTGTCGCCTCGCTGGTGGCGGCAGGCAAAGCGGCATTGAAGGTGCTGCTTCTGTAGTAAGGTCATTCGCCGCATTTGCCTTTGCCACCTTACTGCCAGCCGCCCTCATGCAGCCCTTTACGCTTACGTCTTCTCTCAACGTACAACAGCAATAAAACGCAACTGCTTCTATTTCAGAAACTTCATCGGGCTGCATTCCGGGCTTTTCCTGGCAGAGCGAGGCTCCGCGCGCGGCGCGCGCCACCCGCATTCAGGCACCTCTGAACATGACGCTCTCACCCCGCTTTTCGGCTCACGGCAAAAACAGAAAAACGCGCGCCATTTTCACCGC
>JAZRYG010000016.1:0-62600 GCA_045600605.1 Bacteroidales bacterium
GGTAATATCCAAAAAAGTGTGTATTTCTGTTTTCCATTTTGTATTTGCAAAAGTATTCATTTTTTTGATTTAACTTCAATTTTAAATTTTTTGCCTGAAGCGGAGCGTAGCGGAGTGAAAGGCAAAAAAATTTTCGCTCAAAAGTCCCACCTGAATCTTTGCTTTTCATAACGGAATGCCGTTACCGGGAACAGGTATGTCTGCCTTGACATGGCGACATGCCCCAGCAGCAGTATTGTCGCATCCACATTCGGCAGCGCCCCCCTCATGCGAGTCGTCCTTTTATAGTCCCTGTTCAGCCGTTCTATCCAGTTGGTCGTGTAGATCATGCTTCTGATGTGGTAGTCATAGTTCAAGTAGGTGAAGTAATATCGGTCCCGTCCATTCTTAAGGATATTGCCGAACGACGGATAGTGTTTCCTCCATTTCTCGCAGAAATGCTCCCACCTTTCCAGTCCCTTCCTTACACTGTCGTCCTTTTCGTCGCACACGAACACCTTCTTCAGGTCATCTGCTATTTCTGCCTTGTGGATGGTTTTCACCCTTTTCTGGCATTCACGCTGCAGATGCACAGTGCACAGTTGGACTTCGGCCATCTTGAAATGGTTCTGCACAACGGTTTCAATGCCGGAAAGTCCATCGCTGACGACCAATCCGACTTCCTTCACGCCCCTTGCCTTCAAACCGAGAAAGATGTCGTTCCAGAAGGAGGAACCCTCCGTCGGGTTGTTCACCACTGCGAGCACTTCCCGCGTCATGTCCGCCTTCACCGCCAATATGGTGAAATACGCCTCCTTGCTCACGCTGTCAACGCGGCGGGTGGGTATGAAGGTCGCATCGATATACAAGATCGGATAATAGCTGTCCAGACGCCTTTGAAGCCAGTCGGCGACTTCTTCCCGGGCATAGTCGAACATCTTGCTGACCTGGCTGCTGCTGTACGACTTCCCGTATATCTCGCCGAACAGGTCGCCCACCTGTTCCGTGGTCAGGCCCGCCCCATAGAGCTTGAACGCTATCTGCTTGGCCTCTTCCTCCTGATTCCGCAGCAGGCCTAGTATCAGCGGGTAAAAGTTCCCGTTGCGCGTCCTCGGAACCTTCAGTTCCAAAAGCCTCCCGTGACCATACGTCTTCCTGAAACGGTAGCCGTTGCTCAAATCGCCATTCGCCTGGTTGTGCTCGTTGCGTTCTGCCTTCATCAGAATCTCAAGACTCATTTTTAAAATCTCTTCAATTCCTGCACCATTTTTGATGATGTCTTCCAAAATTTCGTAATTTTGCGCTTGTGTAAAATTCATTGTTTTTTGTTTTTTATTTTCGCTTTACAAAAATATAAAACTTTGAATTTTACACACTTTTTTGGATAGTATCGGATGAAAGATATAGATCTATTTCATCAATCACGACAACACCCGGAGTTTTCTTAATAGTATCTGTTCCTAAAAAGCCATTCAGTTCTATGCAGCGATGAGCGATTTCCGATACGATATTGATCATCGCTTTCAAGCCGTCACTCATATATGTGTAGCTATGCCTCTCAGGTTGTTTTCCGTAAACTGTAACGTACGCCTCAATCTCGTTGTTTGCAAATGTAATCTCCGACAAGGCCGGAATGGCTGTCTGCAAAGCTTCGAAAAAAGCATCCCAGGTTCCCTCAAACTCTTTTCCGTCCTTAATCGATTGTCTATATCTTTTGAGCCACTCTAACGCACCTTGGAAATCCACTTCTTGCTGTAAGGCCGACTTGTATGCTTTTGCAACCCAAGTTAGACGTTCTTTTGTTTTCTTAGCCGTCCGGTATTGGGCATCGATACGGTTGGTGCCGAAAGACAAAACAAGAGGAAAAACCGCATTACTACTAGGCTTTTTCCGTTCGGACTCCATTTCTCGAACTTTATCTATCAATTGTCCAGCACATTGTCGGGTATGTGACGTATGTCCTTTTTGAAGCTCCCTATACCATGTGATTTCTTCCAACGGAAAATCCCAGTTTCCATTGTCGTTTTGTTTTGTTGTAACAAAGTCTGCGACAATATCCAACCGCGTATTTTCATTATTTGGGAAAAAGTCTTTTTTTCAAGAGAATAACGTAAGAATTAGTCTGTTTGAGAAAAATTCTTTCTATACGCCTTGCCGGTCGGAAGGTCTGATAAGGATTGCAGAAAAGCGCCTAATCCGACTTGAACAGCTTGGAGGAGCGTTGTCTTTCCAGCAGTATTATTCCCAATCACAACTGTCATTTGTGGATGGAATTTCGTTTCTAAATGTTCAAATCCTCGAAAATCATGTATATCAATACGTTTTATTATCATTGAATGAATTATTTTCTAAAATAGCGTTATTCTTCTTTTCTCTCCGGCCGCACTTTCCCCGGGGCGGGTTCGGGGTGGTTTGTTTCTGAAATCCAACAAGACAATCTTTCTGCACACTTGCGGACTCCACTTTAACCAATAGGGCGGCAAAGATACAACATTTTCCGTTAGGCTTGGTATGACGAAATTTTACCTATTTTTGCGGCGATTTTGGTATGATTTTAACCTTTTGCCTTCATGAACATACTCTCTGTTGTCGATATTCTGCACCCCACGGACGCACATGTGCCCGCCAAGGAAACGTCTATCCATGAGCTCTGCATCGACAGTCGGCAGGTCGCACGCCCCACCGAAGCACTGTTTTTCGCCATCCGAACCGACAAGAACGATGGGCACAAATACATCCCCGAACTTATCCAACAGGGCACGAATTCCTTTGTCGTCACCGAACGCGAGGTCTTTGAGAAATACCGTTTCTCCCCATCTCTCAACATGATTTTGGTGGATGATGTCGTGAAAGCCCTTCAGGATATCGCCGCGGCCCACCGCCGTCGCTTCACCTATCCCGTCATCGGCATTACCGGCAGCAACGGCAAGACCATCGTGAAAGAATGGCTTTACCAGATCCTGTCGCCCACGTTCTCGGCGGTCCGCAGCCCGAAGAGCTACAACTCGCAGATCGGCGTGCCGCTGTCGGTGTGGCAGATGGACGCGAGCCACGACATCGCCGTCATCGAGGCGGGAATCTCGCGTCCGGACGAGATGGAAAAACTAAGTGAAATCATCAGACCGACGATAGGCATCTTCACCAACATCGGGCCTGCACACGGGAAAAACTTCGAGAGCATCGAGCAGAAAATCAACGAGAAACTGAAGCTGTTCGGCGGAGACATCAAGTCATGCGTTTACTGCGCCGACCAGCCGGAAGTCGCCGCCGCGATGAGAAACACCGGCATCAACACGTTTTCGTGGAGCAGGAATGACAAGAACGCCGACCTTTACATTAAAGATATTTCACGAAACGGAAACACGACAGTCCGCGCGACATACAAAGGAGAAGATATTGAGACCGTCATCCCGTTCATCGACGGCGCGTCTATCGAGAACGCGATTCATTGCTGGTGTACCGCATTGATATTCAACCTTCCGGAAGACATCATCAGAGAGAGGATGATGCGTCTGGAAAGCATCGAGATGCGCATGGAGCTAAAAGCCGGCATACGTAACTGCCTCGTCATCAACGACGCCTACAACAACGACCGCAACGCGCTTTCCATCGCGCTCGACTTCATGAACGCGCAGCGTCACGACAACAAAGTGCTGATTCTCTCCGACATCATGCAAAGCGACATGGAAGAGACGGAGCTATACCGTTACATAGCTCAACTTATTGAAAACAAAGGCGTTAACATCCTGATAGGCATCGGGAAATCAATTTCCAAATATAAATCACAAATAAAAATCAAGAGTTATTTTTACGATTCAACGAATGATTTCTTGGCAAATCATCCGATGCAATCATTTGAGAACCAGATAATTCTGCTCAAAGGCGCAAGAGACTTCGAGTTTGAGCGCATCATGAAGGTGTTGCAGAGGAAATCGCACGAGACGGTGCTTGAAATAAACCTCGACAACCTTGTGAAAAACCTCAACTATTATCGCGGCAAGCTGAAGAAAGAGACGAAACTGATGGCGATGGTGAAAGCCTTCGCCTACGGCAGCGGCAACCACGAGGTCTCAAACGTCCTTGCCTTTCATCACGTTGATTATCTTACCGTTGCATACGCCGACGAAGGCATCGACCTGCGCAGTCAGGGCATCAGGCTGCCCATCATGGTGATGACGCCGGAGACCAACACGTTCGACAGCATCATCAAAAACGGCCTTGAGCCAGACATCTACAGTTTTCATTGTCTCTCGCAGCTTGAAGAAGCTATCAATCAATTAGATACAGCTTTAAAAGAGCCTGTAAAGATCCATTTAAAACTCGATACGGGGATGCACCGTCTCGGCTTCATGCCGAACGACATCGACACGCTCATCGACAGGGTGAAGTCGAACCCTAACATCAAGATACAGAGCGTGTTCTCGCACCTCGCGACGAGCGACATGCCGGAGGAAAACGACTTCACGAGACAGCAGATTGCCGCCTTTGAGACGATGAGCCGGAAGATTGTCGAAGCGTTTCCGTATAAGATTTTAAGGCACATCCTGAACACCGCCGGCACGACACGATTCACTGAATATCAATACGATATGGTAAGAATCGGCATCGGGCTTTACGGCGTGGCGTCGTGCGACGAGGACCGCGGCAAGCTCCACAACGTCATCTCTTTGAAATCGACGATAAAGCAGATCAAGGAATACGAGGCCGGCGAGACAGTGGGTTACGGCCGTCACGGAAAAATCACAAAACCGTCGCGCATCGGCGTCATCCCGATAGGTTACGCCGACGGGTTGCGCCGCCAGCTCGGCAACGGCTCGGCTTGTTTCTGGGTGAACGGCAAGCCGGCGCCGATAATAGGCAACGTCTGCATGGACCTCTGCATGATTGACATCACCGGCATCGAGTGCAAGGAAGACGACACCGCGGTGCTTTTCGACGAAAGTCATCCGATTGAGGAAATATCAAAAGCCTGCAACACAATACCTTACGAAATCATGACCGGCATCTCGCAGAGGGTGAAGAGGGTTTATGTGAAAGAATGAGAAAGCGATTTGTTCAAACAACTCACAAAAAAACAATAAAACCTTTTACAATTATGTCTCGAAACGCCACAAACCAATTGCTTCAGAAAGCACGAAAGTCGAAAAGCGACGAGTTCTACACTCAATATTGCGACATCGAAAACGAGCTGCAACATTACACGAAACATTTTAAAGACAAGGTCGTGTATTGCAATTGTGACGACCCCAACACGAGCAATTTCTTCCGTTTTTTCGCAAACAATTTTAAGAAATTGGAGCTGAAAAAACTGATTGCTTCATGTTACAAAGATTCATGCTTTGACTTATTTCAGTTTGAAGAAACAGAAAACGGGTTCTATTGTGAATATAATGGCGAAACAGACCACGATGGCAATCCTGTTCCTGCTAAAAAAATCAACTTCAATGGCAATGGCGATTTCAGAAACAAGGAAAACATTGAGTTACTTGAACAAACTGACATTGTCGTCACAAATCCTCCTTTCTCGCTTTTCAGAGAATATGTCGCCCAATTGGTAAAATACGACAAAAAATTTCTCATAATCGGGAATATCAACGCGATAACTTACAAGGAAATTTTTGAACTTATCCAGAAAAACAAAGTTTGGTTGGGAGTTAATCTCGGCAGGGGAATTTCCGGTTTTATTGTTCCTGAACATTATGAACTGTACGGAACGGAAGTGAGTGTGGATGCCGAAGGCAATAACATCATAGCAACAAACAACTGTCTGTGGCTGACCAATTTGGAAATTGCGCAGCGGCATGAGGATATTATACTCACAAAAAAATATTTCGGAAACGAAAATAACTATCCAAAATATGACAATTGTGATGGTATAAATGTAAATAAAACACAAGATATTCCAATTGATTATCAAGGAATTATGGGCGTGCCAATAACATTCCTACACAAGTACAACCCCGAACAGTTTGATATTGTCAAATTCAGGAAAGGCAATGACGACAAGGATTTGTCAATCAACGGTAAATGTCCTTATTTCAGGATTCTCATCAAAAACAAGAGATTGCAAAAAATTTCTTAATTCACGTAGAACCCTCCATCTCTTTTAACTCTACTCTCTACTCTCTACTCTCTTAACTATTCCGCTTTCTTCAGCAGCACTAAATAAACCGGGAAGTGGTCGGAGTAACCGCCGAGCCACACGCCGCCCGCGAACGACCGCCACGGATAGCCGTTGTAGCGTCCGCCGTGCTGTTTCAGGAACTCCTTGGAGTGGACCATCGGCTTCATCATCTGGTAGGTGGCGAACGGGTCGTTATCGTCTTTGAGCAACGCTGGAGTGATAATCATCTGGTCGAGGACGCCTTTCACGTCGCGGTAGTAGCTCGTGCCTTCGCCGTTCTGGTGCATCTTCCACATCGGGTTGAAGTAGTCGCCTTTCTGCATTTCCGAGACTTTGCCTTTCGCTCCGAGATATTCGATGATGCTCTTGTTCGTCGGGTAGTCGTTGTAGTCGCCCATCATGATGACTTTCGCGTCGGGTTTCTCGCTGAGGATGGAGTCGGTGATATGACGGCAGATGCTTGCCGCCGCGACGCGTCCAGGGAGCGAGCGTTTCTCGCCGCCGTAGCGTGAGGGCCAGTGCATCACGATGAACGACATCTCCTCGTCGTCGAACATGCCCGTCACTACGAGTTGGTCGCGGGAGATGAAGTTTGGCTGTCCGGGGCACACGAAACGATATGACTTCGTGTTAGTTACAGTAAAATACTTCGGGTTGTAGATGAGTGCCACATCGACGCCGCGGCGGTCGGGCGAGTCGTAATGTATGATTTGGTAGTTGCGGTCGGCCAAAGCAGGCTGCGCCACGAGGTCTTCGAGGACCTTGCGGTTCTCCATTTCCGAGAGGCCGAGGACGGCGACTCCGTCGGGCGACTTTATCTTCTCATCGTCGCACGTGCCAATCGTCGAGATGGCGTAGGCCATGTGCTCGAGCTTCGTCATGTATTTCTCTGTGTTCCAAGCGTTTTTGCCATCGGGCAGGAACTCCTCGTCGTTCTTGTTCGGGTCGTTGACCGTGTCAAAAAGGTTTTCGAGGTTGTAAAACCCGACGAGACCTAACTTGTAATTCTGGGCTTTGCCTTTTTCCTGCGCATTGACTGAAGTCGCCATCATCACGACAAGCAACGTCAAAGCAATTCTCCTGAGAAACATTTCCATGATTTTTCCGATAAATTTAAGGTGCAAAAATAATAAATATTCAAATCAGCCCAACGGAAAATGTCACATTAATTTATTTAAAGATTTTGTCATGCGATTTGATAATTTTCATACTTTTGCAACTCTCTTAAGACTCACGTTTTTGAGCCTTTGATTTATTAATTAAATCTTTAAATTTTGAATTTTTAAATCTTTAAATATCGATAATCGCAAAGCGAATGAAAAGGTTCTTTTTACTCTTAACCGTTGCTATAGCATTCAGTGTCAATCTGTTTGCACAAGCACAAAAGACTGACACTGTCAGTGAAAACATGACAATGCCGACCATTGTGATGATTGACTCGGAGTACGATGAGACGAACAGTTCGACAGACATCTCGAGTTTCCTGCAGTCATCGCGTGACGTTTTCAGCAACATGGCGGCGTACAACTTAAGCAACAGGCGTTTCCGCATCCGCGCCTACGACTCGAAATACACCGAGGTGATGATCAACGGCATCGTCATGAACGACCCTGACGGCGGGCGTCCGTACTATTCCAACTGGGGCGGTTTGAACGATGCGATGCGCAACACGACGATTGTGAACAATGTCGGCATGTCGGGCGACTGTTTCGGCGGTGTCGGCGGCAGTCTGTTCATCAACACGAGGGCGGGCAACTACCGCAAGCAGGTGTCGCTGAGTTATGCGGCGTCGAACCGTTCGTATGCCAACCGTCTGATGCTCACTGCCTCGACAGGCATGATGAAGAACGGCTGGGCGTTCACGGTATCGGCCTCACGCCGTTACACTCCGGTCAACAGCAAGGTTATTTACGGCGAGGGCATCTGGTACGACGCCTACAGCTATTTCTTCGCCGCCGAAAAGAAACTCAACAGCAAGCATTCCCTTGGCCTTACGATATTCGGCAGTCCGTCGAGCCGCGCGGGTTCCACCCCATCGGTGCAGGAGGCCTTCGACCTTCTCGGGACAAACTACTACAACCCGAACTGGGGCTGGCAGACCGGCGACGACGGCAGCAGGTTCAAGCGCAACGCACGCGTCAGCTCATATCACCAGCCGATGTTCATGCTTGAACATTTCTGGAAGCCGAACTCGAAATGGGAGATTAACACGACGGCATATTACTGGTTCGGCAAGGGCGGCTCCACGTCGTTGGAATGGGGCGAAGCCGCCGACCCGCGTCCCGACTACTACCGTAACCTCCCGAGTTACTACCTCTATCAGCTACAGAACGGACAGACAGGTTACACTTTGGACGGCTATCAGGCATACACCATGCAATGGATCACCGACGAGTCGATGCACCAGATCAACTGGGACGAGCTGTATGCCGCCAACAAACGGCATCTCGCCACAGTGCACGACATCAACGGCACCGGCGAATCCGTGCAAGGCATCTTCTCGAAATACATCGTCGAGGAACGCCGTCAGGACAAGAGTCAGGGCGGTCTGTCGAGCAGTTTCAAGTACGAGTTCAACCCGAACCTCCACCTCAACGGCGGCCTCAAGGCCGACATGTCGAGGACACATTATTATAAGAAGGTGGCCGACCTCCTCGGCGGCGACTATTACTTAGACATCGACAAATACGCCGATGGCGAGGCGTTCGACATCACCGACGAGCAGCAAACCGACATCAAAAACCCGAACCACGTGGCGAAAGTCGGCGATGTCATCGGATACAACTATTACGCCAACCGCAACATGGTCAACCTCTGGGGGCAGCTCGACTACGTGAAAGGGCACTGGACCACGTACCTCGGCGCCGAGGCGACACTGTCGCAGATATATCGTCACGGACTGTTTGAGAACGGACGTTTCCGCGGCGACGGGTCGTACGGCGACTCCAAGAAGCTCAACTTCCTCAACGGCGGCGTGAAGCTCGGCGGCACATACGCCTTCGACGGCCGCAACTACCTCATCGTCAACGCGATGTACAAGACACAGGCGCCGGAGTTCCGCAGCGCATTCGTCGCGCCACGCGTCCGCAACACCGTCGTCGAAGGATTGGACAGCGAGAAGATCTTCGCCATCGACCTCGGCTACGAATACCGCTCACCATTCATGAAGGCGAGAGCGAGCGTCTATCGCACACAGTTCTACGACCTCACATGGAACCGCTCGTTCTATTACGAAGGCACAGGCAAGTTCGTCAACTACATCATGAACGACATCAACCAGCTCTCACAAGGCATCGAGCTCGGCGTTGAGTTCAACGTGTCGCCGACCGTCGCACTGCAACTCGCGGGTTCGACGGGAGAACACTTCTACACCAACCGCCCGAAAGTCAATGTCTATGAAGACAATAACTCGGAAGCCATCTACGAAGGCGAGACAGTCTATCTGAAGAACTACTACGTCGGCGAGATGCCGCAGACCGTCGGGGCTTTCGGCGTGAAATACAACGCGCCGAAGAACTGGTGGGTCAACCTCACGGGCAACTACTTCGCCAACTATTACTTGGCCGTCAACCCGTGCAACCACACCGCCGACGCCTTCGAGAACATCTACAAGGAAGACTACCGCACCGACAAGCTCCTTGGTCAGACCAAGCTGCCGAACGCCTTCACGCTCGACTTCTACGCAGGCAAGTCATGGTCGGTCAAAGGCTACACCATCCTGCTCAACGTGAGCATCAATAACCTGCTGAACAACAGGAACACCGTCCTCTACGGCTACCAGCAGCTCCGTTCCGACTACGACGATCCCGACAGATTCCCAGAGAAATATTCTTATATGTACGGAATAAATTACTTTGTCAGCCTGACGGTCAGACATTAGAGAGTTAAAAGTTTAAAGATAAAAGTTAATAGTCATGAAGAAACTCACATTAATAATAATAGGTATATCATTGATTTTTGTCTCATGCAAAAAGAGTCCCGACACGCCGAACCTCACTCCTTTCCCGTCGGGTGACGTGCTGACCGTCAGCAGCCTTCTTGAGAAAATCGAGCAGAACGGAGAATATCAGTTTGACTCTGTCAAAGACGCATCTGTCGAAGGCTACGTCATCGCCGACGAGAAGTCGGGGAACATCTACAGGACATTCTACCTGAAAGACAACACCGGTGCCATCGCGGTGTATCGTCCGAGCGGCAGCGACGACTTCGATGCGCGCACAGGCGACCTCGTACAGATCTCCCTCAAGGGTGCCATCCTCGGCAGCTACAACGGACTCCCGCAGTTACAGCTGCAAGACCAGAAAACCAACAGGCTCATCTGCATCAAGCAGAGAGACTATCTCATAGTGCCCACAGCAACGACCCTGGCGAAAATCGCAGAAGGCAAGCATCTCTGCGACCTCGTGATAATCAGCGGCGTGGAGTTCACCGACCCCGAGGGACACACATACGCCGAGAACGACGCGAACACCAACCACAGCATTGAAGACTGCAACGGTTACAGCTGCACAGTGCGCACCAGCAACTACGCCACTTTCGCCAACGACTCACTCCCGAAAGGCAAGGGAAGCCTCATCTGCATAGTGTCGCTTTACCGTGACACATGGCAACTCCTCATCCGCAACACCTCCGACGTCAGCATGGACGGGCCGCGCTGCGGACAGATCGGCGGACAGCTGCAAGAACTGCCATACGAACAGTCGTTCGCAACGTCATTCGGCACATACTCCACCTACGACGTGAACGGCGAACAATCGTGGGAAATAGACTACTCGACAGCCAAGATGACAGGCTACGTCGAACAGGAGAACCACGCCAACGAAGACTGGCTCATCTCCTCCCCCGTCAACATGGAGAACATCGAACACGCCAAGCTGTCAATGAGCTACATAGCACGTTATTTCTCGAACCTCAACCACGACGTGACGCTTCAGGTCTCGACAGACTACGTCTTTGAGAGCGACCCGACGACAGCCACATGGGAGCCGCTCGAGGTCGAGCTGACAGAAGGCACCAACTGGAACGACTTCGCAACCGCGGAAGTTTCGTTAGACAAATACATCGGCCAGCATATCTGGGTGGCAGTGAAATACCTCTCGACTGACACGAAAGCCGGAACCATTGAGATTCAGTCCATTAACATCACAGATAGCGAGCCGACGCCACCGACACCACCAACGCAGTCAATCTTCAGCGAGACATTCTCCGCAGGACAAGGTGATTTCACAATCCAGAATGTATATATGGCCCAAGGCCTCAGCAACGTATGGAGCTACAAGTCACCTTACGGCATGGTGGGAAGCGCATTCACCAACAACACAAGCTACGAGTCGGAGAGCTGGCTCATCTCGCCGGCCATCGACATGAACGGTCACAGCTCGGCCGTCCTCACCTTCGACCATACGGCCAACAAACTCAGCGGTTCGCCAGCCGACTACTACACGGTGTGGGCTTCCACAGACTACACAGCAGGACTGCCTGAGACAGCCACATGGAGAGAACTCACAGTACCCACATATCCGGCAGGAACCAACTGGACGTTCGTCGCCTCGGGTGACATCGACATGAGCTCATACCTCGGAAACAGCAACGTCCACATCGCGTTCAGATACACCAGCGAAGACGGCAACTCCGGCTCGTGGGAAGTCAAAAACGTGCTGATTAAAGAATAAATTATTGACATTTAAATATTTGAAATGATGTTGAAATCAATTTTAAGATACTCGATAATGAGTCTGATGATAATCGGGACATTGTCATCATGCGTCAAGAAAAATGCCCGACAGAACAACTTCCCGGAACCTCAGTACAAGCCGCTGCCCGCTGGTGACACCATCAGCATCGACAGCGTCCTCACACTCTGGCGGTACGAAGGAAGCCATAAGTTCACGACCGACACGTACGTCGTGGGCACCGTCACCGGCGATGAGACATCGGGCAACCTCTACAAGGCGGCCTTCATCCAGGACCCGAACGACAGCAGCGCCATAGAGCTTTACATGAAATCGACATGCGGCCTGAGGATCGGCGATGTCGTGGCGGTATATCTCAAAGGCGCGACAGCATCCGAATACAGCGGGACGCCGCAGATTCAAGACCTTGACCCGAAATACATCACGATACTTGAGAACGAGAAGTTCATCCAGCCGGCTGTCATCAACGTTTCAGACGTCATGAACCATCTCTGTCAGGTCGTGAAATTTGAGAACGTGCAGTTCATCAAAGACGACCTCGGTCTCACCTACGCCGATGCCGACGGCTATGGCGAGCGCACCCTCGAGCAGTGCGACCCTGACGGCAACACCAGCACAATCATTGCAAGGACAAGCAATTACGCAAGTTTCGCCAACAAGGAGATTGCGAGAGGCAACGGCAGCTTCACCGGCATCGTGACGCTCTACGCAGGTGGCAGCAACACCACATGGCAGATGGTCATCCGCTCCGTTAATGAGCTGAATATGAACGGCCCGCGCTACGGAGCGAGCGGCACCGGCACCGAAGACGACCCGTACGATGTCTTATCGGCAATCAAGATTCAAGACGAGTCAGAAGCATGGGTTCAGGGTTACATCGTCGGCGCAGCAAAGGCTACCACCGTCGTGACCAACGATGACATACTCTGGGAACCGCCATTCGGCAATGATGCAATCACCAAAGCCACTGTCGTCATCGCAAATAATCCAGACGAACGCAATATTAACAATTGTCTCGTCGTTTACCTCCCTAACAACAACCCGAATGAAATCAGGCAGCACGTCAATCTTGTTGACCATCAGGAAAACCTTCATAAAATACTGAAAGTCAATGGTCATCTTAAGAATCAATACGGTTTGCCAGGTTTGAAAGCAGACGGCGAATTTGAATTAAAAGATTAAGTATCATGTCAGAAAACCTTGTAATAATCCCGACTTACAACGAGAAGGAGAACATCGAGAAGATTATCCGTTACGTCTTCAACCTCCCGATGGAGTTTCACATCCTTATCATCGAAGACAACAGTCCTGACGGCACGGCTGACATCGTGAAGCGTCTGATGCAGGAGTTTCCCGACAGGCTTTTCATCGAGGAGAGGAAAGGCAAGCTCGGCCTCGGCACGGCCTACATCCACGGTTTCAAGTGGGCTTTGGCGCGTGACTACCAGTACATCTTCGAGATGGACGCCGATTTCTCGCACAACCCCGATGACCTCATCCGTCTTCACGACGCATGCGCCAACGGCGCCGACCTCTCCGTCGGCTCGCGTTACAAATGCGGCGTCAATGTCGTCAACTGGCCGATGGGAAGAGTGCTGATGTCGTATTACGCCTCGGCGTATGTGCGTTTCATCACCAGAATCAAGGTGCGCGACACCACCGCAGGCTTCGTGTGCTACACGCGTAAAGTGCTTGAGACCATCGACTTCGACAGAATCAAGTTCGTGGGCTACGCCTTCCAGATCGAGATGAAATACACGGCATGGAAACTCGGATTCAACATCGAGGAGGTTTCAATCATCTTCACCGACCGCCGCGAAGGAACGTCAAAGATGTCGAAAGGCATCTTCAGAGAAGCCATCTTCGGGGTGCTTAACCTAAGGTGGAGAGGCATGACAGGTAAGATTAAAGCAAAGAAGGCATAATGAACTATATCATTGAAAATGCGACACTTGTCAACGAAGGAATCACTTCGCTGGCAAGTGTTTTTGTTAAAGACGGGGTCATCGAAAAAATAAATCCGACAGATTGTAGAGACGGGGCATGCCCCGTCTCCACGGCCCAAAACGTCTCGAATTACAACGTCATCGACGCGACGGGCTTGCTGCTGCTGCCGGGTGCCATCGACGACCACGTTCATTTCCGCGAGCCGGGCCTGACGCACAAGGCCGACATCGCGTCGGAGAGCCGCGCAGCCGTGGCAGGAGGCGTGACTTCGTTCATGGAGATGCCCAACACCAACCCGCCGACACTCACGCAGCAGCTGCTTCAGGACAAATACGACCTCGCCGCCGAGAAGTCGTGCGCCAACTACTCGTTCTACATGGGCGTTTCAAACAGCAACATGGACGAGGTACTCAAGACCGACCCGAAGCGCGTGTGCGGAATCAAAGTGTTCATGGGGTCGAGCACGGGCAACATGCTCGTGGAAGACGGCGGCACGCTCAGCACATTGTTCAAGGAAGCACCGTGCCTCGTCGCCGCACATTGCGAAGACGACGCCATCATCAAAGCCAACACCGCGGAGTTTGAGAGTGGAGCGTTGAATGTGGAGAGTGGAGTTTTCCCGCACCCTATCATCAGAAATACTGAAGCGTGTTACAAGTCATCGTCGAAGGCGGTGGAGCTCGCGGTGAAATACGGCGGCAGGCTTCATGTGATGCACGTCACCACCGAGAAGGAGCTTTCGCTTTTCAGAAATGACATCTCATTGAAAGACAAGAAGATAACCGCCGAAGCATGTCTTAACCATCTTTGGTTTTCCGACAAAGACTACGAGCGGCTCGGCAATCTGATAAAAGTGAACCCCGCGATAAAAAGCGAGAAAGACCGACGGGCGTTGCTGAATGCGCTTGTCGAGGGCCGCATTGACGTGATTGGCACCGACCACGCGCCGCACACCTTGGAGGAGAAGATGAGGCCGTACGCCACAGCGCCCTCGGGAGCACCGTCGATACAACACGTGCTTCCGTGCATGATTGAGCTTGCAAATCAAGGATTTCTGGACATCACGAAAGTCGTGGAGTTGATGTCACACAATCCGGCGACGCTTTTTAACATCCGGCGACGTGGCTTCATCCGCGAAGGCTATTACGCCGACTTGGTGCTCGTTGACCCGCGCAAACCGCAGACAATCAGCAGCTCAGGTATCTTGTCGAAATGCGGTTGGACGCCATACGACGGCGTTGAGCTTCACAACAGCGTCACCCACACCTTCGTGAACGGAGAATTGGTGTATCACGACGGCAAAGTCATTGACGATGTGAGAGGAATGAGATTGGAATTTGAGAGAGTTTAGGTGGAAATTTCTGCAAGTAAATCTTCGAGAATATATTGGTCACTCATCAGCTGAAGCCCAGTTCGAGGGTCAGAAAGCTGACGGCTGATGTCGGATTTGTAATACAAATCAAGTGCCTGTTCAGGACTTATTGACAGTTCTTCTGCTAAAAGCATGACTATACGGCTCTGTTTACGCCAAAGTACAGAATCTCTCATAATTATAATTTGTAACTATAAGAATATTTCAAGAAACCATTGATAATATTTTGATTACGAATACAAATCTGATGATTTATTTCTTTATAACGTAATTGTCCGAGTGCCTGCTCCGAGGTTATTATGCCGTTTTCATAGTCTTCCACAGTATCAATCACATTGTCATTTGCCACACCGCCTTCAATGATGTCATATTGACTTTGAAGGTTGCCTCCAGCCCGACAGTCAATCACATAATCAAGCCACTCAATATTATATTTTGGGAAATGCTTGATGTTAAATTATTTTAATTTAAAAACCTCATCATCAAATGTGTAAATGTTCACAATAGCCGAATAAAGCGGACCTTTCCTGATTGCGATGACTTGCGCCCATTTTTCTGCTTGTCCTTTGATAGCTGTCAGATAAAAGCCCTGTCCAAAATCAACTTTTGTTCGTCCTTTTCCCACTTCAGGTTTCTTAACTTCCGTATATGATCCATGATATAGAGTTATCATTTTGCCGCCTCCCAATTTCTAAGAGTTTCAACAGTTGCATCTGCGAGCCATTGAACACTTTGAGTATGAAGTTCTTCATAATATTTCAAAAGAAAATTATGTATTAATCCAAGAGCCTTAAGACGAGCATACACTTCTTGACCTGACACATTCATCTCACGTGCGGCACTTTCGATTGCCATAACCGCAAGATGGATGTTGTTGTATTCATTCGAAGGACTCATATAATTTTTTTGCAAAAATACACTTTATTTTCAAACACATAAGTTATTTTCATGTAATTCAGTTATTTTTATTATTTTCGCGGTTTGAAATTTATTTTTATGAGAAAATTATTCTACATCGTTTTTTCTGTATTAATTCTGACTTCCTGCACTTCCAGCGAGGTGCGCAATTGCGAGAAGGTGGTCCGCCGCCATGACACGAACAACACGCCTTGGATTGTTTATTATTACGATGTCATCGGTCGCGACAGCACCTGGGTTGAGGAGAAATGGTATCACGACAACGGTGTGTTGAACCTCGAAGGCCCCATCGTCAACGGCAAGCGCGAAGGTCTTTTCAAGGGTTACTACCCTTCCGGCAAGCTCATGAGCACCGGTGTCTTCCATGAGGGTCTTCGTGAAGGCCGCGGCGTGGTGTATCACGAAAACGGCAACATCAGCATCGACGGCAACTACAAGGGCGGCGCGATGACCGGCATCTGGAAGTTCTACGACGAGAACGGCGAAGTCATTGATGTTCAAGAATATGAGTGACATGCAGACGTTATCGGTCTTTTCTGACGAGAGTTATATGCGTCAGGCTTTGAATGAGGCGCGGGCTGCCGCCGATGACGGTGAAGTGCCCGTGGGCGCGGTCATCGTGGTCAACGACAAAATCATCGCGCGTGCCCACAACCAGGTTGAGCTGCTGTGCGATGTCACCGCGCACGCCGAGATACTCGCAATAACAGCGGCATGCAACGCATTGGGTTCCAAATACCTGGACGACTGCACGCTTTACGTGACCCTTGAGCCGTGCGTTATGTGCGCCGGCGCATTGGAACATTGTCATATAAAAAAAGTGGTGTGGGCCTGCGACGACCCGAAGAACGGATTCCGCCGCTTCGGCAACCTCCTTCATCCAAAGACTGAAGTCGCCAGCGGCGTTTTGAAAGAAGAATGCCTTGACTTGCTGACGGGATTTTTTAAGGGTAAGAGATGAGTCTTTAGTCTTTAGTCTTTAGCCTTTAGCCTTTAGCCATTAGCTGTTAGCCTCTTTTAACTTTACTCCTTTAACTTTACTCTTTTAACTGAAAAACTCCCTGAAAAACTTCATCAGCAGTCTGACGTGTATCCCCGTCGCGCCGGCTGGCTTGTAATACTCGGCTTTGTCCAAGAAGGCTGTCCCTGCGATGTCGAAGTGCACCCACGGGTAGTCGGTGAAGTGTTCGAGGAACTTGCCTGCGGTGATGGCGCCGCCGAACTTGCCGCCCACGTTTTTGATGTCGGCGAGGTCAGACTTTATCATCTCGCCGTATTCCTTGAACATCGGGAACCTCACGAGACGTTCATAGACGCGTCCGCCGATGTCTTCAAGTTTATTGTAAATATCGTCAGCGTCTTTCTCCACGCACACGGTGGCGTATGGTCCGATGGCGTACGACGCCGCGCCGGTGAGGGTGGCGAAGTCGAAGACCATCAGCGGGTTATATTTCTTGGCGTAGGCGAGAGCGTCGGCGAGGATGAGACGTCCCTCGGCATCGGTGTTCAGCACCTCGACAGTCGTACCGTCGAACATCGTGATGACGTCGCCCGTGACGTGAGCGTTGCCGTCGAGACGGTTGTCGGTGGCTGGCACGAGAGCGATGACATGAACCGGCAGCTTCGCCTTGGCAACGGCATATACTGTGGCGGCAACGGTGGCGGCACCGGCCATATCGTGTTTCATATCGTTCATGAACTGCGCTGTCTTGAGGTTATAGCCGCCCGTGTCGAACACTATGCCCTTGCCCACCAGCACGACAGGCCGCTCATTGACAGGCTGTTCGGGCTTCCACTCGAGGATGGTGAATGTCGGCTCATCGACACTCCCCGCGTTGACGGCGAGGAGGCCTCCCATCTTCAGCGCCTCGATTTTCTTCTTGTTGAAAACCTCAGCCTTGCCGCCGGCCTCACGTATCTTCGCGCTGATGATGTCGGCGAGACCTTCCGCATTGAGGTGATTCGCCGGCTCATTGACGAGGTCGCGGGCGAACAACGTGGCCTCGACGGTGATGTTCATCTTCTCCACACAGTCGTCACAGGCGGTGCCTTCCATCAACCAGACGGTTTTCAACGTGTTATGTTTCGCGTCGGTCTTGTATTTCTTAAACTCATAGTTGGTGAGCATGATGCCTTCCGCGACACCCATCTTGGTGCAACGTTTCGCCCCGATGTTTTGGATGAGTACATCTTCATATTTGTCCTTGTTCAACAGCTTGCAGATGGCGGCGCCTTTGCGTCGGCAGTCTTCCATGAAATCCTTCTCATCAGCGTCGGCGGCGATGAAGAAAATGACAAAAAGCTCTGTGTATCTGTCGATTACGACAGACTTGTCTTTATCCTCATCGTATGATTTTCTCACATGCTCCGCTTCTTCGGCACGAAGACCCACCTTCTCTATATTCTCAATTCCATCAAGGATGAAAACCTTCGCCTTGACATTGTCATCATTTCTGAATTTTAAAACTGTATTCATATTTTTTAACACAAGTTTCACAAGTTTTTAACACAAGTTACACAAGTTTTTTCTTTACTCTTTACTCTCTACTCTAAATCTCTGTTTCCAACACTTTCATTATCATATCGGTAGCTCCGATTTTCGAGGCGACATAATCTTTGCACACCTGAGATGCGGAGTCAAAGAAGCTGTCGTCATTTATGAATGTGGAGAAGACCTTTTCGAGTTCGGCTCTGTTGTTTATCACGAAGGCGCCTTTGAGTGCGACGAGTTCGACGGCCTCGATATAGTCGTGGTATTTCGGGCCGAAGACGACCGGCACGCCATAGACGATAGCTTCCTGAATGTTGTGTATTCCGTCGTAGAAGCCCCCGCCGATGTATGCGAAACGTGCGTATTGATAGAGTTTCGACAGCATCCCTATAGTATTGACAACCAACACTTTGGAATGTTTATCGGTAAGTTCTGTATAAAGTTGATAGTCGTGAAGTTCCGATTCAATCTGTTTGATATGTTGTTCGGATATGTCGTGTGGCACCATGATGAAGCAGTAGTCGTCGGGCATGTTTTCGATAAACGGATAGAGCAGTCGTTCGTCCGACGGCCAGGTGCTGCCGGCGATGATACATTTTTTCCCGTCGATGAAGCGTTCCACCTCGGGGTAACGAGGGGCGGTTTGCGCGATGGAATATACGCGGTCGAAGCGCGTGTCGCCGGTAACCGTCACCTTGTTGATATTATTGGCACGAAGCAATGCCGCGGTGTTTTCGTCCTGCGCGAAGAAATATTCCACGCAGCTGAGATGTCTTCTGAGCCATCTGAATCGGAGCAATGCCTGGTTCTTCCGCAGGCTTATCGACAGGTAATACAATGGTATATCATTGTCTTTCAGCGTTTTGATATAGTTATACCAGAATTCATTCTTCACGAAGAACGCCGCTTTGATGTTGAATTTTCTGACTAACCGCGCTGCATTGCCGCGAGTGTCAACAGGCAGGTAAGCCACGATGTCGGCCAAAGGGAAGTCTTTCTTCACCTCGTAGCCCGACGGTGAGAAGAAAGTGAGCAGCATCTTGTATTCAGGATATTTCTTTTTCAGCGCCTCGATGACGGGAAGTCCCTGTTCAAACTCGCCCAAGGATGCCACATGCACCCATAGCCACTGTCCGGAGAGGTCCTTGCCGGACAGTCTCCCCCATTGATTCTCACGGCCTTTGCACCACTGCTTGGCCTTCTTGTTCCCAAACAAAGCGGCAATATGGACAATGCCAGCGTACAACCTCACAATAAACGTATATAAAACTCTCATTTCTTATTTCTAAAAAAATCAAAAACCAATCTCAACTCCTCACTACTTTACGAACTTTATAACTTTACGAACTTTACGACTAATAGTAGTAATATTCGGCAGGCATACGTTTGTACGTAGGGATATAGATTGCCGCCCTTATGCCGAAGTAGCCGTCGTTATATACTTTGGTATCTTTCGCTCTCAGGTTGAAGTCCCATTCGCGCATCGGCGTGGTGATGGCGCCGACATATTCCACGGCGACGGAGAAGTTGAATATCCTTGTGCTGCTGAGGAAGAGGTAGCCCACTGACGCCGAGTAGGCGAAGCCGCCGCGTTTACGGTCGTAGCCGTAGCGGTAGTCGTCGTTGAGCGGTTTGGGAGGAGAGGCATACGAGCCGAACTCAGTCCTTATCCATGAGACGATATAGCCGAGGCCGCCCTGCACGAAGATGCCGCTGTTAGGGTTCGGTTTCTTGAACGCGAACATCTTGCCGCCGGTGAGCTGCAGATGCACGCCTCTCTCGAACAAAGCGTAGCTGCCATAGATGCCGTCGCCCGTGATGATCTCGCCGTTAAGGTCGAGGATCTCGCCGAAGAGGTCACTACGACTGATATTCACCTTGTTGCCAGAGATATAGTTGCCGTTGAAACCGAACAGCCAGTTCTTGTTGGTCTTGTAATACACGCTGCCGCCGACGGTGTGGTTGTTGCCGAACAGTTCTTTTGTGTCGGCCGTCATCGGCATCTGGAACGAGTACGTCGCCTGGAACATCCACGTCGGTATGCATTCTTTCTTGATGTCCCTGTATGAGTTATTCTTCGATGCGCCGTATGTGTTGAGCCTGCTCAAATCCTCCTGCGTCTTTGCTCCGAACGACGCTAAAATTATAATAATCAGCAATATTCTCGACTTCATATCCTAAAAAATTATTTTGCAAAGATAGCAAGAATTTCAAAAGGCACTTTATTTTTTTAAAAATTAACGCGTTTGAGAAAATATTAGTATTTTTGCGCCAAAATAAAAATCATCATGAGGAAAAATATTCTACACATTGCCGTCTCAACATTCATAGCGGCGTTATTGTTCGGTTTGTCAATGACATCATGCAACAAAGACCCAAATCCAACCCCAACCCCAGCACCGGACCCGATAATCACGATTGTTGACTCCATTCCGGCAAACATCCTGCCGAGGGAGATTTACGAAGAGGTGACATCGAAGATTAACATCTACAAAGGCACTACGCCTCCCGACATCAGCGGACAATACTTATCACACCCTCACGCCCTTCTATACGCCTCATACGACCCGGCGTACAACCCTGAAGACTCAACCATATTCTTCAGTGACCGTTATGTGGCATTCACATTTTCCGAAGCCACAGGCATGGATTTCTACGGCAAACAGTGGGATACAGACAACAACAGATGGATTGAAGAACATGTCAGCAAAATGAAAATCACCGGAGAGGGTGACAACTTCTGCTGTTTCTATGCCAACGAGGGACAGCCCCACGGGTACTTCTTGAGGCAATCGACCATATTCAGCGGCACCATGACATCGGAAGGCATCAAAGACTTCAAGGTGGCTGTCATCATGGTTGAGAACGACGGCGATGACGAATATTACGAAAAGAACACTTACCGCATCCTCGGTGTTTATAACGATGTCAGAATCGCCGAAAACAACAACTGGATGGGCAAGAAAGCCCTTGAGACATCCGACGGACAGGCGGACTCTTTCATAAAGTAAGAGAAACAAGCGGAGATGTCTGACGAAGATTTCATTTCACAGGCTATATTACCGAATGGGATAAAGATACTTCACCGGCGGCGCGTCGGTGAAGTGTCGCATTTGGCGCTGATGGTGAACGCCGGAATGCGCGACGAGAGCGCCGACGAGAACGGCCTCGCACACTTCATCGAACATCTCGTGTTCAAGGGCACCAAGCGCCGCAAGGCGTATCATATCCTCAGCTGCCTCGAAAACGTCGGCGGCGACCTCAACGCTTTCACCACAAAAGAAGAGACGTGCATACACGCATCGTTTCTGAAAGAACATCTCGGCAAGGCGATGGACCTCTTCGCTGATGTCATCTTCAACAGCACCTTCCCGGAAAACGAGATGGAGAAAGAAAAAGAGGTCATCCTCGACGAGATAAACTCCTACCGCGACACGCCCGCCGATGAGATTTTCGACGAGTTCGAGAACCTGCTTTACAGAGGACATCAGCTTGGACGTAACATCCTCGGCACCATCGACCTCGTGAGCAACTACACGCGCGATGACATAGTGCGTTTCCACAAGTCGCACTACGCCCCCGACCGCATGATAATAGCCTGCATCGGCGATGTCAGCTTCAGGGATTTCAGGCGGATGGCCGAAAGATGTTTCGCCGACTGCCACGGCGATGCGTTGCCGTTCAACAGGACGCCGTTTGCGCCGTTGCCAGCCGTCACGCAGGTGGAGGGACGCACAAGCCATCTCACCCACGTCATCATCGGAGGCCTCGCCTACCCTTACGACGACGACCGCAAACTCAAGCTGATACTCCTCAACAACATCCTCGGCGGCCCTGGCATGAACACACGCCTCAACCTCAACATCCGCGAGAAATACGGTTTCGCCTACACCATCGAATCACAATACAACGCCTATTCCGACACAGGCAACTACACCATCTACATGGGCGTTGACCCGCATTCGCAGGATAAATCCATCGAATTAGTGTTCAAGGAATTAAACAAGCTGATGACACAGAAACTCGGCACGTTACAGCTGTCGAACGCCAAGAAACAGCTCATCGGGCAGGTGGCGTTGAGCAATGAGTCGGGCATGAACGACCTGCTCAGCGTCGTGCGCGCCGGATTCTTCGAGGAGCACATCGAGACGCTGCCGGTGACGATTGCAAAACTCGAAAAAATAACATCTGAAGACTTGCTCGAGGTGGCCAACGAGGTGTTCCAAAGAGACAGTGCCAGCCTGCTGATATACAAGGGGCAGGAAGAGTGAAACACACCACGAATGTTTTTTCACCACTCTCCACTCTCAACTCTCAACTCTCAAAACTAAAGACTAAAAACTAAAAACTAAAAAAATCCTCGTTTCGTCTTTTCGACGAAACGAGGATTTCCCTCTCTCGGGGGAAAGATAAATTCTGCAAAGAACAGCTACCGGACCAGACGGACGGCGAACCCGCTGTACCGATAGGTGTTGCTCTGAGGATTGACATTGCTCGAATCGAAGTTCATGCGGAACGCGCGGCTGCTGTTGCTGTAGCACGAACTTGACCAATAGTTGCCGTTAGAACCGACATAGTAGAGACCCGTCCCATTGCGGTTGCCGGCGGCAGGGAGGAAGACAACGCCGGCCTGCTCCATCGTCCGGAACTCTTCCGCCGTGTAACTGTCGGCTTCCGTCTGGGACGTGTAGCCGTCCGGGTAAAGCAACATGCCGTACACACCCGTAGCGTCACTGTTTATTGTCGCACGCTGATAGCTCTTGCCCTCGCCGGTACCGCCGTTCACCGTGCGGGTGCTGATCAGGTGTTTCCACTCGGCGCTCGTGAGCGTGCGCCAGCCGGAACCCGTCGCATCACCGTAATGCGTGTATATCGTGTTGCAGCCCCAGTCCGACATGTACAAAACCGAGAGGCCGTACTCGCTGCCGGAATAATAGTCAGGACCGTAGCCGTAATCGTTGATGTTGTATGCAGGGTCCGCCACGTCGACTGCCATATTGCTCGTCGAGTATGGTTGGCAGTTCGTCTGGTAGGTGTGGGCGTCGTTGCGGGTGTCCATGTTACCCGTGCAGCCCCAGCCGAACAGGTCGCGTCTGACAGTCTCGTATGTCGATCCCTGGCCGTTGTCGCCAAAATATTCGTACTGGTGCTCCGCGAAACGCCATTTCTTTTCACCCGCATCTCCCCAGTACTGGAGGTTCCCGGGTGAGAAACTGACCGTGGTGCCGGTGCCGGTGCCGGATGCAACACTGAACTCTATGGGCTTCACGTTCACATTTATCGGCTCACCCGGACCGAAGCAGTAGAACTTGTTCGCCTCTATGCCGTTGTGCAACGTTGTGCTGCCCGTCGCACCGACCCCGAAGTTCAAAGTTTCCTCACCGGTGCCGGTCGGGATGAGCATCACATACTTCTGCGAGCTCGTATTGTCAGTCAGGCTGATGCCTTTCCCTGCAGTGCCCGCAGTGCCGTCGAAACTGCCATCAAAGCCGACAGTCATGCTGTTGCAGATGTGCTCTCCGCTCAACGTAATGGCGCCCCTATATTTTTCAGGTGTCCCATCCTTGAAGTCGAAGTACGCTATCGCAACCTTGCTCGTCATCAGCACCACGCCGTTGATGATGATGCTGGTGCCTTCCACTCTGCCCGTGGCCGTGCCGTAGCCGATGTGGCAGCCACTGAGGTCTTCGGCGAGACCCGTTTGGGTGGCGAACGGAATTTCGACTGAAGTCGAAGCATCCTCTATCAGAATTGGGGTGTAATCCTTGCTGCCGAGGTAGTAGAAACCGAAGTCTGTGCTTGTTGTCGCGCTGACGGCGCCCGAGAACGTGCCCGTGGCCGAGCCCGCGCCGCTCTGCAACGTGAGGCAGCCGATGTACTTGCTGCCGTCGCCGACGTAGAGCCTGTCGCCGGCGCTCCATGTTATCGCGCCGGTTGTGCCGTTGATGTCAGTCTTGCCGCCGTGGCCCACCGTCACAGTCATGCTCACCATGTTCTCGTTCGCGGGGCCCGCCGTCGGGTACTCCACCACAGGCTTCCTGCACTGCGTGAGCAGCAGCGCAACAGCCATAATCATTAATAATGTCCTTCTCATTGTTAGTTTTTGTTTTAGTTTTAAATTCACTTTAATTTTACTTTTCACCTTTCTTAATCTTTAAATTTTTAAATCTTTGAATCTTTCCGGCGTTTCATCCCAGCGTAGAACAGGCCCGAGACGGTGAGCGCAAGCAGACCTGATCCCGTCGGAAGAGGGTTGCCGTACTCGAAGCCCTCCCACGACGCCTCGTTCTCCGAGCCGTCACCTTCGAAGCCGAATTCGCCCCACATGCCGTCGCCAGACATCCCGAGACCGTCGCCGTTGAAGCCGAAGCCGTCCCATGTGCCGTCACCCGACATGCCGAGGCCATTGCCAGACATACCGAGGCCGCTCCACGAGCTTGTGCCGGTGCCGTCGCGCGACACATCATCGATGTAGAAGAAGCTGTCCTGGCTCAGGGCAACCGCGCCAGGAAGCAGCAGCACGAGCAGCAGCACCGCTCGCGACAGCGCCGACCCTGTTGCTTTTCTCTTGAATTTCATTTCCTTTTATCCTCCTTTCTTTTTTATTGATGTATTCTCTGTATTGTCCGTATTTTGAGTCTGCTCCACTCTAAAAACTAAAAACTCCAAACTCGAAAAAAGGCCCGCCGCTCCCACCGGACGGCAGGCCGTGCTATGATAAAGTGATCGGCGGACAGCTCCGCCGGTGCGATGGTAATGATGGTGGGATGGAGGTATCTCCGCTTCGTGCCTGTACAAACACGAAAAGCCACCGGTCATCGACCGACGGCTGCTATATTTCCTCAAATTTGTGCTAACTAATTGATTTTCAACGACTTGCGCAACGGGGGGGTAATGAATGAGTTCATGGACGCATTTTCATGCGTCATCGGAACTGCATTGTTACATGTCTTCATCATTCTGTTGCTGTATGTCATTTTCATTATCTCCATCGAGGCGGCAAAAATAATACATTTTTCGATACGGCGAGAAAAAAGTTGGAAAAAAATTTTTGATAAAAAAAGAGACGCGGCATGCCGCGTCTCTACCGCAGCATCTTCCTCATCTCGTCTTCCTTCACCTCGGCGCATTCAAACAGACGCCACTGCGCCTTGGTGCGCACAAGGTTATGCTCCGGATACCTTATTTTATAATAGGTGTCACCGTTGATGTAATCGGCCAAGAAACGGGCGGCCTGCATGTACGGGAAAAGCATCGCCGCGTACGGCAGGTTCTCTTTTTCAATCGGGAGGAGGAAGTCTTTCGTGCCTTCAAGATAGCCTTTTGTGAACGTCCCAAAGATTTCCATGTTGAAGTCAATCTTGCTCAAATCGGGTTCGTCTTCGGCTGCGGTGTTTGCCGCCGAACGCAGGAAGTCGCCGTAGTCGGAGAAGACGAAACTCGGCATCACTGTATCCAAGTCGATGACACACAACACGTTGCCGTCATTGTCAAAAAGCATATTGTTCACTTTCGTGTCGCAATGGCAGATGCGCTTCGGGAGCTTGCCCTCGCGAAACAGACGCTCGCCGAGGGTCATCTTCTCGGCGCGTTTTTCTATTTCATCAACATAATAACAAACTTCTTTCACGCGCCCCACCCTATCTTCGGCCACCGCATCGCGAAGCTGCTTAAGGCGAAACTCAATATTATGAAAATCGGGAATTATCTCGCCGAGAGGCTCATTCAAATCGGAAAGCATCGCCTCAAACTCACCGAACGACTTTCCGGCGATGTAGGAATATTCCGGCGTGACAGCCTGATAAGTCACCGAGT
This sequence comes from Bacteroidales bacterium, assembly GCA_045600605.1. Classification (GTDB taxonomy): domain Bacteria; phylum Bacteroidota; class Bacteroidia; order Bacteroidales; family F082; genus Limimorpha. The sequence continues at coordinate 26,340 of JAZRYG010000016.1, forward strand.
CTTTCACGAAGACCATCACTCGCCAATATTTTGAACCGTCGAAATAGTAATTCCCGCCATCTTTGGTCTTGACAAAACGCAAGACATGGCGGTCGATGTCTTTTATTCCATTGGCAATCAGTTTTTTACGAATATGATTTGTCACCTTTTCGATATTATCCTGAAGCATGTCAACGTCCTGGAAAATCGCGTTGTTGATATGCTGAAGCACGTATTTCGGTTCATCACAGCCGTCAACCAAGACCTTATAGGTATCATTGATGAGGCCTTCGCCGAGAGGCTTCACGGCGGTTATTTTCTCTGAAATTTCAAATTGCGACGCAATAGTAATCAAGTTTTCCATTTTCGTAAATTAAATTTTTGCAAAATTACAAAAATGGTCGAAACCATTGCCAATCTAATTGTTTTTTTACTATTTGCCGCCGTTAAAAATGGCAAAAATCATCTAACAAACAGGACATGAAAAAATCTTTAAAATTAGCGTTATTATCATTGTTTCTGCTGACGGCATTCCTCAGCTGCAAGAAAGACAAAGAAGTGGCAGACCCCGTCACGCCCGTGAAACCAGAGGAAAAGTTGTATGAAATGGTTGAGACAGACACAATACCCCTCCCGTTGGAGCTCATCCAAGGTATCCTTTCTGACATCGGCGACATTGACATCAACGACATTGACGTTAGCGTTATTCCAAACGGCATCGAGACGGATGCGGCGGTTGACTCAATCACAGCAAACTGGGACAGCGGCATCATCGCGGAGAAGATGTACTATTCTTCCAAAGATGTCGCAGGGAACCCCGCGAAACTTTCAGGGAGAGTGTATGTGGAGTTCGGCACATCAAAGAATCTCAAGGGCATCATTTTGGCGAATCATTACACAAAAGCGGCCGACAGAGAATGTCCGTCAAACCGAATCATCCAGATTGAGGCTATTTTCTCAGTTCTCGGCTACGCCGTTGTCATGCCCGACTACATCGGCTATGGGAAGACTGTTGACATGGATCATCCATACCTCGACTGGCGTTCAACGGCGCAGTCGAGCATTGACTCATATTTCGCGGCCAAAGAATATCTGGAAGACAACGGTTACAACATCGGTGACGAGGTTTACAACGTCGGCTACTCGCAGGGTGGCTCGAGCACAATGGCGGTGCTTCGTATGGTGACGGAGTCATATTCCGACAAGATCAAGTTCACGAGGTCGTTCATCGGAGGCGGTGTGTTCGACATCGAGGCGACGTTTGACGACATACTTGAAAACGATTTCACTGGCATACCATACGCGATGCCATTGATTATCAACGGACTCAATTGTGCTCAGAACCTAAATCTCAATCTTGATGACATTTTCATCCTTCACAGCACCTCTGACGACATGGTTCCGTACGTGAACAGCGAGCTGATGGTTGAGGCCCTTGAGGGCACCGACTGCGACGTTGAATTTATCTCCGGCGACTTCGGCACACACAAAGTCGGAGCCATATTGTTCTATATCAACATTCTTGGTTATCTCTTAGGATTTTAATGCAAAATGGCGGTTTCCGTTGCGAGCCGCCATTTTCAAAGCCAGCCCGACACATTCAGTAGTTTGTCGAGCAGTTGAAAAAAATTTTATTCTTTCGCGTTGCGGTTCTGAAAAAAGTTGTATTCTTGCGGCGCGGGGGTATGCAACCATTCCATCGAATGTGGGTCCTCCGTTCTTTTTACAAGTCTTTTTCATGGACTACCACGTCATTCCAGATGAAAATTATTTTTTCAGAAGCGGCGTTTCATAACAAAATAAGTGGTAATTTTACAACTTGAAATTTCAAGCCTTTTGTCATGAAAAAAAACCACAACATTGCATTTTGGCTGCTTGTTTTAGTCATCTCAATGTGTTGCTGCACAAGCAATAAAGAAGAGGAAGCAAAAAATTACAAAATTATTGACAACGCCATCGTTTTCGACGAGCCGCAGCGTGCGGAGGGACAGACGAGCATGTTGCAGTTCGCGGCAGAGCCGTTGGAGACCGTGCGGATAGGCTTTGTCGGCCTCGGGATGCGCGGCCCTGACGCGGTGAACCGTATGACATATATCGACGGTGTCAAGGCCGTGGCGTTGTGCGACCTCCTTCCGGAAAACATCGAGAAAGTGCAGCGCAACGTGCTTGAGGCGAAAGGCCTCCCACGCGCGGCGGAGTACGTCGGGCCGGAAGCCTACAAGGAGTTATGCGGACGCGATGACATCGACCTCGTTTATATCTGCACCGGCTGGCAGGTCCACGTCCCGATTGCCGTTTATGCCATGCAGCACGGCAAGCATGTGGCCATTGAGGTGCCGGCGGCGACATCCATAGAAGAATGCTGGCAGCTCGTCGATGTATCCGAACAGACGCGCCGTCACTGCATGATGCTCGAGAACTGCTGCTACGACTTCTTCGAGATGACATGCCTCAACATGGCGCAGAACGGACTCTTCGGCGAAGTCATACACGGCGAAGGCGCATACATCCATAACCTCGAGCCGTTCTGGCCTTATTATCAGGACAACTGGCGCCTCGACTTCAACCAGAAACACAGCGGCGACATCTATGCCACACACGGCCTCGGCCCCATCTGCCAGGTCCTCGACATACACCGCGGCGACAGGATGGAATACCTCGTCTCGATGAGTACGCCGTCGTACAACGGGCTCGAGATCGCTAAAAAGACGATGGGCGTTGACACCTTCGCAAACGGCGACATGACGACGACCATGATTCAGACACACAAAGGCAAGACGATATTGATTGAGCACGACGTTTACACTCCGCGTCCGTACAACAGACTGTATCAGCTGACAGGAACCGAAGGCTGGGCGAACAAATACATGAAGGAAGGCTTCACCCTGAAGAGGGACAACATTCCCGAAGGCATGATGCCAGACAACGAAGTACTCGACTACCACACATGGGTGCCGGAGAACGTAAAAGACTCGCTGTTAATCGCTTACAAACATCCCATCATCGCTGACATTGAGGAAAAGGCGAAAGAGATAGGCGGTCACGGCGGGATGGACTTCATCATGGACTACCGTCTGATTTATTGTCTGCGCAACGGACTTCCGCTCGATGAGGATGTCTATGACGCGGCGGAATGGTCGTGCATCGGCGAACTGTCGGCAGCGTCTATCGAAAACCACGGGATGCCGGTGAGAATGCCTGATTTCACGAGGGGCGAATGGGACAAGATCAAGGGATTTAAACATGCCATCAAACCATCTGCACATAAAACAGATATACATCAAATCACAAACATAACGTTAAACTAATTAATTAAAAAATCAAATTATCATGAAGAAAAAATTCGTATGCCCGATTTGCGGTTATGTTCACGAAGGTGAAGAGGCTCCTGAGAGATGCCCGCAGTGCAAACAGATTGTTGAATGGAAGGTCATGGACGAAGGTGCGAAGTTGAATTTCGTCACAGAACACGTCATCGGTATCGCCAAAGGCACCGGCGAGGACATGATCAAGGACCTCAACGCACATTTCATGGGTGAAGCAACGGAAGTCGGCATGTATTTGGCCATGAGCCGCCAGGCCGACCGCGAGGGTTATCCTGAGATTGCCGAGGCATTCAAGCGTTATGCCTTTGAAGAAGCCGAACACTGCGCGAAATTCGCCGAGCTCCTCGGCGACATCGTCTGGGACACCAAGACAAACCTCGAGAAGAGAATGGTTGCCGAATGCGGTGCCTGTGAAGACAAGATGCGCATCGCACGCATCGCAAAGGAACGCAACCTCGATGCCATCCACGACACAGTCCACGAGATGGCAAAAGACGAGGCGCGCCACGGGAAAGGCTTCGAAGGCCTGTTCAACCGCTATTTCAAATAATAGTTGGGGCTGAAATTCAAAAAGCAAGATGGCTGGCTCACCGATGTGCGCCAGCCATCTTTTGATATGGTTTCAAATTAAAAGTTACCGGCAGGCTAATTATTCAACCGACTCGCTCTTCCTCCCGCTTCTCTTCCTCTCGATTTCGTCGAGGATAATCTTTCTCAGACGTAAGCTCTTCGGTGTAACTTCGAGATATTCGTCGTCACGGATGTATTCCATATATTCTTCGAGCGACATCCTTACTGGCGGGATGAGAACGATCTTATCGTCAGAACCGGACGCACGGACGTTGGTCAAGTGTTTTGTCTTATTGATATTCAACACTATATCGTTTGAACGTGTATTCTCTCCGATGACCTCGCCCATATAGACATCTTCGTTCGGCAGCACGAAGAACTTGCCGCGGTCCTGAAGTTTCCACAGCGCGTAAGGCACCGCCGAGCCGGTCTCCATCGCGATGAGCGCACCGACGTCACGGAATTCCATGTCGCCTTTCCAAGGTTCATAGTCTTTGAAACGGTGCGACATCACGGCCTCGCCTTCCGTTGCGGTGAGCATCGCGCTCCTCAAGCCGATGAGACCTCTCGCCGGAATGTCGAACTCGAGGTTCATGCGGTCGCCCTTTGGCGACATGTTCGTCATCTCGCCTTTATGTTGCGACGCAAGCTCGATGACGCGGCCCGCGAAATCTTCCGGAACCTGAACGCTCATCACCTCGACAGGCTCGCATTTCCTGCCGTCAATCTCTTTCAGGATGACTTTCGGCTGGCCGATCTGGAACTCATAACCCTCGCGGCGCATCGTCTCCACCAAAATGCTGAGGTGAAGGATGCCGCGGCCATAGACCATCAACGAATCCGGCGAGTCGGTGTCCTCGACCCTCAACGCGAGGTTCTTCTCCGTCTCCTTGTAAAGACGTTCGCGCAGGTGGCGCGATGTGACATATTTGCCTTCCTTGCCGAAGAACGGTGAGTTGTTGATTGTGAACAACATGCTCATTGTCGGCTCATCGACATGGATTGGAGGAAGTGCTTCCGGATTCTCGAAGTCGGCGACGGTATCACCGATTTCAAAGTTCTCGAGTCCCATGATGGCAACGATGTCGCCCGCCATCACAGGCTTCTTGGTGCGTTCTTTTCCGAGACCTTCGAAAGTATAAAGTTCCTTGATCTGATTCTTCTCGACCGTTCCGTCGCGCTTCACGAGAGAGACGTTCATTCCCGCCTGAAGCGTGCCGCGTTTCAGACGTCCGACGGCGATACGACCGACGTAAGAGCTGTAGTCGAGCGAAGTGATAAGCATCTGCGGAGTGCCCTCTTCGTATTTCGCTTCCGGAATCGTATTGATAATAGTATCAAGCAGATACGAGACATCTGAAGTGACATGTGTCCAGTGGTCCGACATCCAGCCTTGCTTTGAAGAGCCATAGACCGTCGGGAAATCGAGCTGGTCGTCGTTGGCGCCGAGGTTATACATGAGGTCGAATACGGCTTCCTGCGTCTCTTCAGGCGTGCAGTTCGGCTTGTCAACTTTATTTACCACAACGATAGGCTTCAGTCCGAGCTGTATTGCTTTTTCGAGCACAAAGCGCGTCTGCGGCATCGGACCTTCAAAGGCATCGACGAGCAAAATGACACCGTCGGCCATGTTAAGCACGCGCTCCACCTCACCGCCGAAATCGCTGTGACCAGGAGTATCGATGATATTGATTTTCACGTCCTTATAACGCACTGACACATTCTTTGACAGAATGGTGATACCTCGTTCACGCTCAAGGTCGTTGTTATCCAGAATCAAATCACCACCGTTATCCTTGTCGTCCCTGAATAATTTTGACTGGTAAAGGATACGGTCCACCAACGTCGTCTTTCCGTGGTCAACGTGAGCGATAATCGCAACATTTCTAATACTTGTCATTTCTTTAATTTTAGTTGATTTACAACGAGTTATCATCATTTTCTGACATACAGAAATTTCTTCAGAAAATCGGGTGCAAAAATAGGAAAAAATTCGACAGGTAGAGAACGGATTTCTATAATTTTTCAACAGATTTATGGGTGTTATTTTTCTTCAAACTACCGAACGGATTTTCTTCAAACTACCGAACGGATTTTCTTCAAACTACCGAACGGATTTTCTTCAAACTACCGAACGAATTTTCTTCAAACTACCGAACGGATTTTCTTCAAACTACCGAACGAATTTTCTTCAAACTACCGAACGGATTTTCTTCAAACTACCGAACGGATTTTCTTCAAACTACCGAACGGATTTTCTTCAAACTACCGAACGGATTTTCTTCAAACTACCGAACGGATTTTCTTCAAACTACCGAACGAATTTTCTTCAAACTACCGAACGGATTTTCTTCAAACTGCCGAACGGATTTTCTTCAAACTGCCGAAAATATTTTAATAAAATGTTGTATCTCAATTATTTTTTGTATTTTTGCAGCGAAAATAAAACAGCGAAATATGGAAGCAGAAAAAGAGTACAAAAAACGTGTTGCAGACATCCTAATTAACCTACAACTTGAAGCGGCTGGAATCGTCTTGGTAGAAGGTGCAAAATGGTGCGGGAAAACCACATCGGCCATGCAGAAATCCAAGAGCGTGCTGTTTATGGACGATCCGAAACGTCAGGATGAGTACATGCGTCTTGCCGAAAACGACATTGATGTCTTGCTTGACGGTGCGACACCGAGGCTTATCGACGAGTGGCAGAAAGCACCGCAGTTTTGGGATGCCTGCCGTTTTGTCGTTGACCGCCGTGGTGATGAAGGTCAGTTCATACTTACAGGCAGCGCGGAACCTGTTGACCAGAGCAAGATGAGCCACAGCGGAACCGGACGCGTCGGGTGGGTGAAGATGCGGCCCATGTCGCTCTATGAATCCGGCGAGTCAAACGGAAGCGTCTCTCTCGGCGAATTATTCAACAGTCCGCTGAAGCCGGCGGCTGGCATCGAGTTAAGCCTCCGCGACATCTGCCACCTCATCTGCCGTGGCGGTTGGCCAAAAGCAATTGGAAAATCAGAACAGGCCGCGCTGAAACAGGCTTTCAACTATGTTGACGCCGTGGCCAAACGCGAAATAATCGAGGTTGACGCAATCAACAGAAGCGAGACCAACACGAGGAGGCTTCTGCGAAGCTATGCGAGGCATCAGGCGACACAGGCCACCAACGGGACCATCGCCGCAGACTTAAGCATAAACGACGGGAGCACCCTTGACAGCGACACCATAGCCTCATATCTCAACGCGCTGCGAAAGATTTTCGTGATAGAAGACATGGAAGCATGGAATCCGAATCTACGTTCCAAAGCGGCGATACGCACCACCGCCACAAGATATTTCGTCGATCCAAGCATCGCCACAGCATCACTCGGTCTCGGCCCGAGCGACTTGATGAAAGACCTCAACACATTAGGCCTGCTTTTTGAAACATTGGCAGTCAGAGACTTACGAGTATATGCCGAAGCCATCGACGGAAACATTTTCCATTACAGGGACAACAACGGCCTTGAATGCGACAGTGTCCTGCACCTGCGCAACGGACACTACGGACTGATTGAGATAAAGCTCGGCGGAAGCAAACTGATTGAGGAAGGAGCCGCCAACCTTTTGTCGCTGTCGAAGAAAATCGACTCCGAGAAAATGTACGCGCCGTCGTTCATGATGGTGCTTGTCGCGACCGGTCACTACGCCTACCAGCGCGATGACGGAGTGATTGTCGTTCCGATAAGCAGCTTAAAATATTGAGGCGCCACATATCTCACCACAGAAATCATGTGATTTTGCATTATGCAATTTTACATGATTTCTATCTTCAAATATTTGACATTAAAATCATTTGCTTTTGAAAATAATATTACCTTTGCGGAAAAATTAAGTCATGAGTGAGCTCACGCGTTCGGTGCTTTTAAAATACTGGGGTTACCCGTCGTTCCGGCCCATGCAGGAAGACATCGTCGATTGCGCGATTTCGGGTCGTGACACCCTCGCGCTTCTCCCCACGGGCGGCGGGAAATCGATATGTTTTCAGGTACCCGCCATGGCGATGGATGGCGTCTGCATCGTCGTCACGCCTCTCATCTCACTCATGAAAGACCAAGTCCAGCATCTGAAAAACATCAACATTCCGGCTTCGGCGATATTCTCAGGTATGCATCCAAGCGAAGTAGAACTCGCTTACAATCAAGCGGTTTTCGGCAGATTGAAGTTCCTCTACGTCTCGCCGGAGCGCCTCATGACCGATGCTTTCATTGAGGCGATTCAGAAGATGAAAGTCTGCCTCCTCGCCATCGACGAGTCGCACTGCATCTCGCAATGGGGCTACGACTTCCGCCCGCCTTATCTTAAAATAGCCGAGATAAGGCAATATATCCCCGACACGCCCGTCCTCGCCCTCACCGCCACGGCGACGCCGAAAGTGGTTGAGGACATTCAATTCAGGTTAGGCTTCAAGGAGAGGAACGTTTTCCAGACGAGTTACGAGCGCAAGAACGTCACGTACAACGTGATGCGCATCGCCGACAAGTACAGCATGATGTACCGTCTCTTCTTGCGGATGGAAAGCGGGAGCGGTATCGTATATGTGCGCAACCGTCGCCGCACCAAAGTCATCGCCGACTGGCTGCAGTCGGTGGGCATCAGTGCAACGTTTTACCACGCCGGCATCGATGCCAAAACGCGCGACGAACGCCAGAAGATGTGGATGGACGGCAAGATTAAGGTAATCGTCGCCACCAACGCCTTCGGCATGGGCATCGACAAGCCAGATGTGCGCATGGTTGTCCACATGGACCTTCCCGACAGCCTTGAGGCGTATTTCCAAGAGGCCGGACGCGCAGGCCGCGACCTGAAGCCGTCAGAGGCGTTCCTGTTGGTCGCCGACACTGACATTCAGCAACTTAAAGACAATCTGCAATCGTCATATCCTGAACTCAGCCGCATCAAGTCGATATACGATGCACTTTGCAACCATCTTCAGCTGCCCGTCGGAGCGGGGGCGGGAAACTGCTATGACTTCGACATGGCTGATTTCGCGCAGCGTTATAATTTCTCGCTTCTTGAGGTATTCAACTCATTGAAACTCATTGAAAGAGGAGGCCTCATCGTAATGACGGAAGCCTTGAACACCCCATCGCAGATTATGATCACGGCGAACCGCGAAGACCTCTACCGTTTTCAGATGGAATATCCAGCTTTCGACCCGACAATAAAATTCATGCTCCGCAATTTCCCGGGTATCCTTTCGGATTTTGTCAGGATAAGGGAAGAACAATTCAGCATGAAGCTCGGCATCAGCGTGGAGAAAGTCTGCGAGATATTGAAGAAATTGGAAAGTTACAACTTCCTGACATACATCAAGCGAAGCGACAAGCCTCAGATTCAATTCATTACGGAGCGTCAGGACACCGGTCATTTTGCACTTTCCGATGAGGTTTACAAGGACAGGAAAGAAGACGCCTCGCGTCGCGTGCAGGCTGTCATCGACTTCGTGAATAACGACAAAGAATGCCGCAGTGTGCAACTCCTGCGTTACTTCGGTGAGAACATCAAGAGCAGATGCGGGAAATGCGACGTTTGTAACATACGTAACCAGATGAGAATCAACGACGCAGAATACAACGACATCAGCCGAGTGATTCTTGACGAGCTTGAGAAAAGAGTTGTCCCTGTTTTCGAGACACCGTCATTAGCGAAAGGGCATCTTGAGGAGAAAGTTCTTGAGACTGTACGTTGGATGCTCGACAACGAAATCATCGAGAAGGACGAAAACGGCAATTTGAAATCCAGAGGCAGGCAGTCGAGGCTATTCAAATAAAAAAGGCCGCATAAAGCGACCTTTTAACGTCAATAATAAGTATTACTTATTTTGCAAACCCTGAACCGGCTTTGAATTTCACGAGCTTCTTCTCAGGGATCATAATCTTCGCACCTGTCTGTGGGTTACGGCCTTTGCGTGCCTTACGGGTTGCTGTCATAAATGTTCCGAAGCCAACTAATGAAACACGTTCACCTTTGTTAATTGCTTCAACTGTCGCGCAAACAACTGCATCAACTGCCTTTTTTGCATCAACTTTCGTGAGACCAGCTTTCTCGGCCACCACGTTCACTAAGTCTAATTTATTCATATTGTTAATTTTATGAGGTTTAACTTCATTTAATTCGCAAAATTAAACGATTTTTTATATAAAACAACAATTTTTTTTATTTTTTTTTGAATTGTCAAATAAACAAACATCAAGTATCAAAAAACGAGTTTCCAATCTTCGGAAACATTAGTCCCCCTAAGGAATTCCGCAATACCCATCGCCTTTTTCCCAGGCTGCTGCAAAACAGTAAAATTCACCAATGCATCGCTTACAACCACCCTCAAATATGATTTTCGGTCAGTTTCAATGCTAAAAATTACGCCATTTTCATTATTTTTTTCAGAAATTGACGTCTCGAACACCTTCAGATCGAGGATTTCACCATCAGGATTCTGAATTTTCGCATGCGCGGTCGGATATGGAGAAAGGCCTCTCACGAAATTATAAATATCGCGACTTTTTTTATTCCAATCGATATAACAATCCTCTTTGAAGATCTTAGGTGCAGGTTTCAAGACCATTTTCTCTTCCTCTATCACCGAGTTCTGCGTCTTAGGTTTCACCTCACCATTCTCAATCATTCTCAATGTCTTAACCACAACGCTGTTGCCGAGTTCCATGAGTGTGTCGTGAAGTTCGCCGGCATTCATCGTCTCCCCTATCCCGACTTTCTCCTGCATTATTATTGCGCCTGTATCTATCTCTTTATCAAGAAGAAACGTCGTCAGGCCTGTTTCTGTCTCGCCATTGATAATCGCATGGTTTATCGGAGCAGCGCCACGATATTGCGGCAGCAGCGATGCATGGAGGTTGAATGTCCCGAGCGGAGGCATGCTCCACACGACTTCCGGAAGCATCCTGAACGCCACCACGACAAAAAGATCCGCATCATACGAGCGAAGCCGCCCGATGAAAGCCTCATCTTTCAGCTTCTCGGGCTGAAGAACAGGCAATCCGTGTCGCAGTGCGCACTCTTTCACCTCTGAGGCGTGAAGCTGCTTGCCGCGACCGGCAGGTCGGTCGGGAGTCGTCACGACAGCCGCGACTTCATAACCCGCGTTCAATATCGCCTCAAGCTGCGAGGCGGCTATCTCCGGCGTACCGAAATATACTATCTTCATCAAACGTCATTTTATAAAAAAGCCCGACTCCTTTCAGAATCAGGCCTTATCGTGTTAAATAACCAAAAATTACTTTGTGAGCTTCATCTGTGCCGCTGTGATGTATTTCTCGATGTCACGGGCTTCTGTGCTGTTCGGATAATCAGCCTTGACAGCCTTGTACATCTCAAGCGCTTTCGCGTAGTTCTCCGACATCTCGTATGCGTAAGCGGCCTTGATCATCATCATCGGTGATGTGAATGAGTTCTTTGACGCCTTTGCTGCGTTCTCGTAGCACTTTGCAGCTTCAGCCGCATTGCCGAGTTCGAGGTTCGCATCACCCATCGCACCCATCGCGAGAGGCTTGACCAACTGGTCCTTGCCCTTAAACTCGCCAAGATACTTGATGGCGTTATTGAAATCACCAGTGTTCAGATAACAAACACCAGCATAATATTTAGCAAGATTTGCTGTCTTCGTACCACCGAACTCATCAATAACCTCAAGGAAACCAATCACATCGTTGCCATTTCCGTTAAGGGCTGTAGCGAAATCATCGTTCTCGAACAAAGCCTCTGCGCGGAAAACCGCAGCCTGTGCTTTCGCTTCACGAGGTTCCTGATACCACTTTTTATAACCGAAAATTGCGAGAACAACGATAACTATCGCGACTATCACGCCCGTGATTGCCTTCTGGTTCTTCTCAATAAACAATTCAGCGCTGCCCAATGTTGATTCAATGGATTCGAGGCGTTCCTCTTCTTTCTGTAAATTTTCTTTTGCCATTTCTATACTTATTTTCGAGCTGCAAATTTACGGTTTTTCTTCATTAGCTAAACAAAAATTTTCATATATTTGCTAAAATTTTTCGGCATTCAGATTCCGATGTGCATTTCAACATTTTTCACCAATGTAATCTTCATAAATTCAATTGATTACAATAAAATTTGAAACGTGAACAATCAACAATCTGAATACATTTTTTAAAATATGACTTTAAAAAACAGGGTGACATTTATAATTTAGTTGACAAAACGTTCACTTAAATTTTAAATAAATGACAGGAAAAGACCATAAATTATACGAATTTCTATCAGGATTCATCACGGAAGAAAGGAAAAAAAGATTCGAGCAGGTTTTGGAATATCGTACACGGCATATCTCCATTGTCTTGGAGGACATTTACCAGTCGCACAACGCGAGTGCGGTGCTGAGGAGCTGCGACCTGACGGGCGTTCAAGACATTCATATCATTGAAAACCAATGGGTTTACGACATCAATCCGGATATTGTAGTCGGCAGCACAAAATGGCTCGACCTCCACAAATACAACGTCAACGAGTTCAACACGCCGGAAGCGTTTGACCTGCTTCACAGCAAAGGCTACAATATCGTGGCGACCTGTCCGCATCAGAACGACTACACGCCCGACACGCTCCCGCTCGACCAACCGATTGCCGTGGTTTTCGGCACCGAAAAGACAGGTCTCACCGACTACGCCCTCGAACACTCCGACATGTACGTCCAAATTCCGATGCACGGATTCACGGAGAGCTTCAACATCAGCGTCTCCGCCGCTCTGCTGATGTACACGCTCACACAACGTCTTCACAAAAGCGACATCCAATGGCAGCTTTCCGAAGAGGAAAAACAAGAACTTCGCCTCGACTGGACGCGCAAGTCGCTCAACAGAGTGAGAAGTTTCGAGGAGAAGTTTTACGAATTGAACCCTGAGTTTAGAGTTTAAAACTGAAAAGTTGAAAGGACGCAAAGCGACAACATTAGTACACATTAAATAACTTAACAACTACGACCATGAAAAGAGTTTTCACATTATTAATTATTGCGACAATGGCATTTGGTTTTGCATCATGTTGCGAAAAAGAGGCCAATCAAGAAGTTCAAAAAGAAATCGTTGCATCTGAATATCAATCAGTTAATACAAATAACATGGAAGAAGTCTATCAGTTTTTAAAAGATTGCGAGACATATTACCTCGCCACCGTTGACGGCGACCGTCCGCGTGTGAGACCGTTTGGGACGGTGAACATTTTCGAGGGGAAACTTTACATCCAGACAGGGAAAAAGAAGCGCACGGCGCAGCAGCTCGCATTGAACCCGCACGCCGAAATCTGCGCTTTCAACGGCAGTTCTTGGATTCGCGTCGAGACCACACTCGTCGCTGACGAACGCGTTGAGGCGAAGAAATCGATGCTCGACAGTTACCCGCAGCTCCGCGCGATGTACGATGAGAACGACGACAACACCATCGTCTATTTCATGACCGGCAGCAGGGCATGGATAACGTCGTTCGGCGCGCCGGAGAGGGAGATTGAGTTTTAGGTCGGGAGAATTTTTCAGAACCGTGGATTTGAAACACACCTAATCCATTAAATAAAAACGGCGGTTTTTGTTTAATGGATTAGGCAAAATGGCGTTTGACACTTTAATAGATTGTATTGCAGTCAATTAATACAGTTTTTGTTTATAACTTGTGTGAACTACAGTGATATATTTCAAGAAGCTCAATTCGATGCCGTTTAAGGCACCATTGGTTGACATAATAACTTTTTAGTCAATGCTTATCGCATATTCTATACCGCCGCCTCTTGTTTCACGCAATAGAACATCCCCATATTTTGCTCATGGATACGAATTCTTTTTTCAGCTAAATCACAATATTCTTTAGATATGTCAATGCCTATGAAATTTCTGTTGTTATCGAAAGCCGCAACACAGGTCGTTCCGCTGCCACACATTGGATCCAAGACAATTTCATTCTCATTAGTCCACGACAAGATGTGGTCCTTTGCTAAATCGTAAGGGAACGGCGCAGGGTGATTCTTCGACTCCTGATCAACAGCCTTTTTACCCACAACATATTCCCATACGTTACCTTTTATTTTTTCACTCTTTACAGGTGACGCCATTTTCGTTCTGGTCTGTTCGCCTTTTGAATAGTTTTTATAAGTGGTTCCATTCAATTCCAAACCAGCATGAAGACAAGGCACTTTTATGGCATTGTGAGTCACAACATTTCCTTTGGAAAACACAAACATATATTCAAATTCATTGTTGTACCTTTTCCTATATATTTGAGGGACTGGATTTGTTTTTTTAAATATCATCGTGTCATGCAGTTTAAAACCTGCTTCGACAAATTTTAGTGCCTGTTTGAAACTTGTACAGGTTTCACATCCGTCAATTGTTGCATCCGCAACTACCCAAACGACAACGCCACCTTCTTTAACTATACGATAAAATTGTTCAACCATTTCGTCAAATGGAAATTGATAGCCTGTATAAACTCTCAAATTATCGTATGGTGGCGAAGTCACTATCATGTCAACACTGTTGCCTGAGAACGACTTCATGACATCCACACAATTACCGTTTATTACCTTGTTTAGATAATCCTGGGTCATTTCGCGATTTGTTTTATAAAATTGTTAATGGTGTTGATTTTCGATTCAATTTTTGATGAAACCAACAATTCTTTAATTGCGTCTTCTCTGCTCAAACTTTTAATACGACCTATTTCTTGTTGATAGAATGAAATTTCCGAGTTTCCTCTGTTTATGATTGATTCTTTTACCAAATCAAAAAATCTTGAAAAGACTTCATCTGATATTCTGAACATATTCATTATGTTAGCGTTTTGTTCTTTGAAGAAACATTTTGAAGAATTTCCCACAGTTGTGTGACTTGCTATTATTTCGCTTTGATTCCACAAGTCTTTTAGATTAACATTTTCATTTTCTTTAATTCCCATCTGTAACAGCATATTTAAATATTCCCACGAAAAAAGTGAAATGTTTTCATTCAACGCTGACCTAAAAACCTGACTGCTACTTTTCGGATATTGATAATACGGACACACCAACACAGCATAGTCGTTGTCGCCTCTCCAGTGACTCATCGATTCAACTTTAAAATCCTTTTGGTTCTTTGCAGTCCTGCTTAGTCGAAAAGACTTAGCGTCTCCAACAAGTGAATAGTTATGGTATTTGCTCTGAGCAATAATATCTGCACAATTAGAACGTCCTTTCATCACCACAACATTAAAGTTCATCTCATGCAATGCTTTGGCAAAAAATATTTCTGATGCCTTTGTGTATAATTTTTCCTCTGAAGAATCGTGTTCGATATCTTCTGGTATTATTCCAATTTCAGATATTATGGATATGGTGTCTTCAATGGATACTTCTTTTATTAATTGCTCTAAATCATGGCTTGAGTCATCAAAAGATTTACCACCTTTGCGCTTTATGTATTCTTTTAAATCATTGTATTCCATGATATTATTAAATTAACCAAAATATTTAATCTCTTTAACATAATCGTAATAATTGGCTGCCAAGGTAATATTTCCTATTCTTCAAACAGCTTCACGATATTCAGAATCACCTCCGAGGCTTTCTCCATGCTTTCGAGCGGCACGTATTCGTACTTGCCGTGGAAGTTGTGGCCGCCGGCGAAGATGTTCGGACATGGCAGCCCCATGAAGCTGAGGTTCGCGCCGTCGGTGCCTCCGCGTATTGGCTGAACCTTCGGCTTGATGCCCGCCATCTCAATGGCCTTAATCGCCTTCTCAACGATAAAGTAATGAGGCTCAACCTCTTGGCGCATATTGTAATACTGATGTTTCAACTCAAGTTTCACCACATCACCGTATTTCTTGTTAAGATATTCGGCGATTGATGTCATGAGTTCCTTTTTTGCCTCAAACTTCGACCTGTCGTGGTCGCGGATGATGTAACTCATCGTCGTCTCCTCCACCGTCCCGTTGATTTCCGTCAGGTGGAAGAAGCCCTCATAACCTGAAGTGTACGCCGGACGTTGTTCAACAGGAAGCATCGCGTTGAGTTCCATTGCGATAAGCATTGAGTTCACCATCTTGTCCTTTCCGTAGCCTGGGTGAATGTTGCTGCCTTGGATATGAATTTTCGCGGCGGCGGCGTTGAAATTCTCGTATTCGAGTTCGCCGATTTCGCCGCCGTCGATGGTGTAGGCATAACGTGCGCCGAACTTCTTAACGTCGAACTTCGCCACTCCGCGACCAATCTCCTCATCGGGTGTGAAACCGATTTTTATCTCGCCATGCTTGAATTCGGGATGCTCCATGATGTATTCCGCCGCGCACATGATGGCAGCCACACCGCCTTTGTCGTCAGCGCCAAGCAACGTCGTGCCGTCGGTGGTGATCATCGTCTTCCCAATGTATTGCTGCATCTCGGGAAACTCGCTCACTCTCAACACTATATCTTTTTCAGCGTTAAGCAAAATATCGCCACCTTGATAATTTTCAATAATCTGTGGCTTTATGTCTTTTCCCGAAGCGTCAGGCGAGGTATCGACGTGCGCGATGAAACCGACCGCAGGGATTTCCTTGTCGGAATTGGCGGGAATCGTCGCCATCACGTAGCCGTACTCATCGAGGTCGGCTTTGACTCCCATATCTTGAAGTTCTTTCTGCAACATGCGAAGCAGGTCAAACTCTTTCTGTGAACTTGGCTGCGTCTCCGAATTTTCGTCGGATGTCGTCTCAACAGCGACGTAACGCAAGAATTTATCCAATAATTTTTCCATATAACAGATGTGTTAATTTATTCGATTTTTGCACGTTTTGAATCCCAAATCATGTAAGTTATCAAGATGATGTACATGACGACAGCGATGAGTGAAGCCGCTGGCAATGAAGAAAATACGCCGTCGCCTGTCTTGACGATAAGGTCAACTTCAGCGAACTTCAGTATTGCACTCACCACGCCCATCAATGCGCCGCCGGCGATGAAGCCCGAGGCGATGAGAGTGCCGCGGTCGTAGCGTGCCTTGCTGAGTTTCTCGTCCTTGCCGCGTGCGACGTACCACGACACCGCTCCACCGATGAGAAGCGGGATGTTGAGGTCAATCGGGATGAACATGCCGAGTGCGAACGGCAGTGCCGGCACTTTGAAGAACGTGAGTATCAAGGCGATAGCGGCGCCGATTCCGTAAAGAAGCCACGGTGCGTTGCCGCCCGACATCATCGGCTCGATGACCGCTGACATCGCGTTTGCCTGCGGCGCGACCAATGCGCCGTCACCGACGAAGCCGTATGCCTTATTTAAAACCATGATGACACCAGCCACCGTCGCCGAAGCCACCGCCACGCCGACGAACTTCCAGATCTCCTGATTCTTAGGCGTCGTCCCAATCCAATAACCGACTTTCAAGTCGGTGATGAATGCGCCGGCGACCGCAAGAGCCGTGCAGACCACGCCGCCGATTATCAACGCCGCCGTCATGCCTGCCGCGCCACTCAGCCCTGCTGCGACCATCACCAATGAGGCGAGAATCAAGGTCATGAGCGTCATTCCGCTGACAGGGTTTGAACCGACGATGGCGATTGCGTTTGCTGCAACGGTCGTGAACAAAAACGCTATGACAGCCACAACGAGAATGCCTATTGCAGCATGACCGAAATTGCCGACGACACCGAATCTGAAGAACACGAATGTCAGAATCAAGACGGCGATGACACCGATGACGATGAATTTCATTGAGAGGTCACGTTGTGTACGTTCCTCATTTTCAGCACTTTTCTTGCCATTAAACTCATTGGCCGCAAGTCCGACCGATGACTTTATCACGCCCCATGACCTTATTATGCTGATGACACCGGCCATTGCGATGCCGCCGATGCCGATATGACGCGCATAATCTTTGAAAATCATCTCAGGTGACATTTCGCCGATGGTCATCTGAACGCCTGTATTCATCAAGTCGATGATGTCGGCACCCCAGATGAGATTCATTCCTGGGATTATGATGAACCACACAAGCATCGACCCACAGCAGATTATGAAAGCGTATTTCAGTCCGATGATATAGCCGAGGCCCAAGACGGCGGCTCCGACATTGACTTTGAACATCAGCTTCACCTTATCGGCTAAAGCCATGCCCCACCCCATCACTTTTGTGGAGACTGTTTCGGACCACAAACCGAATGTCGAGATGCAGAAGTCATAGAGTCCGCCGATCAAGCCGCTGATAACCAACAGCAAAGAGTCTTTGCCTTTCTTTTGGCCACTCACGAGCACCTGCGTCGTGGCAGTTGCTTCCGGGAACGGGAACTTGCCGTGCTGTTCCTTCACGAAATATTTTCTGAAAGGGATGAGGAATAATATTCCGAGAACGCCGCCGAGCAACGAACTCAAAAAGACTTGCATATAATTTATTTCGATGTCATAGCCTTTCCCTTGAAGGATGTACAATGCCGGAAGCGTGAAAATCGCGCCGGCAACCACTCCGCCCGAGCAGCCGCCAATTGATTGAATGATAACATTTTGCGACAGCGCGTCGTTTTTCTTTGCAACGTTCGACAAGCCAATGGCGATGATTGCTATCGGGATTGCGGCTTCAAAAACCTGTCCGACTTTAAGGCCGAGATAAGCGGCAGCCGCCGAGAACAGGATTGTCATCAAAAGTCCGACAATGACCGACCATGCCGTCACCTCTTTGTATTTTTTCTTGGGTGAAAGAATCGGTTCATAAACCTCGCCCGGTTTCAACTCGCGCTGAGCGTTGTCAGGCAATTCAAATTTTTCGTTTTCTTCCATATCAACAATTTTTATTGTAAAACTTACAAGTTAATTTCATAAAGATGCATCTTGTTGTACAAGGTCTTTCTGTCGATTTGCAGCAGACGAGCGGCCACGGTCTTATTTCCGCGTGCTTTGTTGAGAGCATTAACGATCTGTTCCTTTTCATTTCCGGGTCTCAACGCCATATCATCATTAATATTTTTAGGTTGTACCTGAGCAAACACTGGAAGATGTTCAACAGTAATTTCTTGATTTTCAGCGAAGAGAGCTGCACGGCGTATCACATTACGCAACTCGCGTAGATTTCCGCTCCATTGTTGCTTCCGCAAAACCACAAACGCATCGTCACAGATACGAGTGACATTCTTCCCAAGTTCAGCATTTGCCTGATTCAGGAAATGATATGCAAACTCTTCGAGGTCCTCCAGCCTCTCACGAAGCGGCGGCATCTCGATGGTGAACTCATTGATTCTGTGATACAAATCCTGACGAAATGCGCCGTCTTCAATGGCGTCAAGCAGATTCTCGTTCGTCGCGGCGACAATGCGCACATCAATATCAACATCTCTCGCCGAGCCGACAGGACGCACCTTATGCTCCTGCAAAGCCCTAAGTAACTGTTTCTGAACATCATACGGCAGATTCCCTATCTCATCAAGAAACACAGTGCCGCCTTTAGCTTCTTCAAACACACCTCTTTTATCGCTTACAGCTGATGTGAACGAACCTTTCAAATGACCAAAAAGTTCTGATGGGGCGAGCTCTTTCGACAGGCTGCCGCAATCGACCGCGATATAAGGTTTGCCTTTGCGCTGACTTTGTTCATGAATCATTCTGGCGACATATTCTTTTCCCGTCCCGCTTTCGCCGAGAATCAGCACAGACATATTCGTTGGTGCGACGAGTGCGACATGCGAGTAAACTTTTTGAATGACAGCACTTTTGCCTTTCACCACATCATCACCCGAGCACTTGGAACGAGATGTGGTTTCAAGGTTTCCGGCTGACTGCAATTTCATCGCAGCATCTATTTTCTGTTGAAGTATTTCCGGATTGATAGGCTTTTTAAGATAATCGTACGCGCCAAGTTTCATCGCGTTGACAGCGGTCTGCACATCAGCATAACCCGTCATAATAATAAAAGGTGTAGTGATATTTTTCTCTCTGACATGAGTCAGAAGCATGATTCCATCTCCGTCAGGAAGTCTCAAATCACTGATTATCAATTCAAATTGACAATTATCAATTTCACGTATCGCTGTTGTGACTTTTGAAGTCAGAGTTGTCTGCCAATGATTTCTCGCGAACCATTTTTCAAGCATCACACCGAAAGCCATATCGTCTTCGACAATTAAAATCCGTTTGTCCATCATTAATTTCTACTCGAACTGCAAAAGTACAAATTTTATCGACATTCATAAAACATCTAAGACATTTTTTTCGGCGTGACGCATAAAAATAGGAAATCCGGCATCAGGCGATGTCGGATTTCCGTAAAATATTGAAAACGAGCAGAAATTTACTTGGTTTGTGCAACCAAATATCTTGAAACACTCCAGAACATCTCTGGATTTGTGATTTGCAATGTAACTATGCCTTCGCCCTTCACGAGGGTATATGAGTCAACTGGATGGCTTGTGAGAACGACGACTTTCTTGGCATTGAACACAACCTCGTTAAGTTCGCGTTTGTCAGCCTGTGTGAAGAGGCTTGTTGAGACGTTGCTTTTCAAAACATCTCTTCTGTTGAGGATGCCGTTAGCCTTGAGTTCCTTCTTTGTTGCGCCGATATAGTAAACAACATTCATTTCATTTGTCTGAGCTGTTTTCTCGTTGCTGATTCTCTCGATTTCAGCATTGGCGTTGTTGAGGTTATTATTGAGGTTTGCGACATCTGCGTTGAGACCTGCGATTTCATTGTCTTTCTGAGCTATTTGTGCTTGGAGATCTGCAATCATCTGATCTTTTTCAGCAATCTGAGCCTGGAGCTTCTTAATCTGATAACGAAGGTTCGCAGCGTTCTTGTTTGACTTTTCAAGGACTGCGCTCAATGAATCAAGACGTGCGCGGTTTGCTGCCATGGTTTCCTTAATCTGGATAAGCTCAGACACAATCTGCTCTCTCTGTGTGCCTTCCTGCTGAACAAGAAGAATACCTTCCGCGTCACGGATTGCCTGAAGGTTGTTTTCAACATCATTGATGATACCGATAGCTGTGTTGTACTGATTTTCCAAGTCTGTCTTCTGAACTTCAACTGACTGTTTTTCAGCTAACAAAGCCTGATACTTCTTTGAATTTTCGACGCATGAGCTAAAAACGAATGCTACTAATGCGATTGCTACAATTGTTAATGATTTCTTCATTTTTTTATAGTTTAAAGTTAGTCTGTGCTTACGCATAAGTTATGACACCAATATCGTGCCAAACTCTTCATTTTGTACATTATTTTTATAACTAATTCATAATCAATTGTAAAAATTATTACAAATTTATTTATCTCATTAAATATTGTGGAAAAGTGTGGAATTAAATCACAACATTCCACATTTCTCTCAAAATTTAATGGCACAAAAATACAACAATTATGAATACAACCATCAAAAAAATTTAATTTTGCACAAAATTTTTGAAAATGAATCGTTCCATCCTGAAACTTGCTATTCCTAACATAATCAGCAACATAACAATTCCGCTGCTTGGGCTTGTGGATATGATGTTGATGGGCCATTTGAGTTCGCCTGTTTATATCGGAGCCATAGCCCTTGGCGGAACAATTTTCAGCGTGATGTATTCGTTTTTCAGTTTCATGCGTGCAGGCACCACCGGATTCACAGCGCAGGCGTTCGGCGGTGGTGATGACACAGAAATAAGTCACTCGTTATATAGGCCTCTTTTCATCGCTGTCATCGCTTCCGTATTGATAATCAGCTTACAATACCCGATAGCACAACTGAGCCTCATGCTTCTCGACGGTAGCGACGAAGTGAAAGAATTAGCAATAACGTATTTCTACGTCAGGATATGGGCGGCACCAGCAAATATGTTCCTCTACTGCTTCAACGGCTGGTTTATCGGGATGCAAAACACCCGAATACCGATGGCTATTGCTATAATAATCAATGTATTCAATATTATTTTAAGCATTTTCTTTGTCATAGTGTTGAAACAAGACGTCACCGGCGTGGCGCTCGGCACCGTGATAGCACAATACTGCGGACTCGCAACGGCGTTGTTTTGCCTTTTCAGAAAATACAAGAGCAACCTTTCGAAAATCAACTTCCGTGTTTTATTGGATACCAATAAGTTAAGACGATTTTTCAAAGTCAACACCGACTTCATGACGCGCAGCATTCTCTTGATTCTCACGATTGCGTTTTTCACAAACCAATCGGCGAAACTCGGAGATAACATATTGTCAATCAACATGATATTATTGCAATTCTTCTATATCTTCTCATATTTCACCGACGGGTTCGCTTACGCGGGCGAGGCTCTTGTAGGCAGATTCACGGGAGCAGGCGACAGAGAAAGCCTCAGAAGTGCCGTCACTCACCTTTTCAAGTGGGGCGCATATATCAGCATTCCGTTCACCATCCTATACGCGATATTCCCCACCACTTTCGTGAAAATCATCTCCGACAACGCGGAGATAATCGCGGAAATAACACCTTATTATATATATATGGCCATCATTCCCGTCATAACGTTCGCGGCCTTCCTTTGGGACGGGATCTACATCGGCGCAACCGCCTCAAAAGCAATCCGTAACACGATGATTATCGCGTCGTTAGTGGTTTTCGTTCCACTCTGGTATTTTCTTGTACCGAGATTCGGCAACCACGGACTGTGGATTGCGTTCCTTTCCTTCATGGCGGCGAGAGGCGTGTCAATGACTCTGATGGCAAAGAAAAATATTTTACAATCCACTAAAAATCAATGATATGCACATCCTTTCAAAATCGACATACATCAAAGGCGAGCAATGCACCAAGGCACTCTATCTGTTCAAGAACAGACCTTTTCTGCGCGACAAGTTAAGCCTTGAGAAAATCGCAAAATTCAAGCGAGGCACCGATGTCGGAATCCTCGCGCAACAATGCTTCCCGGGCGGTCTCAACATGACTCCTAAGTCACCCGCACTTTTCGACAAGATGGCAAAAGAGACTATGGCAAACCTCAACAACCCGAAGGTCAACGTGATGTATGAAGCTGTGTTTCAATACGATGACACTCTCATCATGCTCGACATCATCGTCCGCGATGGCGACAAATGGCGTGCCATTGAAGTGAAAAGCTCGTTGAGTCTGAGCCAGACTTATTACAAAGACGCCGCCCTGCAATATTATGTCTTGAAAGGAAGCGGAGTGCCGGTTTCCGACATTCAACTAATGTATATCAACCACGACTATGTCAGAAACGGCGAACTCGACTTGTCTCAATTATTTGTTTTTCAATCTATTAAAGAATATGCAGAACAATATCAAGATGCCATTGCCGAGAAAATCAGGAACTTCAAAGAGATAATAGCCCAGCCTCATTCCCCGAAGATTGAGGTAGGGAGACAATGCGAACTGCCGTATCGGTGCGAGTTTCACGGACATTGTTGGAAAGACGTGCCAGAAGACAGCGAACTATACACCGAAGGCCTCACCGACGAGCAGGTTGACGCAGTCCGCCAAAAAACGTATTACATTGATTACAAATCACTTTTCAACCTTCTTGGTGAACGAAACATACCGACAGCGTTCCTGAACCTGCTGTTTTACAGCCCTGCGATTCCACTTTTCGATGGCGACAAACCCTACACCGAGTTCATCATCGGATTCTCGATACTTTCGAACAACGGCAGCTACGACAGGATTTACAACTGGAACTGCCTTGATGACCTGTCAAAATGGAAAGACAGCCTCAAGTTGCTAAGAGAACAACTTTCCGGTTTTGAACGAGTTGTGTGTTTCGCGCCACAAAACATCACCGCATCATTGCAGAAATTCAGCATCATGGACTCAAAAGACATAAACTTCAAAATATTGAATTTCAGAGATTTACTCCGCGAATCGCATTTCTATCACGAGAAAACTAAACACGAACTCTCTTTGAAAAATGTTTATGAAAGTTTATTCCCCGAAAAGACACTTTTCGAGCACAGTCGCATCATCCTGAATGCCTTCAGCGACTCCGACAAAAACATGGTCACAAGAGATATGCAATTGGAAAACAAAGCCTTACGTGATGTATATCGCCGTTTTTGCTATCAACCATGAAAAGTTATCAACATCTTATAAACAAATCATCATTTGTTATAACTTTGCAGCCTGAAAAATTGACAGGGAAATGAATAACGAATCCATAAAAAAAACCGGTTTCAACAGACAGCAGACATCGGCTTTACCGACGGAACTCCTTGCAAGCCAAGGGCGCATCCCGCCGCAAGCCGTTGATTTGGAAGAAGTTGTGCTCGGCGCACTCATGCTTGAAAAAGAAGCAGTGAATGCCGTAATCGACATTTTGACACCTGAGGTTTTTTACAAAGAAGCACATCAGATTATCTTTGCAGCAATAAAAGATCTGTTCACAAAGTCAGAACCAATTGACATTCTGACCGTTACAAATCACTTGAAATCGACCGGCGACCTTGAGGCCGTAGGCGGGCCGTATTACATCTCGCAGCTGACGAACCGCGTCGTGTCGGCGGCGAATATCGAGTATCACTCACGCATCATTCTTCAGAAATACATTCAGCGTCAATTGATTCTGATTTCTTCCGAGACGATAAAAGACGCATACGAGGACTCGACTGATGTCTTCGACCTGTTGGATGCAGCCGAGAACAAGCTTTTCCAGATAAGCGAGAACAACCTGCGCCGCAACTACGACCAGATGCCCGATCTGGTGAAGCTCGCCATCGAAGACATCGAGAAGGCGAAGAACGCCGGTGCCACGTTGCGTGGCGTGCCGTCGGGGTACACCGAACTCGACCGCATCACTCAAGGCTGGCAGAAATCTGACCTCATCATCCTGGCCGCCCGTCCGAGCATGGGTAAGACCGCGCTGGCGCTCAACATGGCCCGCAACGCGGCTGTCGATTTCAACAAGCCCATCGCATTCTTCTCGCTGGAGATGTCGTCAGTGCAGCTCGTGACCCGTCTGATCTCCGCCGAGACTTCACTCACCGCCGACAAGCTCCGCACCGGCCAGCTCGCCGAATACGAATGGCAACAGCTGAACACGAAAGTGTCCCCGCTCGTCAACGCGAAACTTTTCATCGACGACACGCCTCAGCTCTCGGTCTTCGACCTAAGAGCAAAATGCCGCCGTCTGAAACAGCAGCACGACATACAGATGGTTTTCATTGACTATCTGCAACTTATGACGGCAAAGACAGAGAAAAACGGAAACCGCGAGCAGGAAATCAGCACCATAAGCCGCTCGTTGAAGAGTCTTGCGAAAGAGCTCAACATCCCCGTCTTGGCGTTGTCACAGCTCTCACGTAGCGTCGAGTCGCGTCCTGGCTCAAAGAAACCTATCCTCTCCGACTTGCGTGAATCAGGCGCTATCGAACAGGATGCCGACATGGTTCTTTTTATCTATCGTCCTGAATATTACGGACTTCAGGAAGACGAGAACCACGCTTCGACAAAAGGCGTCGCCACCGTCAGCATCGCAAAACACCGTAACGGAAAGCTCGGCGACATCGACTTGCGCTTTGTCGGGCAATACGCTCGTTTTGAAGACCTTGAGCAGGATTTCATCAATGGCTACCAAGGTTCGAACGCCACCCCCGATGGCGGCGGAATAGGCGACACGAAACAGTTTGCGCCAAACACGGCATTTGGAAATAACATATCCGAAGGCAGCGTCAAACGTATTGGGTCGAAAATGAACTCGGAATCACCCAAGGACATACCATTTTAGTTGAAAGTTAAAAGCTAAAAAGAGCGCGAAGCGATTTCACACTCCGCGCTCTTTTAATTCTATTCCTTCAGCAATTTCTTATCTGACGATTCTCGTTCCCGCATCCGCGTTTCCAAGACTTGCGGCGTCGGTGATGACCGCATCATGGCCAGTCTCCTCAACGAACTTCACGGCAGCACGCATCTTCGGCGCCATCGAGCCCTCGGTAAACTGACCGTCAGCAAGATATTTCTTCGCCTCAGCGACAGTGATTCTGCCGAGCGCCTGTTCGTTCTCCTTACGGAAATTGATATAAGCCTGCGGAACGTCTGTCAGAATGTAGAACTCATCGGCCTTTGCATCGACAGCCGTCAATGATGAGGCGAGGTCTTTGTCGATAACAGCCTCAACACCAGCGTAATAGCCATCTTTTTCGACCACAGGGATGCCGCCGCCGCCGACTGTCACGACGATATTTCCGGCGTTCGCAAGCTGCTCGACAATCTCAATGTTCGCCACTTTTATCGGTTTCGGAGAGGCCACGACCTTACGCCAGCCCCTACCCTTTGGGTCTTCCTTGAAGACAGAACCCGTAGCCGCCGCGTATCTGTCGGCATCTTCCTTCGTGTAGTATGGACCGACAGGCTTTGTAGGATTCTGAAACATCGGGTCATTGCCGTCAACGACGACCTGAGTTACCAACGTCACGATATTTCTTTTAATGTTATGTTTAGCCATGACCTTGCGGAAACCTGTCTCGATAAGATAACCAATCGAGCCTTGTGTCTCGGAGACGCAGAAATCCATCGGCATGGCCTGGACGTCGAAAGTCTTGGCGCCTGCCTCATGCTGAAGCATCACGTTTCCGACCTGCGGACCGTTTCCATGTCCGATGATGACCTTGTCACCATTGGCGACAAAACTCATCAAAGCCTCGCACGTCTCCGTGACATTCTGAATCTGCTCCTGATATGTCCCTTTCTGATTGCTTCTCAACAACGCATTCCCGCCGAGAGCCACAACAACTAATTTACTCATATTCAAACCTTTAATGAATTAAAACTCTTTTTTCTTGTATGTCAAAGTAATGCCACCGGTTTCAATCTTCATTTCTTCCTTTGTAACCTCAACGATATTCATCTCATCGGAAAAATCGCCTTTGACAGAACCCGTGTTCTTACCATTGAGAATCAGTTTGTTACCATCCTTCTGCCATGTCGTAAACTCAACATATTCCATGTTGATCGCCTCGACCGTTCCGTCTTTCTTCAACTCAAAACCCTGTTCAGGCGTGTAATTCGTCGCAGGCATGACCCACGAGCCGACCATCGGATCAGAGCAAGATGTCATCAAAAAAGTGAGTGCAAAAACACTTAATACCAATATTCTCTTCATTTTCATATAATTTTCAAAAATAAATCCCTAAATTTGAAGCGGCAAAGATACAAAATTTTTCAATCAAGATAGAAGTCTTTTAAAAACTCCTTATATTCTTTCGTAAAAGCATGATTTTCGTATCTCAAAACGAAAGTCTCACTCGCTGTTTTCACTTGATTGACAACAAGTTGCATATTTATCCGATTTGGTTCTCTTCCTTCAATCGGGACGATTTTCAATTCTTTTTGAAGTGAAAATCCGTGTTCCGAGGCTATCTTCAAGAAAGCCACCGACTCAATTGCAGGCAAAACGAGCGCGAAACGCCCGTCTGGTTTCAACATTTTTTTCACCGAAACAAGCAAATCCCTATAACTCAACGTGTTTGTGTGACGTGCCAGACCTTTCTTCGTTTTCTGCGGGACGTTATCGCCGAAAAAGAATGGCGGATTGGATACGATTAAGTCATACCTTGCGATGTTTCTGTCAGCGAATGTCTTCACATCTTCGTGATACACAGCGAGTTTGTCGCGCCACGCGGAGTTTTTGAAGTTAAGTGATGCCTCTTCAAACGAATCATGGTCAATCTCCACAGCATCAGCGTGATGAATGCCTTTCTGCGAAATCATGAGCGGGATGAGGCCGCAGCCTGTCCCGATGTCAAGCACGTCATCAGTCGGATTGACCTCGACCCAGCGCGACAAAAGGATTGCGTCCGTCCCGATTTTCATCGTGGAGCGGTGGTGAAAAAGCCCGAATTTCTTGAAAAAAAACGGTCGCGTGTCCATCACTAAATCGAAAGATACATGTCGATGAGTCCATCCGGTGCCTTGACATTCAGCACTTTAGATTTCTTATCGACTTTCTTTATGATGTCGTCATGAATCGGGATAAGAATCTCCTTGCCGTCTTTCATCACCTGGATGACGGCCTGCGTGGGATATTCGAGCACATCGCTGATGAATCCGACTTCACCGTATGTTTCATCAACGAGCTTATATCCGACTATGTCCTTGAAATAGAAATCGTTATCATCAAGTTCCGGCAACATTTCGTTCGGCAGATAGACCGCGTTGCCAAGAAATGACACAGCCTGTTCCATCGTTTTCACGTCTTGGAAAAGCACAAACATTTTGTCGCCGACCATCTTCGAGCTTTCAATGAAAAACGGCACGATGTCGCCGTTGATATCCATCATCACATAATTTATATTCTTGAAATCCAATGGATTAGCAACATCAAGCTTTATCGTCACCTCCCCTTTCAGACCATGTGTCTTGGTGACTTTTCCGAAGAAGAAGCAACCGTCTGGCGTATATTCTTTTTTATTCATATCAAATTTATTTTCAATCACTTAACATCAGGAAAAAGCAGGTTCATGTCTTTTTCCATCAAAGGCTCGACGACATTTGCAGGTTCGAACCGCCACTCTCCAAGTACTTTCTTATCAGAAATCAAATCAATCTTAATATTCTGATTATCAATCACAAAGTCGTTTATCAAGTCACGAATTTCACGATATTTGGCGACGACACGTTTTTGCGCTTCTTCCGCACTGATTCCGGCGCCGTCCGGGAGCAGGTCGCCCGCGCCGCTGAAGCGGTATGATGTCATCGCAACTTTATAAAACTCATCATAATCAAAAGGTCTGTTGTCGGCCAAACCATTGATAATCACTCGTTCACCAAAAGGTTTCGTGACATCGACAAAATAATTCAAGCCGGCAGCCGACTCGAAATTATACGATTTCTCCACGAAGCTCCAGCCTTTCGCGCCATTGCGAGGGTCGTCTTTTCCGACGATTTTCAACAGATGAGAACCGTCGTCGCCGACAGCATTTTCACTGCAAGTGTTTATCCATCTGTCGTATGACAATTCAAGAAAACCTTTTATTTCGCTGCCTTTCATCTTCAGCACAACCATCTCATTTTCAAACGGATATATCGTCCGCAGATCGCAATAACGGATGTCGCCCGCGTTGACGGTGCCGTCGTAGGTGAGCGGTGCCGTGAACGCGATGTCAGCGCCAGTTGCGCCAAGCAGAACCGTATTAATGAGATTGGTGTATGCACACTGTCCCCGGAACGCGTCGCGCGTGCGGATCGTCTCCTCAAGTGTACCTATCTTATTGGTGCTGAATCTCTTAACCTCTTCGTAATCGGCGTCGAAATATTCTTTCATCACCGAATCGACATCATTTTTGTCAACATCATCAATGGTAGTTATCGCATTGACATTCATTACTTTACCATTATTCTTTGTCACCTCGATGACCGAATGTCCGATTTTTGCAGCTTTCGCCCCTCCATTCTGATATGCGACACCATTCACGTTATCGAAATGAGGCTTGTGGTCATGGGCGGTGATAATCAAATCCACGCCTTTAAGACTTTTTAACAAGTCAAGCCCTTGATTTTCAAGGACATTACCATCACCATTGCCCGTACCTGAATGAACCGCCACAACAGTGACATCTGGGTTCTCCTTCGCTTTGACGGCATCAACCCTTTCCTGCACGTATGGTATCAAATCATTGAATGTCAAGCCTTTCCACTTATCTTCCTGAAGCCATCCGGGGATGTTCGGATTGGTATATCCAAGCACAAGAACCTTCAACCCTGCCTTTTCAAAAACCTTATATTCCTGGAAATAGATGTCCCCATTTCCGTCGATGACATTACCGCCGAGCCACGGAATTTCCGCCTCATCCATCTCCTTCCGCACCTTGTCATAAACCGCATGTCCAGTCTCAATGTCATGATTACCAACGACAACGCAGTCGTAGCCAATGTATTTCACCATCCGCGGAAACAGATGCGGCACATCGGTTCTCACGTAATTGTAATAGTATGGCGCGACATCGCCTTGCAGACAGTCGCCGGCATCGATAAGCAAGACGTTCTCCGCCCCGACTTCAGCACGCAAGTCATTGATTTTCTTGCTCACCGCAATCAAACTTGTGGTTTTTTCACCCGGATTAAGATAGTCCTCATCGAACCAAGCCCCATGAACATCGCCGGTGGAAATGACATGCAACGTATGCCTTTCCGGTTCAGAATTACAAGACACAAACATCATTGCCATGATAACCAATAAAATACGTGACAGTTTCATATTATTAAAAAAAATGTTATTTTCTTCCCATTTTAAATTCAAGTACGCCGCCTTCCATAATCTGCTGCTGCGTAATACGCCAGTCGGTAATCGCTACTCCGTTGAGTTTCACCGACTTGACATAAATATCCTTATCAGATTTTCTGTTCGACTTGATGGTGAAAGTCTTCCCATTCGGAAGGTTGATGACCGCCTCGTTGAACAGCGGCGTCCCTATTGAAAAGTCATCGCTTCCGGCGTTGAACGGATAGAATCCCATCGACGAGAAGATGTACCATGCCGACATCTGTCCGCAGTCGTCGTTGCCGGCGTAGCCGCACGGCTTGTCGCTGTAGAACCTGTTACGCACCTCATTCACAAGCTCTTGCGTGCGTCTCGGCTGACCGGCGAAATTGTACAAATAGACGGTATGATGCGACGGTTCGTTACCGTGGGCGTACTGCCCGATGAAGCCGGAGGCGTTGCCGTTGGTCTCGCCGCTCTTCGCCTCAAGCGAGAAATTCTCGTTTAATTTCTCAATGAATTTCTCTTTTCCGCCGAGCAACTCAATGAGTCCCAATGGATTCTGCGGCACAAACCACATGTACTGCCATGCGTTGCCTTCGGCGAACTGTCCGTTTTCGTAGCTCAAGACATCATACGGACGCACCCAGTTGCCGGACTCGTCCTTCGGCGCGAAAGTGCCTATCGACTCATCAAAGATGTTGCGGTAAAACTCCGAACGTTTCAGGAAATGTTCGGCATCATTCGTTTTCCCAAGTTTTTCGGCGGCGGCATACACGCACCAGTCGTCGAAAGCCTGTTCAAGTGTTATCGAGACGCTCTCATCTTGAAGCGTCGCCGGGTAATAGCCGTATTTTTCCCAAAGAACAAACGGCGAATTATAATGCGGGCGGACGGAGCTTTCGTACATCGCCTTATATGCTTCTTCTTTGTCAAAACCTTGAATATCAGTGAGTATTGCACGCGAGATGACCGGAATCGCGTGGTTGCCGATCATGCAGTAGTTATCCTGTCCCCAGAGGTCCCAGATCGGGAGGTAGCCGTACTCCTGATGATGCAGCAGCATGGAGTTGATGAAGTCGGCGGTGAGTTCAGGCTCAAGAAGGTTATAGAGCGGATGCGCCGCGCGGAAGGTGTCCCAAAGCGAGAACGTCGAGTAATACTTCTTCCCCTCCGGCATCTGTTTTATCTCGTAATTCGTTGTCACATAACGGCCATCGACGTCGCTCATCACGTTCGGCTGTATGTAAGCGTGATACATTCCAGTGTAGAAAATGCGTTTTTCGGTGTCTGTCCCGCTGATTTCGACCTTCGACAGTGCTTTCTTCCATGTCTCGTGGGCATCGGCGACGTATTTCTCAAAATCCCATGAAGAACATTCCGCGTTGAAGTTCCGGCGTGCGCCTTCGGAATCGACAGCCGAGACCGACACCTTTATTAATAAGTCGTCATCGCCGTTGAAGACCATTGCGGCGCGGAGGTTTCTGCCGTTGGCGACGGATGTCTCGAAAAGATTCTCGTCTCCTTTCATAACATAATGATGCTTAATTGGTTTCGAGAACTCGGCATGGAAATACACGCGGCGCAGTTTCGCCCAGCCGGTGACGATCCTGTAGCCTTCGACGGTGTGGTCATCGACGAAGCGGATCTGGCTGTTGACGATGCTGTAGCCGCGACGCGAGCTGTAATATGTGTCGGTTCCGCGATAAGTCATGTGGTCGAGGTCAAGTATGACCTGTTGCTTTTCGCCTTCCGGAAACGTATATCTGTGAATGCCGCAATGCTCGGTGGCTGTGAGTTCGACTTTCACACCCGACTCCTGCAGCTTCACCCAGTAATAGCCGGGGGCGGCGCCTTCTTCGTCATGCGAGAATGTCTGCGAGAAATCGCCCGCCGCGATGTATGACGGTGTCAGGTCGCACGTCGCGGGGAGCAGCGACACGTCGATGAGGTCGGTGCAGCCCGTGCCGCTGAGGTGCGTGTGGGTGATGCCATAGATCTTGTCCTTGTCGTAATCGTAGCCGGAGCACGGGTCCCAGGTGACGTATTTCTCCGTTTCGGGGCTGAGCTGCACCATCCCGAAAGGCACGCACGCGCCGGGGAAAGTGCTGCCGCTGAGTGCGCCGGTCGCGTCCATCTGCGTCCCGATGAACGGGTCAACGTATTGAGTGTTATCATTTTGCTGCGCCTTGAGCGTCAAAGCGAGAAACGCAAAGAGTGTTGAAAGCAGGAGTTTTTTCATTTGTATATTTATTTGTTCCTATAATCGTTGTAAACACCCAAACCTTTGACAGTCAACAGATATTTCTGGCGAGGATGGTTAGGCTTATCGGGATAAAGCATTTTCACGAAACCTTCTTTCAGCGAAGGATTCAACGAATATTCAATAAAATTAGGTCTTTGTTTCAAACCGACCCCCACCATCATCTCTTTGACAGACATCTGATTTGTCCCGATGACAGCCACAAGACGCAATATATTTTTGTTATCAGTCATAAACAAATTGCCAACTTGTTCGGGTAGTTGTTCGGGTACTTGTTCGGGTACTTGTTCGGGTGTATTGACCATTTTCCATTCTTCAGGCGGATTTATTATCATGTATCTGTTTTTCAGTTCATTATGTTCACCAAGCAACAGATTTCTGAAGAATCTTTCCAAAAATATCGGTTCAGGTTGAACGCCATTTTTATTTTTATAGACATATCTGACCAATGCATTTCTGAAATACCATGAATTTTCCGCGAAGACATCATTATTCACATCGAACCCGATTGAGCGCAAATATTGAATTGTAAAGACAGCAGTTGTACGGGTATTACCTTCCGCGAAAGCGTGAATCTGCCAAAGATTCGCAACAAACTTGCAGATATGCTTGATAATCTCATCGGTCGTCAGACCTCCGTAATTAAATTGGCGTTCCTGCTCAATATCATATTCGAGCGCAAGATGAAGGTCTGCGGCATACATATAATTCACGGTATCACCACGCAAGACCCATTCTTTTTTTGTGATGTCAAACTCTCTTATTTTTCCAGCAAACTTGAACACACCGTCGAAAATATTCCTGTGAACCTGACGATAGCCGAAAACGCTGAAATTCAAATTATTAGTACTCAATAATTTAGCGATATTCGCAGACACACGGTCGGCCTCTTCCGTCTCATCGTCATTTGGTTCGCGACTAACTTTAGACTGATAATAAGTCTTCAGCTGACGTTGAACCTCTTCAATACTAATTGTACCCTCAATGTTTTCCTTTGCCTTTTCCACAAGAAAATCCGACGGCTTCAGTCCGTCAACTTGCTGTAAACCAATGGCGGCGCGCCAAAGATACGTTTTCTCAACCTTCTCCGGCTCGCCCTGTCTGATGTACTCGTCGAGGTCCTGGATTGTGTATTTCCTTTCTTCCATAATCTATATTTTTAAAATCAATGTGCATTCTTCGCGAACTCAAACAGTTCGAGCGGTAGATGGCAATAGCCGTCAGGGTTCTTGTCGAGATAATCCTGATGATATTCCTCCGCACTGTAGAAATTTTCGAGCGGCAATACCTCGACGGCTATTTCACCTTCAATTTCTTTCTGTTTTTCTTTAACAAAATCCTCAATTATTTGAATATCAGCGTCATCGACATAATAAATTCCGGTTCTGTACTGAAGCCCCACGTCGTGACCTTGTTGATTTACGCTTGTCGGGTCGATGGCATGGAAATACATTTCGAGAAGGAAACGCAGCGTCACCGCTTCGGGATCATATTCGACCATCACGGTCTCGGCGGCGCGTGTCGCCCCCGTGCACACCTCCTGATACGTCGGATTTTCACTGATGCTGTTGGCGTAACCCACTTCGGTGTCAACGACGCCTTTTATCATTTTGAAATAATGCTCCGTGCCCCAGAAGCAGCCGCCGGCAAGATATATCGTCTTCATTTTTATTAAAAATTAAGACTGCAAAGGTAGTGAAAATTTTCGGAATTTCAGATAAAATATGACAATAAATTTACTGATAAAACGGCATCGAAAGTCACAAATCATTACGATAAATAACATTGATCTTATCAGCCGAAACCTTGTCACCGTTAAACGTGACGCCTTCGTCTTCAAGGAGTCTGCGTTTCTTTGCCATGAGTTCGCCGTCGCGTTGACCGGCGAATCCGCAGAGGCTTCCATCGGCGGCCACGACACGGTGGCACGGCACTTCAGGCGCGAACGGGTTACGCCGCAACGCCTGTCCGACAGCCTGCGCCGACTTGCAGCCGATACGCCGCGCCAGCTCGCCGTAGGTCACCACGCTGCCGCGAGGGATGAGTCGCGTGGCGTCATATACTTTTTGTTGGAAGTCGGTTATTTTCATGATTCAAAAATTTCCACAATCGTCTCATCACCGCAGATGTTGCGGATTTTGAGGCGGAGGGGCTTCTCTTCGGTGCGGATGCAGCCGTCCCAGAAGCGGGTGGACTTTTTGCCGTCTTCTATCACATATCCTAGGCGGTCAATCTTGATTTCCTTGTCACTATGCCATGGGGCAGCCTTATCGGCGGTGGAACAATCGACCGAAATCCATTCTATGGTTTCCAAGCCTTCTTCGCTGATGCGGATTAGGCTGGAGGCCTTACCTTTGGCCAAGGCTTGTGCCTCGGTCTTGTGGTTGTATTCGTCTATCTTGCGGCACACGCGGTCGCTATGAAAGCTGTCGATGCGCACTTCCCAGCAGGGGAGCAATCCATCGGTGGTTTGTTGCAGGGTATAACCCACCTCGTCTTCCACCACCACATGGTCCAGCACCTGCTTCAAGTCGCGCAATTCCACTTCGGCCAAAGAGGCATCGTTGTTCTCGCGGACAAAGGCCTCAATATCCTGCTTGTCAGTGATGTCGATATAATACACCACCACTCTTTTCACGTCGGTGGGCAAGTCGGGCATGGCCTCATGCAGAATGCGGTTCATCAACGGACGGTCCAGCAGTCGGGTGGTGCCATCCATCAGGTTGGGCAGATACACGGGCATCATGCCATGGCGGCTGTCGTGGATGCTGCCCTCCCAGAACTTGTCGAGTTTGTCTTCGTTGCGCAGACCGAGAATAAGGCTTTTCAGTTTCTCCATTGTCTGGATGGGATTGCGGTAGAGCGACACACCGTCCTTCACCTCCTTGATGTCAAAATTGGCTCCTGCAGCCAGCAGTCGGTCGCGAGTAGTCTGTATGCTATTGATGCCAATATCGTTGTGGATAAAGCGGCGACCCAACTTGTGAGCCACGGCAGCCATAACGCCGCTACCGCCAAAGAAGTCAGCCACCACCATTCCCTCATTGCTACTAGCTTTGATAATGCGTTCGAGAAGGGCTTCGGGTTTTTGAGTTCCATATTCCATGGGCTCTTTTTGACTTGCGGGTTGAAGCATTCCTATACGCCATACAGAATCCATGATCCTCTGATCTGTTTCCCTGTACATAACATTACCCTCTTCATCCCGTGCATTTATCATCTTTCCATCTACTTTTTTTCTAACAAGTTGCTTCACGACTTCACCCCTATCCTCTGTTTGAAGATTAAAAACATAGTCATCACCTCTTGAATATAAGAAAATGGTATCATGGGATCTAGTAAAAATTGGCTTCCTCTTATCTGGCATTTTGTTATAGTAATACCACACTATCTCATTCCTAAAATTATCCTCACCGAAGATTTCGTCCATCAGAATCTTCACATAATGGCCGATATGGTAATCAAGATGTACATAGATGCTGGCATTGTCGCTCATTACGCTCTTGATAGCCATTAGGTTTTCGTACATCCAGTTGAGGTAGCGTTCCTTATCCCACACATCGCCATACATCTTCTCTTCAAAGGCCTTCATCT
The DNA here is from genome assembly GCA_045600605.1 of Bacteroidales bacterium. GTDB lineage: Bacteria > Bacteroidota > Bacteroidia > Bacteroidales > F082 > Limimorpha. The sequence goes on from JAZRYG010000016.1 coordinate 62,222, forward strand.
CTTCCACATCCAGCTCCGACTCGGCTTGAGTGATAGCCTCGGCCACCTTGGGGTTGCGGCGCACATACACTTTCTTGGCATAGTCAGCTCCCGAAGCAAAAGGCGGATCGATATACACCAAATCCACCGTTATGCCCTTCTCTTTCAAATAGGCACAAGCCGAGAGACATTCGCCCCGCATCAAGATATTGCCATAGGGATTCTGGCCCACATGTTCCACATCCTCCACCTCATACAGCGGCATCCCCCTCAGCACATGCTCCACCACCATATTATTATCTCTATAAGACAGCATCCTGCGAGTCCGCACAAAATTGTCCAGTATCGCCTGCCCCTCCAAAGTATTCGGAAAATAAGGTATATATTTTATTGCCATAAG
>JAZRYG010000017.1:0-106622 GCA_045600605.1 Bacteroidales bacterium
AGCCCCGCTACGCTTCAAACCGCAAGGCAAAGTTAGTGATTTTATTTATACGGCAAAGCGATAAAGGAGAAATCTTATCCTGCAATTTGACCTATAGCGACATACATAGACTAAAAAATCCTGCAATTTGACCTATACGCCTTAATTTCTTCATGATTAGATGTGAATTTTCGGGCGGCAAAAGGTACGACAAAAATCTTTTTGATTTAAAGATTCCGCAGGTTGCCGGTGATGGACATTTATAACGGAGTCTTTGGAGCGGTTGGCAGCCCGTATTTGGATGAAATTCAAGAACATTAAAAAATCAGGAAAGGAGCCAGCGCAAAACGTTGACCTTACGGATGCCATCGTAATCAACCTCCGGGTCGTCGTCCAATGTCAGGAGATATTTGGGATAGAAATCCCGAATGCTTTGCAACGGTTTCAACTCGCGATGAAGGGTGTCGTCATCTTTCGTCGTGTCGGCCACCTGATAATAAGTGAGTCCGGAAGGCTCAATGCACACGAAATCAACCTCCATATTATCCCATTTGCCGACAAACACATTCTTATGACGACGCAGAAGCTCCAAATAAACGATGTTTTCCAGAATGCGGCCGCGGTCATATTTGCGCCCGCCTAACAGCGCCATCCTTAACCCGGGATCGACACCATAGTACTTGCCCAACGTCTTAAGGTGCTGCTTGCCCCGTATGTCAAATCGGGATGCGGAATACAAGACAAATGCTTCTTCCAAGGTCGCCAAATACCGCTCAACGGTACGAGTGTCAATCTTGCGGGCGTTGGAGGTCATCGTATCTGCAATACTCTTGGTGGAGGTCATGTTGCCAATGTTGTCAAACATATATCGGATGACGCTGTCCAACATCTTGGGGTCCTGTATCTTATTCCGGACGACGACATCCTTCAGCACAATGGTGCTGAACAGACTTTGCAGATAATCCGTAATCAGCTCAGGCTGCCTGCCGAGCGCAAGCGTATATGGGAAACTGCCAAATCGCACATAATCCATATAACATTCTGACAACGCCTTGTCTGGCATGGCGGAGACATACTCCTTGAATGAAAGAGGCAGCATCTTTATTTCCACATAGCGTCCCGACAGCAACGTGGTCAACTCCTGACTGAGCATCCGGGCATTGCTTCCAGTTATGTATATATCCACATTCGGTTTTACATATAAACTGTCAATCGCCTTCTGGAATGAGGGCACATTTTGTATCTCGTCACAGAAGATATATGTCATTTTAGAGGGATGCAGCCGCTCCTTAATGTATTGATAAAAAACGTGATATTCACACAGCGGCTCGTTGTCTATGTCTTCAAAGTTAATCGCTATCATCTGATCCTGACGTACACCTTCTTGAATCAAGTGTTGCTGATACTGATTCAACAAGGTTGACTTGCCACATCGCCGAATACCGGTAATGACTTTGATGACTTGCTTGTCGCGAAAGTTCTTAAGTTGTTCCAAATAAGACGCCCTCAAAATTGTTTCCATATTCACATTTTTTTAGCGGGTGCAAATGTACGACAATATTTTGACATATACGGATTTATTCGCATTAAAATGCAAAAAAGTTCAAAAAATACAAAGTTTTTGCATTGCGATGTGGAAAACTTTCCAATTACTCGCTGTTTCGAGGATTCAAAAATTCAAAAATTTAAAGATTCCGCGGGTCGCCGGTGATTTCGGCGGCTCGCGGAACCTTTAGTCTTTAGTCTTTAGTCGTTAGTCTTTAGCCCGTTGACCCTAAACACTAAAGACTAACGACTAACGACTAAAAACTTTATTCCATTTTCCTGAACTCCACCTTCTCGGGGCTGTAGAGCCTGATGGTGGTTGTGCCTTTGGTGACATCCACGGTGGGGCAGTCGGTGCAAGGGGTCGCCATTGCGCCAAGGGCTTCCGCTTCGCCTTCCGTATAAGCGGCTTTAGCGGAAGCGATAGCCGCGAGGGCTTGTGCCTTGATGGCATCTATTGCCTCTACGCTAACAGCGGCATTGATAGCGGTAGCTGCATTGGTAGCAATGGCTTTTATATTGTCGTTGTCCGTTTCTGCAATCGTGGCATTGATGGCAGCAATGGCGGCATCTATACAAGCAGTTAGGTTAATGGTAATTGATGCAAATTGTTTGTTTCTTAAATCAAAAGCAATGTCGGTGTCGGCAGTACGTTCGGCGGCAATCACTTCCGTTAGATTTTCGTTCTTACCGGCTTTCACAACAAGTGTAGTAGCCACTTTGATATTAGAGCTTGAGCTGTTAAATCCACCACCGATACCGGAAGCACCATCACCGCCACCATTTGCCGTAACCGTACCGCCATTGATGGTGATGAATAAGCCGGAACCGCCAATTTGGCTATTTCCACCTCCTCCGATACCGGCAGCTTTGTCTCCGCCGTTTGTAATCAGTTGACCGGCTTGAGCAGTTTGACCATAGATAGTAAGGGAGTTGTCCGTGTCGGATACTCGGATACCAGAGTTATGATAATCACCATTTGCCGTCAGTTTCGCCCCATCGGCAAGGATAAGATGGACGTTACCTTGGCAGGTGAGTGTGCCGGTTTGCACATCTGCACCCGTAACGACATACCAACCGAGATACAAAAATTGGGTCGTGTTGGTCACTACAGTAGCTTCCACCTCACCGATTTTCCACTCTTTAATTCCGCTGGTGACATCACCATCGGTGTTATACACAGGATAACGATTGGACACCGTTTGTGTCTCTGCCCACAGCCCCACGCTCAGCGTCAGGGCGAAGAGTGATAAAATAAATTTTCTCATTATTACTTATTGATTATTTGTGATTTATTCTCCCCACACGCGTTTGCGTAACCATAATCCCAAAATGGGATCAGCAATCTCTATATAATTGGGTGATGGATTGTCCGTCAAAGCACGTTCCTTGAGCGATGTTTTGATACGAACAATATTTGCAGCCGTTCCATAACGATATTGCTTCAACACTTGCTGTTGGGAAAAACCATTATGAACACCATGAGTCAGTGCTTTCAAGAAATTCATCTGATACTCTGTCAGGTTTTCCGTCTGTTAAATAAACAACGACTCATTGGCATCTAAAAGTCGATTTATACCAAACTTAATGTCGGCTGTTTAAGAACATCTTTTCCATCATGTGTTTTTTTTTACTACCATATAAGCAGTAGGTCACATGTTATTGCAATTGCCAAACACTCCGTAATTTCTTTTGGAAATTTAACGAATCCACAAACTCGCCAATTTGCTGAAATTCATCAATACAAACAAGAATGCGAATACCCTTGGCAGACGCTATCATCTCAGGAAGGGCTAATATATCCTCCGTTGAGCGATTCTGCTCATCATATTCTAAGGATATCGAGAAATCTGTCATTGGATCCTCACCAATGCTGATTTTGGGAACAAAACGTGTTAGGAACACTTTAATATTTTCCATCCACTCCTCCCATTTGGTTGATGTTGCACGAATGACTGCCGTTGCAAATGCATCCGCAAAATCACGTTCAGAACGGCAAGCAAAAGCATCCATGCGAGCCACGCGAATATCCGTAGAGGCAACCATATCTGCCACTTTACCGACAAGAGAGGTCTTGCCCATTCGTCGTGGAGAAATAATGATTGTATTCTGCCCATAACGGAAGTTAGCGACCAAGTTCTCCGTCTCTACTTTTCTATCGGTGAACACGTCACCTTCAGCTTTTACACCAAATACAAAAGGTAAATCTTTTTCCATTTTTAACAACACTGTTTATAACAACTGTGTTTATATTTTCTTTCGGGCTGCAAGATTACTAAAAATAAATGATATGTACAAATAGATGATTATACTGTGCAATTATTATTGTTTCCCGAACTCCACTTTCTCGGGGTTGACGAGTTTGAGGGTCTTGTCGCCCTTGGTGATGATCACTGTATGTCCGGCGGCGTCCTGTGCATCAGTCGGCAGTTCATCCTTTGCGCGTTGATAACCGGCAGCGTCACCTCCTGCATAACTTGGTACTGCAATTGTCAATTTATCGATGGCGGCTTTCTTGTTTCCGTTAAGCTCAGGTCTGTTTGCGGCATTATTGATGTTTTCAACATCTTCTGCAATAAAAGACTGCAGGTAGGCACTCGTGGAATACTCGCCCATGATGGCGGTGATTTCAGCAATGGCGTTTTGTTTATCCGTTGCCTCCTCTGTTGAATAGAGATTAGAGTTGAAATACCCGCCATGCCAAGCGGAAGTATTATCAGCCGGTGCGGTATTGTAATTCCAACCCTCCGGCAAAATCAACTCAATAGGCGGCGTGTAAGAGCCCGGTCCCAAAAACGCATCCGTACCAATAGCATATTGACAGGCAGTCCCTTCAAATTTAACGGATTTCAAACCAAAGCAATTAAGGAAAGCCCACTTTTCAATCCTTGTTACAGTATTGGGAAAGGTAATAGAAACCAGTTTGTTACATCCTTCAAAAGCTTTCTCTCCAATTGTTGTGATGGTATTGGGAAGGATAATAGATGTCAGGCTCTCGCATTGGGCGCAAGCACTTTTTTTTAATCGTCGTAACATCGCCGTCAAAGGTGATAGTACCTTTGCCGTTGGCAAAAGCATGAGATTGAATCGGCAAATCAAATGGGTCATCATTTAAAGACAACGGTGCTGTTGCCGTATAAGTAATTTGATTTGCCCCAAGGCCGTACCCATCATGAGGGCGCTTAGGAATAAAAATAATCGTTTCATATTATAATGTTTATTGTTTGCTGAATGGTTGTGAATTTCACGCCGCAAAATTACAACATTTTTTCATGTATGAAGAAAATCGATTTTTGTATTTCCCTAACTACCTAATTCCCTGTCCACCTAATCACCTGACTTCCTGTTTCCTGAACTCCACCTTCTCGGGGTTGTAGAGCCTGATTGTGGTTGTGCCTTTCGTAACATCCACGGCGGGGCAGTCGGTGCATGGCGTGTCCATCTCGCCGAAGGCGAATAGTGATAAAAATGTTTTTTAATCTTGATTTGTGATTTTATTCCAACAGCCATTTCCAGACCGGGATGACTTCTATCGAACCGAAATCATCTTGGAAGGAAGTCTCTTCGTCAAATGTGAAGATGGTTCTGCGTGTACATTCCATCGCTTTCGGGAACCTGGAAAGTGCCGCCATTTCGCGTTTGAGCGTATCCTCGTTATGGAGGGAATAGCAGACCTGTATCGCCCATTTTTGTTCTGGGACGTAAAAATCGACCTCACAACCATTGCTGTTGTAAAAATAGACGGTGTCGTTGTCCTTGTCGTGCCCAAACAGACGAAAGAGTTGCAGCGCAACCATATTCTCCAGCAATGCAGTCTCTCCATCCAACAAAAACAGATTGAGTATTCCGTTATCCACAAAGTAATATTTGCATACACTCTCTTTCTCGCTGAGCGCGACAGCGATGTTTCTCAAACGCAATACAAGCCAGGCATCTTCGGTATGGTTGACATAACTGACGACGGTTGTAGTGCTCATCTTTTCCCCCAAGGTAGATAGGATATTTGCCAAACGATTATATGAAATAGGTTGTTTTACGCTCTCCGCCAATTTCTTAATCATCAGTCGCAAGGCAGGAATATTACTGATATTATTGCGCGAAGCGATATCACCCAGATATATCTTCTGGAATGTACTGTTCAGGTAAGCGCGCTTCACATCCAAAGGCAGAGTCTCCGGCAGTCCCCCTTCGTGCAAATAATCGTTAAATGCTTTTCGTATCACAGATGATTCCTTGGTGTCATATTGTGTCAGTGCATTGTAGGCCAGCCCCTTGGAGGAAATATATTCCTTGAAACTATATGGATAGACATCTTTTTCCAAATAACGCCCTCCCAAAGTTGTCAGAAATTCACGACTGAGCATTTTGGCATTGCTTCCCGTGATATAGACGCGATGTTTGGTGTCCGCCAATCGACGGGCAAATTTCTCCCAGGAGGGGATGTTTTGTATTTCGTCTAAGAAAAAATAGTGCGGCTCCTGTCCGTACATCTCAATATGGCATTCGATGAGTTTGTTAAAGTCTTCCGAAAGAAAAGTATCAAATCGGTTATCCTCAAAATCCAAGTAGAGGACATCACTCCAAGGCACTTGCCGATCTATTAGATTGCGTATGTGTTGGTACAAAACGTATGACTTGCCGGCACGACGGACTCCGACAAAGGCATAGTTCATGTCATCATTGGTCTGATAGGTCGGGCGAACCATAATTTGGTAATTCAGCAAATCGTTTTTCTGGTCTTTTAGTATGGATTTTAACAGCTCCTTATTCATACTTTCCAATCTGATTGAATATTTTTAGCCGATTTTATCCAATCACATTGGATAAAATCGGCTGCAAAACTACTAAAAATAATGATATGCTCAAGTGTTTTTGGCAAAAATATTAAATCTCCCGCTGTTTATTCCGTTTTCCTGAACTCCACTCTGTCGGGGCTGTAGAGCCTGGCAGCCACTTTGAATCTTTACGGTTTCAGGCATCCTATAGGAATCACATATACCCCATCTTTTCTGCGGTAGGCGAATTGTCCGCCTGTTAAAACCATCAGGAAAGCGGGCTTGCCAATTTTACCGGTGTCAACATCTTCACTTAACTGAATCAGATGTTCCGCAGCATCCTCTATCTCTTTAGATCCGGTCTTCACTTCCACAGCCGCCCACCGACCATCGTGCAGACGCAAAATCAGGTCGGTTTCCAATTCCGTGTTATCATGATAGTGATATACATCTCCTCTCAAAGCCTGTGTGTAAACGCGCATGTCCCGCAAACAGAAGTCCTCAAAAAGGAAACCAAACAGATTAAAATCATTCAATACATTCTGAGGCGTTAATTCAAGGACTGCCGTCGCGATACTGGCGTCCACAAAATGGCGTTTATTAGAGGTTCTTATTCCACGTTTGCTCCTCAGCGAAGGCTGCCACGCTTTGACTTCTTCTATTATAAACAGTCGCCTTAAAGCGGTAAGATAATTAGTTAATGTCTTGTCCGTAATGGAAATATCGTTCGCTTTCACATCGGCCATTATCGTGGTGGCGGCCGTCATGGTGGAGACATTTCGTGCATAACTGCGCAAGACACTACGCACGCGGCCCGGATTCTTTTCCGTGTTGTCCACACGGTGAATATCCACATTGACAAGTTCTTCTACAAGGTTGAATGCGACTTCCAATGCATCTTCTTTCTCCAATGCCAGTGAACCCGGCCAACCTCCGCGGCACATCACGTATGCTATATCCTGTAGTGACAGCGGGTTTTCGAACAATCCCATTTCCTGTGTTCCGTCAAAGAGTGCCTTAAGGGAGATTTGTCCTGCTGATTCTTGTGATTCCCACAGACTCATCGGGCGCATTTGAACACGCGCGATCCGTCCCACTCCCGTGTGTTCTATTTCTTCGTTTTCTTCATCATTGAGAGGGGTTGCCGAACCCGTCAGCAGGAATTGCTGCATCTGCTGACGTTGGTCGGCGGCAAACCGCACCGCATCCCAAAGTACGGGAATACTCTGCCACTCATCAATCAGACGGGGAGTTTCTCCCTGAAGCAACAAAGAAGGTTGTGTGTCGGCCATTCTGCGATACATACTCCGTTTGTCAGGATCTTGAATGTATATAATACTTTTCGCCAATTGGACACAGCTGGATGTCTTGCCGCACCATTTCGGACCCTCTACCAGCACCGCCGCACTACTGCGAAGCTTACGGGCTAATAATTCGTCTGTCGCTCGGGAGAGATAGTTCATAATCGCCTATTTTTCAATTCAGGCTGCAAAATTACAACAAATAAATGATATTTGCATAATTTTTCCGAACTTTTCTGTGTTTTCACTCCGAACTTTTTAATAAGTGGTCTTGTTTATTCCATTTTCCTGAACTCCACTTTCTCGGGGCTGTAGAGCCTGATGGTCGTTGTACCTTTCGTGACATCCACGGCGGGGCAGTCGGTGCAGGGTTCGCCCATTGCGCCAAGGGCTTCGGCTTTGCCTTTATCAAAACCTGTGTCGTGTGCGTCACCCAATACTACACTGTATTCTTCCAACTTAGCGATGGCTGCATTCTTCGCCTCGGTAATTTGATTGGCATTGTGTGCCGCTTCAATAGCCGGACCGCCGATAAGGTTATAGATGGCTTCGCTTCCTGCGTAGTCGCCCATATCGTGTTTCACCTCCTCCACGGCTGCAACTTTAGCACCGTGCAAGGCGATATATTCTAAAGCCAGTTCCTTACAGAAGATATATGTCATTTCGGCAGGATGCAGCCGCTCCTTAATGTATTGATAAAAAGCGTGATATTCACACAGCGGCTCGTTGTCTATGTCTTCAAAGTTAATCGCAATCATCTGATCCTGACGCACACCTTCCTGAATCAAGTGTTGCTGAAACTGGTTCAACAAGGTTGACTTGCCACACCGCCGGATGCCGGTGATGACTTTGATGACTTGCTTGTCACGAAAGTTCTTAAGTTGTTCCAAATAAGATGCCCTCAAAATTGTTTCCATATTCGCACTTTTTTAGCGGGTGCAAATGTACGACAATATTTTGACATATACGGATTTGTCTGCATTAAAATGCAAAAAAGTTTAAAAAATATAAAGTTTTTGCATTGCGATGTGGAAAACTTTCCAATTACTCGCTGTTTCGAGGATTCAAAAATTCAAAAATTTAAAGATTCAAAGATTCCGCAGGTGCCCGTAATCACGGACTCCAAGCAGATGGCAAAAAAATTGTCTCAATGTGGTTTTTTGATTGAAAATAATTTTTACCTTTGCAGAATATTTGAGAAAAGAATTTACGCGCTTCGTGAAGTGGGTTTTGTTGGAATGAAACATTAATTCTTTTGAATTTATTGTACTAAAATTATAATAACATGGCAAAGAAAATTAGAATTGGAATTAACGGCTTGGGACGTATCGGACGATTGGTCCTGAGAGCAGCTCAGAAAAGAGACGACATCGAGATTGTTTACATGAACGGCACATGCCCTGTCGATTATCAGGCTTACATGCTCAAATACGACACGATGCATGGTCAGTTTGACGGTACGATTGGCTACAATCTTGAAAAGAGTACATTGATTATCAATGGTAAAGAGATTCCTACGAGCGTCAGCCGTGACCCTGTGGGACTGAAATGGGGCGAATATGGCGCGGATTACGTCATCGACTCGACAGGCAAGTTCCTGACGGCCGAGGCGGTGCAGCCTCACCTCGAGAGCGGTGCGAAATACGTCATCATGGCCGGTCCTTCAAAGGACGACACCCCGATGTTCGTCTGCGGCGTCAACGACAAGACATACGTCAAAGGCACGCGCGTCGTCTCAAACGCATCCTGCACGACAAACTGTCTGGCACCTATCGCCAAAGTCATCAACGACAACTGGGGCATTGTCGAAGGCCTCATGACAACGGTGCATTCAACAACAGCAACACAAAAACCTATTGACGGTCACTCGCTTAAAGACTGGCGTGGCGGTCGTGCCGCAGCCGGCAACATCATCCCTTCATCGACAGGCGCGGCAAAAGCCGTCGGAAAAGTCATCCCAGCATTGAACAAGAAACTCACAGGCATGTCGCTGCGCGTCCCTACCTTGGACGTCTCGGTCGTTGACCTCACGTGCAAACTCGCGAAACCAGCCACATACGAAGAGATATGCGCAGCCATGAAAGCCGCATCAGAAGGCGAGATGAAAGGCATCCTCGGCTACACCGAAGACGCTGTCGTCTCTTCAGACTTCCTCGGCGACACACGCACATCGATCTTCGACGCAAAGGCCGGCATCGCATTGGACGACACATTCGTGAAGGTCATCTCATGGTACGATAATGAGATTGGCTATTCAAACAAGCTCCTCGACCTAATCAGAACAATGGCCGAGATTAACGGAGATATTTAAAGATATTTATAATCAATCAGATGCAAGGCGTGAAAGGTTTTTTTTCGCGCTTTGCATTTTTTGTGAATGCCTATTTGGAAAAACAGTATATTTGCAGCAAAATTTGATTATGAACACACTGCCTGACACATATTCCGATGAGGAAAAAACAGAACTGGAACGGATGTTTCAGGAGCTTCTGCGATGTTGGAAGACTCGCAAGGACGAACAGGATGTTGAAAAGGTGACGGAGGCTTACCTGCTTGCCGCGAATGCGCATAAAGACGCACGCCGGCGGTCGGGTGAGCCTTATATGTATCATCCGCTCGCCGTGGCTACAATAATCGCCGGCGAGATGGGAATGGGCAGAACGTCAATCATTTGCGCACTGTTGCACGACGTGGTGGAGGATACGGAATACGGCCTCGACTACATCCGCGAGCGGTTCGGCGACAAGGTGGCGCAAATCGTTGACGGCGTCACGAAAATCACCGACGACGACGTGGACGACAACGTGAAAAGCCTCCAGGCGGAGACGTTCCGTAAAGTGATAAAGAGCATGTCGGACGAGATACGCGTCATCTTGGTGAAACTCGCCGACCGACTGCACAACATGCGGACTCTCGGCGCGATGCCTCATCACAAGCAGCTGAAAATAGCATCAGAGACGACGCAGGTCTATGCGCCGATAGCCTACCGCCTCGGCCTCTACAAAGTCAAGACCGAACTCGATGACCTCTGCCTCAAATACATCAACCCGCAAATCTTCAACTCCGTGAAATCACAGCTTGACGAGATAAGAGCCCGGAAACTCAAGGAGCTGGAGGACTTCGTGGCGCCGGTGAAAGACTATCTGATGCAACGCGGCATCAAGGTGACGGCGATGGCGATAGAACGTAACGTCAGCGCGGTGTGGGAACGAATGGAGAAATTCGGCATGTCGATAGAAGAGGTGTATGACGTCTATGTCGCACGAATCATCATCGACTGCCCGCCGGAAGAAGAGAAGATGCGCTGCTGGGAGACCTTCGCGGCGTTCACCACGTTCTATTACCCCGACTCGAAGAAGATGCGCGACTGGGTGTCGTTCCCGAAAACAAACGGCTATGAGTCGATACACGCCGTCTTCATGAGCAAGGAAGGCAACTGGATAGAGACGCAGATACGCACCGAACGCATGAACGAGATCGCCGAACACGGATTCTCTGCTTATTGGAAATACCGCGACCTCGACACGAAAGTGGAAAGCGGCCTCGACTTATGGATGAGCGTCGTCAAAAACCTCGTCAATCAGGAGGACTCAAAAAAAGCCTCGGCACTCGACTTCATCGACTACTTCAAACTCGACCTTTTCAACGACGAGATATTCGTGTTCACCCCGAAAGGCGACAAGATGACGTTCCCGAAAGGCTCCACTGTCCTCGATTTCGCCTATAACATCCACTCCGACATCGGCAACCATTGCGCCGGCGCGAATGTGAACAAGAAACTCGCAAGCCTCAACACCGAGCTGAAAATGGGCGACCAAGTGGAGATTATCACATCGCAATTCGTTGAGCCTCAAGAGGAATGGTTCGATTACCTCGCCACCTCAACGGCGAAGAGCCGACTCAAGGAAGGCATCAAAGACTACCGCAGACCGTTCAAGGCGAAGGGCAAACCGATGCTCGAAGAGATTTTCCGTAAAACGAAAGTCGAATTCTCTAAACAGAACAGGAACAAAATGGTCGAGAAACTGCATCTCATGGGACGCACCGACCTGTATTATTATGTCGCGATAGGCAAGATTGGATTGCAGGAAGTGGAGAACGTGTTCAAAAACAACGACAAGAAAGTCGATACCTTACTTAAATATATCACCTTCGGACTTGTGAAACCGTCTTCGCAGAAGAAAAACGAAAACACAACCGCGGAGAACACCCCCGACGCCGGCTATTTGGTCGCGCAGTGCTGCAAGCCGATTCCTGGCGACGATGTCGTGGCGATAGGACTTCCGGGCGAACCGGTCCACATACACCGCCCCGACTGCCCCGAAGCCATGAAACTGATGTCGCGCTTCGGCAAGAACATCGTGAAGGCAAGTTGGAAACTCGGTGATGACATTGCATATCTTGCGACACTTAAACTTACGTGTATCAATAAGATAGGTCTCGGAGTGAGCGTCTTCGATGTCATAAGTAAAGACGAAAAACTCGACATCCGCGAAATCAACATGAAGAGCGAAGGCTCGATGGTCATCGCGACAATCACATTGCTGGTGACGAATGTACAAACACTTAATAATCTTATCGATAAGTTGAAAAAAATAGAACTCGTGAATAAGGTCGAAAGAATCGTCAAAAATTAATTAAAATCATCGAACATCTGAACGAATTTTTTGTATTTTTGGCGACGCTATAAATAAATGTATTGCTTTTGTAAGTCATTATGAATGAAGTCGAAGAAAACATTCTCGAGAAAGTGAAGAACATCTTCACCGAGTATTTGCAGCGTCATGATTTCCGGAAGACACCCGAGAGATTCATGATTTTGGAGGAGATTTATAACATCGACTGCCATTTTGACATTGATTCGCTTTACACACAGATGAAAAACAAGAAGTTCCGCGTGAGCAAAGCGACTCTTTACAATACGATTGAGCTTCTGATGGATTGTAATTTGGTGACGAAACATCAGTTCGGGCAGAACCGCGCACAGTTCGAGCGTTCTTACAAATTCAAGCAGCACGACCATTTCATCGATGTGGTGACGGGCGATGTCTTTGAATATTGCGACCCGCGAATCATGGAGATACAGAAGTCGGTGGAAGACATGTTTGACGTCGATATAGCCTATCATTCGCTTACTTTTTATGGAACGAAGAAACGCCATAAGAGGAAGCGCATCAACCAAAAAAGATCTTAAATTATTGAAAATTAATTTTTTATAAAATGGCAAAATTAGATTTGCTTCTTGGCTTGCAATGGGGAGACGAAGGTAAAGGTAAAGTCGTCGATACATTGACCCCTAATTATGATATTGTCTGCCGCTTTCAGGGCGGCCCGAATGCCGGACATACCATCAAGTTTGACGGCAAGAAGTTTGTGCTTCACACTATTCCTTCCGGAATATTTAATGATAAGTGTATCAATGTGATAGGCAATGGCGCTATCGTTGATGCGAAGATCTTCAAGGATGAGGTCGATGGCTTGACAGCCGCCGGCGTCGATGTCATGAGCAGGCTTCTCATCTCTTCGCGCACACATCTCATCGTCCCGACGCACCGCGCCCTTGACGCCGCCAACGAGAAAGCTCTCGGCAAGATGAAGATCGGCTCAACGCTGAAAGGCATCGGCCCGACATACACCGACAAGACCGCACGCCGCGGACTGCGCGTCGGCGACATTATGTCACCGGATTTCAAGAACCGCTATGAAAACCTCAAGGCGCGTCATCTTCAGGAAATCAAAAATCTCGACTTTGACATCAACACTCTGACCCTCGACGGAATGAGTTTCGACGAATATGAGAAAACATGGTTCGATGCGGTGGAGTTTGTGAAGAAGTTCCAAGTCGTTGAAAGTGAATATTATATCAACAAGGCTCTCGACGAAGGCAAGAGAATCCTCGCAGAGGGCGCGCAAGGCTCGATGCTTGATGTCGATTTCGGGAGCTACCCGTTTGTCACGTCTTCATCGACAATGGCGGCTGGCGTCTGTTCAGGCTTAGGCGTCGCCCCGTCGAGAGTGGGGAGGGTGTTCGGCATCTTCAAGGCTTATTGCACACGCGTCGGGACAGGCCCGTTCCCAACGGAGCTGTTCGACGAGATGGGCGAGCAGCTGCGCAAGAACGGCGGTGAGTTCGGCGCCACGACAGGCCGCCCGCGTCGTACCGGCTGGCTCGACATACCGGCATTGAAATACGCCTGCATGATGAGCGGCGTCACCGACCTGATGATGATGAAGTCGGACGTCATGAACGACATCAAGGAGATAAAGGTGTGCGTAGGCTACGAATATAACGGCAAAGTCATTGACTACCTGCCATTTGACGCCTGCACCGAGACGATGAAACCTGTGTATGAGACGCTTCCGGGCTGGAACTGCGAAATCGACAAGAACATACCTGCGAAACTCGAGCAATACATTCAGTACATTGAGAGAAAAGTCGGCGTGCCGGTGAAATTCGTGTCGTATTCACCAGACCGCAACGCCAATATTTACAGGTGATGTTAATGGATTAAAGAGTAAAGAGTAAAGTTAAAAGAGTGGAGACGGCTGAAAAACCGTCTCCGTTTATATAAATCGAGAAAACATGAAACACATCAAAAAAATCATCACGATAATTGTCGCGGTCTTGTTCGTGACATCATGTTCAAAAAAGCAACATTTCATTTCTGACGCGTCGCAACGTGCTGATGTTCAGTATGATTTTCAGGCTAAGATGGCCGCCATGCCGAGAGGCGAATTATTTGCTGTTTTCGATGAAGACCTTGGCGGAAAGGAACGAGAGGCGTTGGAGTTCATGTACGCTTACATGCCGTTGTGCGACATCACTGATTACAGCGGCGAGTATTTCCGCGCGAACATCAACGCTTCATTCATGGCGAAGGAAGAGATGCCTTGGGGAACGCAAGTGCCTGAGCGTGAGTTCAATCACTTCGTGGTGCCGGTGAGGGTCAACAACGAGAACCTCGACGACTCGCGTTTTGTGTTTTATGAGGAGTTGAAGGACAGGGTGAGAGATCTGTCGATGTATGACGCGGTTTTGGAGGTGAACCATTGGTGTCACGAGAAAGCGAACTATAAAGGCTCCGACTCGCGCACGAGCTCTCCGTTGGCGACGGTGAAGACCTCGTGGGGACGCTGCGGGGAGGAATCGACGTTTCTGGTGGCGGCTTTGCGCTCGGTGTGCATACCGGCGAGGCAGGTCTATACGCCGCGGTGGGCGCATTGCGACGACAACCACGCGTGGGTCGAGGCTTGGGTTGATGGCGAATGGCATTTCCTCGGTGCCTGCGAGCCTGAGCCGGTGCTCGATTTAGGCTGGTTCAACGCACCAGCGTCGCGCTGCCTGCTCCTCCATACAAGAGTGTTCGGGAGATACTACGGCCCGGAGGAAGTCATCGAAAGAACAGCGAATCATACCGAAATCAATGTCGTTTATAATTATGCCGAGACAGCAAAGTTGAATATTAAAGTTGTTGATAACGAAGGCGATGCAGTCGCTGACGCAAAAGTCGATTTCAAGATTTACAACTACGCCGAGTTCTGCACCGTGGCCTCGAAGACCACCGACGGAAACGGCGACACATGGATGACTGCCGGCCTCGGAACAATGATGATTTATGCTTCGAAAGACGGAAAGTTTGACTACGAAGTATTGAAGATTGGTGACAAGGATAGTGTGACAATTACAATCAAGCCGGCGGATAACATTGAGTTTGAGGAGAGTTTCGACATCGTTCCCCCTGCGGAGAAAGCCCGCATTCCGGAAGTCTCGAAGGAGATGCGCGACGAGAACAACCGCCGTGGCGTTTATGAAGATTCGATAAGGAACGCTTATATTGCAAAGTGCGTCGAAGCCCAGAATGAAGGCGGCTACGACAAGGAAATCATGTCGAAGACATGGGGCAACTATCAGACAATCAAAGATTTCGTTGATTATTCGAGGACATACGGCGGTGAGCAATACGCTTGGGATTTGCTTGAGGTGATAAGCGACAAGGACCTCCGTGATGTCACGCTCGATGTGCTGAAAGACAATTTCTCGCAGCGAGTCATGGTCAAGGATTATTATGGCTTGACCGAAGATATGTTTAATAAATATGTATATTGTCCGCGTGTCTCGAATGAGATGATAAAGCCTTATAAACAACAACTTACGTATCAGTTGAGCGGTGCCGCCGACCTTCCGGAAGGTGCTGTTGCGGAGCTTGTCTCGATGAATTATTATCGCGCAAACCCTCAGATGATCGTCGATTGGGTGAAGGACAACATTGAGATACGCGATGACCTGAACGTCCGCGGCATTCCGATGCTCCCGACAGGCGTGCTGAAGTCGCGCGTCGCCGACTCGCATTCACGCGACATCTTCTTTGTGGCGATGGCCCGCAGCGCAGGCATCCCGTCGAGAATCGACCCCGTCACAGGAAAGGTGCAGTATTATCATAATCAATGGGTTGATGTTGACTTTGGGGCGAAAGAAGAACAGTCGTCAGCCGAAAGAGGCACGTTGGTGATTGACTATCAGCCGACCGCGAACATGCCCGACCCGCGATATTATTCACATTTCACGATAAAGAAATTCAACGGCAACACTTTCGACCTGTTGGCGTACGACGACCGCGACCCGGGAATGGATGTCGGGATGCTGTATTCGCAGCTGATGGCCGACGGCGGCATCGAACTCGACGCAGGTTATTACGTGATGATTTCCGGCACTCGATTGGCCGATGGCAGCGTGTTGAACCGCAATGTGTTCTTTACAATCGAAGGCGGAAAGACAACGAATGTCGAACTCGTCATGCGCGAGCCTGTTGACGGCGTTCAGATTATCGGGAACTTCAACTCCGAAAACCGTTTCATGCCCGTTGACTCTCAAGAAGATAAGAGTCTCCTTCAAATCGCCGGACGGAATTTCTACGTTCTCGGGCTCCTTGACGGAGGCAGCGAGCCGACGACTCATGCCATGCAGGACATTTCAATCTTGAAAGAGAAATTCGAGGAGTGGGGTGGAAGCATAATCTTCATTTTTCAGGATGAAGAAAGTCTCGGAAACTTCAAACTCAAGAATTTCAATGAATTGCCGTCGAATGTCACTTTTGGAATCGAAAACGGGGCTATGTTGTCTGAAACCGTCTCAAACATGAAACTTCAGAGCAAAAGCCTTCCGATTTTTCTCATCGCAAACTCAAACAACGAGGTCGTGTTTGTGCTTCAGGGCTACACCATCGGTTTGGGCGAGCAGATAGTGAAGGTGCTGGGGAAGATTTAGTTGTTGAGTAATTTCCCTAAATCCCAATGCAAGAATTCTTCAACCGGAATCCCACCGGAACCGACAATGATTGAGTTCTTTGGTGAGAATTTCTCTCTGAATACCGTCAGCCCGTTGCTGGTCGTCCTTTTCCCGCTTTTTACTTCAATGGCTATCAGTCTTCCTCTACGTGAAAGAATGAAATCGACTTCGTCTGAATTTTCGCGCCAATAGTAAACCTTGTAATCGCATTGGTCGGCAAGACCTACAAGATATGCTCCGACCGCCGACTCCGTCCATCGTCCCCAACGGGTTGGGTTAGTGCGTTCTTCCACGTAACCGCGTCCGTTATAGACACTGAGCAACGCCTGGTTGTAAACTTGATATTTCGGTATCGAATTGTATTTTCTTGAATTGTCATTGGCGTATTTTTGCAAGCCTTTAATCAGGTGACATTCAGACAATATTTCAAGATAACCTGCTAATGTCGTGACATTTCCGGCATCGTCAAGCTGACCTAACATTTTGTTGAGCGATAGCAGTTCTCCCGAATAGCTGCATCCAAGCTCGAAAAGTTGTCGTAGCAAGGCCGGCTTATAAACCGTAGCAGTCATCAAAGCGTCTTTTGCGATGGCCGGCTCTATGATGGAATCAATGATGTATTGTTTCCATCGCGACTCATTATCAATCATATGCGCACATCCTGGATAACCACCGAAGTAAATATATTGGTTGATGTCCCATCCAAAAGCCTCGTGCATCTCACTGAAAGTCCAATGCCCCATCCGAATCATCTCAAAGCGTCCTGCAAGTGACTCTGTCAATCCTTTTTTTAGTAATAGTCTCGAAGAGCCAAGAAGTACAACCTTGATATTCAAGTTGTTGAAACTATCTTGATCCCATTCTTTCTTTACAACTTCGCTCCAGTTGAATATTTTTTGAATCTCATCAATGACAAGGAGATACTCATTTAAACTGTATGCAGCCATGTTTGACCTTGCCGTCTCCCATTGCTCTGAAATCCATCCGGAATTGGATGCCATAGCACTGTCAGCCGTACAAAAATGATATGGAACATCAATGGATCCCAAAACTTGATTAATCAAAGTTGACTTCCCAACTTGTCTCGGACCTGCAATTACCTGGATGAAGTGCCTGTCTTCTTTAATGCGAGACGTTATTGTTTCAAATTGATTTCGTTGATACATAGAGCGTTATCTTAAATTCGCTGCAAAGATACATAAAATTCTCAAATGTTTGTCAAAAAATTCTCAATTCATTGAGAAAAAATTCTCAATTCATTGAGAAAAAATTCTCAAATCTATGCTGAAAAATTCTCAAATGTTTGTCGAAAAATTCTCAATTCATTGAGAAAAAATTCTCAAATCTATGCTGAAAAATTCTCAAATCTCTGATAAATAGCGTGATATAGTTTGGCTTATGGCTTTATATGTGCTAAAAAACTGGCGCACGAAAGAACATTCATGCGCCAGCTGATAATAAATCTTAAAATATCACTCTCGACTAAAGTTTCCTCGAAACTTCTTTCTCCTGATAACCTTCGATGATGTCACCGACTTTGATGTCGTTGAAGTTGTCGATGTTAAGACCGCATTCGAATCCGGCGCTGACTTCCTTGACGTCGTCTTTGAAGCGTTTCAGTGAGCCGAGTGTGCCTGTGTGCACCACGATGCCGTCGCGGATGAGACGTATTTTCGTCTGGCGGTTGACCTTGCCGTCGAGGACCATACAACCGGCGATGTTTCCGACCTTGCTGATGTGGAACACCTCGCGGATCTCGATGTTGCACGTGACAACCTCCTGAATCTCAGGGGCGAGCATGCCTTCGATGGCCGACTTGATTTCTTCTATAGCTGTGTAGATGATGGAATAGAGTCGGATGTCGATTTGTTCGCGCTCTGCAATCTTGCGTGCCTGCATTGTCGGGCGCACGTTGAAGCCCACGATGACGGCGTTGGATGCCGACGCAAGCATGATGTCGGCCTCGCTGATGGCACCGACCGACTTGTGGATGATGTTGACCTGAACCTCTTCGGTTGAGAGTTTCAGCAACGAGTCGGACAGAGCTTCGACGGATCCGTCAACGTCAGCTTTGACGATGATGTTGAGTTCCTTGAAGTCGCCGATGGCGATACGGCGGCCGATCTCGTCCAACGTGATATGTTTCTGTGTGCGGATGCCTTGTTCGCGTTGCAGCTGCATGCGGCGGTTGGCTATAGTCTTGACTTCGCGTTCGTCGGTCATGACGTTGAAGTTGTCGCCGGCCTGAGGTGCTCCGTTGAGGCCTAACAACAGCAGCGGCGTTGACGGTCCTGCCTCTTTGAGTGCTTGGTTGCGTTCGTTGAACATGGCTTTGACCTTGCCGTATGTCGTTCCGGCGAGAACCATGTCACCGACGTGCAGCGTGCCTTCCTGCACGAGAATCTTTGCCACATAGCCGCGGCCTTTGTCGAGTGCCGACTCGATGACAGTGCCTTTCGCCAAACGGTTCGGGTTGCCTTTTAGGTCGAGCATCTCGGCCTCGAGAAGCACTTTCTCAAGAAGCTCATCGACGCCGATGCCTTGTTTTGCGGAGATCTCCTGCGACTGCACCTTGCCGCCCCATTCCTCGACGAGGATGTTCATGTCGGCGAGCTGACGGTAGATCTTCTGCGGGTCGGCGGTAGGTTTGTCTATCTTGTTGATGGCGAAAACGATAGGCACGTTGGCCGCATGTGCGTGGTTGATGGCTTCGATAGTCTGAGGCATCACGTTGTCATCGGCTGCGATGACGATGATGGCTACGTCGGTGATCTTGGCGCCGCGGGCACGCATGGCGGTGAACGCCTCGTGACCAGGGGTGTCGAGGAACGTCACTTTCTTGCCTGAAGCTGTCTTGACCTCGTAAGCGCCGATATGCTGTGTGATGCCGCCGGCCTCGCCAGCCACCACGTTGGTGCTGCGGATGAAGTCGAGGAGCTTCGTCTTGCCGTGGTCAACGTGACCCATGACGGTGACGACCGGCGCCCTCGGCACGAGGTCCTCCGGGTTGTCAGGCTCGTCGCTCTCCGCGATGGCCTCCTGCACGTCGATGCTCGTGAACTCGATGCTGAAACCGAACTCCTCAGCCACGACCTGAAGCACCTCGGCGTCAAGACGCTGGTTGATGGAGACGAACATGCCGAGGTTCATGCATGTGGCGATGACCTTAGTCACCGGGATGTTCATCATCGTGGCCAACTCGTTGGCGGTGACGAACTCGGTGACCTTGAGGATTTTCTTTTCCTCCATTTCATGCATTCTTTCCTCCTCAAGCTCGTTCTGGATGTTATGACGTTTTTCGCGGCGGTGTTTCGATGTCTTTGACTTGCCGAGAGGGGAGAGGCGAGCTAACGTCTCTTTGATCTGGTTCTTGATCTCCTCGTCGGTGAGTTCTGTTTTCTCTTCGATTATCGGCTGTTTGCCTTTCTTGAAACGCTCGCGGTCTTTGTTACGGTTGTCGTTACCAGGTCTGCCGCCTTGCGGCTTGCCACCCTGACCTTGCGGTTTGCCTTGCCCCTGTACCTTGCCACCTTGCTTGTTGTTGTTCTTCTGTTTCTCTTGGTTGATGACCTCGTTCGGGTTGACCGGGCCGTTGCCTATGCGTTTGCGTTTCTTTTTCTTGTCCTTCGAGAATTTGTCGTCACCAGATGTTGCGACAGGTTGCTTGCCTTTCGGCTTACGTTCCGTTGGAAGCTCAATCTTGTCGAGAATCTTCGGCCCCTCGAGTTTCTTCACCTTCGTCGGGATGAAGTTGACGGGGTTGTCGCTGTTGGCGGCTTGTGCGGCCTGAACCTTCGGGTCAACAGGTGCGGCCTGAACAGGCTTTTGCTGTGGCTGCACGGGTTTCTGCTGAGCTGGTTCCTGCGGCTTCGCCGGTTTCTGCTGAACAGGCTTCTGCTCCTGACGGTTCTCTGTCTTCTTGCCTTCGTTCTTAGGTTGTCCGTTACCTTTTTTACTGTTGGCTTTCTTTTCGTCAGGGAGGTCAATCTTGCCGACGACGTTCAGTTTCACCGCCTCCGGAGTGGTGTCTTGTTTGGCGTTTTCCGTCTTGGCCTCGTCTTTTGTTTCAACTTTTGCCTCGGCGACAGGCTTTGTCGGCTCCGGCTTGACCTCGGGTTTCACTTCAACTTTCGGCTCTGCTTTCACCTCAACCTTCGGTTCGACTTCTACGGCTTTCGCCTCCTCAACCTTCGCAGGCTCTTCTTTCGGCGCTGTCTTCTCCTCACTGACAGGGATGGTGTTGGTCTTGATGGTGATGACTTTTTCATTCGTCGCTTTCTCTTTCTTGCCAACGGTGACAGTCTCGCCCTTGAATGTCATGTTGCTGAGCTGGTCGGCGTTTTTCTTGACTTCTTTCTCGCCCTGGTATTCCTTCACGACCAAGGCATATTGCTCCGCCGAGAGCTTGGTGTTCGGTGACGAATCGATGGCATGACCTTTCTTCGCGAGAAATTCAACAATTGTCGATGCGCCCACGTTAAACTCCTTGGCGGCCTTTGATAATCTGATGCTTTTTTCTTCGGACATAGAAATTCTTTTAAGTTTTTACTGAATTTTTTTCAATCTTCACTGTTGTTTTTCTCGATATTATCAGTCGTCGGCAAACTCTGCCTCGAGGATCTTGAACACTTCCTGCACTGTCTCTATCTCGAGGTCGGCGCGTGAGGCGACTTCTTCCGGAGTGTATGCGAGGACGTTCTTTGCTGTGTCGCAGCCCATGTTCCTGAGCGACTCGATGATCCAGCCGTCAATCTCGTCGGCGAACTCGTTGAGGTCAACGTCGTCTTCCATATCGACTTCATCGGAGTTACGATAGACATCGATGTCGTAGCCTGTGAGTCGGCCTGCGAGCTTGATGTTATAGCCGCCCTTGCCGATGGCGAGGCTGACCTGGTCGTTTTCCATATACACCTCGGCGAGTTTTTTCGCTTCGTGGAGTACGATGGATGAGATCTTCGCGGGGCTCAAGGCTCTGGTGATGAACAGCTCTGGCTTGCTGGTGTAGTTGATGACATCGATGTTCTCGCCGTGCAATTCTCTCACGATGCCATGGATGCGTGAGCCTTTCATGCCGACGCATGCGCCCACAGGGTCGATTCTGTCGTCGTACGACTCAACGGCGATCTTGGCTTTCTGGCCAGGCTCGCGGACAATCTTGCGGATGGTGATGAGTCCGTCGCACACCTCGGGGACCTCCTGCTCGAACAGCTTCTGCAGGAAAATCTCGGCTGTCCTCGACAGTGTGATGACAGGCGAGCCGTTCTTGTTCTCCACGGTCTTCACGATGGCGCGTATCGGGTCACCTTTTTTATATATGTCAGCGGGAATCTGCTCAGCCTTCGGCAGAACAAGCTCAATGCCTTCCTCATCGACAACGATGATCTCCTTGCGCCACGACTGCGCGACCTCGGCGTTGATGATCTCACCGACCTTGTCCTTGTATTTCAGATAGATGTTCTCCTTCTCGTACTCCTGAATCTTGGCCTGGAGACTCTGACGTATCGTCAATATCTCGCGGCGGCCAAATTCATGGTAGTCCATGATCTCCGTCACCTCGTCGCCGACCTCGAAGTCGGGCTCAATCTTGATGGCGTCGGAATATGCTATCTCTGCGTTGTCATCCTCGACATTGCCGTCTTCCACAACGGTGCGGTTGTGATAGATCTCAAGGTCGCCCTTGTCGATGTTCACTATGATGTCGAAAAACTCGTCGCTGCCGTATTTCTTGGCGAGCATCGCCTTGAAGACATCGCTCAGGATGCGCATCATGGCTTCTCGGTCGATGTTCTTGAACTCCTTGAATTCGGAGAAGGTGTCGATTAAATTCAATGTATCCATTTCTTAGAATTTTATGTATGGTCTTATTTCTTTGATTTCCTCAATTAAAATTGTCTCGTTGTCGTGATATAATATCTTCGTCAGCTTGCCGTATTTTTTCTGCTCCGCTTCCTGAACCTCAATCTGCAAATCGCTGACACTGAAGAGTTTATACATCTTCTTCACTCCATCGTTTTTTGTGATGAAAAGATTTTCACCGATGTATTTCCCGTACTGCCTCACGACCAAAAGCGGCTCGTCGATGCCTGCCGACGACACGCTCAGCTCGAAGTCCTCCGCGTCCCTGTCGAGATGCTCCTCAATGTAACGACTCGCCTCAACGCAGTCGTCGATGGTCACCGAAGTGTCGGAGTCGATGTAAACCTCAATCACATCATCGCTGCTGACCGTCACATCAACGACGTAACGGTCCGTGTCTCTCAAGGCCTCCTCGGCCAAACTGATAATTTGTTCCTTTGTTATCATCTTACATTACAATAAAAAACCCACTACTCCTGTAGCAGGTCTTCTCGATTAGTTGATGTTGTCGAGCAAGGATTCGAACCTTGACAGGCAGAACCAAAATCTGCAGTGCTGCCATTACACCACTCGACATCATTCTGTCAAAAAGCGCCGCAAAAGTACTAATTTTTTCGATATGTCGCGCTTTTTTGTCAAAAAAAATTATTAAACGCAATAATTTCAAAAAAACTGCATTTGTCTCTGAAAAAACATTACTTTTGCAAACTCTATATTCAGCGCGAATACAGAACTTTTTTGCATTATAAACTTTAAAACTTTATTAACTAAAACAAATGAGTTTCAAGAAGTTAAACAATATTGTGGCGTGGGGCGTCTTTCTGATTGCCAGCGTCGTCTATTTCCTCACCATGGAGCCGACAGTGAGTTGGTGGGACTGCGGTGAGTACATTTCAACAGCGTTTAAGTTACAGGTTGGGCATCCGCCAGGAGCACCTTTGTTCCAGCTGATAGGCCGTTTCTTCAGCCTTTTCGCTTTCGGTGACGTCACAAAAGTGGCGATGATGATTAACATCATGTCGTGCCTTTGCAGCAGCTTCACCATTTTCTTCCTGTATCTCACCATCTCGATGCTCGCCAAGAAAATATGGATGAAAGACGGCGACAACTCCCCGAGAGTCAATCAGATAGGTGTGATGGCGGCCGCTGCGGTTGGCGCACTGGCTTACACATTCACCGATTCGTTCTGGTTCAACGCTGTCGAAGGCGAGGTCTATGCGATGTCGTCGTTCCTCACGGCGATAACGTTCTGGGCAATCCTGAAATGGGAGGAAGCCGCTGATACTGAACGACATTGGCGCTGGATAATATTCATAGCATACATCATAGGGTTGTCGATAGGCGTCCACCTTCTGAACCTGCTCGCGATCCCTGCAATCGTGTATGTCGTGTATTTCAAAAAATATAAGTTCTCGTGGAAAGGCTTCTTCTGGTCGGGCGTCATCTCGGTGCTGCTCGTCGGATTCATCCAAGTGCTTCTCATTCCTGCGATAGTTTCCCTTGCCGGAAAGTTTGAGCTGTTCTTTGTGAATACAATCGGACTGCCGTTCAACACCGGCACGATAATCTATTTTGTGCTTATCATCGCATTGATAGTCTGGGGGTTGTGGATCACCGCGAAGAATAATCGTGTGGTGCTGAATGCCGCGATACTCTGTTTCATGTTCATCATGATTGGATATTCATCGTTTTTCATGCTCGTAATTCGTGCCAACGCAAATACACCTATTAATGAAAATGAGCCGAAAGACGCCATCTCGATGCTTTCATATCTGAAACGTGAGCAATACGGCAACTGGCCTCTGGTTTATGGTGCCTATTACACCGGAAAATATTACGACATGACCGACGGCACGCCCATCTATTCGAAAGATTACAAGAAAGGCAAATATGTGGCCATCGCCGAGAACCAGGGCGAACCCGTGTATGACGAGAACGTCATGACTCTCTTCCCACGTATGTGGAACGGCTCGAAGTCGCAGTATAGAAAAGTCTATGAGCGTTATATCGACAAGTCGAAGATGCGCGTCACGACGCAGATGACGCCTAACGGGACAACGGAGCGCGTCCTTGTGCCAACCTTCGGCCAGAACCTTAAATATTTCATTGATTATCAGTGTGGATGGATGTTCTGGCGTTACTTCATGTGGAACTTCGTCGGAAGGCAGAACGACACCGAAGGGCAGGGCGAGATTGAAAACGGCAACTGGGTCTGCGGCATCGACTTCATCGACAACGCGCGGCTCGGACGTCAGGACAACCTGCCGAGAAGTATGCAGAGTGCGGCTCATACCGAATATTACTTCCTGCCGCTTATTCTCGGGATCGTCGGACTGTTTTTCCACATAAAACGCGACCCGAAAAACTGTTGGGTGGTGTTCCTGCTTTTCTTCATGACAGGCATCGCCATCATCATGTACCTGAACCAAACGCCTTACCAGCCGCGTGAGCGCGACTACTCCTACGCGGGCTCGTTCTACGCCTTCGCGATATGGATCGGCTTCGGCGTGCTCGGACTTCTCGATCTGCTTCAGAAAGTTGTCAATAATAAGAAAGTTGCTACGACGGTGGTTACAGTCGCCTGTCTCGGACTGCCCGTCTTGATGGCGGCGCAGGGCTGGGAGGGACATAACCGTTCTGGCAAGACATCGGCACGCGACTGGGGCAAGAATTATCTCACCCAACTGCCGGAAAACGCCGTGATTTTCACCCGCGGCGACAACGACACCTTCCCGCTTTGGTACGTCCAGGAGGTTGAAGGCTACCGCACCGACGTCCGCGTGTGTAACTTCATGCTTTCATCAGGATATTGGTACGTCCATCAGATGGGACGTAAGATATATGAATCGGATAAACTCCCGCTTTCGCTGACACCGGCTCAATACGACAACGGCATCAACGAACAGATTATCATACAGGAGGTTTTCGAAGGCCCTGTCGAACTCAAGGACGTGATTGATTTCGTGAAAAGCGACAACCCGCGTACCAAAGTCACCGACATGAATGGCAGGAAGATCAATTATTTCCCGACGAGGAAACTGAAAATCACTGTCGATAAAGAGAAAGTCATCGCCAACGGCATAGTGCCGGAAAGCATGAAAGACCAGATTGTCGATGAAATCGTATGGACGATATCCTCGAAGACGTATGCACTTTACAAGAACGACCTGATGCTTCTCGACTTCATGGCGACGAACGACTGGGAAAGGGCCGTGTATTTCACGAGTCTGAGCGACATTTCGAATGTTCTCGGCATCGACAGGTATCTGCATCAGGAAGGCCCGTCGCATCGTTTCATGCCGGTGCCTGCGAAGGAATATTACAAGGGTGCGGGCGGCGTTTACATCGACGGCTCGTATGACCTTCTCGTCAACAAGGCGCGTTGGGGCAACCTCAACGACCCGGATGTGACAGTTGACCCGGAAAGCACACGTAACATATTGTTCATCAAGCAGGCGTACATGCGTCTCGCACAGGCCCTCGTCAACGATGGACAGAATGAGAAGGCGATAGAGACACTCGACAAATGCCTCTATTTCTTCCCCGACGAAAAGATTCCGTACGACATCTATATGGCGTATTATCCCGACATCTATTATGCCGCCGGCGCGGTTGAGAAAGGTGACGAGATGGTGAACAAGATGGTGGCCAATGCGATAGAGAACCTTGAATATTACAAGTCGTTAAGCCCGAGGTATATAGAGTATTATTCAGAAGAAATCCGCGATGAGCTGCGTGTCATCAACCAGATGCTTGAAGCAGTGAAGAAAGCCAAACGTTTCGAGATGCGCGACAATATCGACAAACTGCTTGAAGACGCCATCAACGATTTCGTGAGCGTGCTTTAGGAGTTGATTAAGCGTTAAAAGAGAAACGTAAGGAGAGAATAGTAGGGCCTCTCGCGGGTTCGTATTTTGGAGGTTCATTCCAGAAACGGACGGCGAACGTGCAGGGAGATTCTCTCGTCGGCGCTTGCAATGACTGCAAATGGGCATTGATTCTGTCTTAACCTCAATTGGTACTATGCCATATTTCGGATACCAATAATATGTTACAAATCCAAATATGAATTAGCCGCAAAAATGCTAATTTTTCACTCCGCCGTGCCCACTTTTTCGCGAGCAGCAGGTCATTTTATTTATTGTTTCCCGAACTCCACCGCAAGTTCAAGAACATCTATGAATTTGCCGATGCATTGAGAGAATATGTTGAAGGGTTCACTTCACTTTTCGGAGTCACTTCAAATCCAATAAAGAGTCTTTTTATTTTACTTTTAGCTTTTGTCTCTCAGCTCGTTAATGGCTTTTCCGATTGAAAAGCTAGATGGCTTTTGATACACTCTCAGGTCGAACTCCGGGATGACGGCAAAGATATGGTCGAAGATGTCGCTTTGTATCGCCTCGTATGTCACCCATTCCTTGTTGGCACTGAAGCAGTAAATCTGAATCGGGATGCCGGTCTCAACAGGGTTTTGTTGTCTTACCAAGACCGTCATGTCTTTGTTTACGTTAGGGTTGTTCATCAGATATTCAACGAGATAGGCTCTGAAAATGCCGATGTTGGTCTGTCGTCTGCCGTTCACGAGGCTTGACGTGTCGATGCCGTTCTCTTCGTTGTATTTGGTGATTTCGTTTTCTGTGTCGATGATATATTTCTCCACGAGTTGGTATTTCTTGAAGCGTTCGAGCATTTCAGGAGTGCAGAATTTCACGGTGTCGGCGTCGATGATGATTGAGCGTGCTATGCGGCGTCCGCCGGAGTCCGACATCCCGCGCCAGTTGGTGAACGGGTCGGTGACGAGCGAGTACGTCGGGATTGTGGAGATGGTGTTGTCCCAGTTCTGAACCTTCACGGTCGTCAGCCCGATGTCGATGACGGTTCCGTCAGCTTCTCCTTTGACGATCCAGTCGCCGATGCGCACCATGTCGTTTGACGCGAGCTGTATGCCTCCGACAAAGCCGAGGATGGAGTCTTTGAACACTAACATCAGGATGGCGGAGAGAGTGCCGAGGCCGAGGAGGATGCTCTTGATGTCGCGCTGCGTGAACGCCGCGATGACAAGCAGGATGCACGCTATCACAAGCACGATCTTGATGACCTGTGTGACGCCTTTTATCGGTCGAGTCTTTGAAATCTCTTTCGTATTGTACATCGCCTGGACTGAGTCAACCAACGACATGAGTATGCCGATGTACGTGATGACTTCAAAGACTTTTGTCAGTATCAGTATAAAATTGTCGAAAGTGACGAAATCCGGCGCGGTGTCATCAATCCAAGCTCTGATCATATATATCGGAATGAGAAAAGCCATTCTCGTCCCGAAATGATAGTTGAGCAGATAGTCGTCGTATTTGTTGTCACTTTTCTTTATGATATTTCCTACAATCTTGGTTATCAGGAATTTGCCAAGGAAAAACATCCCCACCGCCACGATGAAAAGTGTTATTATCGCTATGGTCTGCGCGGAATCATAAGCGATGTCCGCAGGGATATTCGAGTCGATGCCAACCCTTTGTAAAAAGTTCAGATACCTTTCTATCATTGTGAATTTTTTTGTTTAAATGTAATTTGGCAGTAAAATGTTCAGACTTAATTTGTTGATTTCAACTGTGACGTCTTTGCTCATCATGACGGCCTCCCCGTCAATGTTGACGACCTCGTCTTTCTCGCGTATCACCTTGATTTTGCTTGCTTTATGTATATCGACGAAATGTGTCTTGTCGATTCTGCTTGTCATGAGGCGTTCTGCGACGAAGCCTACTTCAAGCAGGTTCGGTTTCTTGAAGATGCAGACGTCGAGCAGCCCGTCGTTGAGTGAGGCGTGTGGCGAGACCTTGGCGTTGTACCCGAATTGGTTGGAGTTTGCGAAGGCGATGAACATGGCTTTGCACCCAATCGTCTCGTTGTCATCGAGGATGAGTGTGTAGCTGCCTTCCTTGAACCGCGGGTATTCTTCCGTGATGAACTTGACGTAAGTCCTGAAACCGCGGTTCGGGTCCTTGGCGAAGTAGTCGGCGATGAGCGCGTCGAAGCCGACGCCGGCAATGCTGATGTACGGCACATCGTTGACCTTCGCAGTGTCGATTTTCGACTTTATACCTTTATTAATGATTTCCGTTATGATTTTCTCAGGCTTCAGCGGCAGATGAAGATGACGCGCAAGCCCGTTGCCTGAACCGTACGGCACAATGGCGAAAGTCTGTTCGTGACCTGTCATGGTGGTGGCTACCTCGTTGATGGTTCCGTCGCCGCCGACAGCCACAATGTCATCGAAACCATCCGCGATGGCATTCATTGTCAGCTCTTTGGCATGGCCGCCGTATTTCGTGAAGGCAATCGAATAGTCATATTTGTCTTTGTCAATGAGATTCTCAACAATGGTCGGGAAATTCGATTTGTCGTGATGCCCTGATATCGGGTTTACAATAAATAGGATTCTTTCTCTCATTTTATAAATAACTTGTTGCTAATCATTCTGTTGTTATATTGCTGCAGCCGAAGATGGAACTTGGTCTCCAACTCGTTCCATTCGTTTGCGTTTTCTTTGCTGTACAGGTTGTTTTTCAATTCCTTGTCATTTCTCAAGTCGTAAACCCCGATGGTGAGGTCGCCGTCCGACTGAAGCATGTAGTCGCCGTCGGAATATTGATAGACCTCGTTGACGAAACTCGAGAAACACGGTTCCTGTAAGCTGTCGAACACGTTCCTGCCGAAGGAGAAGATTGGTTCGTCGTACCCAAGCGCCGCCATCAGGCTTGCACCGATGTCTGTCTGTTGAGCCATTATGTTGGTTTTCAACGCTTTGATTTTGCTCGGAGAATAGAACGCAAGCGGCACCTGATATTGACCGTAACCGTTCCTGTATTTTTCAAAATAATGTTCAGGGTTGACATGGTCGCCGGTAATCACGAAGATGGTGCTGTCGTACCAGCTGTATTGTGA
This sequence comes from Bacteroidales bacterium, assembly GCA_045600605.1. Lineage (GTDB taxonomy): Bacteria > Bacteroidota > Bacteroidia > Bacteroidales > F082 > Limimorpha. The sequence continues at coordinate 29,685 of JAZRYG010000017.1, forward strand.
TATTTCCCCGAAGAAGAGTCGCAGCGCGTCATCGGCATACCTCACAGTCTTCTCGAACTCCGACTTGTAGTTGCCTTCTGGCACGGTGTATCCTTGTGGTATCGTGAATGGGTGATGCGATGAAAGCGTGAAGATGCCGGCTGCGAAAGGTTTTGGCATCTCATTCAGCTTCTCCGACGTGAATTGCAGGAAAGGCATGTCGGATATGCCCCACGTCCCGTCGTAGTCGCTGTCGTCGTCGCATTCGTTCCTGCCGAAATAGTTGTCAAAGCCCGCTGAGGCGGCAGAGGCGTCGAAATTCATTGAGCCGTTGTTGCCGCCGTGGAAAAATGCCGTGTGATAGCCATGTCGCTTCAGGTTTTTTCCGAAGCCTTCGAGATGATTGGCGGCGTATCTTGATGATGCATAGTCAGTTACCATCAACGACGGGACACCGGAAAGTATCGATGTCAGCGCATCGATGGAGCGGCGACCGTTGGCCATCCCGTCGAAAGTGAGGCTCTCACACAACAGTGAGTCGAGAAATGGGGTGACGCTCTCGTCGCGGCTCTCGTTGTAATATCTCACCATCTCCTGTCCGAAGCTCTCCAAGATGATTACTAAAATGTTGTAGTTTGCTGCTTTGTTGTCAATGAACCTATTGGTTTTCAATTCTTTATGAATGGGCGAGTATAACGACTCTATCTTGTCATCATCAAAATATGTCTTTTTTTCGAGGACATCGCCTGATGAGCCGCGCACAATGGTGAAAGGGGTGTTGAGCACAAGGACCATGTTCTGTGTGTTGGTGTAACGCGCCGCCGTGATAATCTCAGTGGGGCGCAGCTGGAAACCACCGCGCATCGCAATGACTGACCAGAAAATGACAAACAGAAACATAAAAGTGCGGGAGATATACCATGTCTTACTGCTGTAAATGATCTCTTTCTTTACCCTTGTCCTTTTCGCTAAAACGATGATTATTAACGCAATGATTATCATGAACAGCACAATGAACCAGAAGTCGTGAATGAAATGCATCATCAAACTGCCCTGGTTGTCGTCGGTCTCGTGGAAAAACTCGGTCAACTCCGACGTCATCCGTTTGTCGATGTACCTGTAATAAATCACGTCAACAAGGTTCAAGGCAACGGCAAACCAGTTGAGGATTACAAACAGGATGTCGATTGTCTTGCAGTAAACTTTGTTGTATCTGAATTTGAAAGGCAGACTGTAACCAATCAAAATCGGGATGTTCGCGACTACCAGCGTCCATAAATCGAAGCGCATCCCGACGAAAAAAAGCCTGAAACGGTCGGCGACAGTGACATCTGGAAAGTTTCCGACGTTGAAAACGAAAAGCAGCCATCGACTGATTGCTAATAATAACAGCATGATACTCAATCTTATAGCGTAAACTTTCCAAAGCGATATTTCTTTGTCTTTAATCATATTTCTCAGAATGAATAAGTTGCAAAAATAAGATTTTGTTTTGACATTTGCCATAATTATTGAAAAAATATTACGTTTTGATTTTGAAAGTTTCATTACTTTTGCAAAGTTAAATTGATTTTGAAAATGAGATGTAAAATATTGATAATCATATTGCTATTAGCAAATGATTGTTTTTGCCAAAATAAAGATAGTTATCCGCAATATCCTTCGCCTGTGAAATTTCCGATTTCATTGTCGGCGACGTTCGGCGAATTGCGCACCAACGCCTTTCATGCCGGCGTTGACATCAAGACTGGCGGGATAGGGAAGGAGGTCTATGCCGTGGCTGACGGTTATGTGAGCCGCATCGGTGTCTCTCCGTTTGGCTACGGGAAAGTTGTCTATGTTACTCATTATGATGGATTTATGACGGTTTACGGACATCTGAACGGCTTCAACGATGTCATCTCTGATTACGTGAAAAACGAGCAATACGAAAGCAAGTCGTTCAAGCAGAACCTGTTTTTTGAGAAGGACGAGATTCCTGTCAAATGTGGTGACTTGCTTGGCTTCAGCGGCAATACCGGCAGTTCCGGCGGCCCTCATCTGCACTACGAAATCCGTGACGCTCTGACTCAACATCCGATTGACCCGTTCATGTTTGGCATTAAGATTGACGACAAGACCCGTCCGACAATCAACGGACTTGCGGTTTATCCTGCGGATATGTCTTCGGTTTCCGGCAAGGACACCGTTTCTTTCTTTTCACTGAAATGTGAAAACGGTGTTTATTCTCCTAAATGCGGTGATATTAAAGTCAATGGCACCGTGTCTTTCGGCATCTCTTACTACGACCAGACCGCAGGGTTATATCATAAATACGGAGTCAGAAGCATTGAGCTTTATGCTGCTAACAGATTGATGTTCAATATGAATGTCAAAGAATATTCATACGATGAAACCCGTTATGTGAACAGCTTGATTGATTACGCGAAGTTTGTGAAAGACAACAAACGTTACGTCAGGACGCAGATTGACGAATATAACATCTTGAGTGTTTATGGTGAGAGGACTGGTTATGTCACTGTCAATGAAGGTGATGTGCTGAAAATGCGGTTTGTGCTGACTGACAACAGCGGCAATTCCTCAACGTTGGAGTTCACTCTTGTCGGCGAAAAGCCATTGGCGAGTTATCACGAAAATGCTTACAGCAGAAGTTTTTACCGCATCGACGGGAAGTCGGCGACGACGATAGGACTTGACGGATTTACCGCCGAGATTCCTGAAAAGGCGTTTTATAAATACGAATACATCTATGCGCAACAGCAATATGAAGCGCAGGGCGACTATGCGTCTGATTGCGTGTATGTGCTTGGTTCAGAGTGTATTCCGGTGCAGAAACCGATAAAAATTTCTATTGCGCCGTCGGAGAGATTCAAGGATTCTGAAAAACTCTATATTGCATTGATTGATAAGACGGGTGAACTCTCTTCGCAAGGCGGAAAACTGGCCGACGGCAATGTTGAAACAAAAGTGAGATGTCTCGGGCGGTTTGCCCTTGCCGTCGATACTGTCGCGCCTGAGGTCAAACCGTTGAACTTCTCTGACAATTCATGCGTTTCTGAATGTAAGTTGTTGAAGCTCAAGATAAAAGACCTTGAAACAGGCATTAATAGGTACGATATTTATGTCAACGACGAGTGGGTCATCGGTGAATATGACGCGAAGGATGACTTGCTTTTCTATGAGATGGATTCTCATTTCCGCAAAGGTAAAAACAAGGTGGAAGTCGTTGTCACTGACGGAGTTGACAACGAAACGCGTGTTTTGTACAATCTGAATTACTGACGTTATCGCGGGACGTAGATGTATTGGTACGCTCCGGCGTCGGGTGTGTTGCCTCTGTCAACGCCGTCGAGGTCGAACTGCAGGTCTCCAGAAGAGAAGAACGGGTCGCCCAAGCCGATTGCCGGTGACAGGGTGTCAAGATGGTAATCGAATGAGTGGTAACCTTTTAACTTCGGGTCTTCGTTGAACTTACAATTCTTGAAGATGTCTTCGTGTCTGCGTTTTGTGCGAAGCAGGCAGTTGTTGAACACGTATGTTGTGTCAAGTTCTGGGCTGCCATAAAACTCCGTGAGAAACTCATTGTCAAGGCTGCCGTACATGATGCTGTTGTTCATCTTGAATTCAAATGGATAGGCGTATGCGTTGCCATCGGTCGGATTCTGGTAAATATTTGAGAAATAAAGGGTTGGAGTGTTCCTTGTGGAGTTATTCCAGAAGTTGGCGATTGTCCCGTGGTTGAAGAGGTAGCTGCCTCCGCCGGTGAGATATACTCCGACATTGCCACAGTTGGCGACCACGAAGTTTGATGCGCCGAGGCTGTAGCAGTTTGCGTATATTCCCATGCCCGTGTGGTTCTCGATGATGGTGTTGTCGATGAAGGCAGGGGCGAGGTTGTCTTTCAGAAAACGCTCGAGCTGTACGCCGATGTACCCGTTTCTGATTATCGCATGGCTGATGCTATGTCCGTGATTCTCACGCGCTTCCATGAGCCATATCCTGTCCCATTGTCCGGGCTCGTCTCTGTAAAACGCCTCAAGTCGGTCGCCTTGGAAAACAACAGGGTCGGATGCGGTCCCGCGCACAACAAGTTGCCCTTCGCTCCATGACCACAGCCCGCTTCCGTTATGGAAATACACGTGCGTACCAGGCTCGATGTATAACGTGCCGTATGAGTTAATAAGTGCCACACCATAAACGACATACGTCGTGTCGGCGGTCCAATGCATCTCGGCGAGGCTGTCAGCAATCACCTTGTATTTATAGTAGTCGTTGAAACGTTTGTCGCCGATGATGTACTTCGCGTTCTGCCCGAAAGCGGTGAGATGTACGACGCTCTCGTTGCCGTTTGTGTTGAATATGAGACGGTCTTCGACGAAAAACGGGTTGTTGCCATCTGTCGGGTCGATGGTGACTTTTATGAATGCGTAGAGGCTGTCGCCGGCATAGATCTCCATGTCGGAAAATGACGTTCCTGACTGTCCGTCCACGTTGATGCTGTATGGGGAACTGCTGCCTTGCCCAAGCCGTATCGAATTGATTTTCAGGTTCTCGTCGGTCTTGTTGTAAATCATCAGTGTGCGTGTCGATGATCCGATGCTGGTGAATACGGTGTCGAAAGTGATGGTGTCGGTCGACAACGTGATGTTCAGCGCACTGCTCGTGGAGAATTTGAACTCCTTTTTGCACGACACCATCGTCGCGATGATCGCCAATGATATGATTGCAAGATACTTACGCATTTATTTCTGTTTTGTGAAATCTTCAAATTTCATGTTGAGATATGAGTCTGATCCGAAATATCTCAATATCGGAAGGAATCTGCTGTCGTCCATGTATCCTGGCGCGACGGTCAGGAGTTGGTTCTTCTCGTTCATGAAGACATACGACGGGTACGACATCTTGCCTTGCAGCAGCGCCGCCGCAAGTTGATGAGTGCCTTTCCTGCCGTTCGTGCCGCCTTGATTTACAAAGGTGTAACCCGCAAAGACGATGGTGTCGCTCTGTTCGGCGTCAAACTTCACCGCATAAAAATTCTCGTTCATGTATTCGATGACTTCCTTGTTCATGAATGTGGTCTGGTCCATTCTCTTGCACCAGCCGCACCAATCGGTGAACACGTCGATGAAGATTTTTCTCGGTGATGTCTCGTTGAGTTTCACCGCCTCTTCAAAACTCATCCATTTGATTGTCTGCGCTTTATCGCATTGTGCTTTTTCAGCATTGCCGCAAGGCGTCGCGCACGATTTTGTGCATTGAGAAGTCCCGGTAAATGGCATCGCCATCAAAATCGCCAAAACCAATAATGTCTTTTTCATTTTATCTGTGTTTTCTCTCTACTCTTTTAACTTTACTCTCTTAACTCTTAACCTTCCTCCTTCATCTCTCTCCTCGAATCTTTTTCTTTTAAGGAATCGCGTTTGTCGAAGAAATGTTTTCCTTTCGCCAGGGCGATTTCGAGTTTTGCCAAACCTTTGTCGTTGATGAACATCTCGATGGGGATGATGGTGAAACCTTTCTCGCTGCTTTTGGCTTTGAGCTTGCGCAACTCCTTCATGTTCAGGAGGAGCTTGCGGTCGCGCTTCGGAACGTGGTTGTAATATGTGCCGAATTTGTATTCCGCGATGTGCATCCCGATGACGTAAAGCTCGTCGCCGATGAAGGTGCAATACGAATCAACGATGCTCGCCTTGCCTTCGCGGATGCTTTTTATCTCGGTGCCTGTCAAAACAATCCCGGCCGTGTATTTGTCAATGATGAAATATTCGAACGACGCCCGCTTGTTTTTTATGCTTACTCTTGTCTGTTTTACCTTGCTCATACAAAATATTTAACCGTAATGCGGTTGTCGCTTCGCATCCTATAACCCTAAAAACTAATAACTAATAACTAATAACTAAAAACTACTTTATATCTCCGAGGATGAGCGGCATTCCGTCCTTGCTGTTGCCGACGATGACGATCTTCGTGTTTGGCGACTCGGCGAGTTTCAATGTCGCGTCGATGCCTTTCTCACGGAGGATCTTGTCGTTGATACTTGCGCTGACGATGTTGTTCGCACGCGCCTTGCCTTCGGCCTCAACACGCTGACGTTCAGCCTCTTGCGCGGCTTTGTCGAGCTTGAACTCATATTCGAGAGCTTCCTGCTCCTGTTTCAGCTTGCTTTCGATGGCCGACTTGATGGTTGGCGGGAGCGTGACGGAACGGATGAGGACCTGGTCGAGTTCGATATGTTTCGTGTCTAACAGTTTCTTCGTCTCTTCGAAAATCTCTTCCTGGATGGCGTCGCGTTTTGTCGAGTATATCTGCTCAGGCGTGTAGCGGCCTACGACGCTTCTCGCTGCCGAGCGCATGGCCGGGATGACGGCTCTCGTCAGATATTGCGTGCCTATCGAGGCGTGAAGCTCGCCGAGCTCGTCCCATTTCGGTCTGTACCATGTGGAAAACTCTATCTTAATCTCCAAGCCGTTGGACGACAACGCGCTCATCTCTTCGTCGGCGACCTGCTGACGCGTCTCGTATTTCTCCATCGTGTTCCACGGCGCGATGAAATGGAAGCCTTCCTCGTATGTCTTCGATGTGTCGATGCCGCCGCCGAACAGACGGTAAAGCACGCCGCCGTTACCCGCCGGGATGGTCACCGTGATCCTGCTCCAGAAAATAATGAGCAGCAACACCGCTACAGTCACCACGACAATAGGTGCTAATTTTTTGTTGTTCATGTTGTTTTTGTTTTGATAATTAGACTGTTGTGTGTATTCCATGATAAACTGAATTTTGAAAATAAACGTTGCAAAGATAATGAAAATTGTTGAGATTAGTTGTCATTTTTTTCAAAATAAATTTCACAACATAATGTAAAAATATTACATATAAGTCATAATTGTAAAATAATTGTTAAAATTATAACTTGTAATTGATAAAAATGTTACATCCAAACATCTTGGCTGATTGCATCTGATGAAACAAGGGAACGTGAGTTCGGACGACTCAAAAGCATTAACGATAACTACCCTAAATACGTCATCTCAATGTCGCCGCTCGTGAAAAGAAGCGACGACAATGGGATAACGCACATCGGTTTGAGAGAATTTCTCACAAACGGTCTCTAATTATGTCGTTTGAACGCAACAGGAATCATGTAAATGGTTCTCACCGGTTTGCCATCTTTTTTCCCTGGCTTCCATTTCGGCATTGAATTGACGACACGCAACGCCTCGGCATCACATTCTTTGTCAAAACCTCTCATCAGCTCAACGTTTGTTACGCTGCCGTCAACGTCGATGACGAACTGAATGTAGCATTTGCCTTCGATTCCTTTCTCCATTGCCGACTGCGGATACTTGATGTTTTCCGAGATGAAAGTCAACATCTTGGCTGTTCCGCCAGGAAACTCAGGCATCTGTTCGACAACTTTATAAATGGAGTCGTTTTTGGGAATAAGAGAAACATCGTAACTGCTGCTGCTTGTTCTTTCAATGTACCAAAATTCATCTGGCCAGAATGGGAAATCCATAACAGTGTCTCTGTTTATGCAACAGAAATCAAATTTGCTTTGCTGGCCGCATGTGTCGATTGTGTTTATAACGCAAGGGTCAACAAAATTAATGCCGGAGTTCGTATTGTCGAGTAAGTAACTTGTAACTGTTTGTGCGTTCAATACGTTACTGTTTGGGATGCAGTTCGCGAGCAGAAGCAGCGCAAACACCGGGGTTGTGAGCAAGGCTCTGAATATCAGGCCTTTGGTCTTTTTCTTTTGTGTAATCATCTTAATTCTTTTTTTAGTTAGTGAAAAACTGAAGTTATTGCCTATACTTGTTGAAGCGCCCGGCCGTGCGCCTGTTCCTGAAGCCGTGCACTGCTGCAGGATCAACATCATATAGTCGGTCTTGTCCGCGCCGTTGTCGATGACATCACGGTCGGCGGTGTATTCGTGAATATTCTGTAAGTCTTTCTTAATCAAACGCATGAAGGGATTGAACCACTGGAAGGCGGTCGCCGTCTCGATGAAAATGATGTCGAGCGAATGACGGTTTCTGACATGACTCATCTCGTGTTTCAGGATCTCCGGGTCGGTGTCGCCTCTCGGAATGAAAATATTGTTCATGAAAGAGTAGGGGATATGCTCTTCTTCAGTCCTCACGACATTGATTCCGTCGATGTTCTCGGAAATGTTGTTTTTTGCTATCTTGCGGATTTTCAATATGTTAAACATCAGTTTCGATAAAAACAAGATGACACCTATAATATATATGACTGAAACGAGATTAATCCACTTGAAGTTTTCCGGCGATGCGTTCTTGGCTTTTACAACCACTTCCTGAAGCAAGAAATAACTCGGAATGTTCTGCGTAAATGTCACGTTTTCAGGCAGTTGTGTCGGTATCGTGATGTGAATGAACGGCAGCGCGAACGCAAATGCCGTCATCGAAAGCAGCAAAAACCTGTTGAACTGAAACCGATTGCAATTCCTGAAAAGCAACCTGTACGTCAGCCAAAGAACCGCCGTTGCTAAAAATGTTGTTATAATGTTGATAATCATAATGTTTTTTATTACACAGTGTTTTAATCTTTTATCTTTACTCTTTACTCTTTACTCTTTACTCTCTACTCTCTACTCTCTACTCTCTTAACGCTCCTCCTCAATCGCCTCCTCAATCATCTTCTTCAGTTCCTGCAACTGCTCGACGCTGAGGTTTTCTTTCTTGGTGAATGCCGAAACCAGTTCGGTGTATGAGCCGTTGAAATAATTGGAAACCAATCCTTTAAGTGAGTTTTGTGAATATTCTTCCTTGCTTACTATCGGGTAGTAACGGTTCGCCTTGCAGAACGTCTCGTGTCCGACAAAGCCTTTCTTTTCAAGTATCCTCACCATCGTCAAGACGGTGTTGTACGCCGGTTTCGGCTCCGGAAACGCCGTCATTATCTCATTCGCGAATCCCTGCCCGATCTTCCAGATGACCTGCATCACCTGCTCTTCTGATTTTGTCAGTTCTTTCATTTTACACATCTTATTTATATCTTACAATTTTTTTTAACACAAGTTGCACGAGTTTTTTGTTTAATTAACGCTGCAAAGATACAATTTATTTTAAATGATGTAACTAAAAATTTAGTTATTATGAAAATATTTTTTTAACATTGATTTTCAACTGTTAAATTGCTTATTTTTGCACATTCTATAAAAAATTAAAAATGAAGAAAATAATTATGTGTTTAGGAATTGCAGGGCTGCTAACTGCTTGTAATCCAAAGGATAACAAGTCGGCCCGGAATGAATCGGAAGATTTCAAGTATTTGGTTGACGAGTTCGCCGACTTGAAAGTGATGCGTTATCAAATCCCTGAATGGGATCAGCTGACGCTGCAACAGAAAGAGTACATCTATTATTTAGGTGAAGCTGCGAAGTGCGGTCGCGACATCCTCGCCGACCAGAATTTCAAGTACAACCTCACCGTCCGCAAAACGGTTGAGGCTATCCTCAACTCTTACAAAGGTGACAAGCAAAGTATTGACTATCAGAATTTTGTGGTTTACGCAAAACGTATTTTCTTCAGCAACGGCATTCATCATCATTATGCTGAAGACAAGTTCTTCCCGGAGATTTCTCAAGAATATTTCGCTGAACTTGTGAAAAATTCAGACATCAACCTGCTTCCTCTCGCTGAAGGCGAAACCGTCGATGCTTTCTTGACGTTCATCACGCCTGTCATCTTCGACAAAGACCTTTATGCGATGCGTCGCAGCGGTGAAGCCGACATCATCAAGAACTCATGCGTGAATTTCTATGACGGCGACATTTCTAAAGAAGAAGTTGAACAATTCTATGACAATCAGCGTGTTCCGAACGACGCGCAGCCTATTTCCTACGGCTTGAACTCAAAGCTCGTGAAAGAAAACGGAAAGATCCGCGAGGACGTTTACAAAGTCGGCGGTCTTTACGGCAAGGCTCTCGAACAGATTGTCTATTGGCTGAAAAAGGCAAACGAGGTTGCGGAAAACGACGTTCAGCGCAACTACACGCAACTCCTTATTAATTATTATACGACCGGCGACCTGAAAACCTGGGACGATTACAACGTCGCATGGGTTCAGGATTCGATTTCGACCATCGACTTCGTGAACGGTTTCATCGAGGACTACGGCGACCCGATGGGCATGAAAGCCACGTGGGAGGCTGTCGTTGACTTCAAGGACATGGAAGCCACGAAACGCGCCGAACTCATCAGCGGAAACGCGCAGTGGTTCGAAGACAACTCACCCGTTGACCCGCGTTTCAAGAAGAAAGAATGCAAGGGCGTGAGCGCGAAAGGCATCATCGTCACAACACTCGCGGGCGACTGCTTCCCGGCGCCTCCAATCGGAATCAACTTGCCTAACGCCGACTGGATTCGTAAGGACTATGGCTCCAAGTCGGTGACAATCACCAACTTGATGGACGCATACGACAAGGCTGCCAACGAGTCGCCGAAGAGTGCGTTGGCGGAGTTCGCCTATTCACAGGAAGAGATCGACCTCTGCAAGAAATACGGCGGCATCGCTGACGTGGTGCACACCGACCTTCATGAATGCCTTGGTCACGGCTCCGGACAGCTGCTCCCGACGACACAGCCTAACTCATTGAAAGAGTATAACTCCGCCCTCGAAGAAGCCCGCGCCGACTTGTTCGGTCTTTACTATTGCGCCGACCCGAAGATGGTTGAACTCGGTGTTCTTCCTGACGCGGAATGCTATAAGGCGGAATATGCCGGCTTCATCCGCAACGGCCTCATCGGTCAGCTCGCGAGGATAGAACTCGGAAAGAACATCACCGAATCGCACATGCAGGACCGCGCCCTCATCAGTCAGTGGTGTTATCAGAAAGGCTTGAAAGACAACGTGATAGAAAAGAAAATCCGTGACGGAAAGACTTATTTCGTCATCAACGACTACGAGAAACTGCGCGGCTTGTTCGGCGAACTCCTCGCTGAAATACAGCGCGTGAAATCAGAAGGCGACTACGAAGCCGGAAAGAATCTCATTGAGACTTACGCAGTTAAGATTGACCCGGAACTTCATAAGGAAGTCAGGGAGCGTTACAATGCCCTCGGCCTCAAACCTTATGGCGGTTTCATCAATCCGGAAATCGTTCCTGTTGAAAAAGGCGGGAAAGTTGTTGATTATCAGGTTACTTATCCTTCCGACTTCATGCAGCAGCATCTCGATTACGGCAAGAAATACAGTTTCGTTGAAGAACATCATGCCGATGCCCCGATGCATCTTGTCGTTGACATGCTTTACGATTTCATCGACGGTTCATTGGCCTGCGGCAACGCTGAAAACGCTGTGCATCAGGTGATTGACTACATCAACGCTCATCCCGACCAGCGCGTCATTTACATCGCCGACTCACATCCTGAAAATCACAGTTCGTTCAAGGAGAACGGCGGCATCTGGCCTGTTCATTGCGTGGAAGGGACGCGTGGCGGCTCAATCCACGAGGCGTTCTACACAGACGTCATCAACCCGGCAAACCGTCCGGATCCTAAGACGAATATCTTCCGCAAAGGCTTCAAGGCTGAAGAAGAACAATATTCCGGCTTCGAGTCGGTCGGCCCCGACGGGAGACAACTTAAGGAGGCAGTCGGCAAGAATTTGATTGTCAGCGGCATTGCGACTGAATATTGCGTCAAGAATACTATTGAGGAATTTTTGAACGGTGGCCGCAATGTTGAAGTTTACGTGCCGGGTCTCGGCTACGTTGACAAGAAAGACCACGATGCAACGATAAAGGAACTTGAAAAAATCGTGACGGTTGTGAAATAATGGATGAAAAAGTAAAGAAAAATTTGAATTCTTTGTGGCTCATCGCGATGGTCATGTACACTCCGATTGTCGCGATGTGCCTTAATTTTTCTGTCTTCAATCCGAGAATCATCCCGATTCTTTTGACGTGGGTAATCCTGCTTCTCGTACCTTATGTATTGATAAAGAGAGAGTTTCTGTATAAAATAGCCGCATCGTTGCTTTTTGCAGACGGCTTTATCAATCTGTTCCATTGGATAATTTTGAAATGCCCGCTCAACGCATCATCTATTTTTGTTTTCATGAATACTAATTTCAGTGAGGCGACAGAGTTTATGGCAATAAAAATGGATCCGTTGTTGCTGCTCTTGATACCATATATATATCTGTTTATCAAGGTGTTGAGAAATGAACCGAAGTTTTCGTTGGAATCAAAGACCGAAAAGATTATTTGGCCGATTTTGTGGATTTATATGCTGATTTTCCTTGCCGATAATATCATAAATGAGTGCTTCGTGAGGTTGGCGGTGCCTGATGTCGAACGCGCTTTTATCTCATTTTTTGATGAGTCAAAGGCATATAAAGAGTTGAAAAACAGGGATTTGTATGATCTCGATGCAGAGGTGACGACAAATGATTCCACGATGTTTGTTGTGATTGTCGGCGAGTCATGTAATCGCAATCACATGTCATTGTATGGTTACGAAAGGGAGACAACGCCGCTTCTGCAGTCGAGGAATGATATTTTAGTGTTTGATAATGTGATAAGTGCATATTCTAATACCTTGAAGGCTATTTTGAATATTTTGTCAGAAAATAACACCGATTCCGTCCGACCGATTGACAGTTGCGTCAATGTGTTTGATGTCTTTCATTCGACGTCATATAAAACATATTGGCTGTCAAATCAATCGCCGATAGGAATATGGGATAATGGCGTTTATAATTTGGCGCAAAAAGCTGACAGTAAGGTGTTTAATATGACATCAAGTTCCTCAATGGAGACATTGCACACGCGGTCTTATGACGAAAATCTTATCCCGTATTTGAAAATAGCCATGTCTGAAAATAAGAAAAACAAACTCGTTTTCTTGCATCTGATGGGAAGTCATACGAAATACAGCAAACGTTATCCGCCTGAATTTGAGAAATTCACGGGTCATGCAAATGAAGTCGAAGAAACTGTAAATAGTTATGATAATTCAATTTATTATACTGATTTTCTGATTGATAGCATATTCAACTTAATGCGCGATTACAGCATGTCACATCCGCAAATCAGGACTTCATGTTTGTTTTTCTCTGACCACGGCGAAAACGTGTATGATGATGGTGACTATGCAGGGCATGATTTTTCCGATTCGATTCCGGATGCAAACATCGAGATACCATTCGTTTTCTGGTTTTCTGATTCGCAAAGGACATATCTGGCGGAATATTCTGATGTTTTTTGTAAGGACGCTCACACTCCGTATATGACAGATGATTTGTTCCATACAATAATTGATATGTGTTGTATATCAGTTGATTGCCTCGATGAGACCAGGAGTTTCATCAATGTGAATTATAATGGCTCGCGCAGGCGTCTGCTTGATGATGGCAATTATTATGAGTGATTGGCTATGAATTTTAGAAATGTCTGGAAAATTTATTTTTCTGCTACAGGGACAACAAAAAAGGTGGTCGAATGCATCGGCGATGAGCTCGTCAATAAGTTCAGTGTCAATGCTTTGACTTACGATTTTACCTTGCCTGATGCGAGGCAGTCGTTTCCGGCAATTAATGCCGGCGACTTGGTTGTTTTCGGTGTTCCGACGTATGCCGGACGCGTGCCGAATCTGCTCTTGAAATATTTGGACACGATAGCGGGGAACGGCGCTTTGGCGGTTCCCGTTGTCACTTTCGGAAACCGCGCCTTCGACAATTCGTTGATTGAGCTGCGCAATATTCTTGAAAATCATGGGTTTAAGACAATTGCAGCTGGCGCATTCGTCTGTGAACATTCATTTTCATACACATTGGCGGCAGGTCGTCCCGACGGAAACGACATCGCTTTGGCGAAAGATTTCGCTGAACGCATATATAATAAAGTGTCGGAAACAGATTTGAATCTGTGCCGGCACGAACCGATTTCTGTTGACGGTGATGAAAACGCCGGTTATTACCAGCCGAAGACAGACAACGGGACGTCGATTGACATACGGAAGGTGAAGCCGAAAACAGGCGTAAATTGCACAAAATGTGGTACTTGTGCGAAAGTTTGCCCAATGGGTTCAATATCTTTTGAAGATTTTTCAACCATAAACGGCATCTGTATAAAATGCGGTGCGTGCGTGAAGAAATGCCCGTCTCACGCTAAATATTTCGATGATGCGGGTTATCTTTACCACAAGGAACAGGTTGAGCGGAATTTTGCGCGTCCGGCGGAAAACAAGATTTTCATCTGAATCATGATAAAGAAAGAGGAACTTCAACAACGAAGTTCCTCTTTCTTCTCTTAAATTTTCTCTCTTATCTCAAAACAATCTTCCTGCTCATCACGCTGTTGCCGTCGCTGATGCGGATGATGTAAGCTCCTGTTGTGAGATTGTGCTCGATTCTGTTGTCGCCTGTCGTGACAGTCTCGCTCATAACCGGCTGACCGACAATGTTGTACATCATCATTGACAATGTTGTTTTGGTGTCATTATTGATGAAGATGACGTGGTCGCCGTTGTAAATCGAAACATTTTCCTCGAAGTTTTCAACAATGCCATGCGGTTCAGTAACCTCACCTGAGAGGAAGATTTCACATTCCGCTTCGCCGCCTGAAACTTCAATTGCTCCTTCGTATGTGCCGATTTCGAGGCTGCACTTCATTCTGACATAAACCGTAACTGGTTGTCCGACGAGTTGGCCATCGGCGTATTCCAGTGAAATCTCATTTGACCAGGTCTCCTCGTCGAGAGTGAGTTTGAAGTATTCAGACGATGTTACCGTCACGACTCCGTCGCCCTCGAGGTTGCCGGCTGTCAGTGTGAACGACTGTGTTGCAGACGGTCCGAGGTCATAAACATAATCGAAGCCGGTCATGCTGTATGCAGACGGTATGATATACGGGTCGGTGCTTGGTGTTGCGTAGAGCATGATGTCGTCGATTTCCCATGCTGCCGCGGCTTCAGGCGTGCTTGTGTATTTGAATGCGATATTGCAGATTAAACCGCTGAACTGGCTGAGTGAAATCTCGCCCGATGAGACCCATTCGTAGTTGCCTGGTGACTGGTTGAATGTCAACGGCTGCCATGTGGCTGCGGTCGGATCCTGACCGTCGTAGTCGTTGGAGAAGAGAAGCTCCACATCCGGACCTTCGAATTTCATGGCGTTCATGAACGTGAGTGTCGGGTTCTGGCCGGCAAGTGCGTTGAGGTTGAACACCGGCGAGATGCACCATTGTTCGTTGTCAACATCATCGCCGTAACCGTTGGCGTTGGCATATTGGTTGTTGTTGTATGATGCGATGACCCACGGCTTGTTGCCTTCTAATGTCTCGAATGTCCATCCGTTCATGCCGTTCTCCCAGTCTTGGCTGAACACGACAACGATGTCGCTCATGATTACGTATTCTGCCGTCGCGACGCTGCTGTTGTCATAGCCTTCTTTCATTGCTATGGCTTTGATTGTCATATCATTTGCAACATGAATGGCTCCCGTATAGACTGCTGATGTTGCCGTCGGTTCGGTGCCGTCGGTCGTGTAATATATTGTCGCGTCCGTCGTTGAGGTTGAAATTTCAACATCAATTTCTTCATAATATGTGCCTGATGCCATGCTGAACGTCGGGGTCATGACGGTCGGTGTGACTTCGCCGCCCTGCACGAACAGGTCAACGCAGAAGTTGTAGCCGGAGGCGTTCGCACCTGTCATGTTCTGTGTCGAGTACGGACCGTAGCTGTGATAATTGCTGTTGATGGCAAAAGCTCTGCTCGTATAGTTCACATTATTAATAAGGAATCCCCAGTATTCCGGAACCATTGATTCAGGATCAGAAAGTACGTAGTCGATGTTCCAGTTGGTGTTGTCGCCGTTAGTCTGGAAGTTAGTGCCGCTGCCGCCGTAGCCGAGGACATCGCCGGCTGCATTTGTGAATGTCAGGTTGCCGTTTTCAATGCTGACTGTCCATGAATAAGTGCTCTCGTCAAGTGCGATTTCATCAGGAAGAATCTCCAGAACGCCTTCCGTGACGCTTGTGAACAACACGCCTTCCGGCTTGCCAGATGTGGTGGCGGTCATCGCAAAGTACTCATTTTCAACGTTGTTGTAACGTGCTGCGACAATGACTTTCGCACCGTTTTCAAGGTCGTTGACCGAGAAGATTCTGTTCCAGCTGTCGCCTTCCTCTGTCACTGTTCCTTCGAGTGAAACCGTGATGTCGTCAAGTTGTGAGGCGATGGTGATTGCGCTTGCGTAAGTGTTGGCGGCAAGACCTTCTGTCATTCTGACGTAAACCGTTTGATTTACAGCACCTGCCGTTGGAGTGAGCGTGATTGTCGATTGTGCTGCGAAGGCCTCGCCTGATGTTGCTGACATTTCGAAATTCGTGCCAACCATTGAAATTGTGACATTTGATGTGAGGTTGACTCCGCTGACCACAAACGACTGCTCGGCTGACGGGCCGTGGCCTTCCATGTATCCGAATCCCGACAAGGACGTTGGCATTGCAGTGAGTGAAGGATTTGATGTGAAGCCGACCATGATGATGTCGTCAATTTCCCAGCCTGCTGCTTCCGACTCCGTGCAGGTGTATTTGAAACCGATGTGGCAGCTTGTGCCGCTGTAACTGTCTAATGAGATGGTTCCGGACTCGACCCAAGTCCATGATCCTGTTGACTTTACGTAAGTCAGCTCGTTCCATGTGGCAGTGGCGGCGTTTGTCCCGTCGTAGTTATTAGAAATGTAGAGCTGCATGTCCGGGCCAGTGTAGTTCTTCGCGTTCACGAATGAGAGTGTGACATCGCTGTAGTTGTCGAGGTTGAAGGCAGGCGAGATGCACCACTGCTCGTTGGCGCCGCCGTTGTAGCCGTTGGCGTAGGCGTAGTGGTTGCCGCTGTTTGATGCCACCGTCCAAGGCTTTGATCCTTCGACTGTCACGAACGTCCAGCCGTTCATCTCGCCTTCCCAGTCCTGTGCAAAAATCGTTGTCGCGCCGAGGATGATGGTGTATTCCGCTGTCGCAATCCCACTGTCATCGTAGCCTTCTTTCGATGCAAAGGCTTTGATTGTCATGTTTTCCGAGACTTCGATAGGCGAGGTGTAAACCGCGCTTTCTGATGTAGGTTCGTTCCCGTCCGTGGTGTAATAAATTGTCGCGCCTTCGGTCGCGCATGAGATTGTCACCGACTGCGCTTCGTAGTATGTCCCGGATTCAGGTGTGAATGAAGGTGTGGCGCAGACCGGAGTGCCGCCCGCTGTTGCGAAGATGTCAAGGAAGAAATTGTAGTTCGCGGCGTTGCTGCCTGTCATGTTCGACTTGGCGTAAGGCCCGAAGTTGTGGCTCGTGTTGAGCGCGATTGCTCTGCCGTTGTTGTTGACGTTGGTGATGACGAATGCGCTGTATGACGGGACCATCGCTGCCGTGTCTGTCGTGCTGTACTCTATCGACCATGCTGTGTTGTCGCCGCCTGTCGAGAAGTTTGTGCTTGAGGTGTAGCCGAGGACATCGCCGTTTGCATTTGTGAACGTGTAGTTGCCGTTGTTGATGCCGACAGTCCAGTAATATGTCGCCTCTTCATCGGCAATTGTTGATGGCAAAGTCTCGCTTTCGCCATCTACGCTTGTGAACGACACGCCTTCCGGCTTGCCTGTCGTGGCGGCGGTCATTGCGTAATATTCATTTCCGGTGGTGTTGTAACGTGCCGCAATGATGACTTTCATTCCGTCGGCGAGTTGCGAAACGCTTGAGATGCGGGCGTAACTGCTTGGCACTTGCGGCTCTGCGACGCTTCCGCTTACTGTAACATTCACTGTTTCAGCACCTTCCGATGCGAAAACCAATGTTTCATTATATTCTCCAATCTCCAAACCAGCTTTCAATCTCACGTAAATGCTTACGTTGCTGAATGATGTCTCGCTTATGGTAATCGTGCTCTGAGCGTTGAAGCTCGCGCCGTCTGCCGTTGAAATCTCGAAATTCTCAGAAGCGGTGATTGTTGCACTTGCGGTCAGGTTGTTTCCGCTGACGGCGAACGCCTGCGTTGCCGACGGGCCTTCCTCAACAGTGTAGTTGAATCCTGTGAGTTCCGTCGGAGTTGCCGCGATGCTCGGGCCCGCCGGATGCGTGAACTCGACGTCGCTCGCGCTGTTGATGCGGATCTGCGGGGCGTTGAAACAGCCGATTATTCCGATGACGGTGACGCTGTCGTTTTCAAGAAGACCTTCTACGACAGGCATCTTGTAAAGGTTGATGGTGTTCTCACCTTGATGGATTGGAGTGTTGCCGTTCGTGTTGATGGCTCCGATCTTGCTGTCTGCAATCTTCACGCGTGTTGACTGAAGCATGTTGCCGTCCGCGTAGTCGGCGTTGATTTCAGCGATCGTCTTCACTGCGAGCGGGAGTTCGTTGCCGTTTGAAACGGTGCTGAACTGCGATGCGTCGCCGCCATCGATGCCAGTAAGCTCGACGAGTCCGTTGTAAACGGTCTTCTTTCCGTATGTCTTGACTTTGTCGCCGAGTGCCAATGTGGTCGGGACGGTGTTGCTGTTCAGGTAAAGGTCGATGCCGGCGGTTGTGTCTTGGATGTAGATGTTCCTTCCGTCGATGAATGTGACGATGCCTTCGACGAGGGCGTACTCGTTGTTTTCAAGTGCGCGTGCAGCAGCAATCGTGATGACACTCGGGAACGTGTATGTCGCAGATGCAACGGCACTGTTTTCCATTCCGGCTTTCACGGCGAATGCCTTGAGGGTGGTTGTCGTGCTTACCGCAATAGGTGTGCTGTAAACCTCGCTGCTTGCTGTCGGCTCGGTGTTGTCTGTCGTGTAATAGATTGTTGCTCCGTCGGTTGCGCATGAAATCGTCACGTCCTGAGCTGTTGTGTAAGAACCTTCGCCTGGTGTGAAGGTCGGAGTGGCAACAATTGTCGCAGGTGGAATCTCACCGGCTTTGTAAAGATAAACGTCGAGCTGACCGGAGCCGTAGCATGAGAACGGAGTGCCATTATTGTTGAGTCTCAACCAGTTGCGTGTGTTCGGACCTTGTGCCTTGATTGTGGCGACACCGTTTGATGCGATGTCGATTGTCCAAACGCCGTTGGCATCGTTTGTGGCTTGGTTCTTCAGATAATTCGATGAGCTTGAAGCCGCATAGAGATAACCGCCGTTCACTGCGTCATACAATGTCCAGTAACCGACGCTGTCCTGTCCGAGTGTCAGCTCATAAACGGTTTCATCTGCGCTTGTCGTGGCTGGCGTTGTCGTGATGACATTGCCTTCTGGCGTCACAGCGACCGATACTCTGTTGTTGGTGTTCTGTTTACCCAATGCGTAGTACGTATCTGATTTTATTCCCACGACGATGTATTTGTCACCGGCGACGAGTCCGTTTGAGCCTGTGATGAGAGTGTAGGCTGTCTCCTGTGCCGGATGTGTGATGGTGTAAGTGGCTGATGCTACGTTACTTGGATTCATATCGTTTTTCCAAGCTCTCGCCTTGATAGTCACTGTCTCTAAAACTATCAATGGTGATGCGTACTCTGTGCTTAATTCTGTCGGGTCAGTGCCGTCGAGAGTGTAACGTATTGTTGCTCCGTCAGTTTCGCAGTTTATTGTCACGGCCTGTGATTCTGAGTATGTGCCTTCTTCGGGAGTGAAAGTCGGGGTGGCGACAGTCTGTGTCTCTCCGACTTTCTCAACGTCAGCCGCCAAAGCGACCCTGAGCTGTATTGCGTTGTAGCAGCCGACCACAGCGATGACATTGACGTTGTCGCCTTCGGAAATGCCGGTGAGTGCTGGGATTTTATAAATGTTTATCGTGTTCTCGCTCTGTGTCAGTGTCGTGTTCCCTGATGTGCTGATGGCGCCGATTGTGGCGTTCTCGACTTTCACGCGTGTTGACTGAAGCGTGTTGCCGCCCGCGAAGTCAGCGTTGATTTCGGCGATGGTCTTCACCGTAAGCGGAAGGTCGTTGCCGTTTGAGACGACGTTGAACTGTGAGGCGTCGCCGCCGTCAATGCCTGTGAGCTCGATGAGTCCGTTGAAGACGGCTTTCTTTCCGTATGCCCTGACTTTGTCGCCGAGTGCCAATGTGGTTGGAACCGTGTTGCTGTTGAGGTAGAGGTCGATGCCGGCGGTCTCGTCTTGTGCGTAAATGTTTCTGCCGTCAATCAATGTGACGATGCCTTCGACGAGAGCGTATTCGTTGTTTTCAAGTGCGCGTGCCGCGGCAATCGTCATGACGCTCGGGAATGTGTATGTCGCCGTGGCCACAGAACTGTTGCTGAGACCTTCTTTCATTGCAATAGCTTTGACAGTCGTCGTCGCGCTTATGCTTATTGGCGCTGAATAAATCGTGCTGAGTGTGTCGGGTGTTGTGCCGTTTGTAGTGTAATATACTGTGGCTCCGTCAGTTGCGCATGAAATTGTTACGTTTTGTGCTTCAAAGTATGTGCCTGCGGAAGGTGAGAATGTCGGAGTGGCGACGCTGTTTCCGCCGCTGCCTGCTGTTGTCACAACTAAATTGATGTCATCGATTCTCGCATTGGAGCTGCTTGTGTTTTTAAGTGTAAGATCAAAGGACGTCACATTGCCTGTGTTTGTTATCGTCCATGATTTCTGACTTCCTGAAACACTTATATTCGCTGTCGTGGTCGTCACATCGAATGCCGTCTTGTTTGATAGGAAAGTAAGGCTCATTTCCGCGGCGCCTCCTGTTGGAATGCCGCCGATAGTCCATGTCTGATTACTTTTCGAGAGAAGAAGTTCGGGAGCGGTACCACCAGCCAAAGCCTCGTTGTACAATTTTGTATTTGCACTTGAATTGGTGTAAGTCAGAGTGCCGCCGCCATACACGGTGGTTCCTTCAAAACCATAGGCGGATGGTTGCTCGTTAGCGTCTCCGCCAGTCCATGTCTCTGACCATAATGTAGTGCCGACCGAAGCCTGTCCCCAGACGGTGACACTGCATGCCAACAGCATCAAAGCTGTCATCAGTAAAGTAAATCTACGTTTCATTTTGTTTGTTAATTTATTGATTTATAATTTTTTATACTAAAATAAATTCAATAGCGAATGAGACGCAAAATTAACAATAATTAAAAAGGTACGCGCGAAGGTTTGTTATTTTTGACAGAGAAATTATCAACAAATTGTTGATAACTTTTTAAAATCTGGAGTTATCAATAAAAAGCCGACATGCCGAATATGGCACGCCAGCCACT
The DNA here is from genome assembly GCA_045600605.1 of Bacteroidales bacterium. Taxonomy (GTDB): domain Bacteria; phylum Bacteroidota; class Bacteroidia; order Bacteroidales; family F082; genus Limimorpha. Next base: position 50,858 of record JAZRYG010000017.1, read on the forward strand.
TTCAACTTTATGAACTTTTAACTACATAAGTTCAACTCCGAACAACGCGAAGTCGTATTTGACGGGGTCGTTTGCGTCGAACTCGCGTAGTTTTGCGGTAAGCATCTCCACCGTCTGACGGTCGTTGCTTTTCCTGTCGATAAGTCCGAGTTCGCGTGAGACTCTTGCAACATGCACATCTAACGGAATCATCAAGTCGCTGGTTTTCAGCCGTTTCCAAACGCCGAGGTCAACGATGCCGTCGTTTCTTACGAGCCAGCGCAGTGCCATGTGAAGACGTTTGCATGCTGATCCTTTCTTCGGCTCGTCGCAACAAGGGTTGGAGATGTGCTTGCTTGTGCCGCCATTCGCCTCGGTGATCATTTCGCGGAAATTCTGGATGCCGCGCCACGTGTCGCCGACAGCGAAGATGTCTTCTAAAGTGCTGTGTCTCTGATAGATGGCTCTCAACCCGTTGCAGTAATACATCAAGTCACGGTTGAAAAAGGTCCTGTGGACGCACCTGTCAGGCTCAAGACTTCTCCAGCCTTCCGACATTACGTAGTCGTATGGCGATTTCCCCATCATGTTGAGCATTTTGTCCGAGTTGTTGAGAATCATTTTCCTGTTGCCCCAGGCTATCGTCGCAACTAAAAACGACACAATCTCAATGTCGCGTAAGTCGTTGAATCTGTGTGGGAATTGCACAGGGTCGTCCTTGATGAACGCCTCAGCGTTGTTCTTCTCGACAAGAGAATCGAGATATTCTTTTACGTCTTCCATCTTCTGAAATTTTTGCAAAAGTACAAAGAAAACAGGCTCGTATTCATTTGAAGTCAAAGTAAAATTTTTTGTACGCTTTTGATAAATTTAACTATCTTTGCAGGTTTTTAAAAATGAATGGCTTACAATGAAAAAGACATTTCTTATCGTTTTGTTTCTTTGCATTTTTAATTATGTATTTTCGCAAAGTGTTGAATATGTGAGAGTTAGAAACGGTGGTTTTGAGACTTGGAACAATGAAGACAACAGCGACATTGAGCCTGATTATTGGCATACCATCACAAGTGCGACGGGAAAATACGCTGGTTTTGTGACAAAGCAGGTGTTCAAATCGACAAAGACGCGTCCGGGTTCTGATGGAAAATACAGTGTTCTGCTTCGTCCGCGCAGCATCTTGGGCGTCTTGGCGAATGGCAATCTCACATGCGGCCGCATCAACGCCAGCAGCATGAAAACCAAAAACCACGAAGACAATTACAATTACACTCAACGTAGCAATCCGAATTTCTGCATGACGGTGAACGCTGTGCCGGATTCGATAGTGGCGTGGGTGTGCTTCAGGGCGAAAGACGCTGACTCACAGGCGAATTTCGTTTCCGTGGTTCACGGCGATGTCGATTTCATCTACGCGGGGCCGGAATACAGCAAGCCCCAAGACCAGATTTGCGCCATGTCGGGGCCGCGCTTCATCTCGAGGACATCAAAGGCTGCGTCTGATGATTATGTTTGGAGACGCGTCAGCGTGCCTTTCGTGATGAAACATGCGGATGTTAAACCTCGATACATTCTTATCTTATTCTCAACCAATAAGATAGGCGGAGAAGGCTCTTCTAAAGATGAACTCTACATTGACGATGTGGAACTTGTTTACAACAAAAAATAAATCTGTAACAACTTGATAATTATGATAAATACTGACGAATATAAGTTTTTAAAAGGAATGAGCGAAGGCAGGTTCTTCCTGCTTGCCGGCCCATGTGTCATTGAGGACGAAGAATCGCCGTTCAAGATTGCCGAAAAATTGGTTTCGATAACCAAAGCCCTTGGCATCCCTCTGATTTTCAAGGGGTCATACAGAAAAGCCAACCGCTCGAGAATGGATTCTTTTCAGGGCATCGGCGACCTTAAGGCTCTTAAGGTGCTGAAAAATATCTCGAAGGAATTTAATGTCCCTGTCGTCACCGACATTCATGCCTGTGACGAGGCGGCGATGGCTGCGGAATATGTCGATGTCTTACAGATTCCGGCGTTTCTGTGCCGACAGACCGACCTCCTCATCGCTGCCGCCAAAACGGGAAAGACGGTGAATATCAAGAAAGGACAGTTCCTATCGGGTGCGTCGATGCAGTTCGCTGTTGATAAGGTCAGACAGTCGGGTAACAACTCAGTGATGCTCACTGACCGTGGCAATTTCTTTGGTTATCAGGACCTTGTGGTCGATTATCGCAATATATACGAGATGCAGAAATGCGATGTGCCGGTCATCATGGACGTGACGCATTCGCTTCAACAGCCAAACCAGACGGGCGGTGTGACCGGCGGGAAGCCGGAGCTCATCGGTCTTATATCGAAGGCCGCGATTGCCGCCGGTGCCGACGGGATATTCATGGAGACTCACCCGAATCCCGCGATGGCCAAGTCGGACGGCGCCAACATGCTGCGCCTTGACCTCGTGGAGCCGCTGCTCGAAAAATTAGTCAGGATTAAAGAGGTCCTATATTAATATGATAGGTCTTGCTTGTCGATGACGAGCTTTTTCCATTCCGCGCTGCCGTCGCCCCAGTTGCCGATGAGCGAGTTCTCCTTGACCATGTTTTTCAATGCCTTGATGAAGTCCTTGCGTGGGACGGGCGCGGCGCCAAGTCGTTTCAGATGACCTGTTTCCTGCTGGGCGTCAATGAGTTCAAAGTTGTTTCTTTTCAGGAAATCGCAAAGATGGTAGAACGCGACCTTTGAGGCGTCTGTCTTGGTGTGGAACATCGACTCGCCGCAGAATATTTTCCCGATGGACACTCCGTAAAGCCCGCCGACGAGTTCGTTGCCGTAATATGTCTCGACGGAATGTGCGAAGCCGAGCTCGTGCAACTCGCAGTACGCGTGAATCATGTCCTCGTTGATCCATGTGTCGGGCTGGTCTTCGCCTTCATCGGTGTCGTCTTCGTCGTCTTTGCGTTTCACCGTCGCGCACGAGCGGATAACACCCTCAAAGTCGGAGTCGAAACTGCATGAAAACTTATTTGATTCGATGGTTTTCCATAATGATTTCGTGACTTTCATGTCGGTCGGCTTCATCACCATCCTTGGGTCGAGCGACCACCAGAGTATCGGCTCTCCTTCGTTGAACCACGGGAAAATACCTTGTGAATATGCGATCAGTAATCTCTCCGGCGACAAGTCACCCCCGATTGCCAACAGTCCGTCCTGATTTGCCTGTGTCACAGGCGGGAAGTCGTAAACTTCATCTTTTAGCATACATATCGACATAGCATCAATGATTTTAGGGTTGTTGCTCAAAAATGAACGTGCAAAATTATGATATGTTTTTCTATTATGCAAATTTTTTTTATTTTTGCGACTAAATTTTGACGCATGAACAGATATTTTTTGCACCTCGCATATAACGGGAAAGCCTACCACGGCTGGCAGATTCAGCCAGGAGCGGAGACGGTCCAGGAAGTACTCGAAAAATGTATCAGCCTGAAGCTGAAACAGACTGTCAGCGTGACCGGCTGCGGGAGGACCGACACCGGCGTCAATGCGAGAAATTTCTACGCACATTTTGAATGTGAGCCGATTGATGATTTGCAAAACTTTGTGTATCAGTTGAATGTGTTTCTTCCTGACGACATCGTCGTGTTCGATTGCTGGCAAGTATATCATCATTTCCATGCTCGTTTCGATGCAAGTTCGCGGACATACCATTATTATATTACGCGAAGTAAGAATCCTTTTCATAGTCACGACTCTTTCTACGTTTATGGCAATCTTGACGTCGAAAAGATGAATGATGCGGCTGCAATATTGTTTGAATATACGGATTTTACGAGTTTCTCGAAGATTCATACCCAGGTTAAGACGAACAACTGCAAGATCATGGAGGCGCGATGGTACTGCGAAGGCGACCTGCTTGTGTTTGAGATCAAAGCCGACCGTTTCCTGCGTAACATGGTGCGTGCCATCGTCGGGACCATGCTCGAAGTAGGGAAGGGCAAGATGGACCTCGACGGCTTCCGCGCTGTCATCGAACATAAAGACCGCTGCTCCGCAGGAACCTCGGTGCCGGCCCACGCCTTGTTTCTCGAAAACGTGAGCTACCCGACGGAACTTTTCAAAGGCGTCAGCTTGTGAAATTTTTAAATAAAAATGAGATTATCCGTATTGAAAAAAAATATATCTTTGCGCAAATATTTTTGAAAAAATGAGAAACTTATTACTTATCAGCAATTCAACCAATTTCGGTGAGACATATCTGGCTTGGGCGATGACCCAGCTTGAACAATTTTTTGAGAAAAACAGACTCGGTGAACACAGCAAGGTCGTCTTCGTGCCGTTCGCAGGCGTCTTCATCGGCGGGAATCCCTATCCGGCAAGCTATGACGCTTATACAGCGAAGGTGAAGAAAGTATTTCACGATAAACTCGGAGTGAATGATTTCGTATCGGTGCACGAGGTCGATGACAAAACAGCCCTCGTGAAAAACGCCGACTGCATCGTCGTCGGAGGCGGAAACACGTTCCACCTTGTCGCCGAGATGCACAGATACGGCCTGATGGATGTCGTCGCGGAATGCGCCAACAACGGCACTCCTTATATCGGCTGGAGCGCGGGCTCCAACGTCGCATGCCCGACACTGTGCACGACAAACGACATGCCTATCGTGCAGCCTGCGAGCTTCAACACCTTGAACCTCATCCCGTTCCAGATCAACCCTCACTACCTCGACCCGCATCCGGAAATCGACAAGATGATAAAACACGGTGGCGAGACACGTCAGGACCGCATCAACGAATATCTCGCGGTGCGTCAGGAGATGAAGGTCGTCGGACTGCGCGAGGCGACGGCGATATGGGTCTGCGACGACAGATATTTCCTCAAAGGCGGGAAGAAAATGATGATTTTCCAATATGGCAAGGAACCAGTCGAACTCGAACCGAATCAGGAAATAACCGGATTTGTGAAATGATCTATACAAATGTGGACTTTTTTTATAATTGTGAAAAAAAATAGACCCGGATTGAAATAAATTGTTACCTTTGCACGAAATTTTTTATGATATGAAAAGTTCTGTTTCTAAAATTATCTGCTTGTTTCTGACGGTCATGTGTGTGTCAAATGTAGTGTTGGCGCAGAAAAACAACGAGAAGCTGTCGGTGTTAGACCAGCAATATGAAGTTCAATACATTGGGGTGGGGCAGGATGGCACCAAAGTGTTCACTGTGACCACGACGGCCAAGGACGTCGAGGCCGCCATCGCGATGGCGAAGCGTGATGCCGTCGCGGCGTGCCTGTTCCGCGGGATAACAGCGTCGGAGCAGACAAAAGCAACTCCAGCCATTGTCGGTTATTCCGTTGCGGAAGAGAATATGGCTTTCTTCGAGGGCTTCCTGGCACTCCCGACCAAGAAGACGCCCGCCGGACAGTATGTCCGTTATATTAACAGGACCGGCCAGCCGCAGGCGGTGAAGGAAGGTAAATTGTACAAGGTGTCACTTGATGTGCAGGTTCTGTACGATGAACTTCTGAAATATATGCAGGAAAAAGGCTACGCCAAGAAAGTTGAAAGCACCGCCGCCGGCAAATACCTGAAACCTATCCTGATGGTGGTGCCTTCAGATGTGTATTGCACAAGCATGGGCTTTGTCCAGACATGGACTGATGAGACCGGCGAAAAACACACAATCCCGAATTACAATATTTTCAGCAGGGAAGACAGCCGTGACCTCCGCCTTGTGATAGCTTCGCTTGATGATATTTTCAACAAGAAAGGCTTTGAGGTCCAGAGCCTTGAATATCTCCTCAAGAGTATGAAACAAGAACAGGATGAGACATCGTTCATGGCAAGCGATTATAATCTTGACGGCGAAATCGCCGAATCACCAACGGATATGATCAGACGCACGGCTCATGTCGATTACATCGTTGACCTTGATTTCTCTGTGATGGAAAAAGGCACACAACGCTATGTCACATTCGACATGCGTGTCGTTGACCAAAGCTCAAACGCCAAGGAACTCGCTCACGCTCACGGCGACGGAAAGCCGTCGATGTCAGCTACGGTGAACACGCTGCTCGAAGAGGCTGTCCTGAACCACATGGACGGATTCTGCAACAAACTCCTTGGGCATTACGCGGACATGTCGGAGAACGGTCGCCAGATTACCGTGAAAGTGAAGAGGACCGACGCCTCTGAGTACGACTTCAACACTTCGACATTTATGTTTGAAGATGAAGAGACATCACTTGGCGACATCATATATTATTGGCTGCAAGACAATACGGTTGACAATAACCCGACTCGTACTTTGTCGCCTAACATCTTGACTTTCAATCAGGTGATGATGCCAATCACAAAGACGGGGCGTCGTGGCGCGGTCCAGCGCATGGACACCAACGAGTTCGGGACAATGCTTCAGAAATATTTGTCAGACAAATTCTACATCCCGAGCACTGTCTATATGAGAGGCCCGAGTGAAGTCTGGATTATCCTTTAATCAAACATAAAAACATGAGAAAAATTTTAAGAGTATTAGCATTTGCATTTGTGCTGGCACTGCCATCGTTCGCGAATGCTCAAAAAGTGGAGTTCGATAATCTGAAGGTCAATGTCGTGATGCCTGAAAATGAGAATATCAGCGACAATTTGCTGTCTTCGCTGCAAGACAGGCTTTACGAAGCTGTGTCGCTTAACGCTCTTGGAAGCACCGACGGGGCAAGTCGTTTCGTGCTGCTTCCGATAGTGAATGTCGTATCGAAAAATGCAACGACGTCAATCCCTCCGCAGTTCGTGGCGGAAATAGAAGTGGCGTTGTATTTCGCTGACAATCAGGAAAAAACGATTATTTCACAGACTGTAATCACGAAGAAAGGCATGGCAGACACAGAGAACAAGGCGGTGGCGAAAGCCCTGAAATCAGTGCAGGCCCGTGACAAGAAAATCAAACGCCTTTTTGATGAAGGGAAGGCAAATCTCGCCAAGTATTTCGCGACACATACAGATGAGGCTGTCATCGATACTGTCGGGGTGAAAGATGTTAATTGGATTCTTGAAAATTAGTATAATAAAATGTTGAAGATGAAAAAGTTAATTGTAATATTGGCTATCATGCTTCCTTTGGTGGCAACCGCACAAAGGAAGGGTTTCAAGCTCGTTGAGACGGTGCCGTCGTCGGAGCCGAAATGGGTTGGCGCAAGAGAACATCCCGATTTCATCTATGTGATGGGGCAGGAAGGCGCGACGCTTGCCGAAGCGAAAAATGCCGCGCTGCAAGGCGTACTCAGCGACATCGCCATGTCGGTCGCAGTGAATGTCAACGGAGACATCACCAACCAATCAGTTATTAATGTGGTAGGCGATAAGGTGACATACGAGGAGTCTGTCGTCAATAACATCAAGACTAAGATTGCCAGGATGCCTGCCATCCAAGGTATTGCCGTCCAGAAGGCTGATGTCTTCTACAAACGCTTCTACAACAAGAAAACAGGTGAGGAGTACTATGTGCTTTACATGCGCTACCCGTTCAATGAGTTTGAACGCCGTGATTTGATTACGGCTTATAATCAGATGGAAAAAGAGATTGACGAAAAAATCGCTAAATACATTGAAGACGTTGATAATGTTGAAAGTGTGGAGGATGTCAAGACATCAATTTCCGGACTTATCAGTCTGAAGAAAGAACTCAGTGAAGACGATTCAAGGATTAACCAAATCAGCACTGTCGTCGGGATGTACAACGACATCTATAACGCCATAATGATGGATGTCGTGGAAAGCGTGCCCGGCAAGGTCGCCGTCCGTCTCTTGTACAACGACCGTCTTATTGAGACATCACAGAAGCCAAGGGTTTCATCCGACTGTGCCACGGACTTTGACATCAGCACTGAAAACGGCTTGTGGTACATCGGTTACGACAGCAGATTCTGTTACCAACAGGACTATCCGACAATAAACGTCGTCTTTAAAGTCGGCTCGAAAAATCTAACTAAACACATAAGAATACAGTTTTAAATTATCATGCGGAAGCCGAAAAGCGTAGAGTAGGCACAATTAAAAAATCATCAAAATGAAGAAATTCGGTTTATTGTTATGCGCCGCTATCATCGGAATGACAGTCGTTTCATGCGGTTCATCAAAGAAAGTTGCCGCCAATGACGGCGAGGAAAAAGCATGTGCACAGTGCATGTCAACAAAGCAGGCTTTGAGAGCTGAAGGCTCGTTCTTGGCTGCATACGAAAATCAGGTTCCGAAGGCAAAACAGGCCGCTGCCAACAATGCCAGACAGGAACTCGCTCGTATGATGCAGGTCGTGGTCGAAAGTGTCATCGAAGACTACTCGTCAACATACATCGACGGCGATGCACAGGATTTCCGTCAGAGCCTCAAGGACCTCAGCCGCACTGTTGTCAATCAGACAGTTAAAGGTGCTGTGCCAGCAATTCCGGGCTGGTCGGAGAAGATGAAGTCAGGCACCATGTACTACGTCTGCCTCGAAGTCAACGCCGATAACCTCGTTGAAGAAATCAATCAGAAAGTCTCTGCCGACTCAAAACTCAGGACAGACTTCGAGTATGAGAAATTCAAACAGGTCTTCGACAAAGAAATGGACAAACTTGCGGAATAATCCTTCCAAACGCCACTGCTGATTAGCTGGCGTTATTCATCTGAATGCTTGTAAATCACAAGTATAATGACATACGGGATGCCTGAAAATGGCTCCCGTATGTTGATGTTTTTTTTGAGCGGCATAACTTTTGCTTATAATTAAAAAATGAAATACCAAGGTTTAAACACCAAACAAGTTGAAGAGAGCCGTGCGAAACACGGCCTCAATGTTCTGACTCCTCCGAAAAAAGAGTCACTCTTTCATCAGTTTATTGAAAAATTTAAAGACCCGATAATCAGGATACTTCTTATCGCCCTCGTCTTGTCGATAGGAGTTTCCATTTATATGTATGCTACAGACCAGGAAGGATTGAGCGTTCTTTTTGAGCCGTTGGGAATCCTGGTCGCAATATTGCTCGCGACGTGCATCGGTTTTGCATTTGAGGTGAGCGCAAACAAGAAATTTGACATCCTTAACCAAGTCAATGATGAGGAGACGGTAAAGGTCATCCGTGAAGGCAATGTGACTTTGGTTGAGCGTCGCGATATAGTCGTCGGAGATATAGTGATCGTCGAGACGGGTGATGAGATACCGGCCGACGGCGAGCTGCTTGAGTCGTTCGCCATGCAGGTCAACGAGTCGGACCTGACAGGCGAGCCGATGGCACGCAAGACCACCGATGAAAAAGAGTTCAACCCCGAAGCGACATACCCGTCAAACTGGGTGATGCGCGGAAGCAAAATCATTGACGGTCACGGCGTTATGAGAGTCGAACGGGTAGGGGATTCCACAGAGTGGGGAAAGGTTTACAAAGGCTCCCAAATCGATAACAACATAAAAACTCCGTTGAACATCCAGCTCGACAAGCTCGGACGGCTGATCTCGTACGCCAGTTACGGAATCGCCGCGGTTATCGTCATTGCAAGGACATTGATTTATTTCCTGTCTGTCGATCTGATTTCCGACGGCGTGGAATGGATGCTTTTCGCGAAGTATTTCCTTGATACAATCATGATTGCCGTCACGCTTATCGTCGTGGCAGTGCCGGAAGGCCTCCCGATGAGCGTCACCTTGAGCCTCGCATTAAGCATGAAACGCATGCTCACCACAAACAACCTCGTCCGTAAGATGCACGCCTGCGAGACAATGGGCGCCACAACGGTCATCTGCACGGATAAGACAGGCACATTGACCCAAAACCAGATGAGTGTCAATGACATATCATCATACGCAATGCCGAAGAAACAACTCGATGACTCTGAAATAAGCAACCTCTTCCGCGAAGGAATATCTGTGAACACATCGGCGTTCCTCGATTTCACCGACCCGAAAAAAGCAGCCGTAATAGGCAATCCGACAGAGGGCGCGTTGCTGCTCTGGCTTCATAATCAAGGCGTTGACTTTTTGCCATACAGGGAACAAGCACAATTGTTACAGCAAGTGCCGTTCTCAACAAAATATAAATTCATGGCAACGGTCGTCGATTCGCCGGTGTTCAACAAACTCATGTTTTACGTGAAAGGCGCACCTGAGATCGTCCTCCAGCATTGCAATAAGATTGTGACGGAAGATGGCATCGTTGATATTGACGGCTATCGTGCTGAAATAGAAACACAACTGTATGCTTATCAGGGCAAGGCGATGAGAACACTCGCTTTTGCATACAAACAGGCTGACCCGAACGAACAGTCGTTCGACCCTAAGACAGACAACCTTGTGGCTGAAAATCTCATCTTTATGGGTGTTGTGGCCATCGCCGACCCGATTCGTCCCGATGTGGCTGACGCTGTCGCAAGCTGCATGGATGCCGGCATCGACGTGAAAATCGTGACGGGAGACACACCAGGCACGGCTATAGAGATTGGCCGTCAGCTCGGACTTTGGAAAGACACCGACCAGAAAGACTTCAACCATATCTCGGGTAAAGACTTCGAGGCGTTGTCCGACGAAGAGGCGAAACGCCGCATCCCGTTGATTAAGATTATGTCGCGTGCCCGTCCGATGGACAAGGAACGTCTGGTGCGCCTGCAGCAAGTCAACGGCGAGGTGGTGGCGGTCACCGGCGACGGGACTAACGACGCGCCGGCGTTGAAAGCCGCACAGGTGGGACTGTCGATGGGTGACGGGACGACGGTGGCGAAAGAGGCGTCAGACATCACTATCCTTGACAACTCCTTCAAGAGCATCGCCCGCGCCGTGATGTGGGGACGCTCGCTGTACCTTAACATTCAGCGTTTTATAGTATTCCAGATGACAATCAACATCGCCGCGTGCCTCGTCGTGATGTTCGGCGCATTGCTCGGGACGGAGATGGTTCTCACCGTGACGCAGATGCTCTGGGTTAACCTCGTGATGGACACATTCGCTGCAATGGCACTCGCATCGCTGCCACCTACCGAATTGGTTATGAAAGACAAACCTCGCGCCAAAGACGCACACATCATGACAAAACCGATGATATGGTCCATCTTCTGCGTAGGCTTTATCTTTGTCTCCGTAATGTTCGGAATCGTGCAATACTTCAAACATACAGAAGTCGTCAGCTTGGTCAATGACTTCTCTTTCGACGGTTACATGAGCAACCTGTTGAATTTCAACATGCAGTCAGGCCTCTCGACATACGAGCTGACACTTACGTTCACCATTTTCGTGTTCCTGCAGTTCTGGAACCTGTTCAATGCCAAAGCATTCCGCACGGGCGCGACAGCGTTCCGCGGACTGTTCAAGAATTTCACAGGCTTCCACATCTCGCTTCTCGTCATCCTTCTCGGCCAATTCCTGATCGTGACATTCGGCGGTGAGATGTTCAGCGTCGAACCCCTTGGCTGGAGAGACTGGCTCGTGTGCTTCGTCGGAACAAGCCCCGTGCTGATTGTCGGTGAAATAATAAGACTTTTTGTCAAAGACAAATAAAAGATTATCAGATGAATAAAATAAAAACAACATTATTTGTGATAGGAGGGATGTTTATGTTATCCTCATGTGACAGCCGGTATCAAATAAAAGAATACCCCGTCGCCGACCGTGATGAGACAGTCGTTGACGATTATTTCGGAACGAAAGTCGCCGACCCGTACCGTTGGCTCGAGAATGACACTTCGGCGGCGACAAATGCGTGGGTCGAAGCCCAACGCCAACTCACAAACGAATATTTGAGCCATATCCCTTATCGCGAGACGATAAAGAACAGGATGACTCAACTCGCTGACTATGAACGTTATGGCGTGCCGTCAAAACGTTTCGGAAAATATTTCTACAGCAAGAACGACGGACTTCAGAACCAGAGCGTCATTTATATGCAGAATGCCGACGGCGGCGAGCCGGAGGTGCTTCTCGACCCGAACAAACTTTCAGACGACGGCACCGTCTCGCTCGGAAGCACAAGCCTCTCGAACGACGGAAAGTATCTCGCCTACACAATCAATAGAAGCGGCTCCGACTGGGTTGAGATCTATGTGATGAACGTCGAGACAAGGGAACTCCTTGAAGATCATATCGAATGGGCCAAGTTCACCGGCGCGTCGTGGTATAAAGACGGTTTCTTCTATGCCGCTTACGACAAGCCCGTTGAAGGCAAGGAGTTTTCAAATGTCAATGAAAATCATAAGATTTATTATCACAAACTCGGTGATTCTCAGGAAAATGACAAACTTTTCTATGAAAATCCCGACCAGCCGCGTTATTTCCACAGCGTCGGCCTGACCGATGATGAGCGTTATATGTTCCTTTACGAAAGCGGCCAGGGCGCAGGGCATACTCTTTGGATTCGCGATATGCAAGATCCTGACGGTAAGTTCGTCATGCTCGCCGGTGACATGGATTTCCAGTATTCGCCGGTTGATGTCATTGACGGAAAGTTGTATATCCAGACGAACTACGCCGCCCCGAAAGGCATGGTTTGCGTTGTGAGTCTTGATAATTTGAACAAGGTCGGCATCGATAACTGGGAGGTTCTGATTCCTGAATCGGCGAATGTCATGGTGTCGGCGCAGATGGCGGCAGGGAAGATGATTGTCACATACGACCAGGACGCTTCAAACCATTCATACGTCTGTGATTTACAAGGCAATGTGCAGCATGAGATTGACTTCCCGACATTCGGCGCGGTGGGCATCGTGAGCCGTTACGACGAAAAAGAAGTGTTCTACGCTTTTACCTCATTCACGTTCCCGACGACGATTTACAAATACGATGTCGAAAGCAACGTCTCCGAGGTGTTCCGCGCACCGAAGGTGGATTTCAACCCTGAAGATTACGTCACCGAGCAGGTCTTCTTCAACAGCAAGGACGGCACCCGCGTCCCGATGTTCCTGACTTACAAGAAGGATGTCAAGATGGACGGGAAGAATCCCACTTACATGTACGGCTACGGCGGCTTCAACATAACTTTGAATCCCGGTTTCTCGGTGATGCGCGTTCCTTTCCTCGAGCTGGGCGGCATTTACGCACAGGTGAACCTGCGCGGCGGCAACGAATACGGCGAGGAATGGCATGTCGCCGGAACCAAGTTGCAGAAACAGAACGTGTTCGACGACTTCATCTCGGCGGGCGAATATCTTGTTGAGAAGAAATACACGTCGCCCGACTATCTCGCCATCGTCGGCGGCTCAAACGGCGGCCTCCTCGTCGGAGCCTGCGCAAACCAGCGTCCCGACCTGTTCAAGGTGGCCGTCCCTGAAGTCGGTGTCATGGATATGCTTCGTTATCATCTGTTTACGATCGGCTGGAACTGGGCGAGCGACTATGGCACGAGTGCCGACAGCAAGGAGATGTTCGATGCGCTTTACGCCTATTCGCCGTTGCACAACATCAAGAGCGGCGATGACGTCCATTATCCGGCGATTATGGTGACGACCGCCGACCACGACGACCGCGTCGTCCCCGCGCATTCGTTCAAGTATGCGGCGACGTTGCAGGCGGCGCAAACCGGCGATGAACCGAAGATAATCCGTATCGACAGCAAGGCGGGCCACGGCGGCGGCAAGCCGATGGCGAAAGTCATCGAGGAACAGGCCGACATCTATGCGTTCATATTGTATAATATGGGCAAGTAGTGTCATTTACCTTTGCCGCCATGAAAAACCTCCTCGCCATATTGTCAATTCTCATCGTCTTCGCCTCGTGTTCCGACAGGGCGGGCGGCTGGCATCCCGCGCCGGAGCTGCAAGCGGCGCACGAGCTGATGCAGGAACGGCCCGACAGCGCGTTGAAGGTGCTGGTTGGCTTCGACATCGACGACAGCACAAGCCGCTCCGTCGTGAACGAATACCAGATACTTGTGGCGGAGGCGCTTTACAAGAACGACTGCGCACAGACCAACGCCCCGGCCGTCATCGCTGCGACTGCTTATTACGACAGCGTCTTTGAAGAACATCCGAAGAACAGCGGCCTCGCCTTCGAGACGGCACGGGCGCACTACTACAAGGCCGTCGGCGAAACGGAGGACGACGACATCGTGGCTGCGTGCGCCGACTACCTCAAGGCCGCCGACATCATGGAGGCGGCGTTCCCGGAGATTGCTAAGGTAGCGGAGAAAGGTATGATGAATGACGACCATTATCAAATAAACAAGTTTGCAAGTTTGATTTACAATAGAATAGGCAATTTGATGTATGCCGAATGCTATTATGAGAAGGCTGTTGACAATTACAAAACAGCTTTGAATTATGCAAAGTGGATTGACGACAGCAGGTTCGTCGCAATTTTGTTGAAACATATAGGGAATTCATATAATCTCGGCAACATGCCCGACAGTGCCTTGTATTATTACAGACATGCATTGAATGTTGGAGGCGAATATGAAAATCTCAGATGCGGTATTAATATCACGACAGCTTCAATCTATTATGAAAAAGGCCTCGTCGATTCTGCTTATTTGTTGCTGAAGGAAAATTTGTCGTCACCAGACAATTTCATTTTAGCTCAAACTTATCATACACTTGGTGAATTGTTATTCAAAGACATGATGTTTGATTCTGCATCCTACTATCTCAAACCATGTTTTGAGTGTGGAGGCAAACTCATGAAACTTTCGTCTGCAAAGATGCTCGCTGAAATATATGACAACACAGGATACAAAGAACTTTCTGCTTTTTACAATAAACACGTTTCAGAAAACGCAATAGATGAAATAAACCGCAGCGTGAAAACAAAAAGCCTCATTGATTTGTATAACAATAATAAAAATTACAAGAACATACAAAAAATCAAATACAGAGTTTTATTATATTCTATTATTGCTGTTTTCATTACTATTGTTGTGTTTTTTACAAGAAGCATTATTCACCGTCGGCAAAAAATGCAAATTTCAAATGATGCCAACTGGCGGATTTCAGTCGCCAACGGAAAACTCAAAACTGCGCGGCAAAAAATTAACGAGCAACAAGATGAAATAAAAACAAGAGAGAGGGAAATTGACGTCATGCACCGCTCATCGTCAATCCTATCGGCTGGAAGGTGTCTCGATTCTTATCGAGCATCTAAAATATGTGTCAAAATAATTTCACGAATCAGGCAACTTGATGAAAAGGGAATTAAGCATACGGAGCTTGAACCGCTTAAGAGTAGTGAACTTTCGGAACTGAGACGTGCAGCCGACACGTGTCTCGGCGGTTTTACAAATATGATGACAACCAAATATTCCAAGTTGAATGTTGACGATTTAAACTTTCTCTGTCTTTGTCTGCTCGATATTCCTTATAGTTCTATGCCAGCACTTCTCGGCAAAAGTCGGAGCACAATATGGAATAGGGCTAAGAAAACAACCTCAATATTGGACATAAAACCAAATGAAACCATTAAACAAGTACTGGAAAGTATGGTAATGTAATATCTAATCTATTGTTTTACAAGTTGATAACTTGTTTTTTCGAACAAATTGAACAATTTTTATTGCATAAAACCAAAATTACCATTGTATTTTTGCGAGAAAATCAAACACAAAAGTATATGGTAAGACTAAAGACATTACTAATTGTATTGGCTGTTTTTATTTACATCGACAGCAACAAGAGCCAGCATTTCAACATTCAATGGTGAACCATTGTCAATACTAGTTCAGACGTTAGGAGGTTTGGACAACAAGTCCACCCCACCAATCTCCGCCACCATCGACGGCCATGCGCTCACCATTTACGTCAACGAGAACGTGGGCATAGCGCACATCGTGGTCACAAATAGGAACGGTGTCTATACCGACAGCGACAACCTTTTCCACACGCCCGACATGGCGACGATCCTCATCGAGGACGAGGGCTTCTACACGGTGACGATAACACTGAACAACGGCGATGTTTACTATGGGAATTTCACGGTGACAGAGTAATACTTTTAATCTACAGATATGAATCCAAATCACATAGCAAGACGTTTTGAAGGAAAAGGCAACATTTTCAAAAATTTTCTGCGCGATGTTGCGGTTTCCGGAAATAATAAATATCTTTGCCGTGCGTTTTTGAAGCTGGCCATTGTGGAGGATGGCATAAACAAGTTCATTGGGCGCAGCCTCTGCAACGGCTGATGGCTGCAATGTCGGTTGCAGCGGCGATGACAGTAAGACAACGACGGGCTGCCGCACAAAAAGCCCGCTGTGAGCAAGTCGTAAGATTAAGAATGAATTGGTCCGTATAATATATTGATAAACAATAATTTACCCCAATTTTTTGATAAAATTTCTGCAAAACATTTGCAAACAAGAGAATAACATGTAACTTTGCTGCGTCGCTTCTTTCTGTAGTTTTGTTCAACGGACTTCGCGAAATTCAGAATGGTAGCGTGGAAAGAGTAAAAATAGTAAAAACAGAAGTCACTAAACTAAAATTATATATTATGAAGACTTACGTAAAAAAAGCAATGTTGGCATTATCGTTGGCATTGTTGTGCCTTCCAAACGCAAAGGCGCAGACCCATGAGTTTGCTCCTGTCGGGACGGAATGGTACTATGAACATTGTGCAGGAATGTTTTCCACTGGTGGATATATGCACATTGAGGCAGTCAGCGACACCATGATTGACAATATACATTGTACAAAGCTCACAAAGAAAATTCATGGGTGTGATTACTATGGAGGGCTGTTCCAAATTACACTTGAAAACGAATACGTGACACAAAAAAACGACAGTGTGATGATATTCCGCGATGGAGATTTTCACCTGTTTTTTGATTTCGGGGCTTCTGTCGGAGACACATGGACGCTTGTGGGGATCCCCGGCATTTGCGAACAGGCATACGGGTTGGCTCATGTTGTGGAAACAGGCATCGAAACAATATCGGGGCATGATTTGAAGTACGTCAAGATATTAGACGACCAATATTCTTATTGGGGATATGGGAACTGTAGCGGTCTGGTTGGCGATCCGTGTACAGACACCGTAAAAATAGTCGAAAAAATTGGCCCAATAAAGCACTATCTGCTGCCCAATCAAAAATGTGAATCCGATGATGGTGAGGGAGGTCCGTTGCGTTGCTATGTAGATGACGAACTTGGATACATGAACTTTTCATCATTTGGTGTCAACTGCGGGTACATAAACGAACAATATCAGTCAGTTGACGATTCACCAGAAGTTTATCAACCGATGATACTCCCAAACCCATGCAGCAGTGTGACTTGTGTCGTTATGGGTGATGACAAAAACAATGATGTGACCTTGTATGACTGTCATGGGAGAATGGTTTGCCAGTTCACGAATGTCGGCAAGACGCTTGACCTTGATATGTCCGGATTTACACCTGGTCTTTATTTTCTAATGGTTAAAAACAATTCGAATACGTATAACACAAAAATAATCAAGCTAAGAAACATATGATTTATAAAAATTTAACAATAATATTCTTAATGCTGTTTTCTATAAATGTGTTCGCGCAGTATGAAGATTTTAGTTGTGAAATAGAAGGAAACGCCAAAATTGGATGGCCAACTGATGGAACTATTTTGAATTATATTCCGGACGAATACACTTCAACGAAGTACGTAAAAGTCAACTTTCATTTCATGATGAAATCAGACAGCACTCTAAATTTCAGGCCATGTGATGATGGTCTTGGTAACACGAGTTTCACCGCCTACGACTATATAAATGAAATAGTACGTTACGCCAATCTTAGGCTATTGACAAATTCACCAATGCACCTTCCTCAAGGTAATACAACTCCCTGCTTGGAACGCAGATACAGAATCGTAACAAAGGGCATTTATTTCCATTACGATGACAATGCATATTCTAACAAACAGAATACCTCTGGATATATGGATGTCTCTGAATTATCACATTACTGCATTAATCAGACAAGTGAGATAAACATTTTTTTACTTTACTACGACGAAGACGATTACGGTGAATATTCAAGTGGTGGTAGCGCAAATACTTTATGGCAATAGGTACGTAAGAATACATGGCAGCTGGCAGAAATATAGAGACTATAACGACAATGTCTTTTGGGGTGCATCAGCTAATCTGATACACGAAATAGGACATAATCTTGGATTACTTCATACAATGCTCACTAATTATGGAATTTGTTGTGATTCATGTGACGATTTTTTGTCCGATACTCCAACTATTCCTGAAATTACAGAAATGGGATATCCATATCCGTGTGGTTATTGGGGATCAGAGGGAGAAGAATTTTCAAACAATGCAATGGATTATTCCGGGCTTTTAGCCATGACACCTCAACAACTGGGTGTGATTCACTATACGCTTACGCATGATATGTTTAATTACCTTGAAGATACTACCTACTGTGAAATTGATGATAATGTGTCCAATTACTATATCACGGGTGATACAGATTTAATATGGCAAAACGACAGGATTATGGTGAGTAATATCATAATTGATGGCGGTTGTACATTAGCATTGAAAAATTGTCGGTTGTACATGCCAAGTGATGCCAAAATCATAGTCAAGCCGGGAGGCAAACTGATTCTTGACGGTTGCAGATTGGAATGCGCCTGCAGCGATGGCATGTGGCAAGGTATCGAAGTCTGGGGCGATGCCTCTCAGCATCAGTGTGTTACCAACGGCAGATACCTACAGGGCTATCTTGAGATGAAGAATGGGGCATCAATACAAAACGCCATCTGCGCTGTCAGGCTCTATGATCCAGAACACCCGAACGCCTCAACCGGAGGCATCATCCACGCTGAGAACTCACGCTTCATAAACAATGCCAAGTCAGTACATGCAAAAGATTACATCTACCACTACCCGACAAACGGCAATGAATTATCATACAACGCAACATTCAAAAACTGCGATTTTAAAATCACTTCAGATTACAGGGGCATAGCTACTTTCTACAAGCACGTTGACCTCGCCAACGTTACAGGCGTAAGATTCCACGGATGCAACTTTTCTATAGAACCAGATAACATCGGAGGTGGCGGCCCAGCGTCGTCTCCTCGTATAGAGAATGTCAGCTACTGGTCTGAAGGCATCGCCGCCTACAACGCAGGCTTCACCGTTGACGGCATCTACAGCGAATACCTCCAAAATGGACTTCCGCATCTCGAAAAACCTTCCACCTTCTCGGGCTTCCATGCAGGCGCATATTCCGTGAGAGACGGCGCCGGCGGGCCAAAGACATTCACGGTGAAAGACTGCGAATTCAGCAACAACGACTTCGGCGTGCTCGCAATAGAGCCGAACTTTGCCACAGTGCTGAACTCAACATTCACCGTGGGGCGCGACGGCAGCAGAACCTGCAACGCCGGCGTCTTCATCAACAGCTCCGAACATTTCCTCATCGAAGAGAACACCTTCACTAAAGGCGACAACGCCGTCGAGGGCAACAACTACGGCGTGATTGTCAAGGACTATGAAGATGCAAACGAGTTGTATCGGAACACATTCGAGGGCCTGTACTGCGGAAATATCGCAGTCGGGAAAAACAGGGCAAACGTCAACGAATATGCCTCCGGCCTCACATACGGCTGTAACGAAAACGACGGCAATGAAATTGACTTCTATGTGGATTCGCGGACGACAGACGGAATCCAAAGAGAGCAGGGGAGCATGGCGGTACCGGCAGGGAACACATTCAGTGATGATGCCGGTTATCATTTCTATAACGAAGGAATATACGTCGATTATTATTACAATCCCGCGACAGATGGCGCGACACCTGATGAGAGCAGGCTTTACAGAGTATATCCGCACAGTACGACATCTCTTAATGAATGCCCCTCCCACTATGGCGGCGGCAATATCACAGTCACGCCGGTGATGCCTCAGACGGAACGTCAGATGGCGGAGCAGCGGTTCAACGAGTCGCGCGGAATCTACAATAGTCTAAAGGCGGTATATGAGAACCGCGTGGATGGAGGAAGCACTACAGGCACGGTATCGGATGTCAGAGCCGCACGCCCTGAAGACATGTGGGAGTTGCGCTCGAGACTGCTTAACATATCGCCATACCTTTCGGAGGATGTGATCTATGCAGCGGCCGACCGCGACGACGTGCTCCCGTCATCGGTGCTGTTTGAAATACTCATCTCAAACCCCGACGAACTCAAGAAAGACGCACTCGTCAATTACATGGCTAACAAAAAGACTCCTCTGCCCGACTATATGATTGACATACTCCACGAGGTGGCAAGCGGCACTTCGGCGAAGACAGTCCTGCTTTCGAATATGGCACGCTATAGCCACGAAGCCGAAATTGCAGCCGGCGACATCATACGCAGCATCATGAACGACAGCATCATCGACAGGAACGACCTCGTGACATGGCTCGGCAACCTGCAGGACCCCGGCGCTGACCGCGACATCATCTCAATCTACATGGCTGAAGGCAATTTCAACGAGGCTTTAATCCTCGCAAACATGCTCCCTGCACTCTACAACCTTGAAGGAGAAGAACTTGAAGACCACAGCGACTACATGCAGCTTCTTAACCTTTACAGGACGCTGGCTCAGGACGGCAGGACGGCAATGCAGCTAACCGATGCTGAAAAGAACCTTGTTGAAGACATAGCCGGCAGCGGCAGGGGGACGTCGCAGGCGATGGCACAATCACTGCTCAAGGCTGTGTATGGCAACTTCGACGAGTCATGCCCTGAGACGGCTATCGCGCCGAGTGGCAGAGGCGGTGGCAAAACCACATACACCGAAGAAGACATCAGCAGAGCCATGGGGCTCTCCGTGAAAGCCAACCCCAACCCAGCGAACATCTGGGTGACGATAGATTACACCCTGCCCGAAGGCTTCAACGACGCCATCATCACACTCACCAACAGTCTTGGACTCGCAGTTTACACACAAACCGTACATGGACTGCAAGGACAGGATGTGATAGACACGTGTGAATTGCCCGTGGGCGTTTATGTCCTGACGATAAGATGTGGAGACCACAGTCTGACTGAAAAGGTGGTTGTGGCAAGATAATCATCTTGAATTATTAAACATCAAAAATATTCAAACAATGAAAAAGACAGTATTTTCAATCATCGCCGTCGTCATGATGGCATTCACGTCCGCGGCACAGCACAGCGGGCAGTGCGGCGACAACCTCACATGGAACTTCGACGAAGGCAGCGGGACGCTGACAATCAGCGGGACGGGCGACATGTGGGATCGGGGAGAGTACGAGATGTGGTGGATCAACTATGTCATTGACGTCGTCATACAGGAAGGCGTGACATCGGTGAGTCCGTACGCCTTCGCATTGTCGCCAACATTGTCATCGGTCTCCTTTCCGAACACACTCATGTTAATAGGGGACTACGCGTTCTATCTCTGCACCAGTCTCACCACCTCCGTCACGATACCCGATTTCGTCACCACGATAGGCGCCATGCGTTCGACGCCACCGGCATAGAATCGCTGACGGTGGGCAGCTCCGTGTCACACATCGGCGAAAGTGCCTTCCTCTACAATTACGACCTCAAATCAGTCGTGTTCAGGAACTCGCCGGCGGCCATCCCGGATTTCGCCTTCTTCGAATGCAAGAGCCTCAAGACCGTTGACCTCGGCGATTCGATAGTGTCAATCGGATACAAAGCCTTCAACAATTGCACGGCTCCGGAGAACATCAACCTCTCCGGTACACTCAGGTCGATAGGGTTTCACGCGTTCTCGATGTGTTTCTCCCTGCAGTCGGTGAGCTTCCCCGACTCGCTCGAAACCATCGAGGAATGCGCATTCGGTTCGTGCGGAATAACAGGACGGCTGGTACTCCCAAATTCACTGACACACATCGAGATGTTCGCTTTCGCCGGCTGCGGGCAGATAACCTCGGTGACAATCCCCGCGTCACTGTCAGACATCGGGAAGCAGGCTTTCACGGAATGCACCGGCATAAGGGAGGTGTATTGCATACCGACCACTAATTTCACAGAAGAGACCGCCGCATCAGCACTCCGCATTTACCCGAATCCCGCCGCTAACTCGCTGAAGATTGATGTTCCAGACAGTGCGGAAATCGAGAGCGTCAGCCTCTTCGACATCTCCGGCCGTCTCGTGAAGACACAACAGTCCGGCTTCGGGAGCATCGACATCAGCGGCCTCGCACCGGGAATGTACGTGATGAGGGTCGCGCTTGAAGACGGCAAGGTGTTTGAGGAGAAGATTGTGAAAAAATAGGATTCTCAAGAAAGATGTCGTCACAAAGAATATGATGACATGAAAAAAAAGATGTAGCCACGTCCGTTTTCTGTGAAAAACTCAAAAAAGACGTGGCTACGTCTTTTTGTTTTTATTACTTTACAAACTTTCCAACTTTACAAACTTTACGAACTTTTTTTGTATCTTTGCGCCCGAAAAAACATCGCGTTATGAAATACCCAATCGGAACCCAGACATTCAGCACCATCATAGAAGAAGGCATGGTGTATGTGGATAAGACAGACCTCGTCTATAACCTCGCGCAGAAACATGTATGCTTCCTGTGCCGTCCGCGCAGGTTCGGGAAATCACTGCTAATATCAACGCTCGAAAGTTATTTCAAAGGGAATAAAGAGCTTTTCAAAGGATTGAAGATCGAGGAATTGGAGAAGGACTGGAAGCAATATCCTGTATTCAGGATAGACTTCGCCAATGGCGACTATTCGAAACCGGATACGTTGGACAACATTTTAAACGGACGTCTCGAACTTTGGGAGAGGGAATACGGCAGGCTCCTTGACACTCCCGAGCGCGGCATGCGCTTCCAGAATGTGCTGAAGATGGCGCACGAGAAGACCGGCCATAAATGCGTCGTCCTCATCGACGAATACGACAAGCCGCTGCTCGACGTGCTGATGGAGCCGCAGGAGAATGAAAACAGGAGGATTCTGAAGGATTTCTACGGCACGTTCAAAGCCGCCGACGAACACCTGCGCTTCGTGCTTCTCACCGGCGTCACCAAATTCTCGCAGGTGAGCGTTTTCAGCGGCTTCAACCAGCCGGAGGACATCAGCATGAACCCGAGGTTCGACGCGCTTTGCGGCATCACGAAGGACGAGCTTGTGAGTTGTTTCGACAGTGAGATAGCGACGATGGCCGACGAACTCGAATATTCCAAGGAGGAGATGTACCTATTGCTTAAGAAACAATACGACGGCTACCACTTCTCCGAAAAGATGATAGACATCTTCAATCCGTACAGCGTGCTTAACGCGCTGTCGGAGAGGAGTTTGAAAAACTACTGGTTCAGGTCAGGGACGCCGACGTACCTTGTGAAGCTGCTCGACCGCGACAGGACGAACATGCAGGAGATGCTGGGCCGGGAATACGAGTGCGACTATTTCATGGACTACAAGGCGGACGTGGAAGACCCTCTCGCGATGATTTACCAGAGCGGCTACCTCACGATAAAAGGCTACAACGAGAAAAGGAGGCAGTACCGGCTCGACTTTCCGAACAACGAGGTGCGCAACAGCTTCGTGACGCTGCTCGCCAACAACTACTGCGGGCAAAGGAACGACCCGAAGAACTTTGTGTTGGACATCAACGACATGCTCGACGAATGCCGCCTCGATGACATGCACGACGCACTCTCCAGCTTCTTCGCCTCGATCCCTTACAACGCGAACTACCAGGAACGCGCGTGGAGCTACGAGAGCCACTATCATTACACATTGTATTTGATATTCAGACTGTTGTCTTGTTATACGACTTTAACTGAAAAAGAAAATTCAAGAGGCCGTGCCGACATCATCGTTGAGACGAACGACTACGTTTATATTTTTGAATTCAAGTTGGACGGCACGGCGGCTGAAGCCCTGAAGCAGATTGACGACAAAGGCTATGCGGAGCCTTACGCCGCGGATTCAAGGAAGCTGTTCAAGATAGGTGTTGGTTTTTCGAGCGAGAAGAAGAATATCAACGAGTGGGAGGTTTCTTGACCGTTGCAACCACCTATTCTTCGTTGAGATATTTGTCGATTATCTGAATCGCTTTTTCTGTATCTTCTTTGTTTACAGACAGTTCCGTGCTTGAGGACGCTGTCCCGTTCACCCATCCGGCTGCTATGCTTTGCGTCAGTGAGTTGTGCAGGACACATTCAATGTTGTTTTCTTTCAGAAGAGACGCCACGTAATTTGCCTCTATGTCTGAACCTATAAAGACGATGTTCAGCGTGTTTTCCATGATGTGAATTTTTTGTGCAAAATTAACATTAAATTAGTACTTTTGTTCAAATTTTTTGAAAAATGAAAAAGGATTTTTTGAAGGAGAAGTATGAAGGTTTCATTTCGTATTTTGAAAAAAACATGCCGGTGGCGGAGAGTGAGCTGAAGTTTGAGAATCCGTATCAACTCGTTGTGGCTGTGATACTTTCGGCTCAATGTACCGACAAAAGGGTGAACATGACCACGCCAGCTTTTTTCAAAAGGTTCCCTGACGCGAAATCGTTGTCGGAGGCGACAGCGGGGGAGGTCTTTGAATATATCAAGTCGATTTCGTATCCAAACAACAAGTCGAAGAACCTTGTCGGAATGGCAAAAACGTTGATGTCGGAGTTTGGTGGCGTGGTGCCTTCCGACATTGATGAGTTGCAGAAATTGCCTGGCGTTGGCAGGAAAACCGCCAATGTGGTGACGGCGGTCGCTTTCGGGAACGCTGCGATGCCTGTTGATACTCACGTGTTTAGGGTGTCGGCACGCATCGGGCTGACTCAAAACTCAAAGACACCACTTGAAACCGAGAGGCAGCTTGTGGCGCACATCCCGGTCCCGATCCTGTCGAAGGCGCATCATTGGCTGATCCTTCATGGCAGGTACGTCTGTACGGCGCGGAAACCGAAATGTGTCGAGTGCGGAATCAAGGATATATGCGACTATTATAATAAGGTGTAGCCGCAGTCACGATTTGTTGAAAATATTTTAATCGGGACATTTGATAATTGAAAATAATTGTTTATTTTTGTGACGTCCGATTTGATTAAAAACTCGTCATAATCATAATCGGACATTACTTGTAAATAAATTATAATTCATTGATTAAAAATTAGTTGCATATATGGCAGGTAAGAATTTGGAAGAAGACGTTGAAAAAGTGCGTCTTGAAAAAATGAAGGCTTTGGAAGCCACACTCGGAAATATTGAGAAGTCGTTCGGCAAAGGCAGCATCATGCGCCTCGGCGACAATAAGATTGAGAAAATTGAGAGCATCCCGACGGGTTCCATCGGTCTCGACTATGCGTTGGGTATCGGCGGAATGCCGCGCGGAAGGATCATTGAGATTTTCGGACCGGAGAGTTCAGGCAAGACGACCCTCGCATTGCATGTCGTTGCCGAAGCCCAGAAACAAGGCGGTATCGGTGCTTTTATTGATGCGGAACATGCATTCGATCGTTTCTACGCGAAGAAACTCGGCGTCGATATCGACAATCTGCTTGTCTCTCAGCCTGACAATGGCGAGCAGGCCTTGGAAATCGCCGAAAACCTCATCCGCTCGGGCGCAATCGACGTGATAGTGATTGACTCTGTCGCGGCCCTCACCCCGAAGAGCGAAATCGAAGGCGAGATGGGCGACAGCAAGATGGGATTGCAAGCTCGCCTCATGTCGCAGGCAATGCGTAAACTCACAGCATCAATAAGCAAAACATCCACGGTCTGCATCTTCATCAATCAACTGCGTGAGAAAATCGGCGTGATGTTCGGCAATCCGGAGACGACAACAGGCGGCAACGCGCTGAAGTTCTACAGCTCGGTGCGTCTGGATATCCGCAAAGTCAGCCAGATCAAAGACGGAGAGAATATGATGGGTAACCGCGTGAAAGTCAAAGTGGTGAAGAACAAAGTCGCGCCTCCGTTCAAGAAAGCAGAGTTCGACATCCTTTACGGTGAAGGCATCTCAAGAATCGGAGAGATAATAGACATTGGCGTTGAACTCGGTGTCATCAAGAAGAGCGGCTCGTGGTTCAGTTATAATGAAACCAAGCTCGGACAGGGCAGGGATGCCCTCAAGAAACTGCTTGACGAGAATCCCGAACTGATGGATGAATTGACTGAAAAGATAACCGAGGCACTGAAAAATGCCGACCAAGACCTTTAAAGATTGATATTGATTATATGAAAAGACTGCTTTTGTTGGCGACTTGCGCCTTGATGGTCGTGAGTTGTTCAAACGTTAATGAAGGTGATAATACTAAAGTCAAACAGCAGGAATCAGTTGAAAATCAGACTGATGTGCGTAAAGAGCCGGGTATGATAATAACAGATTCCCTTGATGCTGACGCTTATGTTCAGAGGGCAAGACTGTATATGTCTGGAGAACATGTCGGTGACGCGATGCGTGACATCAACACGGCTCTCTCGTTGGATGGTGACAATATTGACGCATTGCTGGTCCTGGCCGACATATATTACGCACTCGGTGACGAGGATAATATCATGCTCACGCTTAACAGGGCGACTGAAGTCGCGCCGTACGATTCACGCCCAATAGTCAAGCTGGCGGAGCTTAGCTTCCTTCAGGGCAATGTACGCATGGCTGACGCATATATCGACAAGGCGTTGCAAATCAACAAGATAAACCCGCAGGCATATTTCATGCGCGGCGTTATCAACATGGCAAACAATGACACCGTCAGAGCGCTGAAGAATTTCAATCTTGCAAGAAGCCAAGATGACAGTTTCTTTGACCCTGTCGTGCAGATTGCAGCAATCTATGCCGCACAGCATGATGACTTGGCCGTTGATTTCTATGACCTTGCGATAAGCATGCAGCCCGACAATTGGGGCGTGTATTATGAAAAGGCGTTGTATCTGCAAGACAACGGG
Source organism: Bacteroidales bacterium (assembly GCA_045600605.1). Taxonomy (GTDB): domain Bacteria; phylum Bacteroidota; class Bacteroidia; order Bacteroidales; family F082; genus Limimorpha. The sequence continues at coordinate 77,649 of JAZRYG010000017.1, forward strand.
AAACCGGAAGAGGCTTTGGCTATTTATGATACGTTGAATGAGAAAATGCCTGGTAATTTTGACATCATATACAATAAAGGTTATGTCAATCTTGTCTATCTGCTTGACTATGACGGGGCTATCGGATATTTCAATCAGGCGTTGGCAATAAAGCCGGATGCCGTGAACGCCTTGCTCAATAAGGGTGTCGCTTACGAACAAAAGGGTGATTTCATAGAAGCGAAAAGCACCTATCTCCAAGTGTTGAGGGACAACCCCAATTATCAGTTGGCGATAGATGCTCTGCACAGAATAGGCGATTGACGCCTATTCTGTCATTCTTCTTTCTTTTCTTCGGTGAACAGCTTGGCTAACTCATTGAGGTTGTCGTCGAGCTCTTGTTCAACGCCTTCAAGTTCTTTTATGTTTTCAACAGGCTCGTTCATCGAGAAATAGAACTTGATCTTCGGCTCTGTGCCTGAAGGTCTCACGCTGACTTTGATTCCGTCTTCCGTGAAGAACTGTAGTACGTCGGACTTGGGCAGGTTGATGACCGTCTCGATACCGAAGTTGATGTCTTTGCTGACGCCGAGCTTGTAGTCTCTTATCTCGTTGATTCTTGAGCCGAGCAGCGACTTTGGCGGGTTCGCTCTGAAAGTGAGCATGATGTTCTTGATCTCTTCGATTCCGCTGATGCCTTTCTTGGTGAGCGAAACGAGTTTCTCCCTGTACATGCCGAATTCCTTGTAAATGTCTTTCAGGATTTGGTATAACGTCTTGCCTTGTTCCGCCGCCCATGCTGTGGCTTCCGCAATCATGAAGCATGTGATGATGGCGTCTTTGTCGCGGACGAAGTCTCCTACGAGGAAACCGTAGCTTTCTTCGCCGCCGCAGATGAACTTCTCTTCAGGCTTGTTGAGGATTTTGTCGGCGATGTATTTGAAACCTGTCAGCACATCGTAAGTCTTGACATTGAATTTGTTCGCAATCTTGATGAGTATGTCACTCGTGACGATGGTCTTGACAATGAATTCGTTGCCTTTGAATTTGCCGAGTTCGTCCCAACGGGAGAGGATGTAATAGGTGAGTATGCTTGCTGTCTGGTTTCCGTTCAGGAGGATGAAATCGCCTTCGTCGTTTTTCACCGCGACACCAACACGGTCCGCATCTGGGTCGGTGGCAAGGACAACGTCTGCTTTCATGGCTTTGGCCTTGTTTATGGCCATCGTCATGGCCGCGTGCTCCTCCGGATTCGGAGAGACGACAGTGGGGAAGTTGCCGTCGGTAACCATCTGCTCCACAACAGGATGGAAGTTCTTGAAACCCGCTTTCGCGAAGAGCTTCGGCATCAACTGTCCGCCAGTTCCGTGAATCGGCGTATAGACAAATGACAAGTCCTTGTGCTTCTTGATAAGCTTCGGCGATAACGAAAGACTCATCACTTTTTCGAGATATATCTCGTCAAACTTGTCGTCAAGCATCTCGATGAGTGATTTTTTGCCCTTGCGGTTGACCATCGTCATGTCGGTGATCTTCTCGACTTCGGCAATGATGTTCTTGTCGTGTGGAGCAACGACCTGTCCGCCGTCTTCCCAATACACCTTGTAGCCGTTGTATTCTTTCGGGTTATGTGACGCGGTGACAACAATACCCGACTGACATTTCAGCTCGCGGATTGCAAAAGAAAGCTCCGGTGTCGGACGTAATGCGCTGAATAAGAATACCTTGATACCATTCGCTGACATGACATCAGCAGTGATTTGTGCAAAACTCCTGCTGTTGTTGCGGCAGTCGTAGGCAATCGCGACCTGTGGCTGTTTGATGTCTGAAAACATCTTTTTGATGTAGTTCGCAAGGCCTTGTGTCGCCATGGCAACAGTGTAGATGTTCATGCGGTTCGTTCCGGCACCCATGATGCCACGAAGTCCGCCGGTCCCAAATTCAAGGATGCGGTAGAAACTCTCTGTCAACTCATTAGGGTCGTTGTCAATCATGTTTTGAACTTGCTGCCTGGTCTCTTCATCGTATTGCTCTGATAACCAAGATTTTGCTTTTGCAAGAATTTCAGGTGTGACGTTGCTCATATCGTAAATTTTAGGTTAATATTTCTTTCAAAATTATTTCGCAAAGTTAAACAAAAAAGTAATACCAAGCGATTCTTTAAATTGAAGAATAGGCCTTTGCTTTGTGACTTCGACTCCGTTCTCTAATTCCTTCACTTCGAACCTGACATTGTCATCGTAAATCAGATGAATATTTAAAATCGTTGATATTCTTTTAGTTATGAGGAATTTTATTCCTGTCTCCCAGTCAACGTCAATGTTCCATCTGTTTGACCGATTCGCATCCAAATAGTTGTTGTACAAATTCAAGGTCGAGAACATGCTTATGTTTTTGTTGAATTGCTGGCTGTATTTCACCAAAATGTTTATCCCGAGTTCGGCGAGGAAATTTTTCCCCGGAATCCATGTGCTGTCTCCTTCAATCACGTTCCAGTATCCTGCTTCAACGCCGAACGAGCCTTTGTCGGCAAGCTCTTGATCCATGACAAACGTCATCTTGCCTGCCACAGGACTCATGAAAATTGAGAGATTGTTGTTGATGAAGTACGTGTAACCGATTGATATTGTGAGATATGCTGGTGCAAAGAACTTCGAAATCGGCACGGAGTCGTTAGGGTAGGTGTAGCCATTCGTGAATTGCGTCTTCAACGTCGTTATCGAAGTGAATGTGAGATGTTTCTGGTTGTTGTTTGAAATCGTCGTCGCCAATTCGCAGCGGTCTTCTGTCTTCTCAAGACGTTTGCTCTTGGCGTATCCTGAAATGCCGTAGGCAAATATTCCCGTGGTTAAGTAACTGAATTTCTTGCGGTTAATTGTGTATTTGAAATTTGCATTCAGCTTGCCCGATGCATTGCTCTCACCGCCAGCCGCCCAATGTGTCACGGCTAACTGATTGATGGTCAATCCGATATTGCCTTCAATGTTCCGAACCGTGCCTTCCTTTTCCGGCATTAACCTAATTGTGTCAATTTTTATGATTTGTCTCGGAGTAATCAAAGTGTCTATTATTAATATGGTGTCGTATGTTTGCACTGTGTCAATCTTTATGAGATATTCCGGCATTTTGACAATGCTGTCTTGCGCCTTGATTATCATTGGGTTAAAATAAAACAGCAACCCAAAAATCAAAGCCGCGATGATAGAAACATTATTCAAAATCGCTTTGAAAACCGACATTTTGCAAAAAAAAAAGAAATAAAAAATTACTACTCGTTTAAAGTCGCAAAGTTACTAAAAAAAAGTAAAAAATAAGACCTACAACGATTTTTTTTGCCACGATTGTCACATTTTATTTAATTTTGCAAAAATTTTCAGTTATGAAATCTATAAGAATGAATCTTGTGAAGTCGGATGACGACTTGTATATGAAAAGCAAATGGTTTGGAAATCCCGATGTTCCTGAAAACTTTCCGATTCCCGACGATTTGTTTTTTATTTGTCAGGTGAGGTGCGATGAATTGGCGGAATATGATGAGGCTAACGTATTGCCACACAAGGGGATGCTTTATTTTTTCGCTGCCATTGACTATTATTTCGGCTCTCTTGATTGTTATTATCCTGAAGAACAATATTGGAATAAAGAAGATGTGAGAGTTTTTTATATAGAAGATATTGAAAATCAAGAGTTTAAACAGATTGTTTTTGAAGACGAAGATGGCAATCCTGTGGCATATCAGCAGAGACGCATTGAGTTCTCAATCGACAAGCCTGACAGCGACGGGCACAAATTGCTCGGGGTGCCGTTTGATATGCCTTGGGAGGACTGGGACGCCCCATACCAAGGCTGGGTGGAACTTTTACAAGTCGATTCAGATGAAGACGACGATTTCAATCTCAACTTCGTGGATTTCGGCATGATGCATGTCTTGATTAATCCTAACGACCTGAAAAACAAAGACTTCTCAAAGGTCACTGCGACTTTGATTTACACCTGAATATAGTGAGTTGTAAAAATATTTTAAGAAAGTTTCTTCGCTATTACGTTGGCGGTGAAACTTTCTTTGCATTTTGCAAGTTCCTCCGGCGTTCCCTCAAAAACGAGATTTCCGCCTTTGTCGCCGCCCTCCGGACCAAGGTCGATGACCCAGTCGGCTGTTTTTATGACATCGGGGTCGTGCTCGATGACGACCAACGAATGCCCGTTGTTAATCAGCGCCTCAAAAGCGGCAATCAGCTTGTTGACGTCATGAAAATGAAGGCCTGTCGTCGGCTCATCGAAGATAAACAGCGTCGGCTGTTCGTTGGTGCCGTTGACCAAGAATGAAGCCAACTTGATTCTCTGTGCTTCTCCGCCAGATAACGTTGACGATGGCTGCCCCATCTTCAGGTATCCCAATCCGACGTCCTGTAACGGCTTGAGTTTCATTATAATACGGTCTGTGATGTTCTTGTTGTCATTGGGCTGGCTGAAGAACTTTATCGCTTCATCGATGCTCATCTCCAAAATGTCGAAGATGTTTTTCTCGAGGAATTTTATTTCGAGAGCCTCTTCTTTGTAACGCATCCCGTGGCACACGTCGCATTGCAGATAGACATCGGCCATGAACTGCATCTCCACTTTCAGTGTGCCTTCGCCTTCGCAGTTGTCGCACCGTCCGCCAGGCACGTTGAACGAGAAATAACCGGCCTTGTTGCCACGCATCTTCGCGAGTTTCTGCTCGGCGAACAAAGCGCGGATGTCGTCAAAGGCCTTGACGTATGTCACTGGGTTCGAGCGTGTTGACTTCCCAATCGGGTTCTGGTCGATCAGCTCGACGGCTTTTATTGCCTGCAAGCTGCCGTGCATCTTTCCGAATGTGCCGGTCTTCTCGGCAGTCCCGCCAAGATATTTTTTCAGCGATGTGTAAATGATGTTGTTGACCAATGACGACTTGCCGGAACCGCTCACTCCCGTGATGACGGTGAGTATGTTCAATGGTATTTTGACGTTGATATTCTTTAGGTTATGTTCAAGACATCCATCAAACTCAATGGCGTTGTTCCACTTCCTGCGACGCTTTGGCACCGGAATCTCCATCTTCCCTGTGATATATTGCGCGGTCAGCGATTTCGTGCTTTTCATCATCGCTTTGATATCGCCTTGGAAAACCAACTCGCCGCCGAAGCGTCCTGCCATCGGCCCGATGTCGATGATCTGGTCGGCGGCGCGGATAATCTCCTCGTCGTGTTCAACAACAATGACAGTGTTGCCAATATCGCGCAGACGTTTCAGCACATTGATAAGTCGTTGGGTATCACGCGAATGCAGCCCTATGCTCGGCTCGTCGAGGATGTAGGTCGAACCGACGAGACTGCTACCGAGCGATGTAGCGAGGTTTATCCTCTGCGACTCGCCGCCCGAAAGCGTGTTGGATGCTCGGTTGAGCGTGAGGTATCCGAGACCGACTTCATCGAGGAAGCCGAGCCGGTTTTTTATCTCGATGAGAAGACGTTCCGCAACGGTGGTGTCCGATTCCGAAAGCCTAAGCGTGTTAAAGAAAACGTTCAGCTCCGACAGCGGCATTGTGACGAGGTCGGTGATGCTTTTCCCGCTTATCTTCACGTAATTGGCTTCCTTGCGCAGACGTCTCCCGCGGCAGTCGGGGCATGTGGTCTTTCCGTGATAACGCGAGAGCATCACCCTGTACTGAATCTTGTACGACTCGGCTTGAAGCTGTTCGAAAAAGTCGTTGATGCCGGTGAAGTATCTGTTTCCTTTCCAAAGCGTTTCTTTCTGATCTTCAGTGAGTTCGTAATATGGCTTGTGAATCGGGAAATCGAAATGATGCGCGCTTCTGACAAGATGGTCGCGGAACTCGCTCATCTTTTCGCCCCGCCAACAGGCAATGGCGTTGTCGTATATTGAAAGCGACTTGTCGGGGACGACGAGGTCTTCGTCGATGCCGATGATGTTGCCGAAACCTTCGCAGGTCTTGCATGCGCCGTAAGGGTTGTTGAACGCGAACAGATGCGATGTCGGCGGCTCGAATGTCATCCCGTCGGCCTCGAAACGCGATGAGAATGAGTGTTCTTTCTTCTCGCCGCCATCGCCAACCATGACGATGCAGCTCCCGTTGCCCTCGTAAAAGGCGGTCTGTATGGAATCAGCGAGCTGCCCGATGAGTTCTTTCGTCTTGTCATTGACCTTCAATCGGTCAACCATGATGCGAATATCCTTCGGCTTGTCTTTGCATTTCCCTTTCAGGTAATCTTCGATTCTAATCAGTTCTCCGCTGACAATCAATCTGTTAAATCCTTGTTGGAGCAGGATGTTGAGATGTTCTTGAAGAGTTCTGCCTTCCGGCAGATTAATTGGAGAGAGGATGTAAACGGCGGTTCCTTTTTGCTCGATGATGAAATCTATGACATCGCCGACCTGATTTCTTTTCACTTCCTTGCCGGAAATGGGGGAGAAGGTGCGTCCGATTCTGGCGTACAACAGCTTGAGGTATTCGTATATCTCGGTTGTGGTGCCGACCGTTGACCGCGGATTGGATGTCATCGTGCGCTGCTGTATTGCGATGGCCGGCGACAACCCTGTAATCAAATCGACATCTGGCTTGCTCAGTCGCCCCATGAATTGACGTGCGTAGGCACTCAGACTCTCGACGTAACGACGCTGACCCTCCGCATAAATGGTGTCGAAAGCCAATGACGACTTGCCTGAACCAGACAACCCCGTGATGACAATCAACTTGTTTTTCGGAATGCTTAAGCTGATGTTTTTCAGGTTGTTAACCCTCGCTCCATGTATCTCGATATTCGTGAGTTTCTCCATTAAAATATGCTTTCTGAAAAAATTTCACGAAATTACAAAAAAAAACGGCAGGGTTTTAAAAATTGTTTTATATTTGCGGAAATTTTACAGGGAAATAAATTAAGTCAAACCAATAAATAATAGGAGAGTCGCTATCGAGTAAATTTTACCTTTTTTAAATTGTAAAACCTTAAAAAAGGGGGACTTATGTCTGAAATAGTTAGTGACAAAGAATTGGTGATGCGTTACCAGAACGGTGATGTCACGAGTTTTAAGTTATTGGTTGACAGATACCAAGATAAAGTTTTTTCATACATCATGATGCTTGTCAGGGACAGGCAGCTTGCTGATGATATCTTCCAGGACACATTTTTGAAAATCATTCGCACGATAAAGGCCGGCGTCTATCATGAGGAAGGCAAGTTCATACAGTTTGCCATGCGTATCGCCCATAATCTCGTGATTGACCATTTCCGTAAGGCGAAACGTCTGCCGATGGTTGACCCGACAAAGGACGACTACGACCTCATCGACAATACGAGAGTCGCCGACCCATCGGTTGAAGAGATGATTATTACAGAACAGATTTACAGCGACTTACGCGCGATGATTAACATACTTCCCGAAGAGCAGCGCGAGGTGCTACAGATGAGAATGTATTCCGATATGTCGTTCAAGGAAATCGCCGCTGCGACCAACGTAAGCATCAATACGGCGCTCGGGAGAATGCGCTACGCTGTTATTAACCTCAGAAAAATGGCAAAAGAGAAAAACCTCACACTTGCCATGTGAGTGTTGAGAGTTAAGAGTTGAGAGTGAAGTTATCAGTATATAAACTTCACTCTCAACTCTCAAAACTTCAAACTAAAAAAAACTTTTCGGTTTTGGTATAATAAACCGCTGACCCGAAGCGTTTGTGTCTCGATTATTAACAAAATTGAGTGCCTATGGGTTTGAATATTACTCCTACTTTTGAAAATGAAATAGAAGACGCAGTTACCGACATTTGTGGCAATATGAGACCGAGCAAGAAAACGCTGAACGCGATTATGCAGTTCGCGGCGTCATACGAGTGCGTCAGTACAAGAATCGGCAGGTTTGGGATGATACTTAACTAAATGAGTCGGGGTTTCATCAAGGAAGGCGACCAGGAAGACATCCCGATGGTGCCGCCGAGGGCGCATCTGCCCAAAGGGATACCTAATTATGTCACGCACGAGGGGCTGGAGGCTCTTAACAATGAGCGAAAGGACCTTGAAAATCAGCGTGCTGAGGCGAATGGTAATTATATAATCTGTAATTTCATCGATGCCAAACTCAAACTTCTTATAGACAGAATCAACTCTGCCGTGGAGGTTGATTTGTCGAAGGTGTCGAAAGATGTCGTCAGCTTCGGGGCTTGGGTGAGGTATAACGACCGTACGATTCGCATTGTCGGTGTCGATGAGGCCGACTTTCAGAAGGGGCTTCTGTCGTTTTTGTCGCCGATTGCCAAGGCGCTGATTGGCAAAAAGACAGGCGATACGTTCGAGGTTGTCGTCCCGAAAGGGAAGGAGACTGTCACAATCCAACAGATTTCGTTTGAGCCGTTGGAGCTTACGTGTGTTGAGTCTGTTAATTCTGGAAAAGATATTGCGGTAAAGCACTCGTTATCAAACGTTAATACGAGGCCGACTTCGGCTGTGCCTGTTGAGAAAATCGAAGAAAAATGTGAGGAAGCGAAAACCATTGAGGTTGAAACCGATAAGCCGGAGGCGAAAGCCGTTGATGTTTTTTCTCCCGAAGAAAACATCATGGAGTTTTTGCCCGTCGTGAATGAGCGCGGGAATATTGTCGGTCGCGACTTGTTCATGAATCTTCATAAGGGAAATAAGATCTTGCATCCTGTTGTGCATCTGCATGTTATGGATTCCATGGGCACAAGGAGGTTGTTTTGGTGGCATGTGTCGCTCGGCGAGACGCCGGAGAAGACGCTTGTCAGGAAAATCAGTGAGATTTTGAAGATTTCTGGTGTGAAGCCGAAACTTAAAAAGCAATATGTCCGTGAGACAAAGCTTGAGAAGGAGCTTGTGTATGTCTTTGTTTTAGCCACCGAATGTGCTGTCATGAAGACGCCCGGTGGCAAGGAGTATGAGGACGTATTCGCAAAGGATTGATAAGGTTTGAGTTGGAGGTGTTGTGTGATAATGGTGTTTTCCAAAAATCGAAATGATTTCTAAGAATATTTTTTTGCGAGAAACTAAAAAACAATAACATAAACTTGAAATTTTGCTTAAATTTGCGCTCAAGTTTAATGGTATGACAGGAAAAAAGATTAAAGTGTTGAAAATCGTTTTCGGGCAAGAGATTTCCCTAAACGAGATACCTCTTTTCCGAGGTGCGGTGATTGATTCATTGGAGAATAAAGTTTTGCTTTTCCATAACCACGATGGCGACGGACTGCGTTATTCATATCCACTCATCCAATATAAGCGTATAGGTGGCAAGGCGGCGATTGTGTGTGTCGGTGAAGGGACTGAAGCCATCGGCGAGTTCTTCGCCAGCGGGAATTTTGATGTTTTCATCGGGGAAAGGAAAGTGAACTTGAAAGTCGATTCCATTGATGCAAGACAGATTCTTGTACAGGTGTGGGATGACAGGTTTTCGTATCATTTGCGTCGCTGGTTGCCGTTCAACAAGCAGAACTATGAAAATTTCATGCAGTTGGACGGCGTGGCAGAAAAATGTATGTTTTTGGAGAAGTTGCTTGTCGGTAACGTACTTTCGTTCGCCAAAGGTTTTAACATTCACTTCGACAGGGAAGTGCTGTGCAAAATCAAGCAGTTGAGCGAGCCGATGACTATTGTATACAAAGGTGTCAGGCTGATGGGCTTCGATGTCGAGTTCAGCACCAATGTCTCCTTGCCAGATTACATTGGCTTGGGAAAGGGCGTGAGTGTGGGGAAGGGGACGGTAAAGAAAATTAACAGTAAAGAATAAATGTAGGTCTAAATTATGGATAATACGAGAGAAAAAATCTACCTTGCGGCGTTGCTGCATGATATTGGGAAATTCTATCAGAGGGCGGATGGAAGTTTTTCCGAGAGAAAATTTGATGAAAATATAAAAACTATGGTGGATTATATCTGTCCACAGAAAGAAAATGGTGCTTTCGGATATTTGCATTCGGCTTGGACCTTGCAATTTTTGGAAGAAGTGTTTTCAAAAATACAACAGATATCTGGTTTGAAAGATAATTTGTATGATGCGAGCAATCCTGATTCAATATTTCAGTTAGCTGCATATCATCATAAACCTGCAACAGAATTGCAAGCATTGATTTCGTTGGCTGATTGGTGGAGCGCTGGCATTGACAGACGAGCATCGAACTTGGAAAAAGAAGAAGGCGAACAGAATGGAATAAATTGGGGCAAACAACGATATAAGAGGATTCCTTTGTATTCAGTTTTTAATAAAATCAGCAATGGAAATTTTCAATATGCCTTTGGGTTAAAGCCCTTGTCGATTGATGAAAAAGGGTTCTTCCCTTCGGATATAAAAAAGGTTACCGATGGAAATTCGCAAGCAAAATATGCAGAATTGTGGAAATCATTCAAAGAAGAATTTGAGAAGTTGCCGACTGATTCCTTTGAGGGCTTTGCAGAAAGTCTGATGTTTTTGCTGAAGAAATATACATGGTGTATTCCTTCAAACACCACAGATATGGCGAATGTCAGTTTGTTTGACCATCTGAAGACAACTGCAGCATTTGCTGACAGTTTGTATGTGTATATGCAGGAAAAACCAGATGATTTTGTTTTTGACAACAACCGTTTGACATTAAAAGAAGGTGTGAGACCAGTAATTCTGTTAGGAGGTGATTTGTCTGGCATACAAAAATTCATCTACAATATTGCCTCTCGCAAGGCAGCTGTCAGTTTGAAAGGTCGCTCATTTTATCTGCAATTGCTAATAGACTCTATCATTCAACGTATAATTTCACATCCTGACATAGAAGCGACTTTAGCTCATGTCGTTTATTCATCTGGTGGAAAATTCTATATGATTTTGCCTAATACAATAAAAGTATTGAAGGCTATCTTAGAGCTGAAAAACGACATTGAGGCTGATATTTGGAAACAGCATAATGGTCAACTGATAGTAAATATTGATTATGTACCTTTTGCCTATAATGTAAAAGATAAAGGTCTTGATTTTGATGATAAAGTAAATCAGGCAATCGGCGATTTATGGCGTACATTAGCGGATAAACTGACATCTCAGAAAAATCAAAAATTCAAAGGTGTTTTGTTGAATGAATACGAAAATTTGTTCAAACCGCAAGATATTGATGAAGATGCTAAGGTTTGTGCTGTAACCGGAATTGAAGGAAAATGTGTTGCCATTGATTCCAAAGAAAAAGGCGATAAGACATACGTTTTGCCTATCGTGAAAGAACAGGCAGAATTAGGTAAGACTCTGAAAGATGCAGATTACATATTGACACACAAATCGAACAATGAAAACAAATATGTTAGCAATCGTGTCAAATGTGATATTCTTTGCTCTGGCATTCATAATTATCTGTTTGATCAATTGGAACTGACAGATGATGATGCAGATTTTAGAAAAATAACTTCGGCAGATGTTTGTCGAGTAAAAATGATAAACAATACAAATTTTTTATCTGCACAATTAAAAGGCAATAAATGTAGCTATGGTTTCCAATTTTATGGAGGTAATAAGCAGGCTAAATCATCAAATGGTGACAATAAGACATTTGAAGAATTAGCAAAAGATTCGTATTTGGGCATTCTGCGAATGGATGTGGATAATCTTGGTTCAATTTTTATTCAAGGTTTGCCTGATGAAGACAAGAGTTTTGCTGCTTATTCAACATTGTCATTTATGTTAGATTATTTCTTCAGTGGATTTTTGAATACAATTCGTGAAAACGAAAATTTCAAGAATGATGTGAATATCCTTTATTCAGGAGGTGATGATGTGTTTGCTGTTGGCAAGTGGAATAAATTGATAGAATTTGCTGAAGCAATTAGAGAGAATTTCCGAAAATTTGTTGGACGAGATGATATTTCGATTTCGGGTGGAATAGCTATTGTAGATGATAAGTTTCCGATAGCTAAAGCGGCTGAGATGGCAGGAGAGGCCGAAGACGCAGCGAAGAAATATAAGAATTCTGCCAAGGATGCTTTTAATATGTTTGGAGAAAGCGTCTCGTGGAATGGTGAGTTTTTTAAAGCGGTAAAAGAAAAAGACCAAAATGAAACCGTATATAGAGGTGAATATGGATATGTTAAGTATTATAAGCAACAGTTTGTGTCGTTGATAAATGATTTTGGTCTATCAAGAGGCATCTTGCACAAGATTATGACATACGCTGAAATGGTAAAAGAAAACAAACAAATAGAAAAAAATAAAGATGACAAACGAAAACCCAATATGAGTTACTTGTGGCATACTGCCTATTATTTAACCCGTTTTATGGGAAAAGAAAAAGACAATAAGGCTGTTTATGAATTTTGCAAAGATTTGCGAGATAAACAATTAATTAAGGAAGATAACTATAGGCTTATGTCTTTGGCTGCACGCTGGGCAGAATTGGAATTGAGAGAAAATAATGATAGTATTAACAATAAAAATTGAAAGATATGGCTTGGAACAAACAAGATTTAATCCCACAAAGTGAGATAACAGACAAGATTACAGATGCAACTGTTAAATTTGCAGAAAGATTTGGTTCTTATTTAGGAACAGATGATGAAAATTCTCAGAATCACAGATCCATGCAAAACAAGCTGACCACAAATCAACTTCGAAAATTTTTTGGTGAAGTGAAACGCCAACAAATGTCTGGGTATAATGAAACAGATTTTGTTCTATTAAAACCCAAATTGGCTTATGCAGTCGGTCGTGCAAAATCAAAAGTGGCTAAAATTAACGACTTTTATTATGTGATAGCGAATGCAATTGACCAAGTTCATAATGAGCAACAATTCAAGAATTTTATAAAGATTTTTGAGGCAATAGTAGCCTATCATAAAGCTGCGGAAGAAAAAATTAGTTTGTAATATTTAATATTTTGGTAAAATGAAACAATTGGTAAAGAAAATCAGAATAAATACAACAATCACATTAGTTACAGGTCTTCACATTGGTGGAAGTGGTGATAATGTTGAAATTGGTGGAATCGATAACCCGGTTATCAAAATTGGAACAAAAGATAATCAGCCATATATTCCTGGCAGTTCATTGAAGGGCAAAATGCGCTGTTTGCTTGAACAAATTGCAGGCTCTTCAAAGGTTGGTGGAAATGATGATATTAATAATTTGTTTGGATTCTCTCAAACCAATCAACCTTCAAAACTTATTGTCCGAGATTCGATGCTTACGCAAAAATCTGTAGAAATGTTGAAAGCAGCAGAATTGGACATGCCATATACAGAAGGTAAATGGGAAAATGTGATTGACCGTGTGAAAGGTACAGCTGAACATCCTCGTCAAACAGAAAGAATTCCGGCGGGAGTTTCCTTTGATGTTGAATTTGTTATAAATGTCTGGGACGAGGATAAAGAAGACAATTTGATTGGCTTACTAAATAAGGGTATCAATGCGCTTGAAAATGATTATTTAGGAGGTAGTGGTTCCCGTGGTTATGGACAAATTAAATTCGGTGAATTAAAACAGACGGAATTGTCAGAAAAAAATAATTGGAAAGCATAGCGTATATGGCAACAAAGAAATTCAAAATATACAAGTTGCATTTTACATCACCGCTTCATTTGGGTGATGCTCGCGATGATTATAGTGTGAGTTTGCAGACCATTGCTTCCGACACTATGTATGCGGCATTGATCTCATGCTTGGCAAAATTGGGAAAGACGATTCCCGATAATGGTGATTTGGGATGCACGATTAGCAGTTTGTTCCCATTCTACCAAAAAAACGCAGAATCCAATGCGATTTATTTCTTTCCTAAACCTTTAAAGCAAACTTTGCCAACATCAGAAGCGGCAATCAAGGAACGCAAAAAAGTAAAGAAAGTGGCTTGGTTGGATGCAAAATACTTTTCAAAGGCATTGAATGGAGAGCAACTTTTTGATGATGATACGATAGAAAAATTGGATAAAGGCGTTTATCTTACAGAAGAGACGATAGACAAAGATTTCATTACTTCTCAGGTGTCGCCACGCGTTACAGTCTCTCGTGATGGACAGGAAGATGCAAAGCCTTTTTATATGGATAGAATAATGTTTAAAGATTATTCTGGCTTGTATTTTGTGGTAGATGGAGACACAACGCTATTGGATAAGGCAATCGCATTACTTCAATCGGAAGGCATTGGAACCGACAGAAATGTCGGGAATGGATATTTTGAATATGAAACAAAAGAGGTTGAAATAAATATGCCTGATGAATCTGATTGTTCAATAATATTGTCTTCGTATATACCAGAATCCAAAGAACAACTCTCTGAAATGCTTGGTTCCGAAAAAATTGCATACGATTTTCAACGACGTGGTGGTTGGATAACTACACCGCCTCACAACACATTGCGAAAAAAATATGTGTATGCGTTTACTGCAGGCTCCGTGTTCGTTTCAAAGTGCAATGGCATCGAGCAAAAAGGGCTGGTGGGTGTTGATTTGAATCCGACAATCAATTGGGATCAAAAAGTTGAGCACCCGATTTGGCGTTGCGGAAGAGCAATCTTTTTACCTATAAAATTGGCTTGATATGAATGGAATAAATAAGAAATACAATATTGAGATTGAAGTATTAACGCCTCTTTCTATCGGTGCCGGAGCAGAAAAAGATTGGGTGCGCGGAGTTGACTTTGTAGTAGATAATCATAATTTATACAAACTCAACTTAAAAAAAATGGTCAATGCAGGTTTGCGACCAGAAGACCTGTCGAATTTCTTTGCGAATAAGAATGAAAGTGGTTTAAAATCCAAATTGGCTGGAAGGTTAAAAGACGTGTCTGATGCCATAATTTCTTGTCCTAGTGAATCTGACAATGATATAAAAGCATTTGTCAAGAATCAAATGAATGGAAAACCTGTGTTAGTCGGAAGCTCTTTGAAAGGTGCCATCCGTTCTGTGTTGTTTGATTATTTGGGCGGTAGGTCTAAAGACGGGAAAGATGTTTTTGGCTCCTCGACGGTTGGTGACGAATTTATGCGTTTTATTAAAATTTCAGATGCGGAATTCGATGAAACTTCTTTAGTTAATACCAAAATTTTCAATTTGCAAAAGAAAGGCTCTTGGCAAGGAGGTTGGAAACATGGGCAGAATGAAACCTCATCGAATTACAAGGCTACGGGATTTAACACGTTGTATGAAAGTTTGATGCCGGGACAAATTGGAGTGGCTTCTTTGATGATGTCAGAGGTGGCTTATAATAAGTTTAGTACAGCAAAACAACCTCATGAGAAAGATGATAAAAAACGTCCGGTTTTATCGAATGGAATTTCAGAGTTGTGTAAAATAATCAACAAACACACAAAGAAGTATTTAGAAAAAGAAAAGTCCTTTTTTGAAAAGTATGCAACAGATAGGACGGATGAAATTGTCCAATCTATAGACAAATTGCTCAAACAGATTCCCCAGGACAATTCCTATTGCATTTTAAAGATGTCGGCAGGTGCTGGTTTCCATTCCATTACGGGTGATTGGCAATTTGATGATTTCACAAATGGCACTTTTGATCGGAAACGCAATAGAGAAGGAAAAGTCTTGCCTAAATCTCGTAAGATCGCATGCTATGGAGATTCTTTGTCGTTGATGGGATTTGTCAAATTGAAACCAGTTTCCGGTGAAGAAGTGGAAAAACGGAAACAAGAAATTGTGCGACGGGAACAAGAACGTTTAGCTGAAATTCAACGCCAAAAAGAGGCTGAAGAAAGAGAAAAACGAGAAGCCGAAGAACGTCAAGCAAGATATCAATCTTTAATTACAGAGACTAAGAAATTAGAATCCGAAGAAAAATATGAAGAAGCTTTGGCCAAAGCAAAAGAGGTTCAAATGTTATATCCTAACGCACGTGAATTGCAAGATTTGATTTTTGATTGCCAATCTAAGGTTGACCTAATCAATGCGAAGGCGGCAATTGAGAATAGGGTTAGACAGGAAGCCGAAGACAGGATAGCGGCTAATAAAATTTCCTTGTCAGAAAAAATAGCCAATGCATCAAAGTTGGGCACTTTGTGCGGTAATGTTAAAACATGGTTGAAGTATGATAATAAATTTTCGGATGAAGATTATGAAGCGTTTAAATTCAAACTAATAGAGATTTATCATGCAATGAAATCCAAAGAACAGAAAGAATTTCAAAATTTTGCCAAGTGGAAACAGGTCTCTGAAATAGTCGGCGAAGAAACCGCCCGTCAATGGTTTGATGAAATAATAAAACAACAATAGAACTACCTATGTCCCGCATCAAACTTTTCATTTCCAGTGTCCAAAGCGAATTTGCAGAAGAACGGCAGATGCTCGTTGATTATATCCGTGGCGATGCGCTGCTGGGCAAATTCTTCGAGCCGTTCATCTTTGAGGAACTGCCCGCGAAGGACATTTCCCCGCAGCAGATTTATTTGGATGAAGTCGGACAGTGCGATGTGTATGTCGGATTGTTCGGCGAACATTACGGCTACGAAGATGCCGAAGGCGTCTCTCCGACGGAACGCGAATACGACCATGCCACCTTGCTGCATAAAAACCGTCTGATTTTTGTCAAAAATGTGGATAAGAGACATCCAAAGGAACAACTGCTGTTGGAAAAAGCACAGCAGGAAGTTGTGCGGAAGTCGTTCTCTAATCTGGATGCGCTGCGTGTTGCGGTCTATGCTTCGTTGGTGCGTTATATGGAGGAAAAGGGAATCATCCGCTGGCGGCCGTTCGATGCTTCAACCGACAATGGCGCGTCAATCAGTGAAATTGATGAGGACAAGGTGCAAAACTTCATCCACCTTGCCCGTGCCAAGCGCAACTTCCCCTTGGCGGAAGATACGAAAGTGGAGGTGCTGCTGCGCCACTTTGATTTGATGGATGATGATGGAAAAATAGCCAATGCGGCCATTCTTCTTTTCGGCAAGAAGCCGCAGAAATATTTCATCACGTCAGAGGTCAAATGCGTGCAGTTTTATGGGAATGAGGTGGTCAAGCCGGTGCCTTCCTATCAGATTTACAAAGGCGATGTGTTTGAACTGGTTACGCAGGCAACCAGTTTTGTGATGAGCCGCGTGGACAACTGGGTGGGCACGCGCAATGGCCCGACAGCTTCTGTTCCAACCCATCCGGAATTGCCAATGGAGGCGGTGCAGGAAGCCATCGTCAATGCGGTCTGCCACCGCGATTATGCCAATAACGGCAGCGTGCAGGTGATGCTTTTCCGCAACCGATTGGAAATACTCAATCCTGGACATCTTCCATTTGGGATGACCATCGAGAAACTCAAAGGCCCTCATAAATCGATGCCGACCAATCCGCTGATTGCAGACCCGATGTACTGGTGCGGTTACATCGAGAAATTGGGTACGGGAACCGAAGATATTTTGAAGAAGTGTTCCGCCTACGGATTGAAGCATCCTGATTTCCAGCAGGATGAAGATTTCAAGGTGACGTTTTGGAGAAATGAATCTGAAACTGTGGCAGACGGTGATACTGTAACAGGTGAGACTGTACTCCAAGAAACTACCCAAGAAACTACCCAGAAAACTACCCAGAAAACTACCCAGAAAACTACCCAGAAAATATTGGAATGTATAATGGATAATGAATTTGTTTCAAGAAAAGATTTGGCGGAGATGTGCGGCATATCACAAGATGGTATTAAATGGCAGCTCCGGCAAATGCAACAA
Source organism: Bacteroidales bacterium (assembly GCA_045600605.1). Lineage (GTDB taxonomy): Bacteria > Bacteroidota > Bacteroidia > Bacteroidales > F082 > Limimorpha. Next base: position 95,285 of record JAZRYG010000017.1, read on the forward strand.
CAGGGATTGATCCGCCGTGTCGGACCTGACAGAGGCGGACATTGGGAGATAATTGAAAAATAAAAATTAAAATTAAATGGCAAAAGTTCACATAACATTACTCGGTAAAGAACCACTTCCTGTGTTTTATCCGATAGTTGAATTTTACCAAAAAATAGTGTATCTAATTGGTACAGAGGAAAATAAAGATATTGCATTGTCAATTGGGCGCGTGCTATCCTATCTTGGTATAGAATATCATTTCTGTGAAGTTGCGGCATTCGACATATTAGATACGTGCCGTGTTTGTGATGAGATTCATGATAAATATGCAGAAGATGACGAATTCCTTTATAATATTACCGGCGGAACGAAACCAATGGCAATTGGCGCTTTGATTACGGCTAAAAAACATGGTTCGGAAATTATTTATACCAATGGGAGCAAATGTATCGACATCAATACATACGAATCTGTCGATTTACAGTGTAAACTTGATAGCGAAGTGCTGTTTATCATGCAAGGGCAGCAGATTAAAAGAGATGGAAAAATATGTTGAGAATCCGATAAAAATATTAGCAGCCAAAAAAATAATGGATTTGATTGTGAATGATAATAAGGTTTACAAGGATTTGTCGACGTACAAAGAAATGTGTAATGGAGAAGTGCCTTGTAATTTTAAGTATAAATCAATTTGGTTTACTGATGATAATGGACATTTAACCATTTTTAATGAAGAAGAAAAGGCTCTTGATATTGATTCCGAGGATTCCAAAAAACTCCTGTTTGAAGGAAGATGGTGGGAGACTCTTGTTGCTGATGCTTTGTCAAAATGGTCTAATGGAAGATTCGAGATTTTGCAGAACGTGAAGTTCAAAAATAAGAGTGATGCTTCTGGATCAACAAAAGACAAGAATGAAATCGACATACTAGTCAATTTGGGTACAACTTTCGTGATGATAGAATGTAAGTCAGGCAATCTGACGCAGAATGAAATTTATAAGATGGACTATGTGAGAAACACCTACGGAAGCGATAAGTCGAAAAGCGTTCTGGTATCGTTCTATCCGGTTAAGAATGACCTGAGAGAAAAGGCAAAAGATTCCCAGATTGACATAATCTGTCCGCGAAACTATTATGTTCAATCGAAAGTGTTAAAATCTATTTCAATTGAAATGGAAAAAATAATAAGGCAATTAAATGTATAGAAAAATGAACCAAAAAACTTTGTTAGTCAGCTTAGTTAGTGACCAGACCATCCCAAACGTCCAGTTGATTAAAGAATTCAAGAAAATCTCAACGGACTACTTGTTTGTTACAACAGCGGGAATGGAGAAAAAAGGCACTCGCTGTTGGATTGAAAACGCTTGTAACATCAAAGGAGATACTATCGAGGTTAATGAATATTCCTTTGCGGATATTAACGAAAAACTGCAAAAATATGATTTTGACCAATTCGATAAAGTCACTGTGAATCTTACAGGCGGCACCAAAGTCATGACGATGGTGGCGGAAGAATTCTTTAAAAGCATTGGTGCGGACATATATTATGTGACAGGTAAGAATAATGAATACATACGCATATTCCCGAAAGGAACTGAAAATGTGTTCGCTTTTGAACAAAAGTTGACGGTTGCTGACTATCTGACGGCCTACGGATTTACATTCTCGGAACCCAAACCTGCCATGTTTTCTATAGATGTTGCAAAACCAATTGTTGAACTTTATAGTTCGTATGAAAGGATTCATGCGAATATCGATGCGATAAGATTTATCAATGTCCAGCGGAATAAGGACAAGGGAGTGAAAACGGAAGAATTGTGCAAGGTTGAATCTTTTCTGAAAGAAATCCAGTTTCCTCTCCAAAATGATCAGCTGACAGCGGAAGAAGTGAAATATCTTTCGGGCGAATGGCTGGAGGAATATGTCGGATTGAAAATCAAAGATGAACTGAACCTGTCTGGTGATGAAATTTTTATCGGAACGAATATTTCCAAGGAAGTCGGCAACAGCAGGGAAAAGAACAGCATGCGGCTGTTGCTTGGGGAAGATGCCAATCTGAAAAACACTGATTCAAAAAATGAAATGGATGTGATGTTCATGTTTGAGGGCAAATTTTATTCCATTGAATGCAAATCTTCAATTATCGCGTATAAAACTGTCATTGGCAAGGATGGAAATCCAGTGGATAGACCTTATAACATTCTCGGAGAAACCATTTACAAATCGGATTCGTTGAAGAATAAGTTCGGACTGTTTCCGCAAACAACAATCCTGACATTGACGGATTTGCATGAATATTGGTCGGATAATAAAGACAAAGGTACTCGTAATACCAGGATGCGTGAAATGGAAGATTTCATCAACAGGGCTAATCTTTCAAACATAAAACTTGTTGACAGAAAGATGATTAATGGTTCTGAATCTATTTTTGAACTCTTAAAATAATTGAAGAAATGCTTATCAACCTTTCAAACCATCCGTCATCGAAATGGAGCAAGGATCAGACCGAAGCCGCCAACAGTCGGTTCGGTGAAATCATCGACCTGCCTTTCCCCGCTGTCGCACCTGATGGCGACGAGAACTATATCGCGGCTTTGGCCGACGAGTATTGCAACAAGGTAATGGAACTGGCCGGCGGTGAAACCGTTACCGTGCATCTGATGGGGGAGATGACCCTCACCTTCGCCCTGGTGAACAGCCTGACCGACAAAGGCGTGACGTGCGTCGCTTCGACAACAGAACGCATTGTGAAAGAAATAGATAATGACCATAAGAATGTTGTTTTTCAATTCGTGAGGTTTAGAAATTATCTTTAGTCTCTTTTGTGCAGTTTGATTATGGAACAGAATGATATAACATTGACAATCAGTCAGCAGCGGATTCTGAAACAGATTCAGGATTTCATCTATCGCTCTGACGACCGTGTGTTTGTCCTTAAAGGTTATGCCGGTACGGGAAAAACCACAATGATGAAATTCCTGATTGATGATTTGAGAAATCACGGACAGCAGTTCAAGTTGCTCTCAACAACCGGCAGGGCAGCCAAGGTCCTTGCCAACCATACTTGTCACGAAGCCGTGACTATTCACAGCCTGATATACAAATATAAAGATTTTAACAAGGACTTATCGGAAATTGATGTCGCTGATGCCAAAGTCGATACCACAGGGCAGTTGTTTCTGGTCTTTGAGCCGGCTCGTCTTACGAATGATGACAGGAAGAGCATGGTCTATATCGTTGATGAGGCTTCGATGATTTCCGACACAGAGGTTCATGCCGTGGTTCAGGCCATGTTCGGTTCAGGCAGGCTGCTGAAGGAGTTGCTTGACTTTGACACGCTGCCTGAATCGAAATTCATTTTTGTCGGCGACCCGTGTCAGCTGCCTCCAATCAATGATGTCGCGTCGCCTGCATTGTCGCCTCGTTATTTCGCCGATGTTTTCGACTTGTCGGCACAAGAAGGACAACTTACCGAAATCATGCGGCAGGACAATTCCATCATAGCGGCGGGCACCTTAATACGTAAACTTTGGGCCAGGTCGCCCGACAATGAATCGGTATATCCGTCGCGCATGTGGGGCGCCGCCCTGCAATTCAGCGCATTTGAAGATATTGTCATCCATAACGATCTGCTTGAAATGGAAAAAGACTATATGGAGGCTATCAGGCGCAACGGCTACAATGACTCGATATTCATTTGCAACAGCAACGCCAGATGTATGGAAATGTCTGAGAAAATCCGTAGGGCATTGGGCTTTGAGGGCAGAATACATCAAGGCGATTTGCTGATGGTGGTGCAGAATCAGTTCACCACTGGACTCATGAACGGTGATATGGTGGAGGTCGTGGAAGTCGGAGCTGAAAGCGAAAAAATCATGAGAAGCATCAAAGACCCTCAAGGTGTGGCTTCCGAACTTGCCTTCCGTAAGGTTAAGGTAAAGGAACTTTTTACGGGAAATGAATACACAACCTTGTTGCTCGAAACCATACTGACTGGCCGGCAAAACAATCTTGATGCCCGTCAGCAGTCAGGGCTGTTCCTTGATTTCATCATGCGCATGAAACGCAGGGGCATCACACAGAAATCGCACAAACTTGAATTTGACTGGGCCATGCAACACGACCCGTATCTGAACGCGCTGCGTTGTAATTACGGTTATGCCGTGACCTGCCATAAGGCTCAGGGCGGCGAGTGGAACTCGGTATATATTCAAATGCCGCGTAATATCACGCTTAACCCGACGAAAAGCAAATACCAATGGCTTTACACGGCGCTGACACGTGCGAAACACACGGTGCACGTCTGCAAGGATTTCTTCATTATATAATAATCGAATGCTATGGAACTCATCCTCAACACTTTCGGAACCTCCCTCAACCGCGATAACGAGGGCTTCGTGATCACCTATAAGGACGGACAGCAGCGGCTCCCCGTCGCCGGCATCACTTCCATTCAGCTGAGCAAAGGCGCACAGATCACCAGCGACGCGGTGCTGCTGGCAATAGAAAACGAAATTGAAGTCATCTTCACCGACCGCTCCGGAAACCCCGTCGGACGGATATGGAGCCCCAAATATGGCTCAATCTCGACAATCCGCAGGGGACAGCTCAATTTCTCTTTCTCACACGACGCCGTCGATTGGATCAAGGATGTCATTCGCCGGAAAATCGAAAACCAGCAGGCTCTGATCCTGATGATGAAACCAGAAAAAGGCGTTGAGTCGTGGCAGGTTGACAAGGCCGTGAACAGATTGGAAGACTACCGGACCAAAATCGCCGGACTTGACGGGGAGATAGTGTCGGACATTGCTGCCACACTGCGCGGATGGGAGGGCGTCTCATCCAAAATATATTTCGAGATGCTCAACCTCTATATACCCGAACACCTGCGCTTCGAGCAGCGGTCGCAGCACCCCGCGACAGACCCCGTGAACGCACTGCTGAATTATGGCTACGGACTCCTTTACGGAAAAATCGAGGGCGCACTCATCAAGGCGGGCATCGACCCTTACGTGGGCATCATGCACCGCGACAACTACAACCGCCCCGTGCTGGTGTACGATGTGATTGAAATCTATCGGATTTGGATTGATTATGTAGTGTATAGTCTTGTCAAACAGGATGTCATCACAGATGAATACTATTCGGTGAAAGAGGATGGCTCGTATTGGCTTGAGCCTCTGGGACGACGTGTGCTCATACAGTCGGTGAACGATTATCTGGAAGATGTGATAGAACAGCAGGGCGTGGAGCGCAGCCGCAGTTACCAGATACAGCTGTACGCTCAAAAATTGGCTCAGATATTCAAAAAACACGAATAGGGGAGGAACAGGATATGTTGCACGCAGGGACAAACATTACAAGTACTACAGAACCTCTCAAAAAGGTGTCTTTAGAATACATCTGTAACAGCATTAGAAACCCGAAACCTGAGATTCAGAATCTTATCAGGCGGCTGCGCATCGTCAGGGATGTTGATGTCAAAAGCTACGCCCAGTTGAAACGCAGCCTGCCATATATGGTGTGCGGCTCATTCAACCCGCCGTTCCGCAAAAACGAGAATTTCGCCTATACGGAATATTTCTTCGTGGACATCGACCACATTGAAGCGAAGGGCATGGTGATAAAGCAGCTCAGGACGCAAATTCAGGCTGACGGCAGGGTGGTGATGGCTTTCCTGTCGCCAAGCGAAGACGGACTGAAGGTGCTTTTCAAGTTCAAGGAACGCTGCTATGATGCGGGTGTTTATTCGCTGTTTTACAAGTCGTTCGTGAAACAGTTCTCACAGCAATACGGCCTCGAACAGGTGCTTGACGCGAAGACATGCGACGTGAGCAGGGCCTGCTTCATCAGCATGGATCCTGACGTGTATTACAATCCTGATGCACAGCCTGTCGATTGGAACCAATACATGGCCTTCGACAACCCGCAGGAGCTGTTCTCGCAGAAGCACGGCCTTGAAGCGGAGATGAAGGAGACGCAGAAACGGCAGGAGCAGGAGGAGAGGGCAGCCAGGAATGCCGACCCTGATGCCGCTGAAATATTGAAGATAAAGGAACTGCTGAAGCTTCGCGCGACCCCGAAGGAACGGGCGGAGGCATACGTCCCCGAACAGCTGAACGAAGTGATCGGGGATGTGAAGAGAAACATAGAGGAGACGGGCGTGCAGGTGACGGAGATACTGAACATAAACTACGGGAAGAAAATCCGCATGAAGCTGGGGCATCGTCTGGCGGAGGTGAATCTGTTTTACGGGAAGCGCGGTTTCAGCGTGGTCAAGTCGCCGCGCAGCGGCACCAACGCGGAGCTGAATGACCTGTGCGCCGACATCATCGGCGGATACGTAATGCAACTGTGACATGGGGCGGAGGAAGAAGGCTTACGATTACATTGACGCATTGCAGAAGATAGCGGCGGCGGGGCTGGAAGGCTCACCGGCTCCCAACAGAGAGCTGAATGGTGATGAGACAGATGAATTGCTGCCGTTGGAGGAGCGTGCGAGAAATATTTTGGGATTGGTCAACAACAATAAAAAAAGGATAGGAAGAATGTTGTTTTTTGTGATGTATGATATTGAAAGCAATAAGGTTCGCCGGTATGTGGTGAAGTATCTGGAGCGGCAGGGATGCACCCGCATACAGAAGTCGATTTTCCTGGCCGACCTGGAGATGTCGAAGTTCAACGAGATAAAGAATGACCTGGCGGAGGTGCAGGCCGTGTACGAGAACAACGACAGCATCCTGGTGGTGCCGATAACGACTGAGTATCTGCGTTCCATGAAAATCATAGGCCAGAACATCGACATTGACGTCATCACACACAGCAGAAACACCCTTTTCTTTTGAGTGCGGGACAATAATTGTGGTGTTTTAGTTAAATTGTTCTTTGACATATTGGAAAATAGATTATTTTTGCGCGTTCAAAACGATGTACCTTTTTTTTGAGAAAAAGCGGTGGTTCAAGCGTTGTTTTGGATGTTAATTTATTGAACAGTAATATGATGAAAATTTTGCCCTCACAGAGTCACTTCCATTAAAACAAGGATTAAGACAGGAACGAAAGCTGAGCGGCTGAATAGGTTTGAGCCACCTCACAGAGTCACTTCCATTAAAACAAGGATTAAGACACGTTTATGTTGGTTACTATGACGAAACCCAGCTTTCTCACAGAGTCACTTCCATTAAAACAAGGATTAAGACCACCAAGCATTTTGACGACCAAATGAACCTCGAAAATCTCACAGAGTCACTTCCATTAAAACAAGGATTAAGACGCTCGATTTAATTCTGACCCAAACACGTATAACACGTCTCACAGAGTCACTTCCATTAAAACAAGGATTAAGACACTCATCTCACAAGCCCTTTCCCTTTTAATTGTGCATAAACTCACAGAGTCACTTCCATTAAAACAAGGATTAAGACATCGTTCGTGATTGATGGTTCAATTTAATTAATCGCTCACAGAGTCACTTCCATTAAAACAAGGATTAAGACATTTCAGCTGTAACTGAAACTATATAAGAACTCTGCTCACAGAGTCACTTCCATTAAAACAAGGATTAAGACAGCTCTAATAGCTACTTCTTGACGATTATCTCGTCAACTCACAGAGTCACTTCCATTAAAACAAGGATTAAGACTTAGTCAAAAATAAGTCGTTAGAATTAAGATTTAAGCCCTCACAGAGTCACTTCCATTAAAACAAGGATTAAGACTGATCACGATTTCAGTTGTATTCATTTTTTTGTCTCCTACTCACAGAGTCACTTCCATTAAAACAAGGATTAAGACTCTCCTCGACAGTGTACGTCTTTGATTTTGTAAAAAAGCTCACAGAGTCACTTCCATTAAAACAAGGATTAAGACTCTAATCCAAACAAACTCATCAAAAGCTCCACAAGATACTCACAGAGTCACTTCCATTAAAACAAGGATTAAGACTTAAATAAAATCACAAGTATGCAAATTAGGATCAAAATCTCACAGAGTCACTTCCATTAAAACAAGGATTAAGACATTATTATGATGAACTCCAGTTTAACTCTAACCGCACTCACAGAGTCACTTCCATTAAAACAAGGATTAAGACAAAGACCATGTGCTCGGCTGTTGTAATAATCCATTGCTCACAGAGTCACTTCCATTAAAACAAGGATTAAGACATTTTTTTAGTCTCCATTTTTTTTATTTTTTGTGTGTGTCTCACAGAGTCACTTCCATTAAAACAAGGATTAAGACTTCCAGTTTACACTCACATTGGCGCAGATGGCCTTTTCTCTCACAGAGTCACTTCCATTAAAACAAGGATTAAGACCGCAACTATAGCGACGAGCCAGCTGTTTAGTCATTAAACTCACAGAGTCACTTCCATTAAAACAAGGATTAAGACCTTTCCATTATAGCTGTATTTGTGTTAATCTGACGAAATCTCACAGAGTCACTTCCATTAAAACAAGGATTAAGACACTACGGTAATTAGTTCTTTAATTCCGTGAGTGCTTAACTCACAGAGTCACTTCCATTAAAACAAGGATTAAGACGTTCTTTTATCTCGCCGTTAGCGTCAATGTATTGCCTCACAGAGTCACTTCCATTAAAACAAGGATTAAGACCCTAATACATAGGATATTATCAAAATCAATCCTGTCCCCTCACAGAGTCACTTCCATTAAAACAAGGATTAAGACAAACGATAATACCGTGTTTTTCGCTGCCGCTGGTGGCTCACAGAGTCACTTCCATTAAAACAAGGATTAAGACTCTTGATAGCCATGGTAATATTTACCTTGATAATACCGACTCACAGAGTCACTTCCATTAAAACAAGGATTAAGACAAAACTTCATCCCTTCTATAGATAAGATTATTGTTCTCTCACAGAGTCACTTCCATTAAAACAAGGATTAAGACGTTTCGTCTCATTGTCTCTGCATTCTGTCTCTGAAAGTCTCACAGAGTCACTTCCATTAAAACAAGGATTAAGACATAAAATCCTCAGATAACTTTTGGTATATTGAAATCCCTCACAGAGTCACTTCCATTAAAACAAGGATTGCTGTCTGCGGAATCGTTTTGAGGCTTGTCCGCTTTTGCCGAACATAAGCCGGAAATTCTAAGTACAGCTGACAACAAATCTGAGATTTTTCCAGAATTATTCCGACACCTCTTTAATTGAAAAAACAACAATTTTATTGATTATTGCAAAACTCACTTACAATCCGGAAAAATGTAAATATATTCGTCTTTGGAGTGCAAAACAAAATGAAATTTTCACCGCGAAGCCGTCCTTTGCCGAATGCTTAATTGTTATTTTAATATAAAATACTGATAATCATTGCGGTAAATCTGTTTCTTCTGTGACGTCTTTTTTGTTGATCCAATTCAAAAAAAGTGTAATTTTGCGCCTTTAAAATTTCGAGATTTAATCACTTAATCATTTAATCGGAAATGGTGTTTCAACCCAAACTTTTTACGTGTCTGAAAAGCTACAGCAAGGCTCAGTTTTCTGCTGATGCGATGGCTGGAATCATTGTCGGCATTGTGGCTTTGCCGCTCGCAATCGCATTTGGTATCGCGTCAGGCGTAGGTCCGACGGAAGGCCTCGTGACGGCGATAATCGCCGGTTTCATCATCTCGCTCCTCGGCGGCAGCAAGGTGCAGATTGGCGGACCTACCGGCGCTTTCATCGTCATCATCTACGGAATAATCCAACAACATGGGCTCGGCGGACTGATGATCGCCACGATGATGGCCGGCGTGCTCCTCATACTGATAGGCGTGTTCAAACTCGGGAACGTCATCAAATTCGTGCCGTATCCCGTCGTCGTCGGCTTCACCGGCGGCATCGCACTCACCATCTTCTCAACCCAGATGAACGACCTCTTCGGCTTCGGAATCGAGAATGTGCCCGCAAACTTCATCGACAAATGGATCTGCTATTTCCAGAATGTGACCCATGTCAACTGGTGGGCGTTCGGCATCGGCATCGTCAGCCTGTTGATTATCAGATACAGTTCAAAGATTTCGAAGAAGATACCGGGCTCGCTCGTCGCCATCATCGTGATGACTTTTGTGGCTTGGGTTCTGAAGAGTTTCTGCGGCGTGACGACAATCACCACCATCGGGGACTTGTACGAACTCCCGACATCGATTCCGGCGCCGAGACTTCCGGAAATCGACCTTCACGACAGCAAGAATCTCCTTGGCATGATGCGCGACCTGTTCCCGTCAGCGTTCACGATAGCCCTGCTCGGCGCCATTGAGTCGTTGCTTTCCGCGATGGTCGCCGACGGTGTCATCGGTGACAGACATAACTCAAACACGGAGCTTATCGCACAAGGCATCGCCAATATCGCGAGTCCGCTGTTCGGTGGCATCCCCGCGACGGGCGCCATCGCGAGGACGATGACAAACATCAACAACGGCGGCAAGACGCCTGTGGCCGGACTCATACACGCGGTCGTTTTGCTGCTGATACTCTTGCTGTTAGGCCGTCTTGTCGGCCTCATCCCGATGCCATGCCTCGCCGCGGTACTTATCATGGTGTCGTATAACATGAGCGGCTGGCGCACGTTCAAAATGCTCGCCAAAAATCCGAAAGCCGACTTCGCCGTACTGCTCATCACGTTCCTGCTGACAGTCATCTTCGACCTCACCGTCGCCATCGAGGTGGGACTCGTCCTGTCAATAGCATTGTTCCTGAAACGCACCAACGAAGCTACCGTAATACGTTCATTCTCAAATGAAATAGACCCGGGCGACAACATCGACGTGGCTGTCCATGAGGAGAAACTCATCATCCCTGAAGGTGTTGAAGTCTATGAAATCGATGGTCCGTATTTCTTCGGAATCGCCAATAAATTCGATGAGATCGCCAAGGCGGTCGTCGGAAAAGAATACAAAGTCCGTATCATCAGAATGAGAAAAGTGTCGTTCATCGACAGCACCGGCATTCACAACCTTGAGTTGCTTTGCGATGGCTGCAAACGCAACGGCATGACGGTGGTGCTTTCGGGTGTCAATGTCCACGTGAGGGAGACTCTCGACAAGGCCGGCGTTATCAATAAACTCGGCGCCGAGAACGTCTGCTCGCACATCAACTTCGCGCTGAAGAGAGCGGAGGAGATTGTCAGTAAGTGATTGTTGTTGAATTGATTTAAAATCAAAGCCGTGGATTTTCAAATTTTCCACGGCTTTTTTAATTGTAAAAAATAAATTAACGTGAGTTCGATGAAAACATAACATTGATTATAAACGATTTACTAAAAAGCAATTGACAAATGGATGACACTGGAATATCTGCGGACGAGACAGGAATGAAACCACAATTGTGTTCCGTACAATTGTTGTGATTC